>JAVBTH010000002.1:0-34125 GCA_031556235.1 Bacilli bacterium
CATATTGTGCTGAGATTGTTAAAGGCACCTTACAATCGTTATTTATATTTTTTCTAGTGACACGCGTGACTATCTTATTAAGCTCTAAATTCTTCCATTCCTCAGTAAATTCCTTAAATCTCAAATTTGGAACATTAAGGAGTAAAATTACTGATTAGCGGAAGTTTTATTGGTTTTAAAAATATTTCTTAACTTCCTAGAATATGCTATAATTTAATTGCCACAAAAAGTGTGGTTGTTTAATAGAACGACGTCGAGACAGGACTATTTTATACAAACTCACGTTACTATGACCCAGAAACTGGCAGGTTTATTAACGCAGATGATATTAGTTACCTCGATCCAGAATCTATTAATGGATTAAACCTATATGCATACTGTGGTAATAATCCGGTAATGTTTACAGATAGCTCCGGACATAGCCCAATGCCTTGGTGGGGTTGGCTTGCTATAGGAGTCGGTGCTGCTTTGTGTTTGACAGGAGTAGGAATATTAGTTGCTTCTGTATTCGGGGCGGTTACTACGGCTACATTAGCAGGTTCTATTGCCATTGGTGCCGCAAAAGGAGCATTGATAGGAGCTGCAATTGGTACAATCGGCGGCGGAGCAATAGGATATGCGGTTGGCGGAATAGATGGCATGTGGCAAGGTGCTGCACTGGGATTTGGAATAGGTGCATTAGTAGGTGCAGTGGCCGGTGGAATCCATGGCGGTCTGGCATATATGAGATCGACAGTTATTGTCGATGGGCAAAGAGTATCGGTTTATCGTGGCGGCGATAGTATGAAATTAAGACCTGGCGAATATAAAGTTGGTGCTCAAAGAGGAATATCGGTAAATATCGATCCTGCTCAAGTTCAAAACTTTGGTGGTGCCTATCGAGTTTCTAATGTTCCAAGAGGATTACAAATAATTCAACAGGGTAAAAACCTAAGTCATTTTGAAATCATTGCAAAAACGGCACTTACACCGGAAAAATTCCAATTCTTGCTTAATAAAATTATTCTGATAGCAATTTAATAAAAAGGAGAGATTGAAATATGAAATTCTTGAAAGTTAAAATTCTTAAATATGTTTCACATGATCAACCTGGATTTATATTATGCAGCTTTGTTGACGCAAATGGAAAAGAATGGAGTATGACTGAAAAGGTCCCTGTCCTTACTTCTAAAGGCTTTCCGGAAGAATTTCTTCCAATTGAAGGATTTTATATTGCGGGAGAAGTTGTATCTGAAGATAAAGATATTGTAATCTTTGATACATCCAACCCGTGGAGTATTTCTGCCGATAAGGGAGAAACCTTATTTAAAGTTTTAAAAAATCAAATATCAGATGTTTCATCAGATGACTAAATACTGGGAGCAACTAAAAATTGCTCCTTTTTTATTTACCCTGACACACTGTGTCAAAAGTATGGTTTATCCTAACATCAGCTAATATTAAACATTGATTTTAACTAGGTCTAAAATTAAATATTTACTTATTGGCCACATAAAAAGATAAGCAACATGGTTGCTATTTTAAACACGCTCTAAAAAGACCTAGATAGAGCAAATGTGTCATTTTTCCTGCACCCGCCTCATGTAGGCGTCAGCGATAGGTGCGTGGCTGCGTACTAACCAGCCACCCTATCGCGGACAAGATGAGTTGGAAAAGGATCCATGACAACTTTAAGCATGAGTAAAATCATAACGGGTGCAATCCAAACAAGAAAAAAGCTAATCTTCGGAAATCCATAGGATTAGCTTTACTGCTTTTTGTAACTCATCTTTATTACGATAATGATATATGATCTTTTTTTCTATATCGCTGTACTGATCATTATCATTTATACCTAAAAGTTCAGCCGGCGATACTTCAAGTATTTCGCGTATTTTTCTATTAGATTAACTTAATTTTGGTGTAAGATTAGCAAAAAACCAAATAAAAACTCTTATTAAATAGATTGTTTAAGTAAAATCTATTATAAATAGTAGTTTGCTTATTTGTCATACTTATAGTTTCTGGATATGCCAGGTTATAATTTTCCGCATAAAATAGCTACGAAATTAACAGATAAATGTACAGCACAATGCCCACAGCCGCTTTTTTAAGAATTGACGGACGGCTGGGGAAAGGACTATAATCAAATTGCAATGGAGGCACTATGCAAAATTTTGGGATGTCTATGTTATGGTTTTGGGTGTGTTATACAGCGGTCACTGTTATAGGCATACTGCATACAGTATTCAATATTTACGTTTTACACATGAAACCGATGGATAAGGATGGTATGGGCGAGGGTTATGAGAAAACAAAACCTTGGCATCCGCTATATAATATCATCTTATTTTCGCTTTTCGGCTGGCTGTATATGCACGGCGTGAATGCCACGATTGGTGAAGCTCTGATTACCGGAGCAATCTGGGCAGGCATCTGTATTTTATTCGATTTAGTCGGCTGGGTTTTGATCAAACATCCATGGAGTCTTAATTTCAAGCAGTTTTATGTAGAATACCAGCCGTGGATTTCATTGATATATATTGCGATATTTCTTGGACCGGTGATTGGATATTTATTCTGTTTGATATAGGAACATCATTTACTACTTTCTTATACAATAATAAAAAGATTTAATTTTGAATGTAGGTCATTTACAAATAATCCAATATTATACTGTATTCAGACACTAAATCATTTAAGCTTTTTAATGCATTGGCGGGCGAAGTTGATGACAGACAAATCGCGGTTATATTAGTCTTAGGATATATATATTTTTGATATATTTCATAAGCTTTTTTACCATTGGTGAAAATTACTTTTATGTTGCTATTATTTGTAATAGTCCACAATTCGTTAACCACAATATTCTTGATACTAGCATCGCTTGAACTAACAATATCACAAGAGCTAATGGTATCCCAAAGTGCTATTTTATATTTTAATAAAAAATCTTTATGATTCTCTATCTTTTCATTGAACAACTTTTCTAATATCTTCCAAAAACGATTTTGTGGATTAGAATATGGGTAGCCATTTTCTCTAGATTTGATGCTTGCAACAGTTCCTACAAATAATATTTTAGAACTGCTATTAAATATTGGCTCAAAAGGGTGTTTGATTTTTTCTTGCATTGTAATCACCTAAAGTTATTATGACTCCTAACCAATAAAATAACAAGAAGTGCTTATATTAGAATAAAGGGACAGATAGATGAGAAAAAATTCTTTATATTATACAGTTGGATATTCTAATCGCTCAATTGTGGAATTTTTAAGTTTCTTAAAAAGTATAAAATACTGTAGTGATTGATGTTCAAAGTTTGCTAGGATCTAAAGAATTCTTCAATTTAATAAATTGATTAGAAGTCTTCATGAAAAAAAGATGTTTTGAAAACTACGTGGATTACTTTATCAACTACAAATATTATTAATATCTAAGTATGGTATAATATAATCTTGCAGAATTGTTTTTGGTTTATTAAAAATGAAATTTCTACAAAATTATTAATGAATTATTAATAGAAAGAAAGTTGCTAATAGATTCTCATTCTTGTTAATCCATAGCAATAAGGTAGTTATATGCACGAAAATTATAAGTATGCTTATCTCAAAATAGATGAGATAGATGAAAGAGCGAAGAAAGAAAATATTTTAATTAATTTTTTGAGAATTACAGAGGAAAAAGTTGTTTTTTTTCCTGCCTGGACCTTTATTTACAAAAATGGTACTTTGACTGCGGAGAGTCCTTATGACAAGTTTTCTATAATAGAAAATAACGTTGATAATTTAATACAAAATGCAGAGAAACGAGCAATGATTTCTGCTATAAAAAATAGTGATAATATTGAAAAAGAATTATATATTTATTTACTATACCGTCTTTATTATAATTGGGTTCTTAACTCGATCATCTTTGATTATGAAGAATATTCGTGGAAAATCCATTTGTCATCTTCCTCAGAAAAAATCTGTTGGGATAAGAACAATAATTACATTGGTTTTGAAACAAAAAAATATATCGGAATATTTAAAATAAGACCGAAAATAAACACGATGAAAATACCTTTAATTGATTGTGAAAAAGTTGCTACAAAAGTAATTGAAATCTGTTTTAATCAAGATAAAAGAAGGCGTGGGAGAATTACATCTCAGCATGGCGCAGTAATAACAATAGAGCATCATCCTGAAGATAGAAAGCTTTTAAATGATTTAGTTAAAACTGAAAGAGGCAAAGTGGCTAAGCAACAGATGGAAGATGAATACGAGGGTTTTGCATTTAAAGAACACATACGATATGAGTGCACCATATATTATAAAATGAATGATAAACTTATTATTGCGTATGGCGACTACGCTATTAAAAAACATCCTTATTACTATATTTGTTCAGAAACAAGTTTTGAGAAATGGACTTTTCCGGATGAAAAAAAATTAACTCCTGAAGAAAAACAAAAACTATTATTGGATATGGAAGAATATAATAAGAAAAATATCAATAAAACAATAGGATTTGTAAAAGGTTTCACACTAGAGGAAATTATGAATCAATACAAAAAACCATGAAGAAATAAAATTTAATAAAAAGAGGTAAAAATGAATATAATTGAGCAAATAAAGTCTTTTAAAAAAGATAAATATGAAATTGTAAAAATTGATATTACGGGAAACTTATTCGACAAACAAGGAGTATTAATCAATAAGAAAAGAAGAATACTTAATCACGCTGTTTTAGTCTTAGCCACTTTGTCAACAATTAATTTAAACGAAGAAAAGAATATTGATAATATTCTTGCCGAGTTAGAAAAAATTAAAAAAGAATCTCTAGATGTTTCATTCTTGAATGTAATAGTTTTTAATCTAAGCGATCAAGAAACAAGGAATCTCTTTTTTGCAAATGATTCACTTAGAATGGAAGTTAGCCTTGCAAACATTGATGAAAAAAATAAGAGAATAATTTTTCATAAACAAAATTATGCTTTTTCATCTTCAACAAGGAAAATAATTGTTGAGGAGTTTGCTTCTTTGATAAATTTTCAAGTGCAATATGTTCATAGCAAATAATTTTTGTCTTGTAACATAAATAGACATTGTTACAATTTTTTTAGGAAGTAAGAAGACCAAAATGAAAAATAGAAAAATCATCACATATTCATATGGAAAGTTATTAATCAACTTTTTATCAGTTGTAGCAGTGGCTTTTGGCGTATTTGCAATTAGTTAAAAGCAAACAAAATATGAAAGAATAAGAGATGAAATTTTCCAAGTGAAATGATTTATAAGTATTTAAATAGGAGGATAAATATGTTTTGGACATTAATTATTATAAGTGTAATTGTTTTGATTGCAGAAATTGTTTTCTTAACTCTTGAATCTAAAAAAAGAAAGAGAATTAATTATCCTTATTTTAGAATGGACTTAAAAATATCATATTTAGTTATTTCCATTACTTTAGCGATAGATTTTATTTATCTTATTGTGTTTAGAGAGAAAGTTGATATGTTAACTATATCATTAACTACAATATGCATCGCGCTATCGTCTTTCTCGCTTTTTATTGCAAGGAAAAAAATGATAATTGCTGGTGACGAATTGATTAAATACAATTTTTTAAGTAAAACAAAAATAATGATTAAAGAAATTGAGCAAATTCAAATTGGTTATTTTATTAAAGTGAAAGATATTAATAAAAAACTAATAGTATTAGAAACAAAATTTTATAGCAACAAGGATCTGGCAAATGCTTTTTCTGCTTTAGGAAAAATTGTTAAAGAAATTAATGGACAAGGTAATTAAATCGCTAATGCATATTCAATTGATGCTTTAGTAGTTAATGAGAAATAGTTTTCGTTTAATGTTTCCACGACATCATGAGGACGATGGTAATGGTCAACATCATCATGAACTAGTGATATAGCGGTAATTCCTTCTTCGACGAAATAATAATGATCAGAAACTAGTGAATCATAGTCGTTATGTGTAGGAGAAACTAAAGTATAGGGAACACCATATTTTTGAAATTTTATACTAAATAAATTTTTCTGTGATGTTGTTTTGAATTTACCAATGACGTAAAGTGGTGCATCCTCTAATTTATTTGATCCAATCATATCGAGATTTAGGACACTAGTATTGTTAAGTGGAACTAGAGGATTATTCACATAAAAATACGAGCCATAAAGTCCATTCTCTTCACCGTTAAAGCAAATGAAGAGATAGTTTTTGTCTAGTTTATCTTTGTTTAAAGAAAGAACTCGCGCGGTCTCGATAACTGCGGCAGTTCCTGAAGCGTTGTCAAGTGCACCAGGGAATATTTGATTATCTAATTCACCATATCGTCCAATATGATCGATATGACTAGAAATGATTACAGTCTCATCACTAGAATTGTTGCTTGGAAGATAACCAACAATATTACCTGTTTCGCTTGCGGAAGTTTTCATTTGATAAGAAATATCAATCGTCGCTGAAGAATTTTGTGCAACATAGTTTTTCAAAGTATTAAATTGCTGATTTTGCATAAACGCATAAAAAATAGAGGTGTTGTCAGAAAAATATGGAACTCCAGTTTCTATATTTGGGTATGTTACGCTCGCGGCGGATTCAATAATAAATCCGGCATATGTTTTTGATAAATAAAAGAAAGAATAAAGATTTTGCGCTGGAACGAGAACGATTTTATTGCGATATTTTTCAGAATTATACGAGGAGCTATAGTTTATTAGCGGGATGTTTTTTAAATTAATATTATTTGATGGCAGATAGTCTAATGAAATAATCGTGAAATACCAAGTATCAATATATTGTGGAGACATCACAACATTGCCAATTGAGTCTTTAATATTCATTGCTGGATATTCAGTTAAGTAACGAACTTGGCTCTGGACATATGGTTGAATGTAATCATTTTCCGTAATATCTAATAAATCAAACTCGGAAAACTTATTAGCAACATAAGACATCGCTAACTCATTGCCTGGGCTAGCAGTAGAGCGCCCATCATAAATTGGTTTAGTTAGTTCGGTGACATGCTCAATCATATTTGCTCCAGATATTTGATGAGCAATATTTTCTATTTCGTCTCCAGAACTATTTTCCGTGCTCAATGAAACGCTATCAATAATTGATAAGTTATCTGAATTGATATTCGATTCAGGAGTTTTAGAGCAGCTAAGTAATAATAAAACTAGTGGAGCTATAACAAATGCTTTTTTCTTTTTATCCATATGTAAACCTCATTAATACAAACAATATACTGATAAAACGATAAATAAACAAGTTGCTTTTTGATAATTGTATCAAAAAACTTGCTCTTAATTAGCAGTTTAACATTTGCTAAAAGATATTAAAAAAATCGAGATAATGCCTTAAAACTAAAACCTCCTTAAAATCATTGCTATTAATGTAATATAAATATAAAATATTTATGGAAGATTTTTCTATAAAGGAGAACACTATGAGAATTAGAAAAGCGATTATACCTGCTGCGGGACTTGGAACTAGGTTTTTACCAGCAACAAAATCAATGCCAAAGGAAATGCTACCCATCATTGATACCCCTACGATTCAAATGATTGTGGAAGAAGCTATTGAAAGTGGAATTGAAGAAATCTTAATTATTACTAATGCCCACAAGCATGAAATGGAAAATCACTTTGATATTAATTTTGAGTTAGAGGCACGTTTAAGAGCCTCGGAAAAACATGAAGATGCTGATTTAGTCCATAAAATAGCAATGATGGCTAACGTCCACTATGTCAGACAAAAAGAACCAAGAGGATTAGGTCATGCTGTATTGTGTGCAAAAACCTTCGTTGGCAATGAACCGTTTGCAGTCTTATTGGGTGATGACCTTGTTGTTAACCGCAACGGTAAACCAGCTTTAAAACAACTGATGGACGCTTATGATAAACATCAAGCTAGTATTCTTGGTGTTCAAACCGTGGCTAAAGAAAATGTTAGTAAATATGGAATCGTCGCGCCAAAGGTTGATGGAATTAAAGATGTAAGAACTACTGAGATAGTTGAAATGGTTGAGAAGCCAAAAATGGAAGAAGCGCCAAGTCAACTTGCGGTTTTAGGAAGATACATTCTAACACCAGAAATTTTTGCTAAGTTAGAAGTTACGCCAGTCGGTAAAGGTAATGAAATCCAACTCACTGATGGTATTCGTTTATTACTCAAAGATCAAAAAGTATTTGCGTATGATTTTGAAGGCGAGCGTTATGATGTTGGCGATAAATTTGGCTTTGTAAAAGCAACAATTGACTTTGCACTTGAACGTGATGACTTAAAAGAAAAAGTTTCAGAATACATCAAATCGATTGCTAAATAAACTTTGTTAATGAAAGTAACCCCTTTCATGTTGAAATGTCGCTTAAGTATTGTATACTTATTAATGGTTTTTTATGGAGGTCAATATGGAAATTAAAAAAACATTCTTATCTGTCGATGGCAACACTGCCGCTGGACTTGCTTCCTATTATTTTACAGAAATAGCAGGCATTTATCCAATTACCCCATCCTCACCGATGGCGGAATTAGTTGACGTTTATGCTTCACAAGGCAAGCCAAACTTTTTTGGTAGCCCAGTCAAAGTTGTAGAAATGCAATCAGAAGCTGGCGCATCTGGTACAGTTCACGGTGCTCTTCAAGCAGGAGCATTTGCAACCACCTACACAGCTAGCCAAGGATTACTATTAATGATTCCAAACATTTATAAATGGGTTGGCGAATTACTACCAGCAGTATTACACGTATCTGCTAGATCACTAGCAACCCGTTCATTATCAATTTTTGGTGATCACCAAGACATATACGCTGTTCGTCAAACTGGTATCACAATGGTTTGTGCTCACTCAGTTCAAGAAATTGCTGACTTAGCACCATTATCACATTTAGTGGCAATCAAATCAGAAGCTCCAGTTTTACATTTCTTTGACGGATTTAGAACTTCACACGAAATTCAAAATATCGAAGTCATCGATAGCGATGAATGGAAGAAGTTAGTTGATTTTGAAGCAGTCGAACGTTTTCGCGCTCGCGCATTAAATCCACATACTCATCCAGTAACTCGTGGCGGTGCTGAAAATGATGATATCTACTTCCAAGGAAGAGAAGCACAAAACACTCACTTTGCTAATGTTTTAGGCATTGCTGAAGATTACTTTAAGAAAGTCAGCAAATTAACTGGCAGAAACTACGCTCCATTCACATATTATGGCGCTAAAGATGCAACTAAAGTTATTATCGCGATGGGTTCAGTTACTGAGACCTGTCTAGAAGTAATTGATGACTTAACTGCCAAAGGCGAAAAAGTTGGTCTTGTAAAAGTTCACTTATATCGTCCATTCAGTGCTGAACATTTAGTTAAAGTTATTCCTACCTCCGCTACCCATATTGCCGTCTTAGATCGCACTAAAGAAATTGGTGCAACTGGCGAACCTCTATATTTAGACGTCGTAACCGCTCTTGCCCAATTAGGCCGTAAGGTTGAAAAGATTATTGGCGGACGTTATGGCTTATCATCAAAAGATACCCAACCAAAGCATATGAAGGCAGTCTTTGACTTCCTTGCTAAAAAAGATGCTTGGCATAATTTCACTGTTGGTATCAATGATGATGTTACACATTTATCAATTCCTGTTGATGATGAATATCATATCAATGGTGGATACACATCATGCTTATTCTACGGATTAGGCAGCGATGGAACAGTCTCTGCTAATAAATCATCAATTAAAATTATTGGTGAAGAAACTCACCAATATGCCCAAGCATACTTTGCATATGACTCACGTAAAGCTGGAGGCGTTACCCGCTCACACTTACGTTTCGGTAAGGATCCAATCCACTCGACATATTATGTGCAAAACGCGGACTTTGTCTCATGTTCATTAGATAGTTACTTATTTAAGTTTGACATGGCTAAAAACCTTAAAAAAGGCGGCACATTCTTACTTAACACTTCTTTTGAAGGTGAAGAATTAATTAAGTACTTACCAAACCGTTTCAAACGTCAGTTAGCGCTTAAGAACGCTAAGTTCTATGTCATTGATGCAAATAAGATTGCCCAAGAAGTTGGTATGGGTCGTCGTACTAATACAACACTCCAAGCGTCATTCTTCTATCTCAACCAAAAAATAATGCCATACGCTGAAGCATTGGAACAAATGAAGAAAATGGCTAAGAAGAGCTATTCTAAAAAGGGTGAAGAAATTGTTCAAAGTAACTACCGCGCGATTGAAGCCGGAGCATCTGGACTTAAAGAAGTCGCCGTGGATCCAAAATGGGCTGAAATCAAACTCAATAGCGAACGTACATTAACAGGTGACGATTACTTCGATACTTATGTTAATGTTATGGGTGCACTTGATGGAGATAACTTACCAGTCAGTAAATTCACAGAATTTGAATTACTAGATGGTACGATGAAAAACAATATTACCTTTAAGGAACAACGTTCTATCGCAGACCGTGTGCCAACTTGGATTAAAGAAAACTGTATCCAATGTAACCAATGTGCATTTGTCTGTCCACACGCGACCATTAGACCATTCTTATTAAACGAAGAAGAAGTCGCTGGATTACCAGAAATTGCGAAAAACGATTTAATGGATACTCTTGGTGGACCAAATGTTAAGGGTTTAAAATATCGTATTCAAGTTTCACCAAAGAACTGTGTTGGATGTAGCTTATGTGTCGTTCACTGTCCTGGTAAAGCAGGTAAAAAGGCTCTTGAAATGGTGGAAGCTAAAATTGAATTCCCACAAGAAGAAGCCGCAACCTATTTATACAAGCACGTTGAATATAAAGCTGATAAATTCCCAGTTACGACAGTTAAGGGTGCAAGTTTCTTAATGCCATATATGGAAGTATCTGGCGCGTGTGCGGGCTGTGGAGAAACTCCATATTATCGTTTAGCCTCACAATTATTTGGAAAAGACATGCTAATTGCTAACGCAACTGGCTGTTCAAGTATTTATAGTGGCTCAACTCCACTTACCCCATTCTGCACTGATAAGAATGGCGAAGGTATTGCATGGGCTAACTCACTATTTGAAGACAATGCTGAATTTGGTTTCGGTATGAGAGTGGCAACTGATTATAAATTAGGCCAAATCATTTCCATTATGGAAGCAAATATTGAAGCAGTCGAACCAGAATTAAAAGAACTCATTGAGCAATACATTGCTAACTATAAAAATCGTGAATTTATTCGCGGAATTGTCAAAGATTTAGTCGCTAAGATTAAAGCAAGTAAAAATGCTGGTATTAAATCAGTCTTAACATATGAACGCGATCTTGTCGATAAGTCAGTATGGATTGTCGGTGGAGACGGATGGGCATATGACATTGGTTACGGCGGATTAGATCACGTCTTAGCTAACGAAGAAAATGTCAATATTCTTGTTCTTGATACAGAAGTTTACTCAAATACTGGTGGACAATCATCTAAGTCATCACAAACCGGTTCAATTGCAAAATTTACCGCAAGTGGAAAAACAACTGCTAAGAAGAGCTTAGCGATGATGGCAATGGCGTACGGAAACGTATACGTTGCACAAATCTCTTTAGGTGCTAACTCAATGCAAGCGATTAAAGCAATGAAAGAAGCAGAAAGTTATGATGGACCATCATTAATTATCGCTTATTCTCCATGTGTTAACCATGGTATTAAAGGTGGCTTACAAAACTCAGTACACGTTGAAAAAGCCGCTGTTGAATCAGGATACTTCCCAATCTTCCGTTTTGATCCTCGGTTAGAAAAAGAAGGAAAAAACCCATTAGTTATTGATTGTGCCGAACCAGATTTCGGTAAGTTCCGTGACTTCGTTATGGGCGAAACTAGATTCTCACAACTTCCAAGCGTTAATCCAGAAAATGCTGAAGAATTACTCACAAAATCATGCGAGTATGCCCAAGCAAGATGGAAACGTTTAAAGAAATTAGCAGACTAAAAAAACAAAGCTTAACCATTTGGTTAAGCTTTTTTAATTGGTAATTGCGCTATATTTCCTAATAAACTTAATTGGACCCAATCGCATTTTAGAAGTTCGTAGTCCTAAATCGCCAGCGTCTTCCTCTCGGTTGATAAACTTGAGATTATATTCTTGGAGATGTTCCAAAAATAAATGACGATTCATATCTCCCGATCCTGTTATGAAGTGAAGATTTTTTTCAAATTGAATGTATACTGTATCTTTAATTATCTCTCCGATGGAAAAAGCGACGGGTTTACTATTCGCGTAAAGAATATATCCGATGAAACTTAAATTGAAATACTCATTCAAAGCATGTAAGTTATAAACTCGTTCTAGAATTTTATATTCATCAGTTAAGTCAAGTAATTTTAAAATCGTAATTGCATCATTAATGCTGTTTTTGTCAATAATTCGATATTCAAACGATGGATTGTTCTTTTTGAAGCTATTAATATGATTTCGAGCGGACGACTTATCTTTTCCAGTTAGCGAGAGGAAGTCCTTAAAATCATATACATAATCAAAATCATCTTGCATCTCTTTAATAACATCCGAATTAAATTGATTTGCTCTTTCTTCGGGAATGTATATGACTTTTGAATTCTTAGGAATAAGCGTAACTATTTCCTGATCATTTGGCCCGAGAGGATAAAAGTATACTTCGCTTCCTTCCCAATCAACGCCTTTAAAAAGTAAGCTATCTTTAATCCTTATATATTTAAGTTTGAAATAATCTTTCCAAACTAAAAGAACCCCCTCAGTATAAAGCGAAGAATTATAATTATTCATATGTATAAGGCTTTTAAAATGCTTTATCGCGGTCTCATCAATGTCTTTAAATTCCATAAAATTTCCTTCATCCTAGATATTATGCCGAAAAAGAATTGCTTTGTCATTAACAATGCAAAAAATCTATGAATGTTGTGTTTTCGCGGTTAGAAATAAGTCCTCAAACTCATTAATTGGTAGAGGTTTAGAGATAAGAAAACCTTGGATATTATTAATATGATTTTTTAAAAGAACATCTGCCTGCTCGTTTGTTTCAACACCCTCTACGACGATTTCTTTCTCGCTTGATTTAATTAAGTTCGCGATTTGTAAGAAAAATCCACGTCTTTGAACTGAACTGGCGATGTCATCAACGAAGGCTTTGTCGATTTTTACGGTCGTAACATTAATGTTTGCGAGCATATTTAAAGAAGAATAACCGACGCCAAAATCATCCATGCTAATTTTAAATCCGTTATCCCTTAATTCTTCAACACATTCTTTAATATATTCAAAATTATTGGCTAAAGTAGTTTCAGTTATTTCGATATCAAGATAATGATGAGGAACTCCATAACGATTTGCAATCGCAATTAATGAATTAACAAAGCCACTCATTAGAATTTGTTGCCTAGAGAAATTTATCGATACTGGAAAAACTTCATATCCTAAATCTAACCACTTTTTTATCGTACGAACGACTTCCTCATACACGAACATATCTAATTGAAGGATATAATCAGATTGCTCCAAGATTGGAATGAAATTTGCTGGAGAAATTAGACTTCCCTTTGCGCTTTGTAATCTTGATAATGCCTCCGCGCCGATAACTTTTTTGTTACATAAATCAAATTTAGGTTGTAGGAAAACTTTATATTGACCGCTTCTAAGTGAACTTTTGAATGAAGATTCAATTTCAAGTTTAGCCTTACGTTCCAAATCATCCTCTTCGTCGTAGTAACTGATCACAGATTTTAAGCCGTTCTTATGAGTTCTGTGTGAGTAGGAGGCATTTTCTGCACAAAGTTTTGTGTCGGTTTCGCCAATTTTACTTATATAAACTCCAAGCGATAAGCTAATATCTATTCCTGGGTAGATTTCATTCATTTGCGAGGAAAATGAATGTGTTAATCTAGTTAATTTTTTATGCAACTCATCTTTTGATTTAATACTCATCATTATCATAAAATTATCACCATAAAGACGGGCAACTAGTATGTCTTCATATAATTTACGAAAACGAGCGACAATACCTTTTAAAAGGTCGACGCTTTCCTCATCGGAGCAATGCGAATTAATGAAACTGAAGTGGTTAACATCGAAAGCAATATAAGCGAAAAGCTTATGTTTATTTTTTAAAGTTTGCTCTTTTGCTATTTTTAAAAAGCTATCGAACACATATGTATCAGTGGTGTTGTCTTTTGCTAATAATTCCCGAATTTTTGAATCATATGTCGTGTCTTTATCATGAAAATCTAAGATAACATTAATAACCTTAGAGATGGCATGAAAAGTGTTTATTTCATAATTAGTCCAGTTGGCTATGTCTTTTTTAAAGAGATTTATTATATAAAAATTGTTATTACTATTAGTAATAGGAGAGAGGAAACTAGCCATAGAATTTATATGATAACTGTCGCGACTTTTTAAATAAAAATCGTTCTTTTCTAAAAGATTTTTTCCATCGATAATCAAGCGCTTTTGATCATCAAAACCTTGTAAGTCTGAATGGATATTATAAGGCTTTCCAATAACATTTCCGATGTCTTTTTTATAAAAATTATTCTTCGGATTATAGGAATGAATTTCGCAATGTTTGAGCTCTAGATTTTCATTAGAGAAGATGCTTATAATCATATAATCAATGCCGAACTTTTTTGAGATCGTTTTAAAAATTTGCTGCATTTGTATATTGAAATCTTGTTTTTCATAGAAAAGCCTGAATAAAGAAGAGACAAAATTCAAATCGAAACTCTCTTGTTCATTAAGTTGTTTTAACGCTATATCGTCATGAAAAGTAGATTTACTATAAAGATTAAGGCTAATTATTCGATGGAGAGTTTCTAAATCATATTTACAAACACCTTGGAAAATTAAATTAAGTTCTATTGTTTTTGACAAATTAAAAGTCAATGGACCAGAAAAGACCATGCCTTCATGCGCTGCCTGCAGAAGTTCAATGAATTCATCGCGATTTTTTATAGCATTATGAATAGATTTTCCCTTTTGAATTTTATATTCAGCACCGTCGAATAATTCTAAAACACATTTATCAATCGATTGAATACGAAAATTATCGTCAATATCGATGTCAATTTTGCCACAAAAAACCTCAAAGTGATTTTCCATTTTTGCACCCGCCATTTCTTTGAAATTAGTAAATCTTACTACAAAAATCAAAGCGACTTTAATGCTTTCCCCACGAAATCCGTAATTCTATATATTTTTTTAACCAGTTGGTTAATAACATCAAATGGTCGGAACGACGCGAATTGAACGCGCGACCCCTACCACCCCAAGGTAGTGCACTACCAAGCTGTGCTACGTCCCGTTAGAGTAATAATATTACTAATTCAATGAAAGTTCAATTACTATCGTATACTTTACTCGTTTTTTTGCTTAATAATAAAACTAGCCTTGTGGCTAGTTTAAAATTAATCCTCAACTAAACTATTTAAGATTTCTTCAACGTCATCTCTAAACTTCTTTTCGCTACTGAAATCATTAGCAAAATTACTTGAAGCGCCTGCTCCTACAAAGCAGTCGGCATTATCGTTGGTGTCATAAATTGAAGGATCTAGTGTTTCATAGTTAGCGGTCTCATCTAATTCGGTAAATTCCATGAACCAACCAATTATTTGTGGCCCAGGAATCCTTATATAAACATAATCGGAATTACTGCTTGTGTAGGCAGATTTGCTTTTTTCTTCAGAAGAACTGCTGCTATTGCATCCAAAACAGAAGATTCCGCCTCCGCTTCTTGAACTTGATTCCATATAACTGTTGGCAATTTCGCTGCTCGAGTTTTCTGTTTTAATTTTGATAGTAACATCCTTTACAACTAAGAAACCGGAAGTGAAAGCAGGTAATAGACCTTTTGATGGAATTTTTCTATTTTCGCCAAAGTAATTTAAAACATCATTCTTTGTTAATCCTGTGTTAACTTTTATATTGGGGGACAAGCAGTAGAAATCTTTTGTCATTTTTAATAACGCAGGATTAAACCATCCACCTCTTTCAATACTAATCTTTTTAGCTCTTAAGCCAATCTCCACGCTTTCGCTTGCAGAATAATCGTCAACTTTAGAACTAGATGAAGAACTGCTTGACGAGCGACTTCCAGAAAAGAACCAAAACCCAGTTTTAATTGAAGAAGTTGAAGATGAAGATTTACTAGTATCACTATATATTTCTTTAGCGCTAGCAGAGTTTATTATGATATCTGTAAAATTATCAGGTTGATCTTTTTCAGATAATAACCCTTCACTTTCTGTTTCTTCATTATTTTCAGCTTTACTAATTCCAGTTATTAATGGTTCAAGATATTCTAAATCGCTTTCAATTAATTGAATTTGTTGCTTATATTTAGAAATCTGAAAAGAAAAGTTTCTCGACTCAGCGGCAGCATATTTCCTCATCAAATCTGTATATTCTTTAATTGAACTTAGCAATTGTTGCTGAGTCTCAAACATGTCCGCGGTGCCTTTAGCGGCTTCTTCCGCGATATTACCAAACATTTCAATAAGTGATTTATTTTTCGATAGTCCCGCCTTAGCGTCGTTGACATTTTTATAAATATTTAATGCTGCTTTGAAAGCATCTACAGTGTTTTTGCCATAAACATTCATCATTTTCACTTCATTTTGCTTGTAAAGTGTCTCGGCTTGTTTTTTGTCTGACTCTAATTTCTTAAGATCTTCTGTTGTAGTACTTTCAGCATTTAAAAGAGCTAGATTTTCTTTTAATTTAATTAACTGCTTTTTCTTTGATTTATATTCTTCAAGTAAGTGTTCTTGTGATGATAGGAGATCCTTGGGATTTAAATTTGGTTTTAAGGCATTAAACCAATCGCTTGGTTGGAAATTAACAGAGTAAACATCACTTGATCCGTCAAGCGAGCGCCTTTTGCTAACACGCATTTTTTGTTTAGTTGTTTCAAGTGCTTCAGCAGGAGAAGAGACATTTAAAAAGCCAAGTAAAGTTAAAACCTCGTGATAAAATCCGCGCACAACCGCGTCGTTATATAGATTATTTAACTCCTCATCTCTTACTAATCCTTCAGAAGATAGCCATTTTGCATAACTTTCGAGATTTTTTTCTTTTTTTGATATGTCGTATTGCTCGTTTTTATTCTTTTCCCATTCGTTTTTTTCTTTAAGGTAACGAGCATACAAATCTTTGGCAAACGCCATTCTTGATTGCTCAACTGATACGCCATCGATTTCATCTTTAATCGTCTTAAGTAACCAGGCTCGAATCTTTTTTTGATCAAGTACAAAGTTTTGAATTGAAGCTAATTTTGGAATAAAGTTATTAATCAATGTTTCATAATTAGTTGATAATTTTTCGCCATTTGTGCCTTGCACGATTGGACTTGGAGTAAACATTTGATTTGACAGCATAAATTCAGCTTCTTGAACAGGATATGGCTTGCTGACAGAACTATAACAATCTTCGATGTTGTACTCATAATCGGCAGGATTGAGACCTCTAGATGGGAACTCCATTGCAAACAACTGATTACCAGCTCCAAATAACTCATTTAACTTTTGGTATAACGTCACAGTAACGGGTGTCTCGGCTTTCTTAACTAGTTCCTCGAACTCTTTCTTCTTAACTGGATCTATTGGCATATTTTTCTCCTTTATGCTTTATTATTTTATTATTAAAATAATGGGGTAAATTGTAGTTTTTTGTCGACAGCAAATTATTTAAGCGTTTTCTTTTTTTAAAAAATCTAGGTTATAAATCTAGATAATTAGTTATTTAAGTTTATTAAAGAAAAATTAGGGAAAAATTTAAAAAGAATATAGGTTTAACAGCCTTTTTATTGTATAATAAAAAGAATGGAGTGATGGCATTATGGAAAGTAAAAAGATAGTAATTAAAGGCGCAAGAGAAAATAACTTAAAGGATATTAGCTTGGAGATTCCAAGAGATAAGTTAGTAGTATTTACAGGTTTATCAGGAAGTGGAAAGTCCACGCTGGCATTTGATACAATTTATAATGAAGGTCAAAGAAGATATGTAGAATCACTAAGTAGTTATGCTCGGCAGTTTTTAGGTGGAGTAGAAAAACCAGATGTCGATTCTATTGAGGGGCTATCTCCCGCTATTTCCATCGATCAAAAAACTACATCACATAATCCAAGATCTACAGTTGGCACGGTAACCGAAATTTATGATTATCTTAGATTGCTATATGCTCGTATAGGCGTGCCATATTGTCCAGTACACAATGAACCAATCGTCGCGTTCACAAGCAAACAAATGATTGATATTATTTTTAAAGAAGAAATAGGAACAAGATTGCAAGTTTTGGCTCCAATTATAAAAAGTGAAAAAGGTAGTCATAAAGAAACTTTAGCAAAAGTTAAGCTTCAAGGTTTTGAGCGGTTGCGGGTTGACGGTGAATTAATCAGAATAGATGAACTAACTGAACTCGATAAGAACAAAAGACATGATATTGACATCGTCGTAGATCGGATAGTTTTAAAAGAAGATTCACGAAGCCGTATTTATGAAGCGCTTGAGATTGCTCTTGACTGGGCACACGGATACGTTACATTGCTTTTTAATAATAAAGAAACTCTTTTATCACAACACCACTCTTGTAAAGAATGTGGCTTTTCTGTTCCTGAATTAGAGCCAAGATTGTTTTCGTTTAATTCTCCGACTGGATGTTGCCCAGATTGTCATGGATTAGGAATAAAACGTGAAGTTGACCCAACATTACTTGTTCCCAATGAGAATTTTTCGATTAATCAAGGCGCGATTGAATACTATAAAGCAGTCGTGGATACCAAGAATTTAGATTGGCAAGAGTTCTGCTATTTATGTGATGAATATAAAATTCCAAGAAATGTTCCATTTAAGAATCTTACGGCGGAACAACGAAGAATTCTTTTTAGAGGATCGCCTGTTGCACATAAATATGCTTTAACATCTACTTCAGGTAACACGATGCACCGCAACAGCTTTATTGAAGGGGTTGTTACGCGTATTGAGCGACTTTATCAAGAGACTACTAGTGAATTTATGCGTGAGTATTATTTAAAATTCATGCGTGATTGCGAGTGTCAAACCTGTAAAGGGGCTCGCCTTAGTAAAGAAGTTTTAGCGGTTAAAGTCGGAGGTATTAACATTTTTGAAATGACACAATTATCCATTGAGGAATTGCTTGCATTTTTAAATGTCTTGCAAGATAAGTTAACGCCAACTGAGTTAACTATTGCAAAAATGATTTTTAAAGAAATGACAGCTAGATTAACATTTTTAAACAATGTGGGATTAGATTATTTAACATTATCTCGTATGGCTATGACTTTGTCAGGTGGCGAAGCACAACGTATAAGATTAGCTACGCAAATCGGTTCAAGACTGACAGGCGTTCTTTATGTTCTCGATGAACCTAGTATTGGCCTGCATCAAAGAGACAACGAAAGATTAATTTCCACTTTAAAAGAAATGGTTAGCATTGGAAATACCCTAATCGTCGTTGAACATGATGAAGATACAATTAAAGCAGCTGATCATATAGTTGACATCGGTCCTGGCGCTGGAGTCCATGGTGGATATGTTGTTGCGCAAGGAACTTTAGAAGAAGTTATGAACACACCTGAATCAATAACCGGTCAGTATTTAGCGGAGAAAAAATTTATTGCCATACCGCCCGCTAGACTCAAGGGCAATGGTTCGAAGTTGACTATAAAAGGTGCTAGATGTAACAATCTTAAAAATATTGATGTGAGTATTCCTTTAGGATGTTTATGTGCAATAACAGGCGTATCAGGTTCCGGAAAATCCTCCTTGGTAAATGAAATACTTTACAAAAGTATTCAAGGAAAATTAAATGGTACAAATACTTTTCCTGGTGAACACGATGAAATATTAGGATTGAATAACATTGATAAAGTAATTAATGTTTCGCAAGAACCAATTGGTAAGACGCCAAGAAGCAACCCTGCGACATACACAAAAGCGTTTGACGATATTCGTGAATTGTTTGCTGAAACTGATGAAGCACGTGCTAAAGGATTTGATAAGGGAAGATTTTCATTTAACGTCATCGGTGGCAGATGTGAAAACTGTCAAGGGGCAGGCGTAACTAGAATTAATATGAACTTTTTACCAGACGTCTATGTCACATGTGAGCATTGTGGTGGTAAAAGGTATAATGAGGAAACCTTAATGGTGACTTTTAAAGGTAAAAATATCCATGATATTCTCGAAATGACTGTTGAAGATTCCGTAGATTTCTTTGAAAATCGCAATTCAATTCAAAGAAAATTGCAAACCTTAAAAGATGTAGGATTAGGTTATATAACTTTAGGACAATCAGCAACTACTCTTTCAGGTGGGGAAGCACAAAGAGTGAAATTAGCATATGAATTGCAACGTAAACCGACTGGACAAACTCTGTATATTCTTGATGAACCGACGACAGGTTTACACGTTGATGACGTTGCTAGACTTATTAATGTTCTGCAAATGATTGTAAATAATGGCGATAGCGTCATTGTTATTGAACATAATTTAGATGTTATTAAAGTCGCGGACTATATCGTTGATTTAGGTCCTGAAGGAGGAAATCGCGGTGGGCAGATTGTTGCGATGGGAACTCCTGAACAAGTTGCTAAATGTGAGAGTTCTCACACTGGACGTTACTTGAAACCGATTCTTGAAAAAGAAGTCGAAAGATTAAAACGTGCGCGTGAAGATTGTAAATAGTATTTACAAGTGTTAATCTTATATCAAATTTGGAGGCAACAAAATGACACTACACGAAATTATAATATCGCTTGGAATCGCAATCATCGTACTATCGGTTTTTATGATGGGCGTATTAATTGATGCAAAAAGAAAACCGAGAACAATTAAAGGAACAAATATCGACTTTGAACCAAAGAAAACTATTATGCTATCTGCGGTTTTTCTAGGGGTATTTCTCATTGGGGTTATTATGACTTTAGAGGCATATTTATTGAAATCAGAGCAAACAATTCCGGTTGCTAGCCATGTGCTAACTTATGTTTCTGCAATTATCTTAGTTGGTGGAATAGAAACTTATTTTACATTAGGATGGTTAGAAAGAAAAAAAGTTGTTACAGATGAAAAGCGTATTACGCAAATGCACCTGGGACAAATTATTCTGGTCTTTGTTTCATTTTTGGGTTTAATATTCATGTTACAAGGAATTGTCGAGATCCTAACATTTCCTTTAAATCAATATATAGTTCATTTTAGTGGCAAGTTAGGTGTTAAATACTATGCGATTTGCATATTGGTTGGAGCAATAGTGGCGTATGTAGTAGCACGTAAAAAATTTATGAAGCTAGGCTATGCGGGGAATACTTTAGAAAATTTATTTTACGTAGCGTTACCAGCTGGAATTGTGGGAGCGCGGTTATGGTATGTTATTGCGGAATGGAATACCGGCGGATTCTCACAAGATTTTTCAAAAGTATTCGATATGCTCGATGGGGGAATGGCGATTCAAGGTGGCGTTTTAATGGGCGCTGCAGTTGGATTATGGTTTATGCGCAAAACAAAAAAAGAAATAAACTTACTAATGGCAATTGATTTAATTGTTCCTGGTATCTTATTAGCACAGGCAATCGGAAGATGGGGGAATTTCTTTAATGCTGAAGTGTATGGAGCGGAAGTTGCAAGAACTTCTTGGTCTTTCTTACCTGATATTATTCTTAATCAAATGCAAGTAGCGGGAGTTCCTGAAAATATTTATGTGCCCTTATTTTTAGTAGAGGCAACACTTAATGTCATTGGCTACTTTGTACTTGTTTACGCGATAGGTCGTCCACTCAAGAAATATTTAGCTTTAGGAGATTTGGGATGTGGCTACTTAATTTGGTATGGTACAGTGCGTGCGATACTTGAACCACTTCGTGACTCAGCTTACAAGATGGGCGATAAGTCGTTGATATCACAAAATTTATCATTTATTTTTATCGCTTGTGGAATCATTGGCATCATAGTATTGCATTACTTAAAAGCTAAAAAACCAAAGCTATTTATAACAAATACTCCAATTGAACAAAAACTAAAGCTTGAAGAAGGAGCTAATAATGAATAGATACCAAGCAGTATTTTTTGATTTAGATGGCACGCTCGCTGATACTGATTTGATGATTGTGATGACGATGCTTGAAATATACAAGCAATATAAACCTGAACACATGCCGACGCTTAGTGAACTGCTAAGCTTTTCAGGGCCAACCTTACAAGATTCGATGAAAAAACATTTTTCGGATACAAATACAATGCTATTGGTTAATGTTTTTAGAGAGTTATCCCCAAAATATTACGACAAATATGTGGTTTTATTTCCATATGTGAAAAATATGCTGAAAGAATTAAAATCGCTGGGTATTAAAATCGCGGTCGTCACATCTAAAGCAAGACAAGCGACCATATTAACTTTTAAACACCTCGGATTAGATAATATATTTGATGACATCGTATGTGTAGATGATGTCAAAAACCCGAAGCCTGACCCAGAAGGAATTAATAGCTTATTGAACAAATATCGTTTAAAGCAAAAAGATGTGCTTTTTGTTGGTGACACGATTGCTGATTACTTAGCTAGTGAAGCAAGTGGTGTTGATTGTGCGATGGTTGGATGGGCAATTCGTGGAGTTCCCGAAGCAGCAAAGCCAAAATATGTATTAAAAGATTATACAGTACTTAAGGAGATTGTGAAACATGGATAAAAACCACTATGAGGTAATTGTCGTAGGAGCAGGACCAGCAGGACTTACTGCTGCAATCTATTTAAAACGCGCTAATTATCAAGTTTTGGTGATTGAAAAATCGGCGCCAGGAGGGAAAATAAACTTTACGGCGACAATAGAAAACTATCCTGGATTCGAAAATATTAAAGGACCTGAATTAGCTATGAAAATGTATCAACAAGCACAAGCGCTTGGAGTGATTTTTGATAGCGGAACAATTGAAAGAATTGAAAGAAATAATGATATATTTACAGTTATAAGTGATGAAGATACTTATTTTACAAAAGCTTTGATAATTGCGACGGGCACAAGTGAAAAATTGATTGGAGTCAAGGGCGAAAAAGAGTTTTATGGAAAAGGTGTCTCTTATTGCGCAGTATGTGATGGAGCGCTATACCGCAATAAACCTGTCGCAGTGATTGGTGGAGGTAATTCAGCGTTTGATGAGGCATTATATCTTAGCGATTTAGTTGAACATATATACTTAATCCATCGAAATCAAAACTTTAAAGCTGGTGCGTTACTCGTGGAAAGAGTTAAGAAAAAAGATAATATTACGATTTTAGTAGACACGATTGTTACTTCGATTAACGGTAACAAAACTGTAAATGAAATAGAAATTAAAAACACTATTAATGAAGAGACAACAAATATTAAAGTTGATGCAATTTTTCCGTTTATTGGTGTGATACCAAACACAGAGTTTTTAAAAGAATTCAATATTTTAGATAATCAAGCATATGTACTAGTAGATAGTAGCATGGCTACTAAAATAAAAGGGCTTTACGCATGTGGAGATGTTGTTGCAAAAAATCTCCGGCAAATTGTGACTGCAACTAATGATGGTGCAATCGCTGCGACTAGCGTAACTCATTATTTGAAAAGAGGATAACATATGATATTTGATGCGCATAGCGATGCCTTGTTTGATGTAATTAACCAACATCACACATGGCTTTTTCATTATGAAGAAATGAAAGGCTATTATGGTGCGATTATCAATTACTATTTTAAGGGGGACGAAAGTCATGAGGAATTTAAAGAAGTTCTAGCGAAGATTTCAAACTTCTATACCAGCGAGTTTTGGCAATATGAAAAAGAAGGTTTTTTTCTAGGAATAGAAGGGCTAGGGCCACTTAATTGTTTAGAAGATGTGGAGTTATTAAAGAAAGCACATATTCGTTCTGTAACGTTAACTTGGAATGATGAAAATCTACTTGGCGTAGGAACTTACGTAAGGTCAGAAAAAGGTCTATCTTCGTTTGGTAAAAAAGTTCTAGATAAATTATACGAGTATGGTATCGTATTAGATCTTTCACACGCAAATGAGAAAACCTTTTTTGAAGCAATTAATTATTTTAAAGGCAGAGTTTTTGTTAGTCATTCTAATGTAAGAAAGATTCATGACGATGAAAGAAACCTTACTGATGCACAAATAATGGCGGTAAAACAAAAAAAAGGAATTATCGGTATTAATGCATATAATAAATTTGTTGGAAATGAGAAAAATGTAAATTCGCTAATTGATCATATTGATTATCTAATTTCTATGGTGGGGGTTGACTACGTATGTTTAGGATTAGACTTAGACTATTATTTATCAAATGTACAACATACCGGTGCGATTGAGGAACTCTCTCATCCCAGCATGTTAAAGACTTTAATAGACCGTTTGATTGCTAGAAAATACGGCGCAGAAAACATTGAAAAAATATGTTATAAAAATATGATTAGATTTATCGAAAGTTCACTCATTATGTGATAAGATAAATGTAGGTGATGAAAAATGAAAGAACTGATAATCTTAACTGGCATCTCAGGTGCAGGTAAGTCGACTTGTATGATTACATTTGAAGAAATGGGCTATTATTGTTTAGAAAATTGTCCGTTACCATTAATTGAAGGTTTAATGGAACTAATGGTTACGGAAGAGAAATATAGTAAAGTTGCAATTGCCGTAATCGCACATGAAGCGGAGTATGTTATTGACTTAGTAAAAAAGTATAAAAACATTCGTGAAACAACAATATTTTTGGATTGTTCTGAAACGGTCCTTCTTTCAAGATTTAAACTAACTCGTCACGTTCATCCTTTACAAAGAACTGGATTATCACTTGCCAAATCTATTAAAAGTGAAAAACATATGATTGAAGTTCTCAGAAATAAAATTGATTTATTCTTAGATACTTCCGGATTAAATGTTAATGAATTTAGAAAAATAATGTTTACGAGTTTTAAAAAAGATCGCGGAATGACTGTATCATTTATGTCGTTTGGATTTAAACATGGAGTTCCAAGTGATGTAGATGTCATTTTTGATATGCGTATATTGCCAAATCCATTCTATATTCCAGAATTAAAACATTTAAATGGCAATGACAAAGAGGTTTATGACTATGTAATTGGTTTAGAAGAAACCAAAGTATTATTAAGCAAAGTAGTTGAATACATTGAATACTATTTAGAAGAATCAAAAAAAGAAGGTCGCGCTTACGTGAATATCGGCATTGGTTGCAGTGGTGGTCAGCATCGTTCTGTAACTGTGGCTAATTATTTAAAAAAACACTTTGATCAAAAATATGATGCGCTTTATAATCACCGCGATATTTTAAGAGGAAACTAACGTGAGAGATGGCATTTCATTTACCACAATCGCAAAAGAAGAAATTGCACGCAAAGATTTTAGTGATGTAAGACTAAAATCTCTTTTGGCAGCTTTTTTAAAAATCAACGGTCAATTGCGCATTGAAAACGAAGGAAATAAAATTGTCCTTAAAACTGAAAATGCCAAAATTGCTAAATTTATTTTTGTTTCATTGCAAAGATTTTTTAAAACAAATCCGCGATTTGCTTATTCAAAGGGAATGAGATTTAATAAAAGCGTAACCTACAATATCATCATTGATGATAAAGTTGAAGAGATAATAAGTGAATTAGAGATGCTTAATTTAGATGGACCTGCACTTTCTTTTGTTAAGTCCGATGATTCAATTAGTGGGTTTTTAGCAGGGGCTTTCCTTGCTACTGGGTCTGTAAATAATCCAGAAAGTTCAGACTATCATCTTGAAATCACAACTAGTGATGAAGAACTTGCGGATTATATCCATAAATTACTAGGAAAAATTAAAGCTCTTTCTTTCAAATCGCGAGTCATCAAAAGACGCTCGCAGTATGTTATATATATGAAAAAATCAAGTCAAATTGTTGATTTGCTTGCATTTATCGGTGCGGAAGAAACTTGTCTTGAATTTGAGAGTATTCGTGTAGATCGCGACTTTAATAATAATGATAATCGAATTCAAATTTGCCTAAATGCTAATTATTCGCGAATGGTCGATTCATCGAAAAAACAAAAGAACGATATCGAGATCATTGATAGAAAAATTGGTATAGCTAATCTTCCCAATAAAAAAATGCGCTTTCTTTGTGAATTGCGCCTTGAAAACGAAGATGCGTCGATGGTAGAACTTGCAGAAAGTTTGGCGGAAAAATTAGAGAAAAATGTTTCTAAGTCTAGCGTTAATCATACATTCCGAGCGATACATGAGTTAGCAGTTAGACTGGAAGGAAATAAAGATGGAAAAAATCACAATTAACCAGCAACTGGGAAAGCGAATTATATATTTGCGAAAACAAATGAAATGGAGTCAAGAAGAGTTATCTTTTTTTAGCGGCATAAATAAAAACTATTTATGTGATATGGAAAATGGCAGAAGAAATCCAACTTTAAGGATTCTTTCCGCCATATCTACCGCATTTAATATATCGCTTCAAACTCTATTTAAGGGAATCGAGACTGTCGATGACCTCATCGATTAAGCCATATTTCTTTGCCTCAGCAGCGCTTAAAAAATAATCGCGATCAGTGTCGGTTGCGATTTTTTTAATCGGCTTATCGGTATGAAAAGCGAGCAATTGATTAAGACGATGTTTGAGATAGATATATCGTTTAGTCATAATTTCCAAATCGCTAACTTGACCTTGCGAACCACCGAGGGGTTGATGGATCATAATTTCTGTGTTTTCAAGAGCATATCTTTTCCCTTTTGTACCGCTGGCCAAAAGAAAAGCACCCATCGAGGCACATAAACCTAAACCAATCGTAACTATCGGACATTCAACCTTCTGCATGATGTCATAAATTGCTAAGCCAGCATGCACAGAACCACCAGGCGAGTTAATGTAAATAGTAATAGGATTTTTTTGATCTTGAGCGTTTAAATATAGAATTTCTGCAACCACAAGTGATGCGGTATGCTGAGTTATTTCTTCGCTGAGAATAATAATGCGTTCTTCAAGCAATAATGAATATATATCTTTGCTTTCTTTGCCGTCAAATCGGCTTAGTGTTACGGTAGGAATTAATGTCATTTTATCACCCTTACTAATATGATAGGCGCAACATTTGCAAATATTCAAAAAATCGTTTGACAAGTAAAACCGCTTTCATAGAAAAAGAGTAAAAAACTTTACCAAAATTAGCCAAGATGTATTATAATGTTATCGCATGAAAAGAAGGAGGACATTTACAATGTCAATTAAACTTGCAATTAACGGATTTGGACGTATTGGACGCTTAGCGTTCCGCCGTGCAGAAGAAACAGGCGACTTCGAAGTCGTCGCTATCAACGATTTATCAAGCGCCGCAAACCTTGCTTATTTATTAAAGTATGATACTGCTCACAAGCGCTTTGGTGTCAACGACATTACTGTCGATGGCAACTGCATCGTCTACAAAGGCAGAAAGATTCCAGTTATCGGTCAAAAAGATCCTAACTTGATCAAATGGTCTGATTATGGTGTCGATATAGTTTTAGAATGTACTGGTCGTTTTAAAGGATCAGAAGACGCAATGGTTCACGTAAATGTCGGTGGTGCAAAGGGCGTTATTATCTCTGCTCCAGCTGATGCAAACACTCCAACTTTTGTTTATGGAGTCAATAGTGACAAACTTACTAAGGATATGAAAGTAATTTCTGGCGCTTCATGTACCACAAACTGCTTAGCTCCTGTCTGTAAAGTTTTAGAAGATTTATATGGCATTGATGGTGGCTTTATGACAACTGTCCACGCCTATACAAACGATCAAACATCACTTGACTTAGTTAAAGAAGCTGACTTCCGTCGTGGACGTGCAGCCGCTGCAAATATTGTTCCATCATCAACTGGTGCGGCTAAGGCAATTCACTTAGTTATCCCAGAATTAAAGGGACGTTTACAAGGCGGAGCAGTTCGTGTTCCAGTCGTCGATGGATCATTAGTCGATTTATCAATGACTTTAAAGAAAAAAGTTACTAAAGAAGAAGTCAACGCCGCTATGAAAGCTGCCGCGGCTGGTGAACTTAAAGATGTTCTTGGCTACACCGAAGATCCAATTGTCAGTTCTGATATCATTGGTGCTACCGAAGGATCATTATTCGATGCCACACAAACAAATATCTTTACCACTCCAGAAGGAACTCAATTTGTTAAAATCGTTTCCTGGTATGATAACGAATACTCATATACTTGCCAATTCATTCGCTTAGCGAAGCACTTTGCCAAGGTATTAGGCGTCAAGTAATAAAACTAGCGCCTAATTGGCGCTTTTTACTTCAAAAGGAGAACATATATGAAAACTGTTAGAGAAATGGATGTACACGGGAAGCGTGTTATCGTACGTTGTGACTTCAATGTACCGTTGAAAAATGGTGAAATTCGTGATGACAATCGTATCGTTCAAGCATTACCAACTATTAAAGAATTAATTAGCAAAGGTGCGCGCGTCATTTTGATGTCACACTTAGGAAAAGTTGATCATAAAGATCCGGCTAAAACTGAAGCAGACATGGCTAAAAATACATTAGCCCCAGTCGCTATTCGTTTAACTGAACTTTTAAAGCAACCAGTAGCGTTTTGCCCAACTACACGTGGGTCAGAATTAAACTATTTTGTCGAAACTTTAAATAATGGTGATGTTTTGTTAATGCAAAATACACGTTATGAAAAAGGCGAAGAAAAGAATAACAAAGAACTTGCTGAAGAGTGGGCTAAAATGGGCGAAGCATATGTCATGGAGGCATTTGGTTCTGCACATAGAGCGCACGTATCAACATATGGAATTCCTGAAATTTTAAAAGCTGAGGGAAAAGAAGTAGGTATTGGTTATTTAGTTGAAAAAGAAGTCGTAAACCTAAATAAGGTTGTCGAACCTGAAGAAAGACCATTTATTGCTTTATTAGGTGGTTTTAAGGTCAGTGACAAGATTAAAGTTATCGATACTTTACTTAAAAAGTGCGACAAAATTTTAATTGGTGGTGCGATGGCCTATACTTTCTTAAAATCCTTAGGTTACACAATTGGTACTTCACCATTTGAAGCTGATCAATTGGATTATGCTAAGAAATGTTTTGAAGCTGCAGAAGGTAAGATTATTCTTCCAATCGACTATGTCGTTTCTGAAGAATTTGATAATCCTCAAGATATTCGCTTCACTGATGATGCAAATATTCCTGAAGGATATATGGGAATGGATATTGGCGAAAAGACACGTGCTTTATACGCTGATGAGATTAAAAAGGCTAAAACTCTTTTCTGGAATGGACCAATGGGTGTTTTTGAAAAAGAACAATTTACCAAAGGAACTATCGCAGTTTGTGAAGCGATTAAAGAACTTAAAGGTGCGTTTACGGTTTGTGGTGGAGGAGACTCAGCCGCTGCAGTTGCCCAATTTGGTTATAAGTCATGCTTCTCACACGTTTCTACTGGTGGCGGTGCCTCATTAGAAATGATTGAAAATGATGGTTACTTACCAGGAATTGAAATTATTAAATAATAAGAGGTATTTATGAGAAAAAAACTATTACTCGGCAATTGGAAAATGAATAAAACGCTTCGTGAAGCAAAAAAATTTGCTAAAGAAAGCATCGAAATCTCGACACTTGCTGAGCAAAAGAATGTCGATATCGGTGTTGCACCAGCGTTTCTATGTCTTGATGCAGTGCGTCGTGCAAATCCTAATTTAATCGTCGCTGCGCAAAACTTGCATCATGAAAAAAACGGTGCCTTTACTGGCGAAGTGTCAATCCCAATGTTACAAGATATTGATGTTAATTGGGCGATTATTGGACATTCCGAAAGACGTCAATATAACAACGAAACATCAATCATGTGCAATCGCAAAGTTTTGGAAATGCTAAAGAATGAAATGGTTCCTGTCTATTGCGTAGGCGAAACACTAGAAGAGTTTGAAGATGGTATCACTAAAGCAGTCGTACGTGAGCAAATTCGCGTCGGACTCGCCGGTATTGATAAGGCAAACGCTGATAAAGTTGTTGTCGCATACGAACCTATCTGGTCGATTGGAACTGGTAAAAACGCTAGCAAAGAAATCGCTCAAGAGATATGTGCTTTCATTCGTGAGACTTTATTTGATATGTTTGGCGCTATATCAAACGATATGCGCATCCTATACGGTGGTTCAGTCAAGCCAGATAACATCAAAGCATACTTAAGTATGAAAGATGTGGATGGTGCGTTAGTGGGCGGCGCTTCACTTGCGATTGAGTCATTTAAAGCTCTACTAGAAAATATTATTGATTAAAGGAGGAAAAACTTTATGTATACAAATACTGACGTATACACAGGTGAAGATAGTACAAGTTTTACTTTAACAAAAGTGTTTGCTTATATGTTTGGAGCAATTATGTTATCGTTTGTAGTTGCGGGAGGCATTGCTTTGCTTTTAGCAAAACAAACGATCGATATAGAAACATTTACAATTATGATTATTGGTTCAGGTATCCTACTGATTATTGAATCAATTGTTATTCAATGGAGATTCTTTAGAGGTGGCCGATCGATAATGGTTCCCTTTATAGTCTATGCCTCAACGATGGGAGTTTTACTTTCAGGTATAATGCTTGCATACGACATGGGAATTATCCTATTGTCATTTGGTATTACGGCATTGTTATTTGGAGTTTTGGCTCTATACGGATGGTTTAGTAAAAAATCTCTTTTATCGGTTGGATATGTCGCTTCAGCATTAGCTATCGGCGCATTGATTATAATGTTCGTTAATGTGATTATTCAAAGTACTCCACTTGGATGGATAGTCTCACTCTCTGTATTTGCGGCGATGATGTTATTCACTGCATTTGATGTATGGAGAATTAAAAAGATTATCGAAACAGGAAATGGTAGTAAAAACCTTGCATTATATTGTGCTTTCCATCTCTATGTCGACTTTGTCTATATGTTCTTAAGAGTGTTATCAATTGTTGCTAGATATGCTAACAAAAGATAAAATTTAAACTATCGAGTGATATGGCAACTGCTGTATCACTTTTTATTTTGTACTTATTATCACCTGTAACGTTTAAACAATTTCATAAAAAATAATAAATATTTGAATAAGTACAAATAATAAACAAGAAGAGGTAGTGAACATGAAAGAAACATTACGCGAACAATTACTTGCCGCTAAAGTAATAAGAGAAGATGATACCTACGTCTTGTTTAAAGAAAAGAAACCCTTAGATAATGAAAAAAAACTTTGGGTGCTTGTTGATAATGGCCACGAGATTATTTTAACTTCTTTTACTATTAAAGGATTATTTAAAAAACAATATATATTAGATAATAATCAATATCAGATTAGATTTTCACAATTACTACAAATCAAAATTAAAAAAAATCAAGTTATTTTACTACAACTTGGGGAATTACCAAGAACGTTCAAAGCGATTGAGAGTTATAAGACACCAGAATTCAAAAGAATGGTAATAAGGTTGGCGCGTAATTTCAAAGTCGAATTTGAATGAAAAAAAGTTGAAAGCCTTTTCCTTTATATAATATATATGGGTTGCAATGTCGATTATTGTGACCTTTTTAATTGTCGTATTTAAATGTTTTGTCGAAAAGCGAAGAAAAGATAAAAAAAGACTTGCAAAGATATTGCACAAGTGGTTTAATAGAAAAAGTTGAGCGTTGAGTTCAACAAATTATAGTTAATGATCTTTGAAATCTAGCATATAAATAAGAGGCGCTAAACCCGATTTTAATAAAAATAAAAAAATCGCAAAAAAGTGCTTGACTTGGTATATGCCCGATGGTAAGATGATTAAGCGCGTGGTTAATACCACAGCATCTGATCTTTGAAAACTAAACAGAATATAAACAAACAACGTCAATTTAAAATAAAACCAGAAAATAATATTGAACTAGGAAAAATAAACTTTGAGAGTTTGATCCTGGCTCAGGATGAACGCTGGCGGCGTGCCTAATACATGCAAGTCGAGCGAGACTTCTAGCAATAGAAGTCTAGCGGCGAACGGGTGAGTAACACGTAGGTAACCTGCCTATCAGATTGGGATACCAGAGGGAAACCTCTGCTAATACCGAATACGTACTTTGGAGGCATCTTCGAAGTATAAAAGCAGCAATTGCTGCACTGATAGATGGACCTGCGGCGCATTAGCTAGTTGGTGAGATAATAGCCCACCAAGGCCAAGATGCGTAGCCGACCTGAGAGGGTGATCGGCCACACTGGAACTGAGACACGGTCCAGACTCCTACGGGAGGCAGCAGTAGGGAGTTTTCGACAATGGGGGCAACCCTGATCGAGCAACGCCGCGTGAGTGATGAAGGTCTTCGGATTGTAAAGCTCTGTTGTACGGGAAGAATGATAGGAAGAGTGGAAAGCTTTCTATTTGACGGTACCGTACCAGAAAGCCACGGCTAACTACGTGCCAGCAGCCGCGGTAATACGTAGGTGGCAAGCGTTATCCGGAATTATTGGGCGTAAAGAGTGAGCAGGCGGTCGTTTAAGTCTGAAGTCAAAGCCTATGGCTTAACCATAGAACGCTTTGGAAACTGGACGACTAGAGTGCGAGAGAGGTAAGTGGAATTCCATGTGTAGCGGTGAAATGCGTAGATATATGGAGGAACACCAGTGGCGAAGGCGACTTACTGGCTCGTAACTGACGCTCAGTCACGAAAGCGTGGGTAGCAAATAGGATTAGATACCCTAGTAGTCCACGCCGTAAACTATGAGAACTAAGTGTTGGAGTAATCCAGTGCTGAAGTTAACGCATTAAGTTCTCCGCCTGGGGAGTACGCTCGCAAGAGTGAAACTTAAAGGAATTGACGGGGGCCCGCACAAGCAGTGGAGCATGTGGTTTAATTCGACGCAACGCGAAGAACCTTACCAGGACTTGACATCCGATTAAATACCCTAGAGATAGGGGGATAGTTATAGTCGAGACAGGTGGTGCATGGTTGTCGTCAGCTCGTGTCGTGAGATGTTGGGTTAAGTCCCGCAACGAGCGCAACCCTTGTCCTTAGTTACCATCATTAAGTTGGGAACTCTAGGGAGACTGCCGTGGTTAACACGGAGGAAGGTGGGGATGACGTCAAATCATCATGCCCTTTATGCCCTGGGCTACACACGTGCTACAATGGCCGGTACAAAGTGAAGCACACCCGCGAGGGGGAGCAAACCACAAAAAACCGGTCTCAGTTCAGATTGGAGTCTGCAACTCGACTCCATGAAGTCGGAATCGCTAGTAATCATAGATCAGCTACGCTATGGTGAATACGTTCCCGGGTCTTGTACACACCGCCCGTCACACCATGAGAGTCAGTAATACCCGAAGTCGTTAGGCTAACCCGCAAGGGAGGTCGGCGCCTAAGGTAGGATTGATGATTGGGGTTAAGTCGTAACAAGGTATCCCTACGGGAACGTGGGGATGGATCACCTCCTTTCTATGGAGAAAGTGCTTTATCAAGTATAAAGCGTATAACTATTGTTAATCGACAGGCTTACTTAAAGCTTCTTCTATTTAGTTTTGAGAGATCATACTCTCAGACATTGTTCTTTGATATCTGAATATTATTACATGTTCTTTCTATCTTAATCGCGATTTCATCGTATTAAGAAAAAATAGATATACATTTCTATAAAAATGTATGTAAACAAAAACTCTAAATTAGCAAACAAATTATTTTAGTAAAATCTTTAGATTAAGTTATAAAGGGCGTGCAGTGAATGCCTTGGCACTAACAGGCGAAGAAGGACGCGATTACCTGCGAAAAGCTTCGGGGAGCTGGAAATAAGCTATGAACCGGAGATATCCGAATGGAGCAATCCAATACGAGTAATATCGTATTATCATGTGATGAATACATAGTCACATAGAAGAAAACCTAGGGAATTGAAACATCTCAGTACCTAGAGGAAAAGAAAGAGAAATCGATTCCCCCAGTAGCGGCGAGCGAAAAGGGAGGAGCCCAAACCAAATTTATTTGGGGTTGTAGGACTACAATATGGCAAGAAATCATTATAGTTAAAGTTATTTGGAAAAATAGCACCAAAGAGGGTGAAAGTCCCGTAAACGAAATGATGATGAAGCTTAGTAGTATCCTGAGTACGGCGAGGCACGT
>JAVBTH010000001.1:0-672584 GCA_031556235.1 Bacilli bacterium
GTTATATATATTCTTGGTCACGAACTGTTTCGTGGCATCTTTCATACTCGTCTTGATGATTGTTCGCGGTTGGGTACCAGAGAAATCACTGAAGGTCGTGCGGTAGTCGCCATCCTCAGTTAATATCACTCTTCCTTCATCATCGCTTTCTTCCATGACATAGTCACATTCTGTGATTCGCACATCATCAAAGTAGGCATCGCCGTTATTGAAGAAATATTGAGTATGAATACTAGAAGTAAAGAGACTAAAATTTTCTTCATATTCTGGTTTTAGTTTAACTAAAACAACTCCTAGTTGCCAATCCTCATTATGACAATCAAAGTCATAAACAAGTGTTTGCTCTACAACTCCATTGAATTTTATATCGACATAGAATCTAAAACGTCTTTCTCGCCTATAATAATCCGCGGCCGCTACATCAACATTTTGACAAATACTTTCTTCAACATTCAATACTTGATTTGTCACAGTTAGTAAAGATTTAGCTTTTGCCCACATTGAAACCGCGTATATTCCATTCTTTGGCCAGGTTTTAGGCTTTAAAGAACGAGCAATACTGTTTTCTTTGTAAAGTTGGCCCATAATTTTTGCGGACTGCTCCCCTTCAACAAAATGACTTGTCACTAATTCAGTATTAGTGTTATAACAATTTAGTAAGCCTTTATCAGTCTCAAACCCTGATAAAACATGTCCTATATTTGCACCTTTGGGAATAATAGTGTATTTAGTTTTCTTAGTCGCATGATTATATTTAATAGATTTAATGCTTTTTAATTGATTTAATTCCGTTAATTCAGTTTCATCTTCATAAGTAGTGACTACTCTGCCAACGACATCAATAATATAATTGATGCGTTTCTTACTGATTTCATCAGTGACCTTTACTGTTCCATTACCACTTCTCCATATGCTTTTGTTAAACTCTAATGGAAGAGATGATTCAACTTCAGAAAATGGGATTATTTTAATATTACTTGCTTTTTCATTATCATATGTAATTTGTGTTTGTGTCCCATTTTGATCGGTAAGTTTAGATAACAATCTTTTTTGAGGAAACACTTCGATTCCATCGCCTAAATATTCAAGCAATGTTTCGCTTGTATCTGGATAAATAATCCGTTTCAACTGATGATTTGTAGGATTATCATATTCGAAATGAATAATCCGTCCACGTGGATCTTCAACTTGAAGTAATTCACCCATTGTATAATGAAAACTAACTTGTATCTTTTCATCCGTTTGCAAATTTGCAATGACATGTCCGTCATAACCAATCTGGATTTTACTTTTTTCAGCGTTACCGATATCCACAAGTTTGCCGTTATAGTTGAATCCTAGGACCATTCCTGAACTGTACAAAATATAATCAAGTGGTTGCTTTTTATATTCTTCAATTAGATTACCTAAAACTTGACATACCTCTTTACGCATTTCAATGTATTTTTCAAGATTGTCCTCAAGTCGTTTTTTCGTTTTATTAAAAGATTCTTCCTGATTATAATTTTGCGCATCCAATAGTTGCTTAGTGTTTTCTTCGATAGTTGACTTCAATTTACTATTTTGTTCGGTAAAGTTGATTTCATCTCTTTGCATTTGTACTTGCAAACTAGAGATTATCTTATTTAAATCATTAGCGCTACATTTATTCGCAGCAGTTTTAAAATCTGCTTCATTTACAATTGCTACATAAGTATTTTTAATATTTTTGCTACTTTCAATACCTTTTGCATTAGCAACTTCAGTCAAATCTAGTATCACATTGACTTTATCTTGCTTATCTTCATTAAACTTCTCGCACATCTCACTGTAACTTCTCTCATCAGCTTTAATTTGATTTTGCAGACTAAATAATCTATAGTCTTCTCCAAGTTGAACAAGATTGTCAGTGGTCTCAATAATCGCATCATATATTTGAATTAACCTTGACTCTAATCCTAGTAATTCTTCAGTTCGATAAGACTTTGGCAATAACCTAGAAATCTCGCCACTTTTCTTTCTTATTTCTATTTCTTTATAATAATATGTATATTTATATTCATAAGAAGTCGTCCTTAAAATAATATCGCTAAGAATTGAAGTTGGCCTTGCTAATGGAGCTATAAGAGAATTACTAATTGGTTTCGTAGTTGTGTAATACTTCTCTACAATTGGTCCGCGATTACTCATTTTAGCTTTCTTTACACTGCTCGTTTTAGCAATTCCTGTAGTGACTGTTATAAATCGCTTGCTACCACGGCTTTGCACTGCATGTGATCTTAGCTCCCTAGTTACTAACACTTTTGTCGTTCCAAGGAACATGTAGTAATCCTTACCGTTTTCTTTAAATGTCTCTTCTAATGATATTTCAAAGTGCTCAGCATTGATAAAGAATGTTCCAATTTCTATTTCGACGATGTTAGTATTCGAAAGATTAAAACTATGTATAATACCATTATATTCGCAGAAAAAAGCAAATTCTGGAGTGTATTTTTCACTCAAAATGCCTTCAACAGCCCCCTCAAAATCATAATGGTAATCCGCGATTAATGCGTCACCATTTTGATTAAACGAAGCACTTTGAATATCATATTTTTTGCCATCAACTTCATAAATCTCATTACCATATAATGTTCTTTTAATTTCATTTTGCTTAATAAATCTTTTGTTGCCATCTTCATCGACATAAAAATATTTTTCTATAAACTCATGAATATCGCCATTACCATCTTCATATGTGTTGATGATTCCTTCTTGTTCATTCTCCAGTTTATTAATATTCTTTTTAATCTCTTGATCAACATTGAGTTTCCAGCCATTACCGACTAAACTTTTTTTACTATCGCTTTGCTTAGATGAGCGATAGATATGTTTAATATCAAGCGGTAGCCCGCAAGTTGAACCGATTATATCAATGTGTTCATGCGCTACTTCACCAGTATCTATGGCTATCATGCTTGTTCCAGCTCGACCTAGTTCTACATTCATTAGACTTTCTTCGTGATCAAACATATTATCGCTTAGGTAATCAAAAGTTAGATAACTTTGACTTGCATCAAACTCAACATAATCATTAAGTACGCCTGTGGAAACGCGTTTGATTTCAAATAATAAATCTTCATTAGAAATATATTTAGCGATATCAATGCGAATAAACCCGTCCGCATCTCCATTCCAAAAACAATCAAAGGCATTTCCATTATTAAATATGCTGAAAATTCGCGGTTTGCTGTTGACTACATTAGCGGTTCTTTTAAGACATAAAAACGCGTGGATAATTCTTTTCCCTTCAGGAATTCTACTTATAGGATTTCTGACTTTTATTCTAAGAGTTTTTTCTGTCCCATTATATAGCCCTACTTTACCTTTTTCTAAAATTTCGAGTGTCGTTGCGTCAGATATTTCTATCTCCCCAATATTTTCTACGACTATCTGAGGATCAATCGTAACTGGGAAAACTCTAGTTGAATCATTAATCCAGTTTTTATCAGCGATGACTTTGAAGATGTATTCAGTCGAGCTTACTTCTTCAATCTCATAAATGATTTCTATTGATTCTTCGCCGCTTGCATCAAACATCACTGGCGCTGGTATTGTGAAGATTTTTTTCTTACTATCAGTCTTTTTAAATACTATACTTTTGTTATTATCTCCTAAGCTTACCTCTAGATTTTTAACTTTAAAAGTAAATCCGAACTCATAACTTTCAAGTTTTTCATGGACAATAATGTTTTCCTTAATTCGATTTCCATACGTTATATATTCTAAGTCACTATGTTCAATAAATTCCTTATATATAACTCGGTCAGTATCAAGTATTTCCGCTTTCGCCTTTTTATTGTGGTAATGGAATTTCCGATTTTTTAGTCGTTCTTTGCCAGACTTATCTTCGGCAAGTTCATCATTATAGCAAAAAACAACTTCCGTCCCATCTTCTTCAATTGAAAAAAGCTTTCCTGCATTTAAATCTTCAAAAAAATTAGCCTTGTACTTGTGCTGATTGCTTTCAATTCGCTCCATATTTTTTTGTAAGGGATTAAGGACTTCCCTGTATTTTTTTTCTTTGCTGCTGTACGCTTGTATGTTTAAAGTATCCTCTTGGTTTAGGGACATATTATCATGTAAATTCTCATGTTCTAGAATTTGATCGTCTTTATTATTTATTATTTCTTCTTGATTGTTATCTGCAAATTTTTTCATTGTTTATTTCCTTTTTAATTTATTTCGTTCTTAATAATCCAGACTTGCTCGTCGTCTTTCTTTAGACGTCTAGCAATGTTATTTAGTTCTTTGTATGTTTTTTTCTTCTTTGTCATTTGATGAATACTTGTATATATTCCTTTACTCGTTGTTAATGTAATTGTCGCTCCACTTAATAAACCAGTTAGTAACGTTCCATCGATGATAATTGTGTGCTTTAAATAAAACTCATTACCTAGGTATATTAAACTGTACATCACTAAGGCGATGGTTCTAGCCACCGCACTTAACTTAACATCTTTCTCGGTTGCACTCATTTCTGTTAGTCCTGTCTTATTCCGTTTTATAATCTTTTTATACAGTTCCATGATTAGCATGGTTAAGACACTGGCAATTAGAGTTACATACCCTAGACTTATATAAAAATTTACTTCTTCTAATCCCGCAAAACTCATTTTCATTCCCCCCTTTCTTTTTATATGCTTTATTTTGAAGTTTTCTATATGTTAAAAAAACGACAAATTTTGTCGTTGATTTTATATTTAAAATTATATATAATCGCGATCTTTACAACCTTTTAAGAAATTCGCGGATTTTTCGCATCTTCCTTTGCACTGTCCGTTTCTCAATAAAACATATTTCTGAAATTTTAACTTCGATGTTTTTTATATCTAACTCACACATTAGTTTAAATATTTGATAATAGTTTTCACTCGTAAAAATATCATACAACATAAAAAAGGTTTCAGCCCTTTCTAAGGCCTCTTTGCTTATACCTTTAATGTGTCGTCCCCCCATAGATACCCCCGTATATGTAGATAACAATTTGTTACATAATTACTAACATTCTGTGTCATTTTTTGTCATTTGTACACATATTTTTAATATTTTCATAATAATTTAGTTTCCGCTACTGCTGTATATTTTGAAAAAATACTAAACTTGTAGTTAAATATCGCATGACAAAACTCGACATTTAGTTAAAAATATATTCTATATTGTATTAATTCTATTACAATGATTTATATATCTTAAAAGGGGGGATGATACTCAGAATTTTTCACATTTAGAAAGGAGGAGAAAACCTGAGTCTATAAATTTTGTTGACAAAATAAAAATATACATTTAAATCAAAGGAGAATAATATGTTATCTATTTTTAAAACTAGGAAAAAAGTTTTTCCAATATTTTTAATTTTATTTTTAATGACAATTGGTGTGTCCGCATCTTCACCTGTTTTGAGTAATGAAACCGACTCCCCTAACATTAATCATATTGATAATGGTAAGGGTATAAAGCATGAAATCTATCTTAAAGCTGCGACTTCTGGATTTAATGGCAGTTATGAAGAATGGGTTGAGGCCATAAATTGCCAATGTACTTCTTGTCGGAGCATTGAATTAAGGTCGTCCGCAACTGGATTCTTGCAATGGAAATACGTGGATGAGAGCGATTTAGAATGGAAAAATCTAATCTCATTAACTGATTTAGCAGGCACCAACGGCGAAACTCCTTTTATCGGTGAAAATGGTAACTGGTGGATTGGTGCTGAGGATACTGGTGTTAGAGCTAAAGGAAAATCAGCTTATGAAATATATTGTGAAAATTTCCCAAACTATACTGGAAGTGAGCAACAATGGCTAGATGATTTAATTAACGGAAGATTAGGAAATAAACAAACTTACACTGTTCAATTTGATAGTCAAGGAGGTAACTTTATTTCGACTCAATATGTTGAAGTTGGTAGCAAGGTAGCAAAACCCGCTGACCCAATAAAAGATGGTTCGGTATTTCAGGGTTGGTATATTGAAAACGAATTATGGTCCTTCGTCGGTTATGTAGTGACTGAAGACATCACTTTAACGGCAAGGTGGCAATTTGAATATACTCCAGGTTTCACTTTTACATTAAATGAGAGTAATTCTTCTTATGAGCTCACAAAATATGCCGGTTCTTCCCGTGATGTGATCATTCCTGAATCATATCTTGGTTTACCAGTCACTTCAATAGGCGAACAAGCATTTATTGCTAAGTCAATTACGAGCGTTGCCATACCGGATTCAGTGACATTTATCGGCACACAAGCGTTCATGTATTGTGGTAACATCACTAAGATTGTGCTGCCTAAAAATCTAATAACGATTGAACCAAGCTTATTTCAATTGTGCCCTAATCTTGAGGAAGTCATCATACCGCATGGTGTAAAACGAATAAAACAAGCGGCATTTGCCAGTTGTGGCAAATTAACTAGAATAGTTATTCCAGACAGCGTAAATCACATTGAAGGCTCTGCATTTTCTCACTGTACAAGTTTAACTAGTATTATTATTCCTGATAGTGTTACAATACTGGGCTCTACAATTTTCAATTTTTGCGATAATTTAGAAACTATTTATGTAATAGGTTTTACTTACAAGCCAGTTGGATGGTCCAGTGTATGGATCAATGGATGTAACGCAACTATCGTATGGAATTATAGTTTTAATCCTGACCAATATAGTACGGGATTAGAATTTACTTTAAATGAAGATTCTACTTATACAGTTAGTGGATACACTGGAACTAGTAGTAACGTTGTTGTTCCTGAAAGTTATCAAGGACTACCTGTCGCACACATTGGCAATAGCGCTTTTAGAGGTAGATCGCTAGCGACTGTCAAACTTCCAAATAGCATCATCTCAATTGGTGATCAGGCTTTTTATGCTTGCGTGGTATTAACAAATATTACTTTTGGTAATAATCTAGTTTCAATCGGAACACAAGCATTTATGTATTGCTCTAATATCACTAGTATTTCACTACCAAATACATTAACTACAATTGGAGCAAGTGCATTTCAATTATGTGATAAGCTAGGTAGTATTAATATTCCCCACGGAGTAACTAGAATAATGCAGGGCGCTTTTGCTAGTTGTTTTAGTTTGGCAAGCATCATAATTCCGAATACTGTCAATCATATTGAGGGTTCAGCTTTTTCACATTGTACTAGTTTAACAAGTATCGTTATTCCAGATAGTGTCAGAATTCTAGGTTCCACTATATTCAGTGGCAGTGAGAATTTAGAAACAATTTATGTCGTCGGTTTTACATCTAAGGCCGTCGGATGGTCTTCTGCTTGGTTAAATGGTTGTTCTGCCTTTGTAGTTTGGAATCATAATTTTGATCCAAATCAAATCAGTGAAGGACTACAATTTACCTTAAAAGCAAACGAAACATATGCAGTTACTGGTTATGTTGGTACGAGTAGCAATGTTGTTGTTCCCGCAACACACGAAGGATTGCCTGTTGCCGGGATTGGAGATAGTGCTTTTAGAGGCAAATCTATTTCAACAATTATTCTTCCAGATAGCATTACATTCATCGAAGATAAAGCTTTCTATAGTTGTACTGTTTTAACCAACATTTCATTCGGCAATAGTCTAGTTAGCATTGGCACACAAGCATTTATGTATTGTGCTAATCTTGACAATGTTGTTTTACCCGATAGCTTCAAAACTTTAGGGGTCAGCGCATTCTCGCTCTGTTATGATTTATCAAATATAGTAATTCCTGAAGGTGTAACTACGATTATGCAGTCCGCATTTTATGGATGTAGCAGCTTAATTAGTATTGCTATTCCTAATAGTGTAACTGTAATGCAATCAAGCATCTTCTACTTATGTAGTAATTTAGAAACAATCCACGTTGCAGGATATTCTACAAGACCTAGCGGATGGTCTAGCGGTTGGCTAACAGGCTGTACCGCAACTGCAATCTGGGATGAATAATAATTAATTAGATATTCTTTATTCAAAAAAAGTAAGAACTCCTTTGATAGGACATTCTTACTTTTTATTTACTTAATAATATAACCCCTAATTTTATGAAAATGCACTTCTATTAAATCTTTTGCATAAATCTTTTCTGTTGTTGAGTTACGTAATTCCTTCCACAAGATTGAAGCGACTTTTAATTTATTAGTAAACATGTCATTGCTTTTATCTGCACAAAAATCTTTCACGAAATTATTCCACTGACAAGCAGAATTATCAAATCTAGCGTATTCTTTTTTACCATAATAAATATCAAGCAAATCTTTTAAGGTAAATGAAGCGTCTTGATCTTCTTTGACTTGCTTAGAAGTTGCTACCATATCGGCGGTAAACTTAAAATTTGCAATTCCGCTACTTTTGGAGAAGAAATCTCTAAATTTTTGATTAAAGCAAAATCCACATTCGATTAGCTTAGTTTCTAGCGAAAGAGGGGTGGTATTATTAACTATCTTTGTTTTTTTATTATTAGTTTTCTTAATGATGTTTCCTTTAAAATACTCTTCAATATTGCGATTCAAATCTAATTTAGATCCAGAAAAATCTATTCCCAGTTTTTTACAAATATCTTTAAGTTCTTCTCTATACCAATAATAAGTACTAAATTCTCGATAAGATTTTATCTTTTCAAAATCTGGTCTACAAATCATATTATAAACACCTCTTTTCAATCTTAATGCTTCTCTATTTTAACAATCAGAAATAAAAAATACTAGGCCTTGCCTAGCATTTTAATTGACATACTCGAATCATTTATTACTTACATAGAAAGGTAATGTAAAATATTATATAGAGAATATACAACTTCTCTTTTAACTTCTACTTTATCAAACTTTTCATATTGTGGACCAATAAACTGTGATCTCACTCGCTCATTTGTCGAAGCGACGAATTCGTGCTTTTTAGTTACATCCAAACTGCTACTTAGAATACCATTATCCACAAGTTGATTTATTCCGTTACATTTAACAAAAATAAAATTGTATTTTTGATTTGCAAGTATATCTAGACGCGTACAAATAGTTGCTTCAGAACTAGTGAAATCAGTTTGATTAAACACAATAAACCGATAGTATTTGTCACTATCTAAAGTATCGTCGTCAAGATTATCAATCGTTATAAAATTTAATTTACGATTATCACTTTTGTTGATACCAGAGCTGTTTAAATCTCCACCGTAAACATATACCTCACTAGGACAAATCTCATTAATCATTTCTACTTGCCTAGACAAACTCAGCGCTTTATTGTTGTTAATGACTATATAGGTCACGAAAGCTCCTATAAGTAAAATAAGAATACTAATCATTACTATAAACTTTTTTTTCATATATTTCTCCTAATTATTTTGATTTGAGTAAATCATAAATTTCCGTTTTTTTAATGCGATTTCTATATATAAATAATGAGAATATTGTGTTAACGATTACGATATAGGCTCCCGTTAATAAAAGGACACGAACATTCACATAGAGCATATTTGCGTCACTTCCAGTAGCGGCCATCTGTCCACGAATTAGCCAGTATAATAAGGCATATTCAATTAAAAAAATCAAAACATTTGGAATTAGGTAGACTAAATCTTTAATTATCGTGTCATTTAATAATTTATCTTTTTCGAATCCCAGCGAGCGATAAAGTCCAAATCTGTAACTACTATTTTTAGAATTCGAGTATATTTGCATAATCAAGAAAATTAAGATTGCGAATGCGAATACAACAATAGCATATATGATATATTTCCTAATTGATTGCTTAAATAAAATGAAGTACGCTACAGCGTTATCAATCTTTCCATTATCAACAAAGAAACCATGTTTCGCGATGAAAGAACCTAATTTTTGTTTGCTAAATTTTCCTCCGGTGACAATTCGAAATTGATCCGTAAAAAAGTATGCAAAATAATCAGTTTTCATTAATTGAAAAATATTTTCTTCAAATTTTATGTCAGAACCTACTGAAAAAATTCCCACTATTTCAAGAGTATTACCTAAATACTTTCCCAGATTTAGTTTATCATCGTACTTATTATTAAATATAGTTGACTGCAAATCGCTAACAAAAAAACGATTAAGAATTTTTGCAGTTTCTTCTTCTGTTAAATGTGTGTAATCAGCAGGGTGAATTCCAAGCATCATCTCAACAAATCTAGTTGAAACCACCACTTGATTTTTTCTAGTTGGCAGAACTCCCGTCAGCAAGTTGTTAGATTCAATATCCTCTAGCGAACTAATTTCTAGTTCTTGAAATATTTTTTCTCTAGTATTCGAAGTAAAGAATTCGACATCATAAACAAAAGATTTATTGTTAGTCCTTATCTCATTTAACATTTTATTAGGAATATAGACTTTATTGCCTAATTCGCTTAACTCCTCGACTAAGAATGCGGTATTAAATATTGTAAGCTTTCCTTGAATAATTTGACTCTCAAAGTGTTCATAAGCATCTTTTTGAAGTTGTATTTCATCTTTGCTTGATTCATAGAAAACATACTCAATTTCATTATTGCGCTTGAGTCGATGAAGATTTTGCGCAGGAATTGATAGGATTTTATCACTTACCATTTTTCCATTAGTAAGCGTCACTCCTTCGGAACCTAACGGATTATGAAAAAGAGTTAAGTCTACTTCCGTTATTTGCTCGTTCTTAATTATATTAGTCACATAAGTGCCCACACTAAAATCATATAATGATCCGACAAGAGCTAAGATGCATAAGAATATAGGAAGAATAATCCCGGAAAAGAGCATTCTAGATTTGTTATTTTTTATATCGTGAAAAATCATCTTAAAGCGATTTTTAAAAGAAATTCGCTCATTTTTTTTAAGATTACTTTCAATATTTTCATTATTAATTTTAACCTTCGGATATTTGGATATTTTGTAGTAATATTTCCCACTATCGATTTTATTTATTACTTCAAACTTATCTAAATCAGTATCTTCACCAATTTTTTGCAATTTATCATTGTATTCTTCAACTGAATAACTTAAGCCAGGCTCATTTTTTTTGTCTTCAATAATGGCACCATTTTCCATTTTGATGATACGATTTGCATATTTAAATGAGGCCAAAATATCATGGCTCACGATAATTACTAAATTATTTTCAGCATATTTTGAAAGAATCTTAAAGATTTTTTCAGTGTTTTCACTATCTAAATTACCAGTCGGTTCATCCGCTAAAAGAATTTTTGGTCTTCTTAAAATGCTTCTAATCAAAGCAATCCGTTGTGCTTCCCCGCCACTTAAAAACTTAACTTTTTTATCCTTTAGTTCTAGAAGACTAAAATCTTCTAGAGTACTAACAATCATTTTTTGATTCTCTATTATGTCATTGCATCCGCATATTATTAAAGCAAAATTCAAATTATCGTACACCGATTGCTCTTGATCGAGATTATAGTTTTGATAAACAATCCCCAAAGTCGATGCACGATAATTCGAAAGTTCTTTTTCATTCATTGATGAAATGCTTACTCCAGCGTATATAACTTCACCACTTGTAGCTTTCATTTGTGCGGAAATAATGTTAAGAAATGTTGTTTTACCACTTCCACTTTTCCCGATAATAAAAACCATTCCAGAATTATCAAATTCAAGATTTATATCTTTTAAAACTTGCTTGCCTGAAAAAGATTTATTTATGTTATTTGCTACAAAGTGTGACATGTCCGTTACCTAGTGAGTTCTAAATTTAATCCAGCTTGAGAAGGTTGGTCTACAGAACCCTCGTTAGAATATACACCAAATAAAACCGTCATACTTACTGTTACGCTTTGTGGGACAGTAGTAGAAGTAAAAGCAAACGCTCCTTTTTGTTCTGAGTATGATGTTTTGTACGCCGTGTCTTGACTACCTAAATAATTAAATTGATAGTGATAGAGTTTATTAGCGACACTGTGGCTTTCTACCATACCTAATTCATTTTTTGTAAAACCAACTGTTCCCCAACTTGACCCCTCAGATCCTACAGCAACACTTGCAGTGTATTTATTTTCTTGTGGAAATGTTAATGATATTGGAGTGTACAAAGTCTGTTGATCATTAAGTTGGCATTTTAACCCAACGTTTTTCATTCTTCCTTGTTTAAATAAATTAATTCCCAAGAAACCTTTGTAGGTATTTCTCTTAGGTTGTAACTCAGCATGCATTAGAACGTAGTACTTTGAAGTTGCGCTTTGATACCAAGCTGCTGAAATCTTTGCATTCCCAATTAGTGATGTCTTCGAATAAAAATCCACATTGCTTGTTTTTTGACTAATAAATGTTAGATTTGAAGAAACCGTAAATTCATGGTCTTGATAAAAATCACCCACAGCGCGTTTGATTAAGCGACCTTCTCCTTCCCCTCCTATCACTTTCGAATTAATTGATCCGCCTGTCTGCAACGCAAAAATAGAAACCGCGACTAGAATTTTTAGCTTATTCATTATAAAAGCCCCCTTATATTTTGATTATAGTTAGACGCAAGTGTATAGTCAAGTTTAATATCGTCAGATTCTGATTATCTTCAAATTACTAAATTCTAAACTCTCCTTTGTACCAAGAGTATCTTCAAGCAAGTCACCTGCTAAGAGTCAGATTTATCCCAACTACGGAAGGCTGCTCGACTGAAGCAAGTTCGCTAGAAAATACTCCAAATAAGACTGGCATACTTAAATTAATGCTTGTCGGGACTAAACTAGAAGTGAAAACGAAAGCCCCCCTCTGTTCTGAATATGTTGTTTTATATGCAGTATTTTCTGTGCCGATGTATTTGAATTGAGAATGATATAAACTAGATGTAATGTTATGGTTGCCAATTACCTCCAATTCACCTAAAGTAAAAGAAACTGATGAATTGACTGTGCCATCTGATGAAATACCGATTGTGTATGTCGTATATTGCTGCGAAGTTGTTGGCTGAGGTGAGAATAAATTTTGTTGCCCATTAGCCAATTGACACTTCAAATCCACACTTTTCATTCTTCCTTGTTTATATAATTTAATTCCCAAAAAGCCGCTATAATTCGCTCTTAATGGTTGCAATTCTGCATGCATCAACACATAGTAATTTGAATTAACAGTTTGATACCAAGCCGCCGAAAATCGAGCATGCCCAATATGAGATGTCTTCGAATAAAAATCAACACTAGTTGTATTTTGACTAATAAATGTTAGGTTTGAAGAAATACTAAATCCATGCATTTCATGGAAATCATTAGCGGCACGCTTAATTAATCGGTATCCTCCCACTTCACCTCCAACTAATTTCGAATCAATAGATCCACCTGTTTGCAATGCAAAAATAGAAACCGCGACTAAAATCTTAAGCTTGTTCATTATAAAAAGCCCCCTTATGTTTTAAGCATATTCTTATATCTCTACTTAGTCAAGGTTATCTATTTCTCAAATTAACTAACCTGTACCCTAATTTAATTACCTCAGAAAGAATGATTACAGTAATTGAAACACCTAAAATTTTTAACCACATAATAAGAGGTAAAGCAATTGTTCCAAAAAATCCACCCGCAAATTGGATGATAAATACTTGTAAAGCAAAGGTTATAGAAATCGTAACTAACATTAGTTTATTTTTTGTTAGATTTTTAAAAATGCTGTCGTAATGCAACTCGCGGCAATTAAATGCATTGAATAATTGAAATAGAGCGAATAATGTAAACAACACCGTTCTCATTTGTGCATCTGTAGCGTTTAAGAAATTGAAGTGATATTGACATAAGAACACTATCGAAATATAAACTGCAGTGATTGCAATTTTAATTAATAATGGTTTAGACAAAATACTCTCATTTCTCCTAACTGGCTTCTGACTCATAAGGTCTTCATGATTTGGTTCAAGTCCTAAACTCAAGGCTGGTGGTCCGTCCATTATGATATTAACCCATAGCAACTGCAAAGCAGTAAATGGCGCGGGCAAATTGCTTAATATTGATACAAATACCACGATTACTGAAGCAATGTTAACGGTTAACTGAAATGCTATAAATCTTTTAAAGTTTTCATAAATACCTCTTCCCCATTCAATTGCGCGCGCAATCGTGGAAAATGAATCGTCAAGTAAAACTATGTCACTTGCTTCTTTTGAAACTTCTGTACCAGAAATTCCCATCGCAATTCCCACGTCCGCACTTTTAAGCGCGGGTGCATCGTTAATTCCGTCGCCAGTAACTGCCACAACGTTTCCTTGTTTCTTTAATAATTTTACAACTCTTTTTTTAATACTCGGCGTACTTCTAGCAATCACACTTATTTTATTCAAAATATCTAAGAAATCATTATCATTTAGACTTTCTAATTCTTTAGCTTCAACCGCAATATGATCTTCATCAAGTATTCCAAGTTCATTTGCAATCGCAGTCGCGGTCAAAATATTATCTCCAGTCAATATTTTAAGAGCAACACCGGCTTTTTTGCATTTCATTACCGATTCAAAAACATCTGCTCTTAAAGGATCAGATATTGCTACAAATCCATCAAATACCATGTCTTTTTCAAATATTTCGTGTTCGTTTTTGCAATCGACATTCAAATCTGAAGAATCTTTATGTGCAAATGCTAAAACGCGACATGCTTGTTTTTGATATTTTTCAAATTCATGATTGATCTTTGTTATATCTTCTTTTGATAAACTACACATTTCAATAATTCGCTCCGGACTACCTTTAACATATGCTCGAAGGAAATTATCTTTTTTTAATATTGTTGTCATATGCTTCTCATCGGAAGTAAAAGGAATCACCTGAATTATTTGCGCATTTTCTCTAACCAAATGATAATTATAATCATTGTTTTTAGCGGAAACGAGTAAAGCACATTCCGTTGGATTGCCAATAAATTCTAACGCTTCATTAATATCCGCGGTGCTATTAACACAAAAATTTTCTAATAATTCTTCATCTAAGGTTTCTTTGCCTTTTTCATTGAAAACATGTATGACCTTCATTTTATTTTCGGTTAATGTTCCAGTTTTATCAGAACAAATAACGTTAATACAACCTACTGTCTCGGATGCAATCATCTTTTTGACTAATGCATTTTGCTTTGACAGTTTGATAATATTAATTGATAGCGAAACCGCGACAATTGTAGGCAGTCCTTCCGGTACCGCTGCGACGATAAGTACGATACTAGTCACAAATGCTTCCATCACTTCTTCAAATATTAATCCGTCATGCATCGAAAATGATATAAGTTGCGTGATAAAAACAATAATCGCCGCGATCACGCCAAAGATTGTAATCATCTTACCTAACTTACTTAGTTTCTCTTGTAACGGTGTGCTTTCAGACTCATTTTTAGTCAACTCTTGCGCTATTTTGCCAAACTCTGTGTTATTACCTACCGAGGTTACAATCATTTTACAAAATCCATTCGTGATGAATGTCCCAGAATACAACATGTTAATCCGTTCCGCAATTGGCGTCTTTTCATCAATTATATGGGCATTATAGTCTTTAGCGACATAATGACTTTCGCCAGTTAAAATCGATTCATTAACCATTAAATCCATGCTTTCTAGTAATTTACCATCCGCAGGAATCCGGTCGCCTTGATTCAATAAAACAATGTCACCAACAACGATTTCATTTTTACTTATCATTTTGACTTCATTATCTCTTATAACTTTTACCATCGTATCATCACTAAGTTTATTTAACGCTTCAAAAGCTTTCGCGCTTTTTCCTTCCATCACCACTGTTATGATAACCGATAAAAATATCGCCACAAAAATTCCTACGCACTCTAGAAAATCTGCTTCATCGCCGCGTATTGCTAAAATGACATTTACCGTGACGGCAATTAAACCTGCCACTATTAACATAATAATCATCGGTTCCTTCGTTGAATTCCAAATTCTTTTGAGCAACGATTCTTTCTTTGTCCTAGTTAATTCATTTTTTCCATAGTTATTTTGATTGACTGCTACTTGATTAGATGTTAATCCATGCTCTCGACTACTTTTAAACTCGCTAATTAACTCTTCGTTGTCTTTTAAAAATTCACCCATGTTTTTCTCCTTTGAAAAATAAAAGCTCAGGTGATATACCTGAGCATAAATAACATAGGTTATTGAGCTACATGTACACCTTTTGCAAGCGTACACGAGTCTCATTTTTTAAGACAAGCCAGGTTAATTAAAACCAGCATGTTGACTTGTCACGTCTTACGACGCTAATTACTCCCTCATGACTTCAAATACTATAACATCAATTTAAGCATATGTCAAAGAAATGCGGAAAATGCGCTTCCCATCAAAAGAAAGTAAAACAAGATTACTATCTTTAAGCGTTTAATTTATGAAATAAAACCGTTTTTTCTTTTAAAGATATCTTTCCAACTTCATAACCATAATCTTTTGCTTCTTTCTTATAAGTTAAAAAAGCATGATCAATTTCGTGACCTAAGATACTTTTTATGTCTTCAAATGTTAGTTTTAATTCATCTTTTCCATTACTTTTCAAATATTCCCATAATTTAATATATTTACTCATGTTTTTTACCACACTCACTGCAGGATAATCTGCTCTAAAGTTCTTTAACTTTGATTCGCGTAATAGCGCGTGTCAACGCTAATTCGGCACGTTTTACGTCAATCTCAGGATTATCTTTATTTTCTAGTCTTTTAGTTGCTCTTTCAAGCGCATTATTCGCGCGATCCAAATCGATTTCATCTTTACTCTCAATAGTGTTTGCAAGTATTAAAGCTTCGCGCGTCGTAATATTCAAAACTCCGCCCGATATTGCATAGTGTTTTTCTTCACCATTCACACGAATTAATAATGGAGCGGTATCTATTATCGCAATTAATGGTAAGTGACCTTGCATCACGCCTAAATAACCAACCGTAGTTTTAAGATTTAAAATCTCAACTTCGCTTGATAGATATTTTCCTTTAGGAGTAATGATACGTACTTTGAGTCCCATTTTTACTTTCCTTCAGCTTTTTTACTAGCTTCTTCAATTGCGCCGACATATAGGAACGCTTGCTCAGGCAAATGATCATGCTTTCCCTCAAGAATTTCTTTAAAACTACGCACCGTATCTTTAACCGGAACAAACTTACCTGGAAAACCATTAAATGTTTCCGCAACAGTAAATGGTTGTGATAAAAAGTTGCGAATCCTGCGGGCACGGTTAACAAGAATCTTATCATCTTCTGATAGCTCTTCCATACCTAATATGGCAATGATATCTTGTAATTCTTTATATCTTTGTAAGATTTTTTGTACGCCTCGCGCGACTTCATAGTGCTCAGTTCCAATGATATTTGGATCAAGAATTTGGCTTGATGAATCAAGCGGATCAACAGCCGGATATATTCCTAACGCGGCAGTTTTACGATCAAGAACTGTTTTAGCGTCAAGGTGCGAGAATGTTGTCGCAGGCGCTGGATCGGTTAAGTCATCGGCAGGAACATAAATTGCTTGTACGGAAGTAATTGAGCCATCTTTTGTCGAAGTAATTCGTTCTTGTAGTTGTCCCATTTCAGTCGCAAGAGTTGGTTGATAGCCAACCGCACTAGGCATTCTACCTAAAAGCGCGCTAACTTCACTTCCGGCTTGTGTAAATCTAAAAATATTATCAATAAATAATAAAACATCTTGGCGCTCAACATCACGGAAGTATTCCGCCATAGTAAGACCAGTTAGTCCTACGCGCATCCGCGCGCCTGGAGGTTCATTCATTTGTCCAAAAACAAGGGCTGTTTTATTTAGTACTCCCGATTGTTTCATTTCATTATATAAATCATTTCCTTCACGAGTACGCTCACCCACTCCGGCAAACACAGATAATCCGCCTTTTTTAGTGGCAATATTGTTAATTAACTCTTGAATTAAGACAGTTTTTCCGACACCTGCTCCACCAAAGAGACCAATTTTGCCACCTTTAACATATGGACAGAGTAAATCGATGACTTTAATTCCTGTTTCTAACATTTCTGAGCTCGTTTTTTGATTTTCATAGCTTGGAGCGTCACGATGAATTGGCATATGCAGTGCATCAGCAAAATTATCATCTAATTCATCGATAACATCGCCTAACACATTAAACATACGACCTAAAGTTTTCTTACCAACTGGCACTGAAATCGGTCCTTTTGTGTCGATAACTTCCATCCCGCGACGTAGCCCTTCAGTAGGTCCCATCGCCACTGCACGGATTATATCGTCGCCTACGTGTTGTGCAACCTCAACGACTAAAACTTCATTTGCATCAGTTTTAATTGTTAAGGCATTTAAAAGTGCCGGTAAGTTGTTATCACTAAAACGAACGTCGATAATTGGACCAACGATCTGTACGATTTTACCAATATTTTTAACTGTTTTTTCCATAGCTGACCTCCTAGTTTTTATTCGCGCCACTAACGATTTCTGTAATTTCTTCAGTAATCGCCGACTGACGAGCTTTATGATATTTGATTAATAATTCTTCTTCTAAATCAGTAGCATTATTTGTCGCATTTTCCATCGCTGTTCGTCTTGAAGCTTGCTCCGCAACTTGCGATTCTAGCATTTTAGCGTACAACACACTTTTAACATATTGCGGGATTAATGTATCAATAATTTCTTGAGCATTAGGCTCCATTATGATGCCAAATCCTTTTCTTTCTTCTTGTTCTAGAAACGAGGAATCAACTGGTAACAATTGCATCTTTTCGGGAATAAAGACCAATGAATTAACATATTTTGTGTAAACAAATTCAACTGAACTATATTTTTTTAATTCATAGTCGCGAAGAATCATCTCTCCCATTTTTAAGATACTTGCGTAGTTCATATTACTGGCATTAGAAACAAAATCATCAATAATATTAAAGCCTTTATTCTTATAATGAGATAATCCTTTGCTACCTATAATTATGATAGTATCATTAGGTGTAAGTTGCTTATCAATCATCCGAAATAAATTATAATTATATCCTGCGCATAGTCCTAAATTTGAAGTAACAATGATATATAATTTGCCTACCACTTCGTTTTTTTCCATGAATGGACATGTAATATTTTCCATTTTAGATGCAACATACTGCACAATTTCCACTAAAGTTTTGTTATACAAACTGCTTTCAATCAGTCGATCTTTCCAAACCGACAACTTTGCGGTGGCGACAAGTTTCATCGCCTGCGTTATTTTTTTAGTCGATTTAACCGAAGCAATTCGATTTTTTGTCGAATGTAATTCTTGCGACATGCTTGTCACCTCCTAATTATTTGTTTTCTAAATAAAATTCAATATACTCTTTAGCAACTTTTTTAAGCTCTGCTGCGTTTTGGTCGCTCAAGGCTTTTTCTTTAACGATAGACTTAATGATTTCTTTATGATTAGTTTTAACGTCTTGATAAAGTTTCTTTAAAACTAGTCGCACTTCTTTAACTTCAAGATGTTCCAACAAATGATTCTTTGCGACAAAAAGTTCAATTACTTGTTGTTCAACAGGATATGGAGAATATTGCTCTTGCTTTAAGACTTCCATTAAAATCGCTCCATGATTGAGGATGTTTTTAGTATTATCATCGACATCACTGCCAAATTGCGCAAACGCCAATAACTCGTGGTAATTTGCTAACTCGATTTTTAATGAATTGGAGGTTTGTTTCATTGCTTTAATCTGCGCCGCACTTCCAACCCTCGATACTGATAGTCCACTATCAATCGCTGGTCTTTGTCCAGCATTAAACAATTCACTCATTAAAAATATTTGTCCATCGGTTATTGATATTACGTTGGTCGGAATATACGCTGATATATCACCGGCTTGCGTTTCAATAATTGGCAAAGCTGTGATTGAGCCCCCGCCGCTTGATTTTGCGAGTTTACATGCACGTTCCAATAATCTTGAATGAAGATAAAATATATCACCTGGATACGCCTCACGTCCTGGTGAGCGCTTCAATAATAACGATAACGTGCGATATGCCACCGCATGTTTACTCAAATCATCGTAAACGATTAATACATCTTTTCCTTGTTCCATCCATTCTTCTGCAATAGTTACGCCTGAATATGGTGCAAGATATTGTAAAGGAGCAAGTTCACTAGCAGTAGCACTAACGATTACGGTATATTCGAGTGCGCCGTGACTGCGAAGTTTTTCAACAATTTGGGCAACTGTAGAGTTCTTTTGTCCGATAGCTACATAGACACAAAGCATATTTTCTTTTTTCTGATTAATAATTGTATCAATAGCAATCGCAGTCTTACCTGTTTGACGATCGCCAATAATTAATTCACGTTGTCCTCGTCCAATCGGAATCATCGCATCAATTGCTTTAATTCCTGTTTGAAGTGGTGTATTAACTGATTCGCGGGCCATAACGCCAGGAGCAATGCGCTCAACAGGACGAGATTTATTAGATTTTACTTCACCTAACCCATCGATTGGTTGACCTAAAGCATTGACAACACGTCCTAATAAGGCATCGCCAACCGGAACTTCAACAACCCGTTTTGTCCTTTTAACGATGTCTCCTTCTTTGATGTTGCGGTCACCACCAAAAAGAATTGCACCAACATGCTCTTCTTCTAGATTTAGAACCATGCCCAATAATCCATTGGGAAATTCTAAAAGTTCACCAAGCATGGCTTGATCTAATCCATAAACTAGCGCGATGCCATCGCCCACAGAAATTACTGTTCCAACGTCATCACTTGTTATCTTGTGACGATAATTCTTTATTTGTTCTTTAATTAGTTCGCTTATTTCATTGGTTTTAATTTTCATATCCGCAACCTCCTTATAATAATTTATTCTTCATTGATTCAAGTTTGCCAAGCAGTGATCCGTCATAGACCGAGTCATGAACGACAACTTTTACACCACCGAGAAGTCTTGAGTCAATTTCATTTCTAAGTTCAATTTCACAATTTTGCACTTTACTGATCGCAGTTTCAATTTCTTTAACTTCTTTATCGCTAAGTTTAATTGTGGAGTATACTATGCCTTCTTTAATACCTTTATAGTCATTACAAAGGGTATTAAAACTATCAAATATTTGTAGCAATTCATTTACGCGATGATTATCAATAATGATATTCATAAATGATAAAACATGCGGAAAATTAAGACTCGCAAAAGCCTTTTCAATCATTTGATGTTTTTCCTCACCACTCAAAAATGATGATGATAAAACATGCAAATAGTCCTTATTCTCTTGAAAACATTTATTGATTTCCTTAATCACTTGACGATATTCATCAACTAACTTTTCCTCAATGGCAATGTCTAGCAATGCATGTGCATAACGATTCGCTACGTTGTCTATCATTGTTTAACTTCCTTAATAAAATCTTGAACAAGGCGAGAGTTATCTTCTATATTTATCTCTCTTCCGACAACAACTTTTGAAGCCTCTAACGCGACTGAAACAATTTCTTGTTCAATCTCCTGAATTGCTTTAGCTTTCGCTAGAGCAATTTCTTTTTCAGTTTTAGCTTTTTCTTCTAAAGTTGCATTTTTTGCATCGTTCAATATTTCTTCTTTGACCTTTTCTCCTGCGAGTTTAGCATCATTAACAATAATTTCCGCTTCCTTTTTACTAGCCAAAATTGTTTGACGAGATATAAGTTCGCGAGACTCTGCTTCTGCATTTGCTTTTTCAGCACTTTGAATTTGATTTTCAACATAATTCTTACGAGCATTTAAAACTTTTTTAATTGGTTTATAGCCAAAGTATGTGACAATGGCCACCATCACAAAAAACGCTAAAAGCTGCGTGAGAATACCTAAGAAACCATTGGGAAATAGTTTTCCGATAAAATCATCGACTGTAATTGGAACATCAAATAATGTTACGACATTTTTAATATCTAACATTTTAATCCCTCTTTTATAGTACGACGAAGAAAATAATTAATAGCGAAATCAATAAGCTATAAATAGCGGTTGATTCTGTAATTGCACAACCAATAATCATGGCGGAACGAATCTTGCCATCAGCTTCTGGATTGCGGGCTATACCTTCAACGGCTTTTGTACAGATGTTGCCTTCTCCTATCGCACAAGCCATACCACCAAGAATGGAAATCGCGGCGGCGATACAGGCAATGCCCTTAAGGTTGATGTTAGCGACTACTTCGCTAGCTTCGGCTAAAACAGTTAATAAATTCATATTTTTCTCTCCTTTTCTGTTTTAATTTAGTTTGGTCACAACTTGTCTTTGCTCTATAAAAGCTAAATCCTCATCACTTGGACCTTCTTGATTTATAGATAACATCGTGATCATCACAAAGACTGTTGTTTGAATAAAGCCTGCAAATACATCAAAGTACAAATGTAAGAATGGCGTAATTAGCGGGGCGATAAAATATGGTAAGCCAAATATGGCGGTAGAAACCGATTCTAAGAATGCATATAAGATACTCATTAAGACCCATCCTGCGATGGCGTTACCAAATAAACGGAATGACAGTGATAATAAAGGCGACCACATTGATAGTAAGTTAACTGGGAGAAAGAAGAAAAACGGATCAATGTATCGCTTGAAATATCTCCACTTTTTGTAATAAGCACTTGTAATATGAATTAGCAGGAATGTCAATAACGCTAGCGTGAGCGGAACTAAATAATTTGTTGTCGGTGTAGGTAGCCCTATGAGTCCGATTGTAAAACATAAAAATATGTACATACATAAGGTCATAATATATGGAGCAAATACTCGCATATGCTTACCCATGTTGTTGTCAACAATCTTGTCGACAAACTCGACACCCATCTCAGCTAAAAGTAAAATACCCTTAGGTCTTTTTAATGGATCGACGCGACGAGCTTTAAAAAAGATAATAATACAAACAACCGAAATAATCGCCATTATAACTAATGACGCATATATTTCGGCAGGTATACCTTTTACAGGACTCGCAGGCAATCCAGCTAAGAACATTTACTTCACCTTTCTTCCACTAATAATCACAACAAATTGAAACACTAACAAACCTATGAATGCCGAATAAATATTTAGAATATGAAGATTAAAATATTCAAGAAGCAATGGGGTAACTAATGTTGCAGCGTATAAAATAAACCGACCATAAAAGTACAAAATAAGTTTCTTAGAAATTTTAGTTTCACTTACAACTGTCGCTTGCTTTTTTAAGAGCAACATTGCGACAAGACCACCTAAATTTCCCCATAGCCAACCTAATGGAATGGAATAATAATCGAAAAACGCAAAAGGAACTAATAAAATAAATCCAACTATTGCAACAACGACAAGCCAGAACATAAATCGATCAGATTCACTCAGTCCTTGATAAAACTTTTTCATTTTTTTACCTCGTTAACTGTTCAATATCGTTTGGATTCACCAACGATACTTCAACACGATTGTGTGGGATGTTAATTTTTTGTTTTCTAAATGCTAGAATAATTGCCTCATTGATTGCCCAAGTCGTAGTCCAATAATCATTATTTTCAGTAAATCCCCGAACTCCTATATCAAGTGAGGAACCATTAATAGTTTTTAACATGACTGTCGGGGCAGGGGCAGTCAATACTCGGGAGTCTTCTTGAAGTTTTTTAAGAATGACTTCTTTAGCTTTTTCAATATCAGTTGTCACTGACACGCTGATGACTAGATCCATGCGACGAATCGGATAGGAAGTATAATTTGTAATTTTGCTTTTCATTACTTGGCTATTTGGAATAATTAATCTTTGATTGTTTGGCGTATTAAGAATTGTCGTCATCATCCGTATTTCTGAGACTGTTCCGCCATTGCCACCATCCATCTCAATAAAGTCACCGGTAATAAATGGTTTCGTTGACAGAATCATTACTCCACTTGCAAAATTTCCAATGCTATCTTGTAACGACAATCCAATTGCAAGAACGCCAGCACTTAATATTGCGACAAAATTATCCAGTGGTACATTAAGCAAAATCAGAACTGCTACACATAGAGAGAATCTTAAGAGTATATTGATTAAACTCATCAAGAATGTTTTAGCGTTTTTATCTACTTGTCTTTTTCTAATATTAAATATTTTTCTAAGCAGTGCCATGAAACCTTTAATTGCGTAATGCCCAAGTATTAGCACTAAAAAGGCGAGAACAATGTTTTCACCGCTTTTGTTGAAAAACTCAACAATTGAGTCCCAAATATGAACAAAAAAGTCAATAATTACTTTCATATTTCCACCTCATTAAAGATTATATCATAGAGCATTAAAAATAACATATGAATATTGATATTTTTTGCACATTTTTCGACATTGTTTTTATGGTGTTTTTCCATGTACTTTTAGACAATTTCAACATGAACATTTTTCAAGATTTCAAATGTCTTTTCTTGCATTTTTTCATCATTAGATGCGACAGCGTCTTTATATACTAAAATCCGCGAATTTGGCGAAAATGTTTTGGCAACAATTGCATTAGCCAAGACGCATATATTTGTCACTACGCCAACAAGTGCAATTTCATCAAAGAAATTCATCGAAATATATTTAGCTAATTCACTACTGCCAAAAGTGTTTTTATAAAATGTTTTTCCTAAATTCTCTAACTTTGCGACTTCTCCAAAGAGATCAATTCCGCGTGTTTTTACAATGCAATGCCCAACTGGTAAATGTTGACCTTCAACAGTTGTCAAATAGTTTTCCTCATGTACATCTTTTGTGAAGCATACTTTTTGACCTTCACTAATAAACTGATTAATCCGCTTAATGATATTTTGTTCAATATGTTTTGCTTCTATAAATCCTAAACTTCCATCTACAAAGTCATTTTGATAGTCAACCACAACAAGTAATTTTTTCATATTTATTCTCCTTTTTAATAAAAAGACTAGTCCACAACACTATTATGTGCCTATGTCCAAGTATATAGTAAATAGAAAGTAAATGTAACCGCTTGCATTTTACCTCGCATACATATAAAATCAAATAGCGATATTCGTATAAGGAGGATATTGATTATGTCATTTAAAGTAAAAATAAACAATGTAGAGCAAACACTTAACAAGCCAACAAGTGTTCTAGCTCTCACTAACGGCGACAAGAATATTATTGTTGCTAAAGTTAACAACCGTATTCGCGAACTAGATTTTGAAATCGACGGAGATTCCACTGTCGAATTCTTAACTTGCAAAGACCAAGATGCCATCCGCACGTATGAGACTTCGCTACGCTATTTAATAGCGATGGCGTTTAAGCGTTTATATCCAAACGTTAAAGTTCGTTTTAGTTATAACGTCTCTCGTTCAATTTTTATTCAAATTCTTACAGAAAAAGTTATCGTTGACACAAACATGGTTAAGAAACTTGAAGAAGAAATGAAAGAACTTATCAAAAAGGACTTAGTCTTCAACCGTCGCGTAGTCAGCAAAAAAGAAGCTTTAGAAATCTACAAAGTCGAAGGTTTTGAAGACAAAATTAAAACCTTGGATTATCGTCCAGAAGAAACTGTTCACGTTTATGAGTGTAATGGTTATTTAAACTACATGTACGGTCACATGGTTCCTTCAACCGGATATTTGAATGCATTTAAACTAAGGTTATATAGCCCAGGCATCATCGTTCAATACCCACGTGCCGAATGCAAAGGTGAGATCCCAGAATTTGAAGATGCTCCAACGTTCGGAAAAACATTGAAACGTTCACATAAATGGGGACAAATCACTGATACAGACTCTGTAGCAAATTTAAACAAAACCCTTGAACAAAATGGCGATATCGAATTAATTAACGTTTGTGAAGCACGTCATAACCGTCAATTAACCGAACTTGGACAACTTATTGAAACAGAAATTGATTCAATTCGCTTAATCTGTATCGCTGGACCATCCAGTTCAGGAAAAACAACGTTCTCGAATCGTTTACGCATTGAACTATTATCCCGTGGTATCAAACCAATTCGTCTATCAATCGATGATTATTACTTACCACGCGATTTAGCACCAAAAGATGAAAATGGTGATCCAGACTTAGAAAGCATCAACGCCCTTGATGTTCCTTTATTCAATCAAAACATGCTTGATTTAATTCAAGGTGCCGAAGTACAACTTCCTCATTTTGACTTCAAACTTGGCAAACGCGTACCAGGAAGAACATTGAAAGTTCAACCAGATCAACCAATTATTATTGAAGGTATTCACGCGCTTAACGATCAATTGACTAACCTCATTCCGAAACATCAAAAATATAAGATTTATATTGCTCCACAAGCGCAAATAAATCTCGATGATCACAACCCAATTTCCTTAACTGACTTACGTCTATTAAGAAGAATGGTTCGTGATAAAAAATTCAGAAACGCTCCAGCGGAATGCACGATGCAAATGTGGCCAAGCGTTCGTAAAGGTGAATTTACTTGGATTTATAAAACTCAAGAAGGTGCGGACTTCGTCTATAACTCTTTCTTACCATATGAACTATGTGTTATGCGTAAATACGCCTTACCATTACTCCAAGAAATTGGTGTCGATTCTGTCTATTATCCAGTCGCAGAGCGTTTAATAAAGTTCTTAAAATACTTTGTCGATATGGACGAAAAATGGGTTCCATGTAATTCACTTATGAGAGAATTCATTGGAGATTCCTGCTACCAAGACGTATAGTTAGTATTTAAAAGGTCTTCACGATGTGAAGACCTTTTCTTATTTAGCTGATTGCATTTTATTTAATTTTTGTTTTTCAATGTTATAAATCGCCTTCAAATCAGCGATATTTCGATTTCTAATGCCTAGATAATTTGCTTTATTCTCTTCATTAAGAGTTGATGAATAAATTAAATTAAAGATTGACTCGACATTGAAGAAAGATTCATATACTTGAATAATTGTCATTTCCATAAAAAATCTTGGGTTCGAATAAATTAGTAATGGCGACGAGTGAGATATCTCAGATGCCATCTCATATATCTCAGAATCATGACTTAATCCTGCCATCGCTTCCATACCATTTCTAAAGTTTATTTTGAACTCTGGATTTCTTTTATCTTCTGGTATGGCATACATCCATCCATATTCAATAAATCTTTTCGTATCTTTACTGCGCAGATCATGAGTATGCATCTCTGCTTTAATGCGAACAAAAACTTCATCAGTTTCTTCTTTACTCCCCAGTAAGCCTCTGAAGGCGACACCATACTTAATATGTCTAACATAGGCTTCTATCACAGGATTGCCAAATTTTGAAAAAATTAATGCCACGCACTCTGTCTCATGTAACGTTCTCCATGTAGAAAACGCTTCAGTTTCGTAACCTCTAGTCACGAGCAATAAAACCGCACGAATCAAATCGAAACATTTATGTAATGTGTCGATAAAAACAGTTTGCGCTGGTACATTTTGTGGAAATTTGCCAAACATGCGTAATGTATTATTTACATGCATTTCAAGGGTGGAAATAGGCGGTTCGTATCTATTCATCAACGCATCATTCCGTGGGGCAAGGTAATAATTGCTGATGTATTTTTCTACAACCATCCGCGAAAAAACCCGAAAGAATTTCTCATCGGCGAGAAGTGCGTCTTTTCTCGATTCATCGATTTCTTTAATTGAATAGGCGTATTCGTAGACAACTAAGTTTATTAAATGTAATGGATTAATAATAATTGGTTTTTGTAATTTCGCCTCAGCTAATTTTTCAATATTTGAAAATGCTTCCATATACGCTTTATAAATAAATGTTTCATCAAAATCAATATTAAATCTTAAGGTTTGTAAAGCTAATTTAAAGACATGTTCTTGTTCCTCATTATTCATAATCTGCCTCCTTATATATTGCATTTTTGAGTAAAGCTAGTTTTTTTAGCGTCTCTTTTACTTCAACTGGCGCTTCTTTGTGTACAATGAACTCAAGTAGTTTAGGCGCTTTAACGCGGTTATTTTTTGTCGCTGACTTAGAAACAATGATTATGTGCTCGTGTTCTTCGCCAATCATCATCAACTTTAAACACTCTGTGAGTTTTAAGAAGTCTCCATCAATATCTAATTCTTCTTCTGCAAGTCTAGGATATATGTTTGCCGCTAACGCATTATAAGATTCTTTGTCCATTAAAGAAAAGTCATATTTAATCCAAAAGTAAGGTTGCTTATTTTTTTTCATCTCTTTATAAACGACTAGATTTAAATAACTATTGAATACCGCCATAACATCTTCATTATTACTTACAAATTTATAAGGATTAAAAAGCAAACAATCTTCAAGCACCGCTTCTAGCAGAGCGAATCCCTCTTCATTGTTGGCCTTAGATTCAATTTCGAAATCTCCTGGCACATAGAATTGATTTAAAATCCATTCTTTTTTTTCTAAAAATGCTTGGTAGACTTCCTCCTGTTTATCGCTATATAATCTCAAGAAATTATCTACATATTCATTCATAATAGCGCCTACTTTCTTAGTTATAAATACTATATCACAAAATCGCAAAATACTAGTAGTCATATAGCCTATTCAGCGTTAGAAATATCACAAAATAGGTAAAAATCAATAAACTAGTATTAGCAAGGAGTGAGAGCATGTCAGAATTATTACAATTTGAGCACGTTAAAAAAACATTTTATAGCGATAAAGGACAAACCGATGTCTTAAAAGATGTTTCTTTTTCCTTGCATGAAAACGAAATAATTGCCGTTATTGGTCCTTCAGGATGCGGTAAATCAACGATATTAAACCTATCAAGCAAACTAATCGAACCGAGTAGCGGATCAATAAAAATCAATGGTGAAATCGGATATATGTTTCAAAGAGATAATTTATTCTCTTGGCGAACGGTAAAAGATAATGTCGCAATTGGTTTAGAAATAAAAAAGAAAAAAACTAAAGAAAATGTCGCATACACGGAGGAATTGTTAAAGAAATATCATCTTGAAGAATTCATTAATCATTACCCACAAGAACTTTCAGGAGGAATGAGACAACGTGTCGCGCTTATCCGCACATTAGCACTTAAGCCTGATTTACTTTTGCTTGATGAACCGTTCTCTGCACTAGATTATCAAACTAGGATTTTTGTCCTTGATGATGTCTATAACATTATCCGCAGCGAAAGAAAATCCGCAATAATAGTCACTCATGACATTAGCGAAGCAATAAGCATCGCGGATCGCGTAATTGTACTTTCAAATAGACCGTGCATTATAAAAAAAGAAATACCAATCAAACTTACCGTTGAAGGCGAAAAAACGCCATTAAAAGCGCGAAACGCCAAAGAATTCGGCCATTATTTTGATATGATTTTTAAGGAGTTACATAGTTATGAAAAAGAATATTGATTCCATAAAATCACATAAGGCATATTATAAGAGGCGAAAGATATTAATAGTGCTCGCACAGGTAGGTCTATTACTAGCCTTCTTAGCGTTGTGGGAAGTCGCCGCAACTCTAGGTTGGGTAAACGCCTTTCTAGTTAGTAAACCAAGCGCGATATTTGTTCTATTAGGCGAATATTTCAAAAATGGAGAAATATTTAAGCACATTAGAATTAGCGTAATCGAGACATTACTAGGATTGGTTTTTGGTACTTTCTTCGGGGTGATTATCGCTATCATGCTTTGGTGGAACAAAACAGTTGCAAAAATCTTAGATCCATTCTTAGTAGTATTAAATGCTTTACCTAAGACTGCTTTAGCCCCCATACTCATTTTATGGGCAGGTACTGGTATTAAGGGCATTGTCTTTGTCGCTGTTTCTTTATCCATCGTGGTAACAATACTTTCAACCTACAACTACTTTATTGCTGTTGACCGTGAGCAATATAAAATGATGCAAACTTTTGGCGCAACTAAGTTACAAATCTTAACTAAATTAGTTATACCTAGCAATATTCCCAATCTTATTAACATCGTAAAGATTAATATCGGCATGGCTTGGGTTGGCGTAATCGTCGGAGAATTCCTCGTATCACGCGAAGGAATTGGTTATTTAGTTGTGTATGGCGGTCAAGTATTTAGACTCGATCTTGTAATGATGGGCGTATTAATCCTCGGTGTACTAGCACTTATTATGTATCTTGCCTTAAATTTCATTGAAAAATTTTATCGTCAAAGACGATTTAATGGAAGGAAAAAATAATGAAAAAAATCAAAAATATTATCTTAACATCAATGGTTCTGTTACCACTTCCACTCCTGAGTGGATGTAACGGAGACAACGATGGCTTAACCAAAATCACCGTCGCAGAAGTAACGCATTCTATCTTTTATGCCCCACAATATGTAGCAATAAATATGGGATTCTTCGAAGAAGAAGGCTTAAAAATCAGTTTATTAGCCACTCCAGGAGCTGACAAAACAATGGGAGCTTTACTATCTAAAGAAGCCCAAATTGGATTAATGGGTCCCGAAGCTAGTGTTTATGTTTATAATCGCGGCGAAAAAAACCATGCAGTTAACTTTGCACAACTCACACAAAAAGATGGAACTTTCTTATTAGGAAGAGAACCAATTGAAGACTTTAGCTTCGATATGTTAAAAGGTAAAACTATAATTGGAGGACGTAAAGGCGGCATGCCAGAAATGTCACTAGAATATGTTTTAAAAACTCATGGTCTCGAAGTTGGACAAAATGATCCAACCAAAGAAGTAAACGTTCGTACTGATGTCAGTTTCGACGTCATGGCAGGCGTGTTCACTGCTGGTCAAAGCGACTTTGTCACTTTATTTGAACCAGCCGCCAGTCAAGTTGTAAGAAATGGCATCGGTCATATTATTACTTCAATTGGTGAGGCCTCAGGAGAAATCCCATATACATGCTATTCTTCTACAAAAAATTACATGGCTAAGAATGGTGAGATTCTCAACAAATTTACACGCGCTATCAAACGCGGTTTAGATTATGTTTATCAACAACCAATCGAAAATGTTGTCGCAGCTTTAAAAGATTCATTTCCTGCTAGTGATGAGATAGAAATAACTAACGTTTTAACAAACTACCTCAACATATCAGCATGGCCAACTACTTTAGAATTAAGCGAAGAAAACTTCGACCATATGTTAGACATTGTTAAAATGGCGGGCGAATTGCCAAGCAATTCAGTTTCACCATATGAACATGTCGTAAATAATAGCTTTATTTAATTAAATGAAAAGATGTCCTTAATCATTGACTAGGACATCTTTTTATTATTCAACCAACCTATAAGTTACATCTTTAATAGACAATAAGTATAGCGTGATTTTTTTATTAAAAACTTTAGCAATATAATTGCGATAAATCTTTAACTGGGAGTCATATTCGATATCATCAATATTCTTAGTTTTATAATCAATAAGATAAATTTCAAACTCGTTTTCAATCATCAAATCAATTACCCCTTTTAGATTTTCTTCTTTGTTAAAAAAAGCATATTCTTTATAAATAAATGATTTCGGATTTATCTGCATAATATCCAACTTCAAAACGCGATTAATCAATTCTCTTTGATGAATATCTTTTATAAAACTTGTATCTTTAGTTTTTAAATCTACTAACTCTAGTAAATAATGTAGATCAGTCCCAAATTGCAGGAATTCATTTGATGTTGCCACCATATCTTTTGATGCCTTATTAGCATCTGATTTTTGCTTAAAAAGTTTTTGAGGTGAGCGAATTTCTAATGCCTTCATCTCGTTTTCCGAAATATTAGAAATATTTTTAGTTATAATATTTGGCACATTTTTAACGCGTTTTGCTTTTAAAACTGGTCCGTTAATTTGTGAGTAAGAAAGAAAATCAATAAACGAATCCGCGATGCGAAGAGTAGGAATGAATTCTAAGTCATCTGTAGAAATATCATCAACTTGGGCTAATATGATTATTTTTTCTTTTGTTCTTGTAAGCGCAACATAAAATAATCGAATCCGCTCGCTAAGATTTTCTCTGCGATTGTCCATTTTCATTAAGACATCCTGCAAAGGTATATTGTCATTTTCCTCTCCTTCAATTATTGGCATCGAAATACCATAACTACTTGAAATTTGAAACAGACTTTTAGATTCTCTTTTTGATATTGATTTATAGGTCTGAGGAAAGTATGTAATATTAAATTCAAGCCCTTTAGATTTATGGATTGTCATAATTTTAACCACATTTCCGGCCTCAATCATGCTAGAAGTCGAAAGATCAATTTTTAAATCTTCAAGTGACATTAAGTATTTGTGATAGTCATTTAACGTAAATCCCAAATCTTCTAACATCGAGGTTGTCGCAATTAAACTATCAATATTTTGTGTGTTACTTTCTACATCGCCTAGTAGAATGATTTTTGCATACATATCGAGTCCTTCAACTAAGCACCTAACAATATTAGCAAGCGAATACTCCTTGCATTGTTCAAATATGTTAAAAATAGATTTATAAACATCCGTATCAAAAATTGATTGATTTGTTACAACCTCATAGATTTCTTGATCTGATTTGCTGAATAAATAACTTCTTGCGACTGAAACAAAGGCTAACTTAAATTCTTCAGTAAAAGTCTTCGTATCAATTGCAATTAATATTTTAATAAGATTATTTAAAACAATTCCAACTTGACTACTGGCAATCAATTCCTCTTTATATACTCGAAGCGGTATACCATATTTATCGAATACTTTTCGAAATGTATCAAATGATGACTTACTTTCAATAAGCACGGCAAAATCTGCATATGTGCTAGATCTTAACGTTTTATTCTTGCCATCAAAAACTTGATAGTTGTCATTAATTTTTAGCGTTATGTCTTGTGCGATAATATGAGCTTCTTGTTCTTCTTTAGAATGCTTTACATCCGTCATGTCATAATAATAAACCTCAGAATGGCAGTCATGTGACATCTTGCCTTCAATATCAAAACTCTTATTACCATGCTGAATTATGTGATCTTTTTGATAATCTACACCACCATATTGATTAGACATTAATGCTGAAAATAAGCCATTTAAATCTTCAATTACTTCACTTCTGCTGCGAAAATTCTTATTTAGATCAATCTTAAACCCGCCACGATGATTTTTATAACTATCATATTTACCTTGGAATATCGCGCAATTTGCATTTCTAAACCGATAAATTGACTGTTTTGTATCTCCGACCATAAAGACATTATTATTCGAAATTCGCATGATAAAGTCATCTTGGATATCTGAAGTATCTTGATATTCATCAATCATGATAAACTTAATGCTATTTTTAATCTCTTCGGCAATATCATTATTGCATACTAGTTGTAAGGCTAATTTAGCAATGTCTTGAAAGCCAAATGCGTTATTATACTTTTTAAAATCCGAAAGTTGCTTGTCAGTATTTTGAGCAATGTATATAAGCTCTTTAATAGAATTTACTGTCGCCTCGTTATAGAAGTTTTTGCGAATTACACATTCATTACCAATTGGTAAAATACGTTTTATTAGTGCATTTATTAATTTTTTTATCGCATCGCGGACATTATTATCATTTTCAGTCTCAAGTTTCGCACGCGGAAATCTAAAGGTTATAGCGGCATTGTAAAAGTCATCATAAACTTCTGCATTTGCAAACGCTAAATCTATCTCACGCATCGCTTTTTCTGCATATTCATTATCATCCATTAAGCTTTCAAACATACTATGTGCATCATCGAAACATGAAGTAATTTCACTAATGATTTCTACCAACATCATTTTTAGTTTTTCTTCATTTCTAGTGTTTTTAATAAGGTTATTTAAGAAATCATATTTATCACTTTGCAAATCTGCGACATGGATGATATTTTCAACAAATTTTTTTAACTCTTCATCCGATTTTGGACAATAATTGCTAATCATATCTAAAAAAGCTGGATTTTTTATTTGATACTGTTCCATAAAAATGGCATCAATTATTTTTCTTCTTTCAACACTGATAATAGTTTCATCAAGGATTGCCACATTTGGAGATATATTTAAGTACATATGGTTTTGCTTAACAATGGACAGGGCATACGCATCAAAAGTTGTAATATTGCTTGCTTCGACTTGGTCAGCGACATCAAAAAAGCCATTATCTCTAAGTTTAGATCTAATTCTATCCTTCATTTCTTGCGCAGCAGCATTCGTAAAAGTTAGAATGAGTAATTCATCAATCTCTGCTTCTCTGTTTTTTAGTATCTGGTAAGCTCTTTCAGTTAATACCGCAGTCTTTCCGCTACCCGCACCAGCGGATACAATCACATTTGAACCTCGGATTTCAATAGCTTGTTTTTGCTCATTTGTCCACATCGCCATCACCATCCTTTAATTCTATCTCTACAAAAGAATCATCTGATTTAAAGCAGACGCCGGCAAACGAGCAGTTTTCACATGCTTTTTTTCCTTTAACAATCTTAGGGTTAATCATAAAATCATTGCTTTGGATTTTAGCATCAGCTTCTAGAATTAAATCTAGTAAGGCTTTCTGCATGCTCTCTAATTCTTCTAAGTTCATAATCTTGGCATAGCGATTAAAAGCACCGTCTTTAGTAAGTTTCATGCTTTGAATGTATAACGAATCCTCATATGTGGGATCGAATGTTCGTAGGATGTCTTCATTATTTATGCTAAATCCACGTAATTTAGCAAGTTTAGCGTAACTATTCTTCGCATTTTCCACTGGAATTCCTATTTTATCAATTGCGATTGGTTGATAGTAAACTCCGGCAAATTGAGAGGCATTATATTCATTGCTAACTAATAATGTGTAAATTGGCAATTGAAGCGAATAACCGATTGCGACTTCGCGCGGTTCAAAAATAGCAGGACCAGTCTTATAGTCAATAATAGAATAGTATTCTTTTTCACCATCAGTGGTTATTATCATACGGTCAATGATTCCAAAAAGAGTCACTTCGTGATTAATATTTAGTTCTTTTTGTGATTCAGAGAAAACCTCTTTTACTTGCATAAGGGTGAAATGTTCCCTGATATTTTCAGCAATATATTTTAAACTATCTGCTCGACGCATTAATATGCAGGTCTCTCGCTCATCAAAATCATATTTTTTTAAGCAATGGATTAATACTTCATCAAAATTATAGTCATCACTATAAACATTTTCTAATATTTCATGTGCAAATTTGCCATATTTCACAAAAAACGTTTCTTCAAATACATCTAATTTCAAAATGCTCGCGCAATAGTAGGCAAATTGACATTTAAAAAAAGTTGAAAGTCGAGAATATGAATATTTTCGTTTTTCCGTGTTTACTCTTTTAATTCCTTTGAATCGATAATCATATGCCTTGTACGGTATTGTAAGTGACGCATGGTATGCAGATGCATTTTTATTCATTATTGAGAATTTTTCAAAATTATCTTCAAAGCTCGCTAAGACTATTTCAGAATATTTTTTTGAATAAGAAAATTTTTGAAATGGCGGTTCCACTACTTCTAGTTTTAACTCTTTGATTAACGAGGAAGGGTAAAAAGTTGTATTTCCCGCTGTCGTTTTATAACTAATAGTAAGATTTTTTTGATTGGTAATAAAGTCGATAACTTCTTGCTTTTTTACATGATTTAATTGTTTACTTGTTAATATGTTTAAAGCGCTTTTTTCACAATCTCGCATGTATCCATTGTCTTTTTGAACTTGTGGATAATTACCTTGATTAAATCCCAAAAGAAAAACTCGATTAGGACGCATGTAAGGGAGATGTGAAGACACATGAATCTCTGATTTACGCGGTATTGTCTTAGTTTTTGTTTTTAAAATTGAAGAAATCGCGGCGTAAAAATCCTTCTCATCAAGATCACTTAAACTGTATTCTTTCACAATTAAATCAATGTCTTGATTGCACTCATGATTACTCAAGTAATCACGCGCGCCAATACTTTTCATTTCGATCAATGCATCTTGAATCTCAGATAGAGAATATAATGACATATTAATATCCATAATCTGCGGCATTTCAAAAAACACTGCAAGTTTATTGAAAACATCTACGTATTCATTACCTGAAGCTACTATGACAATATCATCTATTTTTTCACCATTTTCTACAAGGAAACATATTTCATTTAACACATAAAAAACTTCTTCATTAATGTCGCTAAAAGCAATTACTTTGGGCAGATTCTCGCCAATTTCGTAAGGAAGATATGAAATGTTCGCCGTGTAATATTTCAAAATATAATCTAATTCTATATCAACTGCTCCGTAACCTAGAAGCAAAACGCGCTTGTTTCTCATCTCAAAATCAAAATATTCATTCTTTATAACGTAGCCTAAACTAATTAGTTCATCCTTAATCTCGCCTAATAGTCTAATCTTATTATTGCTGCTCAAACTTAATCCATATGGAACAAATTGCGCTATTAATAATGCATTTTCAAAACTAATCTTTAGTTTTTTCATGATGTAAACAATGGCTTTAGGTTGCAGCGTTCCATAATGGTTGACAATTATCTGTTCTTTGCTCATCAATTTAAAGTTAAGTGATGGCTTAATTAATTTGTATTTTAAAATCTCACTATGCATTGACATAGGGGCAATAACAATTTGAGAATCCAAAAAATCAATGTGCTTCATAGTGTTCCTCTAAAACATTTTAACTTTATATAGATAAAAAGTAAAGGTACATATATGTACCTTTTACCGGAATATTCTAGTGGCTTTTACAGCCGTTTTCCATCCACGATATCTTCTTGCAATTTCTGTTTTACTCATCTGTGGAGTTAAGCATGATTTAATTTGGTGAATTTTCTTAATATAAGAAAGCGACTCATAAAAACCTGTGCACAATCCTGCCAGATAGCAAGCTCCTAACGCAGTTGTTTCTAAACATTGTGGCAAACATATTTTTGCATTTAGAATATCTGCCTGAAACTGCATCAAATAATTATTGGATGTCGCTCCTCCATCGACATTTAACATGCGCAAATCAAGCTTAGATTCCTTTTTCATGACATTGATAACATCTTTTGTTTGATAGGCGATTGATTCTAAAGTTGCTCTTGATAAATGATGTCGATTGGTTGCACGGGTAAGTCCAAAAATAGCTCCTTTTGCTTCATCATCCCAATATGGAGTTCCCAAACCAACAAAAGCTGGCACGACATATACTCCATCGCTATCGCTTACTTTTAAAGCTGATACTTCACTATCATTTGCGCTACTTACAATGCGAATTTGATCTCTCAGCCACTGTATCGCGGCTCCCGCGATAAATACGGATCCTTCAAGCGCATATGTGAGTTGTCCATTTAAGCTCCAAGCAATAGTGGTTAATAAACCGTGATTAGATGCAACCGGCACATTGCCTGTATTCATTAACATGAAGCAGCCTGTACCGTATGTATTTTTAATGTCGCCACAATCAAAGCAAGTCTGACCAAAAAGAGAAGCCTGCTGATCACCAATTAAGCATGTTATTGGGATTGGTTTCTTTGCATTAAAAAATGTCGCGTCCCCAAAGTAATGGGAGCTTTCACAAACGATAGGAAGCATTTTTGCTGGAATATTAAACAATTCCAACAATTCTTCGTCCCACTTGTTATTATGAATATTATACAACATTGTTCTCGATGCATTAGTTACGTCCGTTGCGTGTATTTTTCCTTCACTTAATTTATAAAGGAGCCAACTATCGACTGTTCCAAACATTAGACGTCCTTGTTCCGCGAGCAGTTGATTGTCCTTAATATCAAGAATAAAACGTATTTTAGAGGCACTAAAATATGGATTAACTAATAAGCCTGTTTTTTCTTGAATTATTTTTTTATTTTTACTAATTCTATTGCATATTGGTAGCGATTGACGAGATTGCCAAACAATTGCGTTATAGATTGGCATGCCAGTTTCACTATCCCAGACAATCGTTGTCTCACGTTGATTCGTAATGCCGATTGCTTCAATCGAAGAAAATGACTTATTTGATTTTATCAATACTTCATTTACGACATCAATCACACTAACAAAGATTTCAATTGGATCTTGTTCAACCCAATTATCTTTAGGATAAATCATTTTAATTTCACGTTGAGCAATAAAAAGCGCGTTGCCAGACTTATCAAAAATTATTGCTCTTGTTGAAGTTGTTCCTTGATCAATAGACAATATGTAATGCTCCATAATTACTCCTTAATACCGATTCGCTTTACAGCATATTTGATAAAGAAATACTGCACGATCGTGGTCTAAGTCTTTTTGTTTGAATCTATAAGTCCAATTACCACTTGCGGTGCCTGGCGTATTGATTCGCGAATTACTATCTTGTTTTAGTAAATCTTGTAATAGAAAAATAACAACGTTAGCGTTGCTCATCGCGAGCGAGGAAATTGCATTATCGATTAATTCATCTTTGCAATCTAAATACTCCATCAATAAATCTTTCTTATCCGTATTTTTTATAAAACTATCCATGACATCGTTATCATGTGTCCCTAAATAGGCAACTGAATTATTCTCATATGTATGTGGCAAAAAAGGATCATCTTCATTTTTTGAATCAAAGGCAAATTGTAAAACTTTAATGCCAGGAAATCCGCTAAACTTCAATAGTTCACGGACATCATCATCTATGTCTCCTAAATCTTCCGCAATTATTTCTAACTTAGGCGATGCATTTTTAATTATATTTATAATCTTTTCTTTTGGACCCTCTACCCATTTGCCTTTAGTTGCATCTTTAGCGTCAAAAGGTATTGTGTAATAAGTTGCAAACCCTCTAAAGTGATCAATTCTTAAGACATCATATATTTTAGCTAAATGCTTTATCCGATTACTCCACCACTTGAAGTTGTTTTTTTCCATCTTTTTATAATCATAGATTGGATTGCCCCACAATTGACCAGTCGGCGAAAAATAATCAGGCGGAACTCCTGCCACTATCGTAGGTTTTGCAGTTTTATTAAAAAGAAACTCTTTCCGATGCGCCCAAACATCTGAACTATCAAGTGCCACATAAATCGGCATATCTCCAATAATTTTAATCCGATGCGTATTTGCATATCTTTTTAGCTTTTTAAATTGATTAAAAGCAAGATATTGTAATGTAACATAGAAATAGAATTCTTGATTATGCTCACTTTCAATTTGGTTGATTGCGTCTTTTTTATGATCGCGAAGACTTTTTTCCCATTCCATCCATGGGCTACCATGATTAAGATCCTTGATAACATTAAAAAGTGCATAATCTCTTAGCCAAGATCGGTGCTTTTTGTAAAATTTAAGAATTCTTTTATGCTCAACTTTAAAAATTCTATTATAAGCAAGATATAGAATTTTATATCTTGTGCTATAAATGTATTCATAATCAACAAAATCACGAGCAGGTTTTGTAATTATATTATTTACTTCATCCCGCGTCAGAAATTTTGCTTTAATAAGAATGTCCAAATCAATAAAATATGGATTTAGCGCAAAAGATGATGGTGACTGATATGGCGAATCACCATAACTTGTTGGGTTTAAAGGAAGAACTTGCCAATATTTTTGTCCCGCCAATTGGAGAAACTTAACAAATTTTCTTGCTTCGCTGCCAAATGTACCAATTCCAAACTTGCTTGGTAATGATGAAATATGAAGTAATATACCACTGCCTCTTTCCACATAACCACCTCTTATCTTTATGATTATAATTGTATCGTAATTTTAGTGAGATTAAAACGCGAATTTTGTATTTTAACTAATAAAAACTACTTTTTTGGCTTTTAATAGCTATTTACTAAATGTAATTTTTCAAAAGTTTCGAATTGGTAAATTTTTCATCTCTTTTTCACACTATATTTTTTTCTATATGATATGATAGAGTGGTTAATATTAATTAACCATTCAGTATACTGAATAAGGAGAAATTATGAATAAGAAACAACCCCTTAAAACTGTTGCATTTTTTACGTTATTTTCGACATTAGTCGGTGTTTCAATCAACACGCACATAAATAATGGCGATGTTGTAGCCGCAAGTGCCGCGACTAGCCGAATTAATGCAGATAATTACGCAATCACTTCACCATCAGATTACTACTCTGGAATTAGTGACGTGGAAACTGGCACAACCCTCAGAGCAAAAATCTACAATCTAATGATTGCTACCCATAAATTAACAACAACTTACGATGAACTAAAACAAGTTTTTACAATTACTGATGCTAATCCGAATAAATCTGGACAAGTAGAATTGTTTTATACTGGTGAATATCGCGACTACTCCGAAAGTTTTTCAGGGACTATTAATCGTGAACACGTTTGGCCAAACTCGCGTGGAGTTGGCGAAGCCGGTCCAGGAGCAGATGCTCAACATCTACGTCCATGTGACGTAACTGTTAATAGTAAGCGAGCCAATCTTAGATATGGTCAAGGTGGATATATTCCAACCGATGCTTATAAAGGCGTAGCAGCAAGAATTATTTTCTACATTGGCGCCCATTATGGCCCTGATTCAACATATAAACTCGTTTTAAATGAAGACAATTATACTGGCCAAGGAACTACATTTTCAAGTTTAAGTACCTTACTAGAATGGAACCTATTATATCCTGTAAATGCTAGCGAAGTTAGACGCAATAATGCCGCACAAGGTATTCAAGGAAATCGTAATCCATTTATTGATAATCCAAGTTATGCTTGCCGCATATGGGGCGATACAAGCGACAAAACAAGAGCCGCCTGTGCAACCGAAGCAGCAACTGTTGATGAGGACGTGGAGAACGTTAAATCATTAATTGCTGGAATTGGCACCGTGAGTTTTAGCGCAGAAGAAAATATAATTGCTGCCGAAGCAGCGTATGCATTACTTGACGCAACGCAAAAAAGTCAAGTAACTAATTATAGCGTTTTACAAGCAGCAAGAGAAAAGCTTGATTCGTTAAAATCACTTGAGACAGATGTTTTAAACGTTATTACGCTTATCGACAATATTGGAACTGTAACTCTTACATCGCGTGGAAAAATTAATGCCGCTACGGAAGCATATCAAGCTTTGTCTACAGCTAAGCAAGCGCAAGTATTTAACTATGCCATCTTGCTGGCCGCAACTGAAGAATATAACGATTTGATCGATGTCCAATCATCTTCTGGCATATCAATTAACTTCTATGATAGTTCTACTTTATCAGCAACTTCTGGTAAGGATTTAACACTAGCCGAACTACAAAATAGAGTCGACGGGGCAACGGGAACTAGCACAATTACTTCATTTTCTAATAATAGCACTACTGTCCAATATGGAAAAAATGGTGGATTGACATTAGGTTCAAGCAGTAAAACTGGCAGTGTTACAATCGGTGTAAATCCTGGTTTCTCTCCATACAACCTAAAGTTATATGCAGCTAAATATGACTCAGGCACATTTACAGTCAATTCAGCAAGCGCTAGTAGTGGAACAATTGCAAATAAAGGTACAACGCTTGATCAAGTCACTAATCCTCTAACATGGAATTCATTAACTGCGAGCACTCTAACTATTGCAACCTCTGCTGGTCGTGCAACGATTTACAAGATTGAAATAGAGAACCCTAATCCTGCCGTGGCAAGCGATGTTGCTCTTCTTAACAAACTTATTGAGGCACTTAAAGAAAGCGAAGATGTCCTAGATATTGCTAGTGATATTGAATACGCTGAAGAACTATACGCGAGTCTCTCTGCAAGTGAAAAACTTGAAATCACAGATTATGCCACATTAGTTCAACTCAGATCAGAATTAGATAGAATAAATCTATTTGACCAAGAGGTAGATCGTATTACAGATCTTATTGCTACGATTGGAACTGTTTCAGTTTCTTCAAAAAACAATATTATTGCCGCAGAAACCGCGTACGCTAACGCTAGTGAGGAAATAAAAAGAGCAATTCCAAATCACGAACAACTAGTCGAAGCTCGAGCAACATATGATCAATTAAAAGCTAACTTTGTCATTAACTTAATTAATTCTATTGGAAATGTTACATTAAGTTCTCAGTCATTAATTAACGAAGCAAATGAGGCTTATAATGCACTTGAAAACGCAAACCAAAAAGCACTTGTTCTTAACTACTCTAAAATTGCAGAAGCTAGTTTAGCATATGAAAACTTACTTAATAATCATGATTATACTTTAGATTTTTCTAATAGTAACTGGGATTCAACAGAGTTAGGCGCCCACATAATTAATGATGAAAATATGAAGTACGACATGTCATGTGGCAAACTTGAAAACGGTGTAACATATCTTGGCGCTGATGAATCTAATAATGATAAATTACTTTTCAAAGAAGAAAGTGATTTTGCAGGACTTGAATCTGCTTTACAAAATTCGCATAACTATTATGTTGGCATTAAAATGCTAAATATCGCAATCAGTAAACCTACTGAAGTAATATTTAGTTGGTCAAGTACTACCGCTTCATTTGAATTAGCTTTAGTCGTTTCCTATGATGAAGGAGCCACATGGTCTACACTTTCAACCCTAAATAATGTCACTGGTTCAGGAAGCATCTCTTGGAATTCAAATGCGAGTAAGGGACTAAAAAATGCTAATAGCAACAGTCACGCTCAATATGCTTTAATTGCAGGATCTGATACCGCAGGATATATCGTTGATTTAGCAGTTGTGGCTAATTATGAGGGACGTCTTGTCGATACTGAAAGTAATCTTGATGCGCTGATTTCAATTATTGAATCCGCTAATACTTGCATTGATTATATTAATATTGTTGAGTATAAAGCCTTATACGAAGAATTAAGCGAACAAGAAAAAATTACATTTAAAAACACCATCGGTAGCGATGATGTAAATGTTAAAGATAAACTTGATTACATGGAAACTCTTTATAACCAAAGTATTGCAGAAGCTTCAGATGCAGCATCTCTTACAAGTATTAATAAATATGAAGTAACCTTCTTAATATTCGTAAGTATATTTGCTGGCGCGATTGGCTATTATTACGTTACTCAAAAGAAAAAATTGAAGCTTAATTAAGTTTCTTAAGAGCGAGTACTCGCTCTTTTTCTTTGGCGTCTACTCTAAATGATTCGCGGATTTTTGCAATGCTTTTATTAATAATGAAACTCGATAATTCGCGATGCGATTTTAAGTATTCAAAAGTAATTTCGCTAAAATAAATATACGCGACGCTTATAAGCCAAGCCTCCGCCATCTCAACATAATACTCACTGTCACTTTTAACAAGGTTTAAAATATCAATAACTTGGTTTTCTTCTTTCATAAAATTGGCAAGAGCAAATACGTATCCAAATCTACGCACAAACGTGAATTCACTAGCAATGCATTCTTTTATAAATTTGAGCGAATCAGTATATTCTTTCGTTTTTAAACTACAGGCAACTTGATCTACTGTCGCCCAATTATCTACTTCTTTCATGAATTCTTTAATGAAATCAAACTTAGATTTTAAGTCCGTCTTTCTATACACATGAACAAGTCCAATCACCAAATCTGATTCAATATATTGATGCCATTTACAATTAGATATATCTATACTTTCTTTGACTATTTTTTTTGCTAACGCTTTAACAATTGGAGTTTTCACTCCGATAATCGGGGTCTTGGAATTGATAATTTTGGTGGCAAAATCAATATATTCTATCTCTCGAGACGCAAACAATAATTTAATTAATTCATCATTTTCCATACATCCTCCAATTAAAATAACCATGAGTTCATGGTTATTTCATCATTCTTTCTATTTCGTCTATTTCTTTTGGAATACCTGCAGATAGACATTCAGCACCAGTTTCGGTAATCAATATATCATCTTCAATGCGAATACCTATGGCATACTCTTTAATATACAATCCTGGCTCGATTGTAATAACCATGCCTGGTTTTAGTAGCGCCTCTCTAACACATATATCGTGGGTATCTAACCCTAAATGATGTGAAACATTATGATAATAATACTTTTTTAATTCTTCGGCAGTGCCAATAATTCCTTCACTAATTAAATTAGCGGCGAGAAATTCGCAAGTAAAGGTTTGAAGATCTTTTAATGTTAAACCAGGACGCGCAAATTTTATAGCGGCTTTATTTGTATCAAGCACTATTTGATATATTTTGCGTTGGATATTATTGAATTTACCATTAATTGGAAAAGTGCGACTAATATCGGCTTTATATTCGATATTATCTGCCCCTAAATCTAACAAAATTAGTTCATTATCATTCATTTTTGCAATTGGATGCGGATAATGTAGAATTGTTGCGTTCACTCCACTTGCCGCGATAGTATTAAAAGCTAAACGTGCATACTGATTAAGCATCACTTCATAATTAAATCTTGCCGCAACTTGGAACTCATAATTTCCGGGTTTGACTTCTTTAATTGCTTCTCTAATTGCTTTATCAGTCATACTAATTGCTTTTTTAATCTCAGCTATTTCATAATCTGATTTAATCATACGCATGTGTATAAGAATTTCAGAGACATCAAAATATTTTAACTTATGATTATTACTCAATATTTGCTCACTAAAATCTTTAATTCTTAGTTCATTATTAATAAGTGAGGCACTACTTGCATCTAAACACAAATCAATTTGATTTGCTCCGGCGTTATCTTCAATAATGGAAATAATCATTGAGTTTAATTCTTTTGTATAAACAATATTTGCTATTCCTGAAATATTTTGTGCTTCAGCATTTTTAATTCTAATTCCTGTCCAAACTTCTTTAAGAGCATCAAACTCGTCAATTAAAAGATAAGTAGTTGCAAGTCCGTTTTCTTTTTTCACTAGCAATACAGAATTCTCTTGTCGTATTCCTGTTAAGTAAAAAAAGTTGTGATCTACTTGATGAATAAAACATTCATCGGCGGTTTTTCTTACTTCACATCCCGCAAATAAAAGAGTAATTGAATTTTTCGGAAGTTTAGCAATGAATTCTTGTCTTCTTTTTATATATTCCTGTTCCATATATTGCTCCCTTATATTTTTTCGATTATTTCCACTGCTTTTTGCAGTTCTTTACAATCGATATCCTCGACATTTCCAGCATCAATTTGCTTTGTATATTTTGGATTAATACCAATCTTCGCTAACGCAGGGACATTAAACTCTTTGGCAATTTCATTAATTTTTGATGGACCGTACAGTTCAATTTTATGTCCACAATCATCGCATTCTACAAATGACATATTTTCAATTAATCCGATAATCTTAACGTCCATCATTTGCGCCATTTTAATTGCTTTTTTAACGATAATCGAAACTAGGTCTTGTGGTGTGGTCACAATGATAATTCCATCTATCGGCAATGATTGGAATGTTGTCAATGCAACATCTCCAGTTCCAGGTGGCATATCGATAACCATAAAGTCGACATCTTCCCAAAAAACATCAGTAAAGAATTGTTTAACTAAGTCACCAATCATCGGTCCTCTCCACAAGATAGGATCATCATCATTTTCTAATAATAGATTAGCAGACATAATTTGCGTTCCGTGTTTCGATATTGCCGGAAATAGCATTGTTCCATCGCTAATTGCTTTTGCTTTAATACCAAAAGATTTTGGAATTGAAGGCCCCGTCACATCAGCATCTAATATTCCTACACGATGTCCTCTTTTTCTTAACTCGTTAGCTAAAAGCGAGGATACTAAACTCTTGCCTACTCCGCCTTTACCGGAAATAACTCCAATTACTTTTTTAACCGAACTTCTTTCATTTGTTGTTACTTTAACAATGCGTTGTGAGCAATCTTCTCCACATCCGCCACAATTGTGATTACATTCTTCACTCATAATTAACTTCCTCTTTTCTTATATATTTCAGTTTGTTCAATACTAACTATTTCTAGTCTTCCGTTTATATAATCATTTAATTCTTCCCATATTGAATCTTGTGCTATTAAGATAATTCTTATTCTTACGTCAAATATTGTGTCATCAATTATAACATTCATTAGTTTTAATTTTGGTTTTATCTTATCAAAATCCGCATAACTTATGTATGCAATACATTTAGAAGCATCGCTGATTGTAAACTTTTCACTTATCTCAATCACTTGTTGGGCTGCTTCTACATAAGTTCTTAATAATCTTGATGCCCCTAATTTCACTCCCCCAAAGTAACGAATTACAACTAGCATTACGCGATCTAATTGGTTTTTAGTTAATAGTTCTAAGATAGGTCTTCCAGCGGTTCCGCTTGGCTCACCATCATCGCTACTCTTAGAAAAATCACCGTTTTTGGCTGCGTAGCAATAGTGCCTAGCTTTAGTATATCTTCTCTTGATGTAATTCAGTTTTTCTTTTATTTCAGTTTCATCCGAAAAGGGCAGCAAAATGGCAATGAATTCTGATTTTTCAACTTCAATCGAATTAATAAATTGTTGCAGAACTGTTTCCATTTTTTTCACCCGATTTATTCTAGCATATAATGTTTATAAATAATAACTGATACACTATTTAATTTTTTTCTCAAATATCTTTAAAAAATCTTTTAATAATTCCGCTCCTGGTTTAACTTCAAGGTTATTTCCACATCTTCTTGCACATTCAACCGCTAAATCAATCATATCTATTGTTTGTTTCTTTGAATAATAAAATAAATTAATAAGTTTTTCTTCATCTCCACACATAAAAACTAAATATGGCATCGGAGCGGCGCTAAAAAGATGTGTATTCTTTGAGGATAAGATGCTAGCTTCAAGAATAATATCAGTAATTTCTTCGAATTTAATAGTTACTTCATATTGAATTTTTGACCTAGTGCTTCCCCAATGTTCGTGCACAAAAATTCTATCTTTATAATAGACAATTTTATTACGCGCCATTTTAATTGATGTATAAGTAAAAACACTAGAAATAATCAGAGTGCATACTAATAATACACAGTTTTCCAAAGTAATTTTCTCACACATTTCGATAATAGAGTACACCAAGCCATAAATTGCTGCTACATTAATCGATCCGAAGAATATTAATAAAATAAACATAATGACCGATTTTTGTGTATATATTTTGATTTTCATACAATCACCTTCTTCATAATAATTGTATATTAAAAGCAATTGAAAACAAAGTATAAATTCTGATAATTTTATGTACACAAATAGAAAATAATAATATATTGATAATATATTAAACTATGTTAAAATATATATATCATGGAGGTGTTTTTATGGGATTATTAGAAGTCGTAAAATATGATGGCATCGTTGGCGGCAACTGGCTCGTCTACAAAGTTGAAGGTCATGAATTTAATACTAAGTCAAAATTAATTGTCGGTGTAGGACAAATTGCAATTGTCGTGCATGGCGGAAAAATTGAAAAAATATTTGAAAATGGTACTTATGTTTTAAACTCTGAAAACTTACCAATCATTAAAGAATTAGTTAAAAGCGTACATTCTGGCAAATCACCATTTGCACTCGAGATTTACTTCTTTAACAAAACGATTAAGTTGGATATGCTATGGGGAACAAAAGACCCTGTTGCAGTCATTGATCCAAAGTATCAAGTGAAAGTAAGAGCAAGAGCTCGCGGTCAATTTGGTATCCGTATCACGGATTATCAACTTTTCTTAACACAACTGGTTGGAACCTTAGGCGGAAGAACAATTATAACCTTTGAGGCTACTTGTGAATTCTTCAGAGCCTTAATTAACACAAAAATCAAAACATTACTTGCTGAGTACTTCATCAAGAATAATGTCAGTGTGATGGATATCTCGCTTTACTTAGAACAATTATCTAAGCAATGCAAAGAAAATATCACCGATGATTTCGAAAAATTTGGTTTCGAGATTATCAACTTCTATGTCGAGTCGGTAAATGTACCTGACGAAGATTTAGCAGAAATCAACCGCATTCTCAACAAAAAAGCTGAATTTGAGATTATGGGAGATTCTCGTTATAAAACCGCTCGCGGATACGATGTCTTAGAAACCGCTGCCGGAAACGAAGGCGGAGCTGGTGGCATCGCTGCTGCTGGTGTCGGATTAGGTCTCGGTCTTGGTGCCGCCCAAAGTGTTGGACAAATGGTCAACTCAAACGTTACTCAACCAACTGGTGGAATTAATTGTAGAAAATGTGGCTGTTCATTAAAACCGAACGCTAAATTCTGTCCAGAATGCGGCGAAAGAGTTGCAACCACGATTACATGTGCAAAGTGCAACGCCCAAGTTGCTGCTGACGCAAAGTTTTGCCCAGAATGTGGCTCAAAAATATAGGAGGAAAAAGCAATGAAAAAAAGTTATTTATATTTAGTAATTATATCTGCTCTAGTCTTCGCTTTCTCACTAACTATGATGTTTGTTTTAAATAACAATCGTCCATTGATTGAGGATTCACATTTAGTTCTCTATTATATAGTCAAAGTTCTAGTGCTCGTGTCACTTGTTGTAGCGCCTCTTTATGTACTCGGTACAAAAAAAGAAATTACTTCTGCAGTCGTCACATTAGGTGGAGCGTTGATTTTACAACTTTATCCATTACTATTAAGACTCTGGCTATTAAAAGCTTCTTCAACGACCTGGCCAATCGCTGTGACATTTATCGTATTTATCGTCTATATTGGTCTATGCTTAGTGTTTGATATCTATCGTGGAATTGCAACCGTATCTCATGAAAACCTTAAGGGAAAAGAAATCCCAGTAAAGGATGAAGCCAGCTATAATGACGCTAACGGAAAGTTCGTTGGCAAAAAGCCTGGCAATAAATAGTTTATGGCAAATTCAACAGAATGCAAATCTTGCGGTTTCCAATTAAATAGCCGTCAATCAAAATGCCCTTATTGTGGCTCTGCAAATCCTAACGTAGATAATTCCGCAAATAGACAACAACAAACTACAAGTGGAGCGAATAGTTTCGGTTATCAACAAGCTCCATATCCTCAACAAAATCCGTATCAACAACAATATAGAAGAGCACCAAAGACTCAGAAAAAATTTAGTGTCGGAATATTCGTTCTCCTTCTAATATTTTTCTGGCCAGCCGCCATTGTATACGCTGTTATAAACGCATCATAAAGCAAATTAACCTAGTTCAAAGTAACTAGGTTTTTTTATTCTATTACAATCAAAAAGAACTCTCAAATCATTGAAGATTTAAAGAGTTCTTTTTTATATCTTAACTAGGCTGCGACAGCGTCTAAAATGTTTTGAATTTTAACATTTTCGTTAGCAAATACGAATTCATCAGCGAATGCATTTTTTAGTAAAGCATCGTAATTAGTTGTCATTTTAGTCTTTTCGCTATCTTTACCAAAGAAGTAGAAATCAGCATTGTCATAAATCGGACGTAGACTAGTTTTAAATAAATCATAGAATCCTTTTTGATATGTTGCCATCGCAATAATAGATTTAGTATTATTTGTTTCTAATAGTGCAAACGCGTCTTCAATTAATACTTTTGCTCCTCCAGTGATATTGCTAATACTTGTAAAGTCCATTGTCGCAACATTTACTAAAGAAATTGCTCCAGAGAGTCCGTTCGCCTCAGCATCATTAGCCATTGGATAAACAAAGTCTCGACCAAGTTGATCTTTGAACCATTCAAATACAAAGCCGTCTTGCACAAATCCAGATTTCATTATGCTATCGTCAAGGAATCCAAATAGTATTTCTCCCCCTAGCATAGCGACAGTTTCTTCATTGTAAACTGTTTTGTACAATGATTTAATCATTTCGGTATTCAAATTTTTAAACTCAATTTCTTCGTAGTCGTCAATTCTAAGTATCAACTCATCAAGCGCAAGTCCCTCGAATTCGATTTGATCTTCATCTTCATCGATAATTGTGAATATCTCATCAAAAACATTTTTAATACCAGAATCATAAGTATTACGTATATATCCTGAGAAATTAGCAGTCGCGATTGCGTTCTTAAGAGTTAATCCGCGGCATTCAAAGAATATACGACTCTTTGCAAAGTATTCAACAATTGCTTTCATACTGAAGCCATTTTCAACAATACTCTCGATGCTAAACTCATCTCCGCCAAATTTAATGTAGTCTTCATCTATTTGCGCAGATTCAAGTAATTTCGTAAGAGTGTTTATTTCACTATCCTTATATTCGTCGCGGTATGTTTTTAAGGATGTAGTTAGCAAATAATCTTCGTGGTTATTTGCAAAACTTGACAATCCAATACTTGTGAATATTTGTTTCATTTGTGAAGGCACTGCATCGTAGACGAGCTCACTATTAATCAATGAAGTGAATATCTTATTCACAATATTTGGCGTAAATGCCGCAATATCAATATTTTCAGGATTGCTAAGATTTGCATCATCGCGTATGACATTAACAATATCGAATAAGCTATCAATTTCAGTTTTCCAAGTGTATTGACTATTCGAATTCACTAATGTTGAATATGATAGAATGTTATTTCTTGCTTTATCAGATGCATTAACTAAGGTATCTTCTACAAAGATAGTCGCATCGTGCGATAATTTTGCTAAACCAGAATCATTAATAGTCTTGAGCATAACTTGTTCAAAGATCGTATCAACATTTTCTTCATCGCTACCACTTAAATGGAATACTTGTGAAGATGAGATGTTGATTAATAAAGCTTTTAATGTATCAATCTTTTCATCGGTAAATTTGGATAAGTCATTAATATCATCTAATGAATCTTTAAGCGTATCGAGTGAAGAGTATATTTTAGCTATAGTGTCTATTTCACCATCATCATACGCTAAATCATCGTTATAATGCGTATTGGCCGCAAGTAGATTAATTCCATCCACGCTTGTTGAATCAATTAAATCATCAAGTAAGGAAGGGATAGCGCGGTAACATACTTTAGACGTATTTATCGCGTATAACGTATTATAAACTTCATCTTCAGTCCATTTATCTTTCTTGGTAATATCGCCATCATCGATAGAAATATCTTTGAAAGCTCCCATGATGTCAATAATATGTGAGATTTCTTTGTTAATGCCAACCCATCCATCGACATCACCACTAACAGCGACCGAGTTTCCGATTTCGAAAATAATATCGTTCAAAGTTTTATTATTGTTAACTGCTTTAGTGTCAAGACCAAGTTCTCTAACAATGCTAACGATAACGTTTTCAAAGAAGGTTTGCTCACGGCTACTTCCTTTCATCGTATTAAACATTTTCGAACCATGTAACTTAACTAGCAAAACATCAAGCTTTGCTAAATCAAGGTCACTAAGCGTAGGATCATCAATGTCGTTTCCTTCACTATCTTTAATCTCATTAAAATCAGCGAATGCTTTCATGACTTCTGTTAATTTATCAATTTCACTATCTTCGTATTGAGCGCCATTGTTGTAATCAGTATTAATAAGTGCTGTATTAATGCTTAATGCCTCCACAGTTAGGGCGCCGCCATTTAAGCATTCATCCATTACTACAGGAAGTCCTCTATAGAATAGTACCGAGTTATTAATTGCTTTAAATAAGTAACTTAATTTATCAATGCTTTCATCAGTAGCAATTAAATCACTAAAATCATCTTCTGATAATTCAAATGACTTTACGCCTGTATCTTTAAATGCGGAAATTATTTCACCAATTTTTGTCGTCTCTCCATCTTCAATTGTCCAGCCATTAGTATTAGCACTCATTGTGCCAGCATAATCGTTCCCAATCGCACGAATTTTACTAACAAGTGTTTCGCCATTTTGTAGTATTTTATCTTCAAATCCTGTTTCTTCAATAACTAATTTAATAACTTGCTCGAAAACCGTTAATGATTGCATTTCATTTTTTAATGTATTGAGCACGCGAGATTGATAAATGCTATCAAGTAACATTTTAACTTCCTCGCCTTCAACACTAGCAATCTCGAATCCGTTTGCGAGATTCATCGAGTATATGTGATCATAAGCATCTATTACGTGACTTATTTCTGTTGCACGCTCGTATTTATCCATGGTCATAAGTATTCCAACATTGGCGTCACTTAAATTTAAACTGCCAATGTTCATGGCATTACCACTTAAAGTACTATCTAAAGCATTTACAAAAACCATTCTGAGGGAATGAGCATCATTAATACTAAGCATTACTTCTTCCATGATTGTGGCGCTCGCTGTGCCATCTTGCAAGGCTTTTAAACCATCGTCACCTTTTGCAGTTGAACCAACTGGTGCAGCTTTTTGTAATGAATCAATCGCATTAGTAATCGCGTCTATTTCATCATTCCAATTAATAACTGCCGCAAAATCCTCTGTCGCGGTAACAAATGTTCTAGTTTCTTCAGTATCGCCACTTCCGTAATCTTTTAAATAATCTGGCATCGCGGTTTTCATTACTGATAACATAAATCCATCAAATTTATTTTCAAGCGTTGAAGAATTAACAAATAATTGAGATTGTGAGAAAGAGCATAAAATATCATTCAAATATTCAGGATTTTCATCTATCCAATTAATTTCGTTAAATGTTTTGTTAATCTTTTGAATACCAGAGATAACATTAGCTAAGTTAGTTCCTTCCGTTTCCCAATCGTAAACACTAGTAAAACTAATGTCCATGTTACTAATATTAATGGTATCAAGGAATACGCGATCAAGAACTTCACCAAATCCCGCTGACACGACTTTTGATTTGCCAACACTAGCAAATAGATCTGCGAGTGATTGTGGTTGGAATACACTTGGATTATATATATCTGATTCTTCACCATTTAATAAAGTAATAATACTATCATCGGTTAATCCCGCAAAGAATTGTGATATGTAATAGTTTTCTCCACGTGTGGCGCCATTATCTAACCAAGCAACGTCATTAAGTCCGCTAATCTTAGATGTAATACCTTTTACTTCAAGTCCTTTAAAGTTAAATATCGCATCGATAACTTTATAGAAATTTACATTTTTTCCATTGGAACTTGGATTCAAAATCTTTGATTCATAAAACTTATCTAATACTACTTTAATATCGTTAGAATCTAAATCTTTTAAAATATCACTTAAGTTTTCTTGATCAAAAGAAGTAGAAAGTCGATTAATGCTTTGATATGCATCTAATAATCCAACCATTTCAGCACCAAAATTAGCGACGTGGAAATCAAAATCCGAAGTTGCCAATCCATAAGTAGCCAATTCATCATTCATTGTAGATACGTTTGACTCTATTAAGTCTGGAACTATTTCCGTCATAATTTTTGAGCCATCCAATTTTGGTAACACACCTTTGAGTGAAGCAATTACATTATCGTCAGTTAAATCTAGATTTCCTTCTTGTAAACCACTTAAGTTAGAATCGGTAATAATTGCAGACGCTACACTTAACAAAGAATTAAACTCAACTTTATAAGCAGAACGTCCAGCAAATTCAGTAAGCAAGGCATCTATTCTAGTTTCATCAATTACTAATCCTTGAACACTATCTGTAAAAGCAGAAATCACTGTTTTTAAAATGCCGTCCATGCTATTAATCATTAACTCACTATCAAGTAGACAAATTTCATTATTTGGAAGTGATAACCCTTTATCATCTACAATTGGTAAACCGTCTTCATCAAATACTCCTGCGACATATGGAAGCACTTTGTCAGCATTCTTCATAATAACGTCAATTAAAGCATTTCCAGCATAAACTGGTTCAGTAATATTTTCATTTTTAATGATCGATGCAAACTTAATTAGACCTTCAGGCTGATCTATGATGTTATTTTCAACAGGAACAATGCAATCAAGAATTGCACCATCAACTGCTTTATTCATGTCAAACATACTTGAATAAAGAATTGATAACTCATTGCCTACTTTTAAATTTTCGTAAGCGCTCCATTCTTTTGGTAAAATATCAGAAATAGAAACGCTCTCTCCAGCATTCTCCGCAGGTTCTTCGTTTGCTAAATGATATAAAACAGCTGGCAAAAGCTTTGAAACGAGTTTTGAACTATCCAACTTTTTAAGTACAGTCGTTACTGAATCTTTGTTACCATCGGCAAATATGCTTCGCAACATTGTGTCTGTGTTTTTTCCATTAGCAATATCGTTATAGTTAACTAATCCCGTTTGGTTGAGACCACTGATTATTTCTTGTAATGCACTAAGTTCTTCATTCCATACGATGCCGTCCAAATCAATTTTTGAAGTATCAAGGTACTTTTCAACATCCTCTAGATTTAAAGCATACGCTAGAACTAAAGGTAAAAGTTGATCAACAAGTTTTGACTGTGCCATACTTGCAATAATAGAACTTATAACAGCATCAGAAAGTAATAAAGTTAGATCAACTTTATTGTCACCGAGTAATCCGCCACTTCCAAAAATTGTATTTCCAATTGAAGTAAGAGCACCTAATTCATCCATAAATAAGAGAGAATTGTCATCTTCTTTAGTCGCAAGATTGATTAAAGTGACATCAAAAGTTTTGCCATTTTCATCTGCTGTCCAATTAAATAATACTTGGGCTAACAATGAATCATCGTATGCATTAACCCAACCGATGATTTCGTTATATAACTCGTTATCAATAATCGCAGCGTTATTTCCTTTTTTCAAAGTTTGATTCAATGTATTGAGAACTGATGTAAAAGGGATTATAACAAGGCAAGTAACTACTAAACTATTTATTAAACCAACAAAGAAAGAAACAATTCTTAATTTGTATTTTTTGCGAGTTTTTTTAGGAATAAACAATTTAAACAGAAGGTGATATAAAGCAGTGCACAATAGATTTCCAAGCGTTGCAACTAGTAAGGCTAAGATAATAAATGTAGCAAACCTTACGACCATCATTGATAATTCTTGAATAAATGCGATAGTATTTGGATCAAGTAAGTTAATAGCGTTATTGCCTTTAACAAATGACGCTATCATCGCATTTACAGTTTGCTCAACAGTTGTGATTTGAATTATTTCTTCATTTAAGGTGAATTCCATAGTTCCAAAAAGCGAACTTAAATCCGTTTTTGCAATTGCATGCGCAATATTAGAAGTAAAAACAAAACATAGGACTACTAATAATCCCATGAATACTAGTCGGAAACTAGAATTGAAAATTCCGCGAATCATTCCAAATATTCCACCGAGAATAACAATTCCCAATATAACAAAGAAAGCAATGTTCATTCCCATCTTTAGAGCGCTAGGTTCCAATATTTGTGCAAAAGTAATTAGATTTGTCATGTGCTACCACCTTTTATATTCTTGTGCGTGCGCACAAACTTATATACTAGTATAATATATATATTTACTGAATAATACAAGTGCATTTGCTTGGCAAATATTGTAATATATACCTTAGATGAGGAGAGATAATTTATGCAAGAATACAATAGTGTAAATTTAGAATTAAAAGAAAAAGCATCAAAAGGTGAAATATCACTTCTACATGACTTACCATTCACACAACATATAATTTACTTTGTAATAGGATTTTTCGGATCGTATGTTTTTGTTCTGGTAGCGTCCTCGCTACTACAGATTTTTATGAAATCGACTGATTCAAAATTTGATGCACTTGCTATGTTTGTCACTTATCTTTTGTTAACAATTGCCACGGTTGCCGGATTAATGTATGAAACCCCACTTCATAAAACAATTCTCAAACAATTTAAGCAAAAGCAACAATTATATGATGGCGTTATTTTTGGATTAGCTCTCATCGGCGGCACAATCACTATTAACTTAATTATGAATCTATTTGGCCTCTTAATTGGCATTAAACCTGACATCAACGAAAACGAACAAGCAATTCGTAAATTTACTGAGAATTTACCATACATTTCTGGTATAACAACTGTTTTATTAGCTCCTATTTGCGAAGAAGTTGCTTATAGGTTAGGTGTATTTGGAGGATTATATCGCAGAAATCGTGTTCTCGCTTATCTAGCTGGTTCACTCGTTTTTGGAATTCTACATACAAATTTTAACGCAACTAATCTTGCAGCGGAATTCCTTAACTTCCCAAGTTATTTATTTGCCGGTGCTTTCTTATGCTATGCCTTTGAACGCAAAGGTTCGCTATCAACAGTCATTATAGCGCATTCTCTTAATAACCTTGTCTCATTTATTTCAATGATGACTCCTTCGGCTAGTTAGGAGATTTATTATGAAAATTGAAAACATTATTGAGTTAATCACTCCTACAAATTTAGTTGAGATTATTATTAGCGAAAAAGAAAAAAAAACTGACACAGAGTTTAAGAAAATTGTCATACGTCCTATCATAATTAAAGGCGAAGAATTATGTCAAATTGCGCAATATAACGAGAAGCAAGTGGAGCATATAAATGTCACATACTTAGAACTTAATTCTTACATAATTGATGTCTTTTTTAATCAATATAGGCAATTCTTATTCCGTTTAATCGATAGTGAATTACATGCCCTAAAATTAGGTGAGAAACTTAAAGTGAACATTAAACAAGTCACTTCCTCAGTTGATAAAAATCATAATAAACCTAAAAATTACATTTTAAATGAAGGTGATTTCTTGCCATTTTTAATTGAACAAGGAGTTATGAGTAACAACTATCTAATTAAGGCAAACATGCAACATAAATTCCGGCAAATCAATCGTTATTTAGAGTTTATTCGCGATATAGTGAGCGAATTTGATACTTCTAAAACTATAAATATTGTAGACTTTGGTTGCGGTAAATCTTATCTCACCTTCGCACTTTATCACTACTTACATGACATGCTTAATCTTCGTGTACAAATTCATGGACTAGATTTGAAACAAGCCGTGATTGATGATTGTAACTCTTTGGCAAAAAAACTAAAATTTGAATACTTAACTTTTAAAACTGGTGATATCGCTACTTATCAAGGCGACACAACAATTGATATGGTTATTTCATTACATGCCTGTGACACCGCGACAGATTATGCAATTTATCAAGCGGTCAAATGGGACGCCAAGGTAATCATGGCAGTTCCTTGTTGTCAACATGAAATAAATGCGCAATTGTCAGCGAATATTATGAATCCTTTATTAAAATATGGAATCATCAAAGAAAGAATAGCTAGTTTATTAACAGATAGTTTGCGAGCAAATATCCTAGAAGCTATTGGCTATAAAACTAGCATTCTTGAGTTTATAGAAACCGAGCACACGCCAAAGAATTTACTGATTAGAGCGTGTAAATCTAAACCTAATATTGATAAATGGAACGAAGTCAGCAAACAAATTCAAACTTTACAAATTGAACCAACCCTATACAAACTATTTAAGGAAAAATATAATGCATAAGAATTTTATTAACAGTTTTTATATTAAAATATTTGCCTTATTAGCAATGACGCTTGATCATATTGCTATTATTTTCGTTGATAAGATTTCTCCTGAATTATTCACTTCATTACGTATTGTGGGACGACTTTCATTTCCGCTTTTCGCCTTTTCAGTGATGATTAGCATGTTGCATACAAAAAGTAAGAAAAACTACTTTATTCGTCTTGGATCTGAGGCAACTCTTATCGCCATTGCTTTATATATGGTCGAAGAGATTGGTGGGTATTACCTTTATGGAAATAACATCTTCGTCACTTTATTACTTGGGGCGGCAATAATTGGATGTTTGCAATTAAAAGGAAATGCGAAATTCGGCAGCCTAGCCTTTATCGCCCTAACATTTATTTTAGAATTTCGAGTCGAGCTAAAATTAGATTTTATCCCCACTCATATTACTCCGATGTACGGCATTTTTGGAGTTACACTTATTACAATGTTTTATCTTGCACATCTTGGTGCTTTGCAGTTCATAAAATCTAATACTAAAAAATATGAATTAGACACAGATACTTTTGAAAAATCTGACTATGGCATGACATTAAAAAACATGTTTTATATTGGAGCCTTAATTCTCACCACTCTCCTCTTCTACTTTGTCTATAAATCAAATGATTTGCTTATCGACAATATAAACATCTCTACTCAAGCATATTGTATCTTATCTGGAGCATTTCTTTTGTTTTATAATGGCAAGCGCGGTTATAATAGTAAATGGTTCAAATATGGATGCTATATTTATTATCCATTACATATCGTATTGATATATGGACTCTCATTATTAGTGTAAACGAAAGGACAAAACTATGATTAAACACATTAACTCAGTTGAAGAATTTAATAACGAAATAAAAGAAGGCAATGTACTTGTCGACTTTTATGCGGATTGGTGCGGACCATGTCGCATGCTAGCCCCAGTTCTTGAAGAGATTGACGAAAGCAATAAAGATAACATTAAAATTCTGAAAGTCGACGTCGATGAAGTGCGCGAACTCGCCATGAAGTATGATGTTGCGTCTATTCCAACTCTCTTACTTATTAAAAATGGCGAAGTAAAAGCCACGCAAATGGGATTCATTCCACAAAAATCATTACAAAGAGCAATCGATAAGAATTTTAACTAATATCTAAGAATACTTGGCGTTCTTTATTTTCCAAAATATGTCTTGCATTTTAGCGATAATATGTTATTATTTTAGAGGTAAAGACGTAAGGACCAGTGGTGTAGCGGTTAACATGCCTCCCTGTCACGGAGGAGATCGCGGGTTCGATTCCCGTCTGGTCCGCCATATGCAGGTGTAGTTCAATGGTAGAACATTAGCCTTCCAAGCTAATTACGCGGGTTCGATTCCCGTCACCTGCTCCATAAAGCAATTAAGTTCGATAATATCGGACTTTTTTTATTTTTATAAGTAAAAATGCAAGTAAAAAACTTTTATTAAAGCAATGATATTTTTTTATATGTTTATAAAAAATGAGCGTTGAAGATTTAAAAACTTTTTTTAAAAATCTATTGACACCTAAAAGAGAGCCACATATACTATGGTTAGTTGGTTGACTAATTAACCCAACAACAAGGAGGGAAGATAGTGTGTACGATAAACCGGTTTTTGTACAACTAATGGAAATGATTGAAAACAATATTATAGCTGATGTTTGGAAGCCTGGTGAATTGATAATCTCATCAACTCAAATTTGCAAACTCTATAATGTTAACCCCGCTACGGCCATGCGGGCATTAAATGAGCTTGTAGACTACGGAATATTAATTAAAGATCGAGGTATTGGAATGCGCTTAACTAATCAAGCTAAAGCATTGGTTTTAAAAAAGCGCGAAAAAGTTTTTTTTAGCGAAAGCCTTGCGAATTTAGTCGAGGAAGCCAAAAAACTGGGGATAGACCAAGATCAACTTACAAAAATGATCGAAAAAACTTATGAGGAGAAAAAAAATGATTAAATTTAAAAATATTTCTAAGCAATATCATGAAACACCGGCCTTGAACAAGATTAATCTTGAAATCAAAGACAATGGAATTTATTGTTTGCTTGGTAGAAATGGTGCGGGCAAAACCACATTACTTAAATGCCTTGCGGGACATATCAACGCGAGCAATGGCGAAATCTATGTCGACAATAGTCGTGTGAACACCTTAAATATGCCATCAAACATTAATTTTATAGAGGCACAAGGTAGACTATTCAACTTTACAATCAATGATTTGGTAAAATATTCAGCTAATTTAAGTGATAATTTCGACAAAAAGTTCGCTGAAAGTATTATTGCAAGATTCAAGTTAAATTCTAAAAAACGCTATCGCCAATTGTCATTTGGCATGAAAACGATGGTTAGCACGATGCTAAGTCTGGCTAGTAATAGCGATATCATTATTTTAGATGAGCCTGTTCTTGGACTTGACGCTATCATGCGAGACAACTTCTATACTCTTCTGCAAGAGAGTTTAGAAGAAAAACCACGCATTATCATTGTATCGACACACTTAATCGACGAAATTGCAAAAGTTACCGATAAGACAATTATCATTGATAATGGCAAGATTTTAGATTACTTCAGTGTCGCTGACCTCGATGAAAAGGGTTATGCGATAACAGGAATGATTGCTGATGTAGAAAAAGCAATTCAAGGATTACATGTAATCAGCAAAAAAGAAATCGGCGGTCTAATGACGGCAAGTATTTTCGATAAACGAATAGCTACTCCAAGTGGTTGTAGTATACAGGCAATCGGGTTGCAAGATTATTTTATTGCACTTGTAGGAGGACAAAATGAAAAACTTTAATATTAAAAAAGGTTGGGCAGTCGCAAGATTAAATTTTAAGAGCCTGATACCTATTTCACTTATTCTATTGGCGATATTTACAGTATTTTCTATACCACAAATAATTCTAAATCTTGTTGGTGGATCAGTAGAGACTTTAGGATTTAGCACTTGGTTTTATACTTTCGCAATGGTAATACCAGTATTTCTTGCTACTACAAACTTCAATAAGACAATGCGTTTGGGCGCAAAGAAAAAAGACTACTTTGTTGGTGTGTTGATTATGCTTGCTCTACTCGCGGCAGCTATATCATTGATAAGTATCATCACTTATTATGCAATAGATAAGCCTATAACTGATAATTTAGCAGATTTTTATTCGCTTTATGATGTCCTTGGTTTTAAGGTCAACGGTATAATCGTTGGTTTCATGCAACAATTTGGATTCGTATTCTTGTTTTCTGTTCTAGTATTTCTTTTTACTGGCATGCAAGATAACTGGAAAGGTTGGATCGTAGATGGTGGGATTGCTGTATTCGTAGCGACAACTATGTCTATTGGAGTATTGCGTGAATATATTTGGCAAAAAGGAATTCTTTATTTAGCTATAACTGGTCACCCACTAGCGCAGATTTGTTTCACAATTTTTGGTGGAGTAGCACTTTACTTCTTATATCTAACAATCTTAAAACGCAAAAAAATCTAACAAGTTCTAAATAACAAAGAGTTTATTGAAATTGATCACAAAAGCAGATTAAAACTAAATAGTCTGCTTTTTTTGTTTTTCAAAATAACATTTTTATCTTTTTAAAAGATATGTCGAAACTCTAGAGAAGGTTTAATAATCACATATTTCTTAATTATAAATAATTGAAGCGCAAATAAGAATATATGATAGAATTTATGTAGAATTAGATTCATTAAAGGCCAGAGACCTAAAGGAGTGAAAACATGAACAAAATTAAAACTCAGCATTATATACCTCAATTTATGATCAAAAACTTCGGTGCTCATCGCGGTGAAAAAGTAAATGTTTTGAACACTACCACCGGTTCACTAAACCAAGAAGACCCACATAACATTTTGTGCATGGATTACTTCTATGATTTCAATGTGAGCGAACGTGAAACAAGGACTCATATAATAGAAAGAAAACTAGGAGAAATTGAAAGAGAAGCATCTGCAATAATTAAAAATAATATAATTGGAAAAGATAAGATAAAATTGACAAGCCAAGAAAGTCTTAAGTTAGTAAAATTTTTGCTTTTACTTGATTTTAGGAGTCCATTTAGAATGGAGTCCTATAACAATAGAGAAGCCTGGCTTAATGATTTGTCATGTTTTTGCGATTATGAGTTTTGCCTAGGGGATATTCCAAAATTTATTGGGGAAGCCATGGAACTTTATTATCATGTATTAAATCAATTCTTTGTAAGCGTAGTCGAGTGCATGGGCGAGGAATTAGTTTTAACAGATATGATTGGAGTGACTATATCTTATAAAAATACTCCTCATCAATATGTATTTCCACTATTCCCTAATAGAGCTATTATTCTCTCTCATATGTCACTGTCGCCAAGTTTTAATCTGGATTTCAATGACCGTAACGAATTAAATAAAATTGATTTTATTAAATTTAGTTCTCCTCGTGAGTTAAAAAACGGTGGCTATGAAACAACCGTAAAAAAAATCTATGCTCACGAAATAAAAAAGATAAACTTTTATATGCTTAAAGAATCAAATATAGCTGTTTACAAGAATTTAGACAAAATCTCTAGTTCACTAAAAAATCTGATTGAGAAAGATCCTAATTCACAATATTCTTTTGCAGTGGCTAACTTTAATTTTGAATAAATCAATTTATTTAAATACTGTGAATTAGCACAAATCATGATAAAATATAATTATTAATATGAATGGGAGATAACATTATGCGTTTTAATAACATAACAATACGAATTCTAGTGCGAAAGGATTATGGTGCTTGTTTTGACTTTTATACCAAAATTATAGGACTTGTACCTGTTTGGGGAGATCGAAATGGTCCTTACACATCTTTCGCCGTCAAGGAAGGCGAGGCTCCTTGCTTTGCTATCTTTTTAGGAGCTAATATGAAACTTTTTAATGGTTATAATCAACCAAAGGAAAATACTCAGCCTGATACAGTTGTGGCGATTTTGCCATCTAACGATATGGATAAAGATTATCAACGCCTATTAGCGGCAGGGGTAGAGTTTTTAGGAAAACCGCAATTTATTGAAGACTGGGGAATGCGTTGCGTTTATTTTAGAGACCCAGAAGGTAATTTATTCGAGTTAAATGATGCTAGCGGCGTTTAATAAACTATCAAAGTAAAAGGCTGAGAAAGAAATCTCAGCCTACCAGAATAAGTATGTTACTTATGACAGTATTAAGATTGGCGATGTAGTCACATTAAATAATGGAACTAAGCATTTAAAATTATACTATTCAATTGACGGAATAAATCTTACTTTATCTCGCGTCGGAACTATTATGTGTAATAGTCAAAACGATTTTGAAACACCTTCACAACTCCTAAATGAATATGGGTTTGTAGATAGCAGTCCTAAAAATATTTTGAAGTTTAAATTTTCTATCTGATTTATTAAACTTAGAATTTATATTCGATGAAAAGTCTGAAAATCTTGTTTACAGACTTTTTTTCTTTTTAAGTATTTTTCAATCTTATTAGCGGAATTGAATTAGAACCGAAATGGTGGTACAATTGAATGAAATAAGGGGGAGCAATTAGTATTTTTGCAAAAATACTAAAATCGAAAACTAAACATTTTAATCATTCGCAGAATTTGCAAATGATTTTACAATAATCATAAGGAGAAAATATAAATGCTTTTAAAATGGAGAAAAAAAGAAAAAAAGAAAATCGATGTTTCTAATGAAACAAAGACCGAACTACCCACGAACTGTGATGACTTACAAGAACTTATTATACAAGTGGACATGCTTCCTGCTGATATGGTTTATGAAAAAGGTACATTAACAGAAATATCCGACCGTAAAGTTTTAGCGCATATTAATAATCTTGTTCCTGGTTTGCTACAAACCGGTAATGCGACAAATAATGTCATAAATGCATTAAAGCCTGTTTACCAAGTTATCATTCCCTCAGGAGCAAAACTTGCCAAATCAAAAGCAATGGAAGGAGCATATCGTGGAATTTATCATAATGCTACAGGAATCGAAGGACATGCAAATTTAGTGCCAATTAAAAAAGCATCTTTTATTGCAACTAACACTACATCTGCTGTAATGAGCGTAGGAGCTATGATTGTAGGGCAATACTACATGACACAAATTCATAATCAAATATCCAGTATCAATGATAATCTTACAGAAATATCTGACTTCCAAAATAATGAATATAGAAGTAAAGTACTGGCGTTAATCACACAAGCAAAAAGCATTTCGATCTTTCAAACTGAGATTTTAGAAAACAATGAATTAAGAGATCAAAAAATAGGGCAGCTATACATTTTAGAACAACAATGTATTGAGTTACTAGGACAAGCATCCGAAACTATAAAAGGTGTATCAAAAAAAGATAATCTCAATTATAAGGATTATCAAAAAGAATTACAGAAAATTCAAAGCTGGTTTATCTATCAAAGGATTTTGCTAGAAACTCTAAATAATCTGTGCAATTTAAAATATACTCTTCATTTGGGTTCTGTATCCAAAAAACAATGTACAGCATTACTTCAATCGTATAAAAAACAAGTGGAAAATGCGCAAGTATGTCTTACAAAATGGCACGACGATTCTAAAAAACGACTTAACATAAACATAGAAAAAACTCGTAAAAAACGCGATGGAATTGATGGCTTTGTTCATTGGTTACCTGGTTTAATTAAAGAAGAATATAATTTTCAATCATTGAACAAAGATATTATTCTAATGATTGAAAATCAATCATCAGGCCATGGTGACATGCAAGAAATAGATAAATCTGAACTTTATGACAAGGATGTAAAAATAATCGCAAAAGATGGAAAGATTTATTACACAACTTTATAATTTAAACTTCGGCTAATTAATAAGCGACGACTAAATACTCACTAACTGAAAGATTTGATGCTTTTCAATTTGTGAGTTTTTGTCTTTTTCGGAGATTTTATATTAAAAAAGCTAACACTACTAATAGGGTGATTATAATGCTCGTTTTTTGTATTGATTTAAGAAGCTTTTATGCCTCAGTTGAATGCTCGTTAATGAATCTAGATCCTTTTACAACTCCTCTTGTAGTCGCAGATACCTCTAGAGGAAAGGGTTCAATCGTTTTAGCGGTCACGCCTTTTTTAAAATCTATTGGCGTCCCGAGTCGATGCAGAATATTTGAACTACCGCAGAATCAGCAAATAATTTTTGCTAAACCGAGAATGGCAAAATATATTGAATACTCAAAGATAATATATAAAGTGTTTTTAAAGTACTTATCAAAGGACGACATTCATGTCTATAGTATCGATGAATCCTTTTTAGATTTTACTAATTATCCAATGTACAGAAAATATACTCCACAACAGTTAGCAAAAATAATCTTAGATGATATATACGAAACTACAAAAATAACCGCGACATGCGGAATTGGTGAAAACATGTTTTTATCAAAAATTGCACTCGATATATTTGCGAAAAAGTCTACAAGCGGTATTGCTATTCTTACTACATCTTCTTTTAAAGAATTGGTTTGGCCACTTAAAGTAACTGGCATGTGGGGCATCGGACATCGAATTGAAAAGCGACTTAACAATATGAATCTTTATACGTTTCAAGATATTGCAAATTCTGACAAATCGCTATTGAAAGAAGAGTTTGGCGTAATCGGAGTAGAGATATTTGAGCATTCATGGGGGATAGATAATTCATCTGTTTCAGAAATTCGCAACTACAAAACAACTAGCAAATCTATAAGTACTGGACAAGTATTATATGAGGATTACAATAAAGAAGATTTGAAGATTGTTCTATTTGAGATGGTCGACGAAATTTCATTAAAACTTGTCGATAAGAATCTAGAATGTCGAACAATAAGTTTAAGCATTGGCTACTCATATTATGAAAAAGACCCTGGATTTACTCGGGCAAAAACTCTATTAAATAGTACTAGTAGTGCAAAAATATTATTTAAAGAATTTGAAAGTCTTTATATAGAACACACAAAGGATTTAAAAATTAGAACTATTAGAATTCGTGTTACTAATATTGAGTGCGCTATCTTGCATCAATCAGATTTATTTGAAAACACAGATGAACTTGAAAAAGAAAAGAAATTATATAAAACTGCCAATGAAATAAAAAAGAAATTTGGCAAAAACGCAATTAGTAAAGCTTCATCATTAAAAAAAGAAGCCACCCAAATAAAAAGAAATAAATTAATTGGAGGTCACAATGCAGAATGATAAAAGAAAAGGTAAATGGATGCCATTTGACTCACTTGATGGGCATAGGCGAAGTTTACGTGATGCCGAAAAAGAGTTAGAAAAGGAACCATTTCCTATCTTATCCGATGATGAAATTGATGAGTTAAACTTTATTATAAATCAAGCTTTGATTGAAAAAACAAAAGTAAGAATTGAGTTTTTTAGTGATGGGAAAAGAATTTTAAAGGAAGGTTATATCAAAAAAGTAGATACTTCCAATAATGTTTTACTACTTGATAATTATAAAATAACCTTATCTTTGATAGTTAATATAAAAATGGTTTAGAAATTAATTATTGTCATTTGAATGAATTATTCTTGTTGTGCTAATTTCTACTAAATCTGCACGATCGCTAGCGTTTTTCCGCAACGAAAACTTTAAAGTGTCCATTGCCCAATCCTCTATCGACATCTTTTTTAAAATTTTATATAAACTATACTCATCCCACCAGTCTTTTCCTTTACCAATCGCCATCATTCCTCCAATAAGAGCCGCGGCGTAAAACCAGGATTTTACAAAAATCCCCATTAAAACTCCCGCGATAATTAAGGCAATGCCTCCGTATATATATTTAGCTTCATTACTTAAATCAGATTTATTCTTTTCAATTTCTTGTTTTTTATGTTTTTCTACACATTTTTTACATACTTCATATGTAGATGTTCCACCCCTATGGAGTTTATAGGTATTATAAGTCGTCGTCGTTTGATAGTCGCCAAAAGTACTATCTAGATTTACCGAACTGGAGCCAACTAAAGATTTCGAATCTTCGCGTATTGTGCAAGCAAAATCGCCCTCACTTTGATTACAAGCTTTACATTTTCCCATGTGCAATTCTCCATTCCTTAAAATAATTATACTTAACTTTATTTACCTAGTCAAACTTCAAGGTGGAGCAATTAGAACTAAATCTTAGATAGTCTCTTAAAACATTTTATTTCTAGCGATTTTGCTAATTTATTTACATTTTTCGGTACTTTGGTTAAGATATTATTGAAAACCAAATTAATTTTTACTTTAATTAATGCATTTTTACGCTAGTTTAGCTTATATAAGTGAGGGTTCTTGATGATGAAGGGAAAAAGTCATGACTACGACTTAGCAATGGACTCCATTTGCCAAGGCGATTATTCAAAATTACAAGAAATCTATGTGGACTTTAGTTCCCCAATCTTTCGCTATGCCCTTTCAATCACAAAGGACCTCCAATTAGCCGAAGATATCATGCAAGACACCTTCATCAGCATTATTAAGTACGCTAAAAGTTATAAGCCAAACACTAACTATAAAGCTTGGGTTTTTACCATTGCTAAGAATCTTTGCAATAAAGCGTTAGTAAAAGGCAAAACAATATCTTTAGATGATGAAACATTTAATGATTCAATCGCGCTATCCACTAAGGATCAATATCTTGAATCATTGCAGGCGTTAAATGTTCTTAAAACACTCGAACGAGAGATTGTAGTCTTATTTGTATTTGATGAATTTTCACAAGTTGAGATTTCTAAGATACTTGGAATATCTTACATATCAGTTCGATCTAAATACGCGAACGCGATGAAAAAACTCAAAAAATATTATGGGTCAGGAGGAAATTATGAAAAATAAAGATGTTATCAAAAACTTAAAAGAAGAAATTGACATAAAAACTTCTTTAGAATTCAACAAAATCGAAGATAGAGTTAAGAATACTAAAGTAGATAACGTTGTTACAAAAAATAATCCGTCAAGAACTCGGCTTATTAAATTTTCCTCCAGATTAAGTATCGCTTCAGTTGCTTTAATATGTATTGGACTCTTAATCAAGAATTCTCTTTTTGAAAAAGACTCAAAAAGCGGTAGTAATGGTTGGTTTGATTCGTCAAAAGGAACTAGTGTGTCCGAAGAGATAGGCGGCACAAGTGGTGGTCATACCAGCACGAGTAGCGGTGGAACTAGTGGCACAAGTTCAACCGTTGGAGCAATCTACTACTCAATACGTTTATATAATCCCAGCAATCCTGGCGATGCAAATCCAAGCTTTCTGCAAAAAGATACACTGACTGAATTATTATCGTTTACATTTTCTGAAAATGAGAAAATATACTATCCTCTTCTAATAAGTAGCAATAATGCCACATTCAATATTGAAGTTAACAATGGTTCTTTATTTACTTTTTCTGAGAGCACTTTAGAATTAGTTGATTGCGGGAAAAGTTTAGAATTTGTAGGAAGACAAGTGATATGCTGGACACCGGATTTAGAAACTAGTGATAGTGTAATTAGCTTTACAGCCTTTAATATTTTCCAATCTCTCTCTGCACAAGTACTAATCAATTATGATGATCAAAAATTTTACGCAATAATAAAGGAGAATTAAAAATGAAAAAAATTCTAGTCCCAACATGTATTCTGGTGTTAGCCTGCAGTTGTTCCTCTCCACTTGTAAAAGGTTTATATGCTAAACCAAATCTTAATAATATTAATAGAACCACTTTGAGTACTGAATCACACGGAATAATCAGTGATTTTGCCGTAAAGACAATCCAAAAAATAGCAAATAACAATGAAAACATTATTTACTCTCCTACTTCTCACCTTATGGCGTTACTTATGCTTTCTGAAATAGCCACAAACGAGTTACACGAAGAGTTATTAGAACTATTCAATTTATCAAATCAAGAAAGCGTTCGTGATTTTTCTTCTGAACTTTTCCGAAGTTCGTTTTTAAATAATAAATCTCAATTAAAACTATCTACCTCTGCTTGGGCAAATGATTGCTTCACTCCTAACCCTGAAACAATCAATAATCTAACTGAAAAATACTATTCAACTTACTATCAAGGTAACTTGGCAGAAAAAGAAGCAAGCACATTGCTAGATTCATGGCTTAAAGAAGCGACAAATAAACTAATTGATTTAAAATCATTCTCTAGCAATCCATTTGAAAATCCAGATGCTTTGATGGTCTTATTCAGTAGCATTTACGCTAAAGCGAAATGGGAGCATAAGTACGAAAAACCTAGTGACATTCAATTTAAAAATGCCGATGGTACAACTAATATTGTTGAGGGTTTGCATGAAGTTAATTATCGTCCTTATTTAGAAAATGAATATTATGCCAGTTTTATCGAACCTTTAAAAGACAATTTCTCGTATATGCTCATCAAACCTCATCAGAAATACACGACTGCCGACATCATAAATAACTCCAGTTTAATGGAACATATATTTGATTACACTCGCTACCAAGAGGTACAACTAGGATATTCGTTCCCATTCTTTGAGACCGAAAAAGAAATAGATCTGCTTGATATAACTAAAGAACTTGGCGCTATTCACCTTAAAAGTAGTGGTCAATTAGGAAATCTTACTAAGGACAATACTGATATTCGTCAAGTCGTTAGCAGCATTCAACAAAATAGTAAAATTATCGTTAACTTAAGTGGCATTGAGGCCGCTGCTGTCACTGGTATCTCAATTAGTAAAACCAGCGCCACAATTCCTCTATTGACTCTTAAGATTGATTCACCATTCATTTATGCATTACTATACAATGGCACACCACATTTCCTTGGCACGATTAACTATCTATAGCGTATTTTTCTAATTCTATAATCATAATCTTTCTTTGGAGGATTATTTGTGAATATTGAAAACTACAAGGTCACACCAGCATTATTAAACGAGTTAATTCAAAAAGAGCAACATTCAATTAAGCTTTTCGAAAATTTGATTCCCTTAATATGCGATGACCATAAGACATTTATTTCTGAAATAATAAAAGAGGAGCAAGAAATAATAAATACTCTCACTTCTTTATATCAGAGTTTTACAGGTCAAAACCCTAATTTACTAAGATCATTAAAGCCATTTAATGATCTAGGAAGCGTTTTAACTGAAGGAATCCAATCGGAGCTAAACATGTTTTCTTTGTATAGCCGAATAGTTAATGATGAAAACAATCATTTGCTTAAAACATATTTTGTCAATATGCCGGTTTACAAAACTAAACAAGCGATTATGCTTAACACACTTTATAGCGATTATCGCGGCTGTCATTGTCATGAAAAGAAGAAAATCGAAGAAGATTGCTGCGGAAATTGCCATAGGCACATGGAAAATGACGTCCCTTCTTCTACAAAAGACTTAATGACTCTATACTGGGAGCAACACGTCTGGTGGACGAGAAACTTAGTTCTTAGTATTATTGATGAATTACAAGACGAGGAAGCAGTGACCGCAAGACTGCTTCAAAATCCCGCTGATATTGCTTCACTCTTTAAGGATACTTATGGTGATGATGCCGCGAATGCGGTAAAAGAACTTATTACAGAACATTTAGTTATCGGAAGAGACCTAATTCGAGCGGTCAAGAAAAATGACAAGCAACTAGCTTCTACGCTTGAAAAGAAATGGTATAAAAACGCTGACGATATTGCTAAAGGCTTGCATTCAATTAATCCAAATGTTTACGATGAAAACAAATGGCGTGCTCTTCTTTACAGTCATCTAGACATGACCAAAAAGGAAGTTGAGTATCGTCTTCTTAAAAAGTATAAAGACGATGTTCAGAACTTTAACATGATTGAGCAAGAAGCATTAACAATGGCAAATGAAATGACTAAAGGACTAATGTAACTTAAAACATGGAAAATTCCATGTTTTTTTATTCTCGATTAAATTAGTTTTGACTTTTATTATTTATGGTGTTTTAATTTTAATAGTTACTATCAGCGCAGGCGTGGTCCAATGGTAGAACCTTAGCTTCCCAAGCTAATGACGCGGGTTCGATTCCCGTCGCCTGCTCCAAGAATAAGGCATAGGCTTGAAGCAATAGCTAACTATTGTTTCAAGCCTTTTTACTCTTTCGAATTAGTACTGATATATTTCCTTTTCTATAGATTGTAATATAGAGACATGATAGAATTATTGTAGTTAAATATGTTGGATTAAATATATTTAATTTAAACAAGTAAATAAAAGGAACGCAATTATGATAGCAAAAATAAAAGGTAAAAACTCGGTATATGAATCAGTCGTTTTTGCTATAAATTACTCGGGGTGGAATACAAAAATTATTGCTTTTGATGAATCATATACGAATCTAATCTCAATAAAATATTGGGGAAAGAATGGAAAAATAAATGTATTAATCACAAACTATGATTGCTCTTCTTGGAAAATTAACACCAAAGAATTTAAGTCGTATTGGAATATTAAGAACATTTTTCGTTTAGCAAATTCGCAAAAACTTGATCTTGAAATCTTAACTGAGGCTAAAATGATGCAGACCACTTTTATTACATCAGAATGGAATTGTATTAAAAGTAATGATGATTGTGACTCTATTTTATCTTCATCATTAGGTTTTCACGATGCCTATGTTGAAAAAATAGAATCATGTGAGAACACATGCAAACTTTTTTTCAATACGACATGGGGAAGCTACATTCTCTTAGAATGTACGGATGTCTTCAATAATACATTAGATTTAAATAATTCTTTTTTTGCTTGTACTGTTGAAATAAGAGAGAATAAAATACACTTTAATTTTGTAGGAATGTACGATAGTTTAGATGATTTGGTTCTGGAAGCTGGTAGCGTTCGTTGGAAGGCATATTTTGAAGATAAACACTCTGTGACTAATAACGATCATAATTTAATAAACAATGAGTTTTCTTTCTTTGATGCTCATGGTCAAAATTTCAAAATCAATATGGATGAAATATTTGAGTTTGAAAACTGTCAAATCGGTATTATAAAACTTTCTTATGATGCTGGATCATATATTTTTGTTAAAAAAGATACCGTTGTAGTTATAAGTATTGCAAGATTAAAACGTGAAGCCGAAGAGGAATTCGCAAAACGTTTTTATGAAATTAAAAATACATTTAATCAATCAAAATATTTGCTGTGGGAAAATGTAAATGATTTTTCTGAAAAGAACTTTGATGAGTTCAATCAGCAAATTTATGGAAAAAAACTACACGAAGAAATTTATCCTCAATCATACACGTTTTTGTATATGTTCAAATTTGCGGCAATTCCACTTTTAGGCAACATAATTCTCTGGCTGATAATACAATTATTTAATCCGCAAATGAAATGGGCTGTGTTTTATGTTTTTGGAATTGGAATATCCTCACTTCTATTTTTAGTTTATCTTATAGCATATTTCAAAGGCTATCACGGCATAACAAACAAATTGACTATATTTGAAAATTCTATAGTTCTTAGTGGAAACATAAAACATATGGAGATACCTGTCGATAATATAAGAGAGATTGAGTATGGCAAGAGAATTGTAATTTATACAAATAATAACAAGCGAATAAGGTTACTTAAAAGCAAAGATGGAAAAATCTATGAGATTTTAAAATCATTAAAAGAATAGATATTATTAATCTTTTAGCGATTCTTATAGATGCGCTAATCCTTCTCAAAACTCCTATCTCGCCTTCTAAAAAGAAACTTAGTTTGACATCGTTTTTTGTTTTTTGTGCAAAAAACACATGAGTTTTATGTAAAAAACAATAATTTAATATCCAATATTTATGTATTTATAATAGTTGCCAAAATCTGACATGTAATCGATAATAATGTTTATTTAAAACCTTTTTTTTGAAGAGGAAAAAAGATAATAATATCTGAGAAATATTGGTGGGTATTCACTGCTAGTTCTAAGAAATAGTTATAATTTTCTCGCCAAACTCTTCTTGAATAACATTGTTTTTAATTATTTCAATCATATATTTAATCGAATCTTGTAACCTATCATAATCAATGTTAGGTTCACGGTCATCACTTTCTGGATGATCAATTTGATTTCTGATATAAACGGGCAAAGTCCTTTCTTTTCTCTCGTTTTTCCAAGATGAATCAATTCCGAGATTATTTTGAAGCAATTCGAAAACTTCATCCATGTCTGATACATATCGAGCCTTTGAAGAATAGTTAATTTCATTACCTTCATTATCCCTAATTCTTGCTGTTTGTAAGTATCCAAACAAATAATTGTGGAAATCAATAGTAGCTAATCCAAAAATACTCCATTTAATCTCCCCTAAAGAGATTCTGGGCAGAATTTGTCCGTTCTCAACTCTTGATATTTTTTCTGGAAGAAACCCTTTTTCAAGTTTAATTATCAAAGTATTTTCATCTTCAAACATTTTTTGTAAGACATGATCAGAATGTGTTGCAATAAAAAATTGAGGATAATCTTTACATTTACTAAAGAGAGATTTATAAGCCGACATAATCTCTTTCTGCCACCTTGGATGAAGGCTCAGCTCAGGCTCATCAATAAAAACGGTAATAAAGTCATTAAAATTATCATTTTTAAGAATGAAAAGCATTCTAGATAATATTTCCCTTTCTCCAGAACTTAAATCTTCGATAGAAAACGCACTTCCTATATCGTCATTAATAATCTGTGGTATATGTGCATTATTTCTATTATCAATATCGTCATCAGATGGCAAAAACGAAATTCTCATCTTAAACGTTTCAAGCAAAAACTCTGAAAGAATTCTTAGTTTTATATTTGGCATATTTTCTTTTGTTAACCCCATAGGATTTAGAGTTAAGATTTGTAATGCAACTTTGCTATCCTTTTCAATAAGATGGTTTATAGTCTTGTATGTATCAGTCTTTAGCGAATCCCGCGATTCAATATTCGCAATTCTAAAAGCAGAACTATGTGGCTGTCCAAGAACGCGTGTTCGATAAGAAATTTCTCCGTTTAAATACTTAATATCGAGTGTATCATTTTTTTCACGAACCATTCTCAAGAGAATAGTTCCGGATAAAAAACTTCGTTTTAATTTATATAATTCGGATCCACGATTAGTTTTGTAGTCTATTTCGTTTTTACTATCGCGAGTGAGCATTGTGCTAATAATCTTCAGTATCGTTGTCTTCCCTGTTCCATTTGCTCCTGCGAAAACAATATTATCATAAGGAATACCTGTTTTAGGATTCTTGAAATCTAATTTCATAGTGCCAAGAATGCTATGATTAATTGTCTCGAAATAAATAATTCTATATTGATTCAATGTTTTTTTTAAAAGACTTTCCACACTTTCGGTCTCATCCATATTATAGCCCCCACTCTTTCTGATAAAAAAAATCTCTTTTTTTCATATTACCTTTAGTATAACAAACCTTGTATAATAAATCATTCAAGAGTTAAAACATTTAAAATTTCAATGAACATAAATCAGTATTCTATGTAAATACTCAATATTTTAATTAGTTCTTTTCAACTACATATCTTAAGATAGTTTTTAATTTGTCGCTAGTCACTTTTCTAGCATCAGATAAATATATTTCACGGTGCACAAGTGTTTTGATAACAAGATTATTATCTGCAATATATCTTTTCATTTTGTCGAATGAACACGGCTCACTATCATAAGAGCCAACATGCAACATCTGCACTGAAAGTCCATCTTCAATATCTTGTAAATATGCTTCATTAAGCAGTGGATTAGAATCTTTTGCTCTAACAAAGTCAAGCGCCATTAAAAAAACTTTTTCATCGACAAAATCGGGCTGTTTAATCATAATCGTGTAAACAAAATCTTCTTTATCAAGACTTGCTTTTTTTCTGCCTTCTTCGTTTAAATCCCAAAGACCTTCAAGTGGATAAACCGTGTATTCAAAATATCCTGTGGGAGTGTGACCCTTTTTAGGCATCATCCTTATCGCGTATGATAAAGAATATAACACCGAAACTCTATTGGCGAATTCTTCTTTATTTGGGTTTCCCGTTCCTTTTATACAAATATATCTTGCTTTAGGAACATTTATTAATGTTGGTTGAGCCTTAGGAGCATACACTTTCTTTTCTTCTTTTTTCCATTCATATTTCATAAGTTAGCACCTCGATTTCATTATACAAAATTCCTTTAGCCTTTTGTATAACTATAAATAATAGATGATAGTTATAATACATCTTGATAGTTTGTAATCAATTCCATATAATATCTTCGCATATACTTAGGAGATCAATATGATTGAATTGATAATCGTTATTATTACGTGCTTAACCATGATTGCCTCGATCATATTTTTTCCAGCAATAAAACTTAAAAAAATACATATAAGTACTTACTGGTTTGTGGCTTTAATAGGAGCATTAGTCCTTTTAATAGGCGGTTTTCTTTCGATTAAAACTGTTAGTGATGGACTTTTCTCCAACTCTGCAATTAACCCACTTAAAATTCTTATTTTATTCTTATCAATGACTTTTCTCTCCATCTTTTTAGATGAAATTGGCTTCTTTAAATATTTAGCAAACTTAGTTCTCAAAAAATCTGGTGCGAAGCAAACTAAATTATTTATCTTACTTTATATAATCGTATCAATTTTAACTGTTTTTACTTCAAACGATATAATTATCCTGACATTTACACCATTTATCTGCTATTTCTGCAAGAACGCTAAAATAAATCCTTTACCGTTTCTATTTTGTGAGTTCGTAGCAGCTAATACATGGAGTATGATGTTTATAATTGGAAATCCAACTAATATTTATTTAGCTACTTCGGCATCGATTAATTTTATTGATTATTTTCTTGTGATGATTATTCCAACTATTTTTGCAGGCTTAAGTTCTTTTGGCATTTTATTTCTCATATTTCGTAAAACGCTTGCTAAAAAAATCGAGCAACCCGTCATCGAAAATTATAAAATTGAGGATAAAAACTTACTGATAATTGGTCTTGCTCATCTCGGACTTTGTACGATTTTGCTTGTAATTGCTTCTTACATTAATCTTGATATGTGGGCAATTACCTTTGCTTTTGCGCTCAGTCTCGTATTATTTATTGCTATATATCATGGACTAGTGAAAAAAAAGAAACCTGCTGAATTAATTAATAGTGTTAAAAGACTGCCCTATGAATTGATTCCTTTTGTAATATCGATGTTCATTATTGTATTGTGCTTAAAAGAAACAGGGCTTTTAACTAATGTTGCAAATCTTTTAGATAACGGAAATCCTATTTTTCTTTACGGTGTAACTTCATTTTTAAGTGCTAATCTTATTAATAATATTCCAATGAGCGTTCTTTTTGAAGTTCTCGCCAGTAATGCTGTTGCAACCTCATACCACGCTGCAATATACTCCTCAGTCATTGGTTCTAATATTGGTGCACTTCTCACGCCAATTGGAGCATTAGCGGGAATCATGTGGATTGATATTTTAAAAAAGCATGATGTTAGATTTAGTTTTGTAACATTCGTGAAATATGGTGCACCTATTGCAATTGTTTCAATTACTTTTGCGCTTATTGGATTGTATTTAGTGCTATAAGAAGCTGAAAAAAACATCATCATTTTCAGCTTTTTTTGTTAGTTTAAACATCAAAATCAACATTTCTCTAACATTTCAGACAATTTTCACAATATCATTGTATAATACTTATATAGAGGGTGTTTATCATGAGTAAAATTCTTGTCGTCGACGATGAAATTAAAATTCGAAATGTACTGAAAGAATACATTGAATTCTCAGGACATACCTTTTTTGGTGCCGAGGATGGACGAGTTGCGGTTGAAGCGCAAAAGCAACATTCTTGTGACATTATTATTATGGATATTATGATGCCCCATATGGATGGTTTCACAGCAGTTTCTGAAATCCGTAAGTTTTCAAATGCCCCTATTCTTATGCTGTCTGCTCGTGGGGAAGAATATGATAAACTACGTGGCTTTGAACTTGGTATTGATGATTATGTGCAAAAGCCATTCTCGCCAAAAGAAATTATGGCGCGTGTTTCTGCAATTCTTAAACGTCACACAAAAGTAGAGGATCTTTTTACCTATAATGGATTAATCGTTGATTTTATTGCTCATCGCGTAATTATTGATAATAATGAATTGGTATTAACTCCAAAGGAATATGACTTGCTTTTCTATTTTATTCGCAATCGCGGAGTAGCATTATCGCGCGAGCAACTATTAAACAAAGTATGGGGTTATGATTATTATGGTGATGATCGTACGCTCGACACATATATTAAGATGCTTAGACAAAATCTTGGGGAATACCGCGAATTAATAGTCACTTTACGCGGTTTGGGATATCGGTTTGAAGTATGAAAAAGGTGTATAAGTTAACTCACGGACTCAAATTCAGAATCTGGATTTATTTTTTGCTATTCTCTGGAATAATAGTCCTTATGCTATGGATTTTTCAAATCTTCTTCTTCAATAGTTATTATGTCATGATGCGCACTAATGAAATTAAGAGCATCGGTAATGAGTTAGCAGAACGATATGAAGAGCCAAATTATAATTCAATCTTGGATGACGCCACATTTAAAAATCGCACGACCATTTTCATATTTGATGAAAAAGGAACTATCTACTATAGATCATATAGTGGATTCGACCCTGATGGTGGGGGCGGAGGCGGTGGGGGCGGCGGTCGCGTAATGAAAGCCGACACACTCGCAGAATTCTTTGAACATATTAATGAAAATGAAAGTTCAATTAGTTATGTCAGTGGTAACGAGGGAAAGAGCTCTTTAGTCTTCGGCAAGCAAGTTGGTAAATCTCCTATTATTCGGTATTTTTATTTAGAATCACCGATGGATCCAAACGAGTATACGGTTAAAATATTATCGAGCCAACTAACGATAATTACAGCGGCAATTTTAACAATCTCAACATTAATCTCATTATTTATATCTTTAAGTCTAAGTAAACCTATCTTAGGCATCACTAGCGAGGCTGAGAAGTTGTCGCATGGCGATTATAGTGTTAAGTTTAAAAGAAAAGGAATTATCGAAATTGATAGTTTAGCAGATACTCTTAACAACACTACTTCTGAACTAGCGAAGACTGAAGATTTAAGACGTGATTTGCTGGCGAATATCACTCACGACCTTAAAACTCCTTTAACGCTTATCCAAGCTTATGCTGAAATGATGCGCGACTTATCTGGAAATGATCCCATCAAACGCAATGAACATGCAAATATTATTATCGATGAAACATCACGCTTGACTACACTAGTGAATGACATTCTTTTACTCTCTAAATTACAAGCTGGAGCGGAAAGTATAAGAATGAACGAAATAAACTTATCGAACTTATGCAACAACGTTATTAGCCACTTTAAAGTTTTTGAAAAAGATGGTTATAATTTTGTTGTCGACGTTGATCAGGACTTAATAATTATGGCGGACACCGCAAAAATCGAGCAAGTTCTTTACAATTTAATTGGCAATAGTGTCAACTATACAGGACCCGATAAAAAAGTTTATATTTCGTTAAAAAATATTAAAGACACTATTCGTTTTTCAGTCAAAGATACTGGCAAAGGTATTCCTGATAGCGAGCTTGATTATATTTGGGATAAATACTACCGAGCAGAGAAAACTAGCGATCGTGAGATTAAAGGTACTGGCATTGGTTTATCAATAGTTAAAGTGATTTTACAAGCACATAATTTTACGTATGGCGTTGATACACAAATTAACCATGGAAGTACATTCTATGTCGACTTTACAATCAAAAAATAATTTCAAGAGTTTTTAACCTTATTTTCACTTGATTTTCACAATCAAAATGTATACTACTACTAAGAGGTAACAACTATGAAAAAAAATCTTTTAGTTTTAGCATTAAGTGTCCTTCTAATAGGGTGCTCACAAGGAGAGTCTTCTCCTTCAAATTCTAGCGCTTCTAACGGAGGCTCGTCGAGTGTGCCAGTCAGCACCTCAATTATTGATTCTTACAATCCTATTTCAGTAAGTAATCCTAGTATCGAAAGCATTAATATCTCAAGCATCGATGCCACTTCTATAATCGGTGATGGCACTACTAGTGAATTAACTGGTAAGGCTATTTTAAACCACACTTCCGCAGAAATTACTGGCACCGGCATTGCCGCTGTTGAAAACGCAACCTACGGTTTGATTATTGAGATTAGTAAAAGCGGAACATACATGATTCAAGGCACTTTAGATAATGGGTTTATTTCTGTCTCTAAGAAGGAACTTGAAGTCACAATTATCTTAAATGGTGTAATTGTAACATCATCTAATTACGCTGCGCTTGTATGCTTAAAAAAATCTGATGTTACCATTGAACTTGCTACAAACTCAGTTAACTACTTAAATGACGCGGCTGTGTATGAAACAAGTTATGACGTTGATGAAATTCCTAATGCTGCTTTATTTATCCGCAAGAACATTACGATGCGCGGTGAAGGTAAGATTGTTGTTACAGGAAAAAACAACAATGGTATTGGCACGAAAGACAATCTAGTAATTGAAGGTGGTCAATATCATGTAAACGCAGTTAATAACGCTTTAAAGGGTAATGACTTAGTTGATATCAAAGGTGGAACTTTTGAATTAACTTCACAAAGTGATGGTATTAAATCCGACAACGAGGAAGATTTAACACTCGGACTCATCGATATTAGCGGAGGAGATTTCAGCATTATTACGGTTAATGATGCAATTGATTCTAGTTCTAATGTTACAATCTCTAACGCCTCATTTAATCTTTTAACCGCAGGTGGAGCGACCGCAAAAGCTTCTACTGATAGCGCAAAAGGTATTAAAGCGGTTAAAGAATTAGTTATTAACTCTGGAACTTTCAATATTAACGCTAATGACGATGCAATACATTCAAATGAAAACGTTACAATCAATGGTGGAGTTTTCACAATCGCAACCGGTGATGACGGCGTACATGCTGATCAAACTTTAACGATTACGAATGGACAAATTACAATTACAAAGAGTTATGAAGGACTTGAAGGATACGATATTAATCTCCAAGGTGGATTCGTATCAATCGTTGCAAGTGATGATGGAATTAACGTTGCTGGCGGAGTTGATAGTTCTGGAAGTTCTAATCCAGATCGTCCAGGTGGCGGTGGAGGTCCAGGTGGCGGTGGCACTACCGCAACTGGTGGAACAATGAACATCTCTGGTGGAACATATTGTGTAGATGCTAGTGGAGACGGACTTGATTCAAATGGCAACATTGTTATGACAGGTGGCACCGTGATTGTTCACGGACCAACAAGTAATGGCGATGCACCTCTTGACTATGATGGAACATTCGCAATGAAAGGTGGAACTCTAGTTGCAATTGGAAGTTCCGGCATGGCACAAAATATTGGCTCAATTAGTACACAAAATGGCGTCATGCTTAAAAAATCAATCGCCGCTAATACGATTTTCAGTATTAGAAATTCTAGCGGTACTGATTTAGTCGTTGTTAAAACCCGTAAAGCTATTAGCTCAATCGTCTATAGTTCACCATTACTAGTTAACGGATCTTATAATTTATATTCCGGCGGAACATATTCAGTTGCAGCGGACGCATTTGGTTTCTTAAGTGGAGGTACTTATAGTGGTGGTTCATCACTCCAAGCGTTTACCATTTCTAAAGTCGTGACTTCTGCATAGTGATGCTACATTAAAAAATAGGAGAAACATTCGTGTATCTCCTATTTTTTAAAATTTAAATTTGCTTTTTTAGCTTGCTGATGTTGGAACATACGTTTTACTGTATATCTTACACCATCTTTTATAAAATACGTTCCCGTTTGCTTAAACCAAAATTTCACATCGTTTTTAACACAGATTTCTTGAATATCTTGAATCCATTTGAAATCACAATCGCGAGCTTCTAAGCCAGACTCTCCACCTGCGACTACTTCTTCAATGTTAGAATTTATGTGCTTACTTAAATCTATCGCCTCTAAAAGAGGCTCGCAAATTATTGTACGATGTTTGATCGGAGCTTTATTAAAAATATCTAATCTAAAATCCGCTAATTCCTGATTTTCAACGGTACAGCCTATTCCCAGATTATCATAGCCATCTCCCCAATCAGGTGGGATACAATCCATAAATCGTTCGATTCTTTTAGTAATAAAAAAGAAATAGCAATCTGAGCGTTCTTTGATCATTTTCCAAGCATCGTTTCGCCATTCATCTGCGTCTTGCAAAAGAAAATCAGAAGTGAAGCAAGTAAAAAAAGTTGTTCCAGATGGGTATTTGTATGTTCCATCTTTTTTCTTTTTAATTGGCAAATCAAATTTTTCAGTTTTGTGTATATCCGTAGTATCTCGCCCATATTTAGCGTCACCACGATAGACATAGCAGTTAGTGCATCCCTCACTAAAGCGATGACATCCACGCCACAAATTCCAAAGTACATCCATGCTATCACCTAAATTCTTAATATCATTTTAACTAATAATTTGCTGATAAACAATGCTAGAGATTATTTATTTGTGCTACAATAAAAAAGAGGATTACAATTTATGAAAAACGAACCAGCTAAATCTATTGAAGCATATATCGCGCAATTTGATGGCGAAATTAACGCACGTTTAATTGAAATAAGAGAATTGATTAAAAAAACTGCTCCTGACGCAATTGAAAAAATATCTTGGGGAATGCCGACATTTTATTACAAAGAAAACCTCATCCATTTTGCGGCATTTAAGCAACACATCGGTATTTACCCTGGCGAGGAAGCAATTGTCGCATTCCAAGATAAAATTCAACATTTAAAAAGTTCGAAGGGCGCGATTCAACTACCAAATAATGTTCCTTTACCAACGAAACTAATTATTGACATTGTGCAATATCGACTAGATTTAATTAACAATAGCTAAAAGAAAACGCGCTAGTTATAATACTGCGCGTTTTTTCCTTGAAACTTTACACCCATTAAGCGTAAGTCATCAAGATTTGCTTTGTTTTCATTTGCTTTAGCGGTTTCACTATTAATAATTTTAACGTAAACTCCATATGTAATTCCAATGTCAGTCCTGTAATAAGAAAGCATGCCGTTCTTATTGTCTTTATTAGTTGTTGCCACGATATCAAGTTGTGTCCAAACGACTTCATCTACTGAATAATAAATATAGAAGTTTGAGCTTACTGTCGATGAATCAGTCGGTGCGTATGGAGCATGGGCAAACGATAATTGGTGAAGTCCATCAATTTTAGTATCTGTTTGAACATATCCACGTTTGTCTAAACGCAAACTATAAGAACCATTGTGGCGATTTCTTGTGCCATTAGCAATTATAGCGTCAAAGCGTAAATTCAATGCTTTAGTACCTTCTGTATATACGTATTCAATTCCGCCTGTGGTATAACCTGTATCTTTTTCAAAATTATAAGTTCCATCAAACGTTGGAGTTCCATCTGTAATTTTAACGGCCCATCTAGCAGTTAAAATGTGATTAACGCTTAGTTTTAATGGGTGATCAGGGGTTACTTGGGCACCCAATACGCCACCAACATCAACGAACCATCCTTTGAAGATATAATTTGTCCAAGTTGGATTAGTCAATCCGATTGAACCATAGGTAACTGTTGAACTACTAGCTAGTAGAGTTTGAGTCGCGGTTGCCCCGCCATTATTATAATTTAATACGACTGAGATTTTACCAGGAACATCTGTAATCGAGGTAGATCCACCCGTCGATGTGCTTGTAGAATTACTAGTTCCAGTACTTATCGAAGTACTAACGGAAGTAATAGTCGATATACTTGTTGGTCCTGAATCAGACAAACTATATGTGGTAATATTTCCTGAACTCGTTACCTCACTATTAGAAATAGGTACACCAGTTGTTGAATCTGCCCCACTAGTTGTTTGCGTTCCATCAGAAATCGAGTCTACATTTCCTGATGAACTATCCCCCGCTTCTGTACAAGCACCAAGTAATAGCGCAGCGACAGAAAATAAAGCAAGTTTAATATTTTTTTTCATATAATGCTCTCCAATAATATCTTACATTATATATTACATATATAAATTTAACAAGTAATATTCCTATTTACCTATATTTTCCTTATTTTTATTCGCTAATTAAACTCCAATAAAGTAAAGTGTGATACTTTCCAGAAAGATAATTTTTAAAAGGCTCTAATTCTAAAAGAACTCCTGAAATATCATCCCATTTTATTATTGAGGTGGTGGATTCATCTACATTTCCGTTGCCGGTAAATACTACCGTGTCATTCATTTCATTAATGATAGTTTTGTCTTCATCTTGAAAAACGACAGCGTCTTCTATACTAACAATATCATTTGTTAATGGGTACGCTATTTTAACTAAAAGATACCACGTACTGCCATTAACCCTAGTATCTATAACACTCATCTGCCAATCTTTTAATTGTCTTAATATCACTCCGTCTGGAGTGGGAGTAATTTTCGGTTTAAACAGCATTTTTGTCGGAACACTTAAAAACTTTAAAGAGCCCGGGATGGCAAACTGGATTTCAGCATTTAAAAAATCAAAATTACTGCGTATTGTTGCTGTACTTCTTTTAATTGGTGAGATGATAAGCGTATGAGAAAAATCTCCCATATCGTTTGCTAACATATCAAATGTTACATCGCTATTTTTATATCTAACAATACTTGATGATGTTGTATTCCCTTCTACTATCAAACTAGAATCATTGATCTCAGAAACTAATAATGGTAGTTTTCCAAACGTAATCATTCGTGCTTTGGTAGTGTCAAAAGTATCCTTTGCTGGCGCAGTATTTCCATCAACTCCGACGACAAAGTTTGAAGTTGTAGCGCTAGTAGCATTACTTACAATACTTGTCGAAATAGTTAAGTTACTATTATCGTTTTTTCGGAATATATACAATGGATTATCATCGATATTTCCTGCAATATCAAGTGTTTTTGCGGCGGTCCAATAATTAACAACTTCCGTATTAATGCTTATTGTTCCGCTTCCAGTTCCCCAATCAAAAATCTTTCCAGTGTAGTTATATAAAATAACTCGCTGTGAGTTGGTAAAATTAAGAATAGAGTTAGAAGCACAATAAATTAAAGGATCTGCACTCGTGTGAGTTACAAACACCTTAAAAGTAATGTTATTTCCTAAAACCATGCCATTTTCAAGTCTAATTGTCGGTACATTATTATTTCTAGTAAGTTGCTTAATATAAATACTGGCATTATCACCGACAGTAAAAGACTTAGCCATGTGAACACCAGTACTATAAAACATGCCATGATTTGTCGTAAGAGTAAACTTACAATTGTTTCCAAACGACATCTTGACGGAATAATCACTATATATCAATTCACGATTTTTTATATTTATGTTAACTTCAGCGTCATCCTCAACAATAAATTCACCATTAGCGTACGCAATCCAAAAACAAGAATCTGAAGTTGCTTGATGATCTATATCAACTTTGCCCGCCAAATGTAATCTATTCGTCTCTGAGACTTCTTGTGCGGAACTAAGCGATAACGGCTGCGTGGCAATCGTAATTGCAGAATCTCTAATAATCGTTGTTCCCCTTCGATTATAGGATAATTGAGCGCCATTAAAAATAACATTATCAAAAACAATGCTGACGTTAGCGGTACTAGATGTATCGGTAATTGCCACTACACCGTAATAGTTTCGACAAGTAATATCGAGATTTTTAAGGGTAATGATTGTGGCTCCTGTCGCTTGCGTCATAGTAATTGCATCACTGAATAGATAGGAGTTATAATCGGTAAAAGTATGATTAATCCCAGTTTTTGGATCTTTACCGTCGATGGTTAAACTAGTCTTAGAACTTGGAATAATAACTCCGCCCACTAATCCAATAATGTCACTTATAAGAAAAATCGTAGTAATATCAGGATCTAATATTGCTATTTTAAGTTCTAGAAAGTTAGATACATTTGCGAAATTAGCCATTTTATCATCCTTTAATAATTATGTGCTCTTTTTAAAAAGAGCACGAGTTGTTTACGCAACATAAGTTAGTAGCAATTACATCATTTTTACTCGTAAAAACAGCCGTATTTAGTAGCAATTTCCAATTCGTTCGATGTAAACAAGTAATAGATGTTTTATACTTTTTGCACTTGAAACGTGATGGCTACATCTTCTCCAACAGCCAAATTTGGAAGCTCCACAGTTAGTAAGTCACCAACAAATGTGTAAGTAGCGGCCACACCATCAATCATGACAGTATCAGCAACAAGCGTTGCTTTAGTAGTGTCAATCTTATCAGTGAAAACTAAGTTTTCTAAATCATATTCTGCTCCATTAGTTAATTCAACTGTGTAAGTTAATAATCCATTGAGCCAAACTGCTTTATTCGCGGTTTTATTAGCGATGATTCCATCGACAAGCACCGTTTCTACTTCTGTAGTGATAAAGTCTACAGCTTGATTGTCATAGTCAGCGTTTAGTAGACCTTGGTTTAGTAATATATTTTCTGGCATTTAAATGCCCTCCTATTCTAAGTTATGATATTCATATAATCAAAAAAGCTAAGCGCAATCGCCCTGTTTTAAAAAAATATGTTAAAGCCCTATATACTAGCAAAGCATATTTGTAGCGTTATATTCTTTTGTTTGGTAATCTATAATTAGAAATGGAGGATTAATTATGAAAGTATGTATATGTGAACTATGTGGTAACCAAATTACGTTTTTAAATGATGCAGGTGTCATGCCAAGTTGCTGTGGTCAAGAAATGACTGAAATAAAAGCAAACTCAATTGATGCATCTAATGAAAAACACGTTCCTGTTATTGAAGTAAATGGCGATGTAGTTATAGTCAAAATCGGAAGTGTTGAGCATCCAATGCAAGAGCAACATTTCATCGAGTATATTGTTTTAGAAACTAACTTAGGCAAAATGCGCCGTATTTTAAAACCTGGCGACGCGCCAGTTGCTACATTCCGTTTAGTAGAAGGTGAAACAGTTGTTGGAGCTTATGAACACTGTAACTTGCACGGATTGTGGAAAAAAGTTCTTTAACTATTTAAAATAAAAAGATGCTGTCTCATGGATAGCATTTTTTTATTAATTTAAATCAATTAAACTTAGTAGTGTTTATCATAAAAATAGTAATTAAGATTAAAAAAGATGGCGAATTCGCCATCTCCATTGTTTATAAATTAACTAGATACTAGAGAAATATGTCTAGTTCAAGAGCGCCAATTACGACGCGTCCCTTGTTGCTATCTCCACCAGTGTTAGTAGTTGTAACATAAACTCTAAATTCCTTAACATCCGTGTTAAATTCGAAATAATGTTCATCTAAGTAATCTTTTGTTTTAGACATATCCGCGATCGAAAAATCATGCTTAGTAATCCAATCACCTGCTTGATTTTTATATTGAAATAAAATATCAGCAGTTTGGTCCGTAATATTTTCTGTCGCGCTCCATAAGCCAATTTCTATATGAAGTGAATGAATGCTTTGAGCTAGTTTATATTCTAAGAACGCCGTTCCTGCCCCTCTTCTATTCGCTGACAAAGTTAAGTAACGTCCCTCAATAAATCCGCATCTTAAGCGATTGGTAACAAATTGAAACCCAGCAGCACCAGTTACGGTTTTACTCATTTCTTCAAAGAAATATTGCCCTTGATATCCGTAATGCGATGGTGAAACAAACTTAGTAGTGCGCACTCTTGATACCAATAATGAATAATTTCCAGTAACTCCACTCTCATAACCACTAATCTTTAAGTAAACGGTTTGTCCTTGCGTTAGAGTTGGGTTCAGTTCCACACCAACTGGACTTCCATGATCTTCTATCAAATTGCCCACTTCATCATAAAGAGCGCCATAAGCATTAATGCCTATAAGTGCTGACGCTATAAAACTATATTGTCCAGTGGCGGGGGCGACGAATCGATACCATGTTACTGGCTTATAATCACTAATGTTGCCATTAATCGAGCGGTCAAGAATAATTTCTTCAACGTCACTCAATACGTTAACTGTAAAATTGCCTGGCACTCTATAATAATATTCTTTTACTTTTAAATATACTGTTTGTCCTTGCGATAAATCACGTTGAATTAAGAAATCCATCGGACTACCGTTTTGATCTTCTGATAGTAAGACACCGCTATTATCATATAATGTAGCTGTTGCGTTAACACTATTTGCGGAAATAAACGTGTATTTACCCGTGACTGGCGCCACAAATTTAAACCAAGTAAAAGGATGGTTATCGTTTATAATGCCTTCAACTGGTTCACTAATTTTTAAAGGTGTTGAATTAGTATATTTTATATAATAGATTTCGCTATCATATACGATATCGCCTAAATATTCCTCACCTTCATACCAACCGTATTCTCCAATCCAAACGCGATTATTTGAAGGTTGATAATTATATTTTAATATCGCGGTAAATCCAGGTTTATGATACCAACTACCTGAGTAAAGTTTCATCAAGTGATAGTCCCAATCACCTTTTCGCATGCAAATTAATCTCTCATCAACTTGCACAGCAGGCCGTGAGTTGCTAATCGTAATATTTTCAAATCCTAAAACTTCTAAATCACTTTTTACCACTTGCGTCATTTCATAAATCGAAAAGTCGAGATCAAAAAAATCACCGGAAAAATCTCCTGGCTGATATTGTCGATCCGTCATAAATTCCGATGGATCTTCATCTCTTTCAATCGCATATGCATAACAATTATATTCAGTCCAATCGATATCAAATGAATAAAATGTATTATCTTGAAATGTATAATTTGACGAGATTGACGAGATTGAAGATAAGCCTACCGATTGATTAGAAATGCCACGATAATTATTTACTAAAGCCTTAATATCTTCAGCAAAATCTAAAGTGATATGGTAATTATAAGAAAACTCATGTTCTGGGTTTTTATCAACCTGTCTGATAATATTTTTAACTAGGTTTCCTAGTTTTGGTGAATCAGCAAATTCATCAGGAATATTGACGCCATTTCTTTCCACAAAAGCGAGACATTCTTCTTCGGACATTTGTGAAAGTGCGGTTGCAGATGCAATCTCTTGGGCTTTAGCTCCCACAGAATTCTTGCTACTAATAAAAGTAAATGCCAATAATGGTAATAATAAAACTAAGCGAATATTTTTAATTTTTTTCTTTTTCATATGTTCTCCTTTACATATTTCTATATTGAAAAGTGGGTTTACATGAAAATAATGAAAAATTTTTAAGTACTAGCCCCTCCCATAGCCATAAAAAATTGAAAATTATACATAAAAAAATCCCCCTATTCATCTTTAATTATATTCAAATGATTTTTTAGAGTCAATGCCATTATCAATCATCAGACATTTATAAGTTAACACGTTAGCGATTTAGCTTAGCTTTTATCAATCTTCTATAATTTTTAGAAGAGAACTTAAATAACTTTCTTGTTTATTCAAAAGTTCAATAGAGTTTCCAGATTCCAATATTTCTCCTTTTTTAAGGACAATTACCTCATCAAAAAGTTTAACAATTTTTCTTGTTATGTTGTGCATAACAACAACGTAACATGTATTACTATCCTCCGTTAAATCATTAAATATCGAATATGTTACTTCAATATCAAGGTTTGATGTAAATTCATCTAACACAACAACATCTGAAGCATGATATTTAGTTCTGGCAATACATACACGTTGCTTCTCACCACCACTTAGTTTAGAACCATTTTCTCCAATGTTTGTATTTTCCTTTTTGGATAAATTTTGCACAAAACTATCTATTTTAGCGAATTTAATTGCCTCAGCGAATCTAGATTCATTATAGTCACCAAAGAGAGTAATATTTTCCTTTAACGAATTCTCAAAAACAAAAGGATCTTGGTTCATGTACGACATGTTTTTATAAATTACATTAATATTATTATTTATTTTTTTATCATTTACATAAATTTCACCAGATGAAGGTTTAATTAAGCCTAAAATGAGTTTGTTCACTGTAGACTTTCCAGAGCCAGATTCACCAATTATGAGATATCTTTTTCCTTTTAAAAAGTTAAACGAAAACTTTGTTAAGGAATACTCATCGCTGTCCTTGTAACAAAAACTAACATCTTCAAATGTAATACTATTAATTCTCTCTTCATTCAAATCTATTTGCTTTTCATTTTCTTCCTTTAAAACTTCATAAACTCGTTTTCGAGCAGGAAAGGAAGTTCTTATTGAAGTAATTGTTAGAGGAATTTGTTCGATTGGGGACATGACACTTCCAATCAATTGTGATAATGCCACTATTGCTCCAATAGTAATAATTCCATATCCATATGCGACTAGATACGCTCCAATAACAAAAACGCTTATGTAAGCTAAAATTGTAAAAATCGAAGAAACCAAACCGATTTTTGTACTTTGAATTTTTAATCTAAACGTGTCTTCACAAAAAGACTCAACTTCATCATCATGCATCGAAGTTGTTTTATCAAAAAGATTATAGATCTTCGTTAATTCAAATGCACCTAATAAATTTTGAAGTTTATTTAAATAACGTTCAGATTTTTTAAGATTGTTTTCCACCATTTTTTCTAATTTAGATTCAAATAAGCGCGGAATAAAAGCCGCTAAAATCGCTATAAACGTCACAATCAAACCAATAATCCAATTAATTGCGAATGTAAATGCCATACTTAAAACCAATCCTATAATTTGCGAAATTAATGACAAAATATTTTCATAATATGACGATACTAACGACGGCACATCATTTTGAAAAATGTTTAAGTAATATGATGATGAGTTTGAACCATATTCTTCCATCGATAGCTTTGTAATATTTATATAAACATCTTTTTTTAATTTAGAGGTAATATGCTTAATGATTTTTTGAAAAAGAAAACTATCCAATAAATAAAAACCATATGAAATTGCATATACACCAATACAAATCGCCACAGTTATTGAGAGCTTTCCAATTTCACCAAGAACTGCATAATCTATTATCCATTGGAATGATAACGCCGCAGCAACTGAAACAATCGAAAATATCACACCTTCAATTATATAAAGTATCAGCATTTTTCTAACATCTTTTATATATTTATTCAAAGTTTTTTTCATATTCATCCCCTCCAATCACAATATTTTTCTTAACAAAATCAAGAATTAAAAGCGTAGTTTCAAAGGTATCTAAAGAAAGATTTTCAGCAATCTCAGTTGGCGATAACCACTTTTCTAGAGACGATAAAATCAAAAATCCCTCTAGTGTAAGTTCTTCAATAATATTATCATGTTCGCCATCAAAAACAAAATATTTAAAATCATTTTTAATAATAGAATACATTTCATTCATTTTGAAAACAATAGAAGTAAATCTTGAAACAAATGAAATGTATCTTGTTTCTGTTTCTTGGCAAATTTTTGGTCTTTTCATTGGTTTTTTTAACGGGCATGAATGGCATTTTTCATAATACTCACATTCCTGGCAATCCAAATATAACTGCCCCATCCCAAGTTCATCCATTATATTTGAAGAAAAAACCTCTCCTAGTGATTTAAAAATTCTTTTATTATAAGTTCTGCATGGAAAAATTCCACCATCAGGCCGAACAAAAGCTGTTAAACTTCCTGCATCACAAGAGTATGATTGCACTTCAAAATCTGTATTAAATTTAAAATTTAAATATTCACTAACTAAAGGAAAAGAAATATTCAAGTATATCTTTATTCTCTTTAAAGTGACGCTTAGTTTTGCAATTTCTTCGAGCCCATCCAGTAAACTATTCGGTGACAGCAAAACATCATTTTCTAAAAACGGTGTCCCCCAAGAAATAACTTCGTTTATTTGGATAAACTCAATGTCAGTTTCTTTTTCTAAGAACATGATGTACTCACGCATTTGTCTGACATTAATTTGACTTAACACACAGTTAATTCCTATACTTACTTTATTGTTTCTTTCTCTTTTAATTTTTGTAAAGTATCTTAAAAAATTTATAGCTTTCCGAAAGCTTCCGTTGCCCCTTAATAAATCGTTATACTTTTCCAATCCATCTAAACTAATTAAAACAGTTGCCGGATTTTCTTCAATAAGTGAATCAGCATAAGTCACAGGAAACTGTGCGTTCGTTATAACTGAAAAATCAATTCCGTTGTTTTTTAAAAGCCAACATATATCAAAAAAATGTGGATGAAGTAAAGGTTCACCACCAAGCAATTCCACGTAATTTACTTTATTCTCAACAAAATCATTTACTATCTTTTCCCAATCAGTGTTAAAATCTATAGCACTTTTTTCACATTTTTCAGCACCACAGTAAACACATTTTAAATTGCATTTATATGTTAAGTCCCATACAATTTTCATATTTATAAGGCAAAAAGGAGCCACATCGCATTACGAAGTGGCTCACTGGCATCTAAAGATCTATTTTTTTACATTGAGGTGTAAACCACTTTGGTTTCACACTTGCTGCCGCAATAGTGATAGTACCAGTGTTTTTTATGATTGTTACACCTTTATTTTTTGCATAAATGCTTTTCATTTGCCTATTCCCCCTTTAATAAATAATAACATTTTTACTGAAATGTCAAATTTAACATTTAAACTCATACTCTGAACTTTCAAGAAGTTTAATGTTAAACGTATAAATCAACATTCAAATCGCCTAATACAACTCGGCCTTTATTGCTGTCGCCACCTGTATTAGTTGTCGTGACATAAATTCTAATTGAATTTACTTTAAAGCCAAATTCAAAGTAGTGTTCATCGAGTACATCTTTGGATTTTGACATTTCTGCGATTGAAAATGCATGCTTTGTTACCCATTCTCCAACACTGTTTTTATATTGAAACAATATTTCAGCACTTTTATCGGTAATGTTTTCAGTAGCGCTCCATAAGGCAATTCCTAGATCAACTGACTTAATATCTTGATCAAATGTGTATTCTAGGAACGCTGTGCCGGCGCCTTTTTTATTTGCCGATAAGGTTAGATATTTATTTTGATCATAGGTGATATAACCACATCTTAGGCGATTGGTGCTAATTTCCAATCCACTAGCAGTGGCAATATCTTCTGCCGTTTCCTCAGTGCAATATTCGTTTCCAAATCCATAATCTGTCGTAAGAACTGTGTCTGAGAAATAATCTCTAGTTACCACGAAGCTATAATTTCCAGCATTAGATGAAATAACATTCTTAATTCTCAAATAAACTGTTTGCCCTTTATTTAAACTATAGTTGATGAAAAAATCAATCGGACTACCATTAATATCTTCAGCTATTAGATTACTATTTCCATCATAAAGTTGAACATAAGTATTAATATTGTTTCCTACAGATGTAAAGGAATATCTTCCTTTTTCAGGAGCTGCGAATTCAAACCAAGCGGTTTGACCAACATAAATATTTCCATTATAAGAAGAATCAAGACTGAGTGATGCTATATTTCTAGTTACTGTAAGATTAAATCTTGGTCCCATTCCATCATAATATCCGCTTGCTCGCAAATATACAGTTTGTCCTTTGTATAGTTCACGGTAAATCGTAAAGTCCATTGGGCTACCATTAATATCTTCAGCAATAAGTACATTATCACTGTCATATAATGCAGCATAAGCATTCATCCCATTGCTTGAAGAAAAAGTATAATTTCCAATCATTGGTGCTGTAAATTTATACCATTTTACTTGATTGGCGTCTAATGTCACAGCATAAGTACTATCTAACACAATGATAGGAATTGTGCGGGTGACTGTTAAGGTGTATCTTCCTGGCGTTCCACTATAATAGCCTTGAACTTTTAAGAAAACTGTCTGGCCTGCGGTTAAGTCATAATAAATTGTGAAATCCATTGGACTACCATTAACGTCTGCGGCAATCAAAAGGTTATTAGTATCGTATAGCGTCGCATATGCATTCAATGCGTTGCTTGATTCAAATGAATAACTTGCAGTTGCTGGCGCTACAAACTTGTATAGCCAAGTTGGAGTATTGTCATTCAAAACTCCTCCAACTGGAATATCAGCTTTAACCGTAATGCTTTTAGTGGGGTTATAAGTTAAATCAAGATCTATATTATCTAATATGTAATCGTGAATATCGCTATCATAAGTTTCCAGATTGTGAGGAACTGGAAGTTGATGCATTGAGCGTTTGTCACAATTACTATTTGATGGAGTAAATTCTTTGTTATAGCGATGGTTTGTCAAGCCATTAAAACCACTTGCTTCCTGAGAAGACTTATCCACGCATACGTCTCCTGGTAAAAGAGCTAAAGCGCCATTAACAATAAAAGGCCAAGATAAATATGCATATCGTATTCCAACCATAGGCCAAAACCCTAAGTGTGCCGACAGGTGTGAATGATCCCAAATAATGTGATTCATCAATCCAAGCGAGGTAGTTCCACTTATAGTATGAAAATTAATATGTGTGTTTTGAGCGTAAACTCTATTCCAATTAGATTTACGTTCATTAATAAGGGTGGTATTCACAATGTCTGCTCCACCAACGGAACTAAAGTCATTTATCCCTAATAATTCGACAATAGGATTATCATACCAACTGCCTGTATATGGAGTACCTAAACTTATAAGAGATGCAACATTTTTAGGATGTTCGATAGCGTAATCCATATTATGCAGCCCACCACGACTATGTCCGATGAGATTAATTTTTGGTAGTGCTCCCATAACTGCAAGATAATCATAGGATATTTTATCTATGATATAATCAAGTTCCTTATAAATTTCAGCATTCGTTTTATCATAATTATTAAGTAAATTAAAAACAACAATAGTATGTTGCGAAAAATCGCTAATACTTTTAACATCCGATGATAAAACACGGTAGGCGGTCGGATTATTTTCACTATCCAATCCATATCGTTGCAAAGTAAAATTAGCAGTATCAAAAGAATTTACACTGTTACTCATTCTTGCAACAAATAATTTTATGCCACCCGGTCTTTGATTACGAATTTTTTCAATGATAGAAGTTGAATCATAAGTAAATGATTGAGCACCCTCCCATTTTTTGCCGTTTCGATGCATTCCATTGCTCCAATGTCCAGCTGTTCCTCCTAATCCATGCGTCAAAAAAGTGATTCCTGGCGAGTCTGGATTTACCGAATTTGCAATTGTCGCAGCATGCAACTCCGCAGGAGTTAAATTAGGGCTGTATCCTGAAAAAGCTGCATTAGCTCCTGTAGTCTTTGAAGACATAAATAGTCCCGACGTTAAGATAGCAACTATGCCCAAAAATAACGCTATAATCTTTTTTCCTTTTACAAAAATCATATTTTCCCCTTTTCTTGTTATGAAAATAACAACTTTTTTAAGTCGTTCAAAATGTTTTCAGTTTTTGCCATTAAAAGTATATTTACAATAGTTTATTTTCAACGATTATAGACATTTTCAAAGCGAAAATAGCAAAAACATCTTTATATCTAGTGCGTCAAGATTCAAGAATACCTTTAATGCATTTTCATAAATTCTGTCCCCCAATTTTAATATTATATACCTTCGCTTTTTAACTAGCCGTTGACACCTAACGTCATTATAACAATAAATTTTTAATTAATTCAATCTCTTTTTCGTTTTTGCCTTCATCATAATTTAATAAAAAAATCGATAAATACGCCTCATTGCATAATTTTTAGTACAAAAAAAGCTTTTTATTTAAAAAAGCTTTTTCGTATATAGCATATAAAGGCGGACCATAAGTCGTCAAAGACAAACATTTATATATAAATACTAATTAATTGCTCTAAAATTCGCTTTTAATTCTTTTGCAACATTAATTCGCTAGTATCTTTTTTCCCAGTTCAATGTGTCAAACCTTAAAATGATGCGGTTATTCCGTAAGTGGTCTATGCACTATCATTTTTGTATCTATTCATTTGACGATAGGCATAGTTGTGCTATAATAAAATTATAAAGGGGGAATTTTTTTATGAATTTAATCTTAATTTATCAATCACAAAGCGGTTCTCAAGTAGAATGTCAACCTAATTACGGTGATGGTGGCTATAATGATGGCTATAATAATAACTACTCAGATAAATATCAGGAAAGTAGATAATTATTTATTTGTCCTGGTGACAATGGGGGATTTAAGAGATGTTACAAAAAGTATCTACAATTACTAAAAAAAGTATCAGTTTAATAATTAAACCAACCGATGCTTGCAATTTGCGCTGCAAACATTGTTATGCCGCAGAAACTGGATATACGCAGGAGCGAATGTCGTTAGATGTTCTGCGAAAGACTTTTGATTTGTTTTCAAAAGATTTCGACGAAATACACATTATATGGCATGGTGGTGAACCACTTTTGATGGGTGTTGAGTTTTTTAAGAATGTCCTGAAAATTCAAAAAGAATATAAAAACAAAAAATTTATCAACAAAATGCAATCTAATGTAACATTGCTTACTGAAGAATGGCTTAATATTTTAATCGAAAACGAAATAAAACTTGGCATCTCTTTTGATGGGCAGTTCAATGATGTATTACGAACCGGAACATCTAAAGTGCTTCGAGCTATCAATTTGATGAAAAGCAAGAACTATGAGTTCGGATCGATTTGTGTTGTATGCAGCGAGACCGTTGACAAACTTATTGATATATACGAGTTTTTCAAGTGTATAGGGGTTTCTTACAAAATCAATCCAATTTTTAATTCTGGTGAAGCAAAGAATAATCCATTACTTGGATTATCAACAGACCAATATGCTGACAGGTTTCTTGAGTTTTTTGAGTATTGGCTTAGTGATACTAATTGCAATATATATGTAGACTATCCGCTCACATATGTCTCTCAATTCCTTGGAAATAAAGAAATCTTATGTACTAGCACCTCGTGTTTAACAAAATGGTTTGGTATATGTGCTAATGGTGATATATATCCTTGCGGAAGGGCTTATCCTGAAGAATACAATATTGGCAATATCCAAGATTTCTTAACGATAAACGACATTTTATTGTCTGACAAATATCAAAACCTCTTAGCGGGTGCGATTAAGAGAAGAGAAACATGCATGAATAATTGTCCGCTTTTTAGTAGATGCCGAGGTGGTTGCAATAACGATGCAATACTAGCAGGAGACATAACAATGTCTGGATTTCAAGAGTGTATAATCTTTAAAAAAATCATTCCTGCAATTGAGGATATATTAAAGAGAAAGTTCAATGAGAATTTAGGAGAAGCGCAAAAGTTGAATCCGACAATAGAAAAAATGAAAGTCAACAAAGTAAAATCGCGAGAGCATCAAATTATCTGAGAATGTGTTGGGAAGTTGAGTTTGTTGGAAGTTTATGATTTGGTTTAGTAAAAGCACCACTCGTGTGAGTGGTGCTTTTCAATTTTCACAAATACAAATCCTAGCAATCGCATAGTTTTCACGAAATAAATCAAGTGCGCATAATGGAATAAATATTTTAAAAACACGATTGACGCATTTGCTTAAATTATTGTCGCCGTTTCCATATCTGAATAATTATTTCTCATTAAACTTATGTTTACAAAAAAAACAAAAAGAATCTTTCTCCAATTAAAATTTGGATTCTTTTTGTTTAAACTAATTTCCACTTTTTCTGACTTACGGATTTTTGATTCTCTCTATATTGCATAGCCCTTAACTTCTATAGATAAAGACAATGCATATAAAAACGAACACCAAATGGTGTTCGTATATGCTTACAATGGCGGAGCAAGAGAGACTTGAACTCTCGCGCCAGTTACCCGACCTACGTCCTTAGCAGGGACGCCCCTTCACCAACTTGGGTATTGCTCCAACGCTCAATAATAGTAGCATAATATAAAAAACTATTCAACCTTTTATTTTATATATCTAAGAAGAAAGACCCTTTATTAATCTGCATTTTATATGTACATTTTTGAATGGTTAATCTCTCCATCACCTTGACAACATATAGCATTGACAACCCATCAAAAATAAAAATTAGAACAGAATTGGAACTAAATAATTCCGATATTGTTCTAATTTCAATTGATCCTTAATGAATTTATTCAATAAAACCTAAATCCTTTATATTCATTTTCAAGTATTTTTTTGTTAATGAGTATGATGTTATATATTCACCCGATCTGTTCGCGCACAATATTCCTTTTTCGACCCATTTATCACACCATTTAATGATTGCTCTAGATGTTACATTAAACAGACCTGCTAAATCTTTCGGTTTTATTTCGGTTCTATTATTTTCAAACATAAATTTCAATAACATCAAATCTTTTTTTTCTAAATTTTTAGTTTCAAAATGAGGAGCTTCTTCTTTGCTTGCTTTTGATGCTAATTCGTATATTTGCTCTGCATTTATCGACATGATTCTAATAAAATATTCAACCCATATTTCTAAATGAGGTGGATTCAATCTTCCGTCATAACAGACTGGAGGAAGTTCCATTTGTAAACTGCTATAATAACCTTCCAAATCATTCATGTAATATTCTTCCAAATAATTGAATCCTCTAAAATCATAATTATTTATCATTAATATATAAGTAGCGAGTGATCGTTTAGAATGTAGAACGGATGTTCATTTTCTCCTTTTCGCTTTGGCTCTCGGCAAACGCTGTGTTGTTATTCTAAAATCCATTTGGGCTCCTTTGTAAAAGTAAAACGACCTCAACAGATTTTCATTCCGTTAAGGTCGTTAATGCTAATGTATTTTATTTTAATAAGCTTTAGCAAATAATACGACTTTGCTTGCTTTTTTTCCACAAATTGGGCATGTATCACCAATTTTTTCTTGATCAAACGGTATGCATCTTGAAGTAGCGTTAGTTTCTTCTTTAATTTTATCTTCACATGCTTGGTTTCCGCACCACATCATTTTTGCGTAGCCACCTTTTACGTTGACTATTTCTTTTAAAGCATCGTAGTCTTTAGCGACTGTAGTATGCTCTAAGACAAATCGAAGAGCTTTTTGATACATTTCTTGATGAATGGTATTAAGAAGCATTGGGATTTCTTTTTCAAGTTCTGCAATTTGTAAATTTAGTTTTTGTCCGTCATTACGTTTAGCGGCGACGACTACTCCTTGATCTAAATCTCTTGGTCCTAACTCTAGACGAATTGGCATTCCCTTCATTTCATATTCGGCAAATTTCCAACCTGGAGAACGATCGCTTTCATCAACTTTAACTCTGATGCCAATTTGTTTGAGTTTTGATGCAATATCGCGACATTTTTCTAATACACCTGGTTTATTTTGTTGAATTGGAACAATGACAACTTGTGTTGGTGCAACAAAAGGTGGTAATACCAACCCATTATCATCGCCATGAACCATAATAATTGATCCTAACAACCGCGTGGAGACTCCCCATGAGGTCTGATGAACTGGCTTAACTTGATTATCTTTATCTTGAAATTTAATTCCGAATGCCTCAGCAAATCCTGTACCAAAGTAGTGAGTAGTGCCAGATTGCAAAGCTTTACCATCATGCATTAAAGCTTCAATGCAATATGTTTCTTCCGCTCCTGCAAACTTTTCTTTATCGGTTTTTCTACCCATAATGAAAGGGACAGCAAGTAAATCGCGTCCTAATTCATTGTATAGCTCTAACATGCTTAATACTTCGTGCCGCGCTTCTTCCATATTTGCGTGAATTGTATGACCTTCTTGCCATAAGAACTCAGATCCGCGTAAGAATGGTCTAGTTGTTTTTTCCCATCTTACGACTGAACACCATTGATTATATTTTAATGGCAAGTCTCTATATGATGAGACAACTTTAGCAAAGTGCTCACAAAATAAAACCTCACTAGTTGGACGAACTATTAACCTATCTTCTAATTCATTTTTCCCACCAATTGTTATAATTGCACATTCTGGAGCAAAGCCCTCAACATGATCTTTTTCTTTTTGGAATAAAGACTCTGGTATAACCATCGGCATATAAACATTTTCATGTCCTGTTTCTTTAAATCTACGATCCAAGAACGCTTGAATTTGTTCCCACATTGCATAGCCGTATGGTCTATAGACAATAAATCCTTTAACCGATGAATAGTCCATTAACTCAGCTTTACGGCAAACATCCGTATACCATTGCGCAAAATCTACTTCTCTTGATGTAATTGCATCATTTTTCTTATTATTTTCCATATTATTCCTTACCTCATTTATCGATTGTTTTCAGACATAGACTTTAATTTAAGCGTTTTCTTTTTATCAACACGTTCTAATTGTTCACTATATGGGGCTAGAACATCTGATGAGATATAGTCAATTCCAGATTTCATCATCAATTCAATTCCATTCCAAGTCTCAATATCCATGACAATCGTAGGTCGCTTGAATTGCTCTAACGTTTCCACAAGCGTATGAATGGCTAATCGCATTCTTGAATTCTTTTTTACCCCGCCGCTTAGCGTACCATCAATTATAAAATAGTCAAATATGCTTATCGTGTTCGATGTTAATAATAGATTTTTATTTTTTAAATTTAACGCAACTTCGTATCCCTTGCTAGTCAATTCATCGATATCTTTTGAAATGTCGCCATTTTCATGTTGCCAATCATAAATTTCTTCTTCATCAAAGACTAGAACTATCCGAACATTTTTTGCATCGCTCATTCTACTTAAGCTTTTAATAACGAGCCTAACTTCAGTCACAGATATATAATAAAATAGTCTTTGATTCTCAGATTCAACATTTTCAGCGTAATATGGAATGACATTTTTAGCGACAAGCGTAAATAAATCTTTACTAGATCCTGTTTTGTATGAGTACTCTTTAATTTCATGTACACTGTTGAAAATTGCATTTTCTGATTTTACAAATGAACTATATCCAAGAATTGTTCCCCGTTTCATATTAAGAATTGGTCTAAACAAGTAACGCAATTCTTTATTTTTAATAATGTTTTCGATTTCTTTTTCAAAAGAGATAACACTGTTTTTTTCAATTTGCATATCTTCATCATATAAAGCAATGTGTTCGAGTGTATTGTCTGCCACAATTGATGCGGCTTTTGCTTTCTTAATGAGCTCAGAAAGACTTCCATCCGATTTAGAATACTCACATACTCCTATTGAATATTCATAAGCTTCATGCAATGCATTTAAATCGATATATCTTGAGAGTTGTTTTTCAATAGAATGTGCTAATTGTAAAACATCGCGACGAGAAGTTATCTTTAAATCTAACACGACAATTGAAGAATCAGTTAAATCGACCATAAAACGTTGTTGACTTAAGAATGGCGAGATGCAGTTCTTTAGTTGCGCCAAAAGCAAGCTTTCAACTTGTCTTGTCGGATTAGATTGTAATCTAGCGTGGTAAAATCTAATTAGTACCGCCGTCACATGTGGCTTATGTTTAGAGTTTGCAATCATCTCTTGCATTTGAGCAATTGTAGTGATAGATTTTTTACCTTTATTAAATATCTTGCTTTTCGAAACAAGAAATTTCATTATGTAGCTTTCTAAATGGATGATCTTATTTTTATAATCTATTTTTTGCACTTGAATAAAAGAAAAGAAAACTTTTTTATTTCTATTTAGTCTTATATCGGCCTCAATATATGAGGGCGTATCAGTTTTAGAATTAACTAAATCGGCCAACCACACTCTCACAATGTCACGTTCTTGCTCAATGAATTGATCTAAAAACGAATCAACACTAACGGTTTTTTGCAATCTTAATTTGTTTCGATCGAAATATCGTACTACTCCATTTTTAAGATCAATCGAATAAATACGAGCACTATTACTATGATCAAGCAAATCCTGAGCATATTTACGTTCACGAGAAAAAATCACTAAAGTGAGTATGACAAAAGACACTAAAATAACAGCCAATAATGTATAAAGGATGTTAGTAACATTTAATTTAATCAATAATAGGCTTATCATATTAATATCACCTAGTAGTTATTATATACTTATAGTGCCATTTGGGCAAACCAAATATAAAATATTTGAGTTACACTGGCACAAGTTCAGCACTTGGTAAATTAATCGAAAATATCAAACCACGAACGCAGTTTTTAACTCCTATAGTGCCTCCCCATTTTTCAATTTGACGCCTTGCTTCAAATAACCCAACTCCTCGTCCACTGATATCTCTAACTGGAGATGTTGTGACTTGTGATCTAAAAATCATATCTTCCGAGTATGGAGGTTGGACTTGATTTTCATTTAAATCTTCATTTAAGTATATTTTTCTAAGAGCTTTACTATCAATCTTTTTGCCATCGTTATAAATTCTAACTATTGTTCTATCTAAAGAAATGTGAATTGTTAGCTTAATCAATAACTCATTAACGCCACGATTATGTGCGACAGCGTTTTTTAATATTTCTAATAACGGAATAGTTAGAATATTTTCCGTTTTCTCGCTAATAATCTTTTTATTATATGAATATTTAAAACGCACTTTTGTCGACGAAGTACCCGACATATTCATTATTCCTTCATATAAATTTTGTACAAAATGTTCTGTACTACCATAACCATCTTTAATTTTTGAAAGTGGTTTCCTTGAGCCAAAGAGCGTTTTTATTAGATTTGGTTTACAAAAAGATAATAATCTATGCTTAATCGCGCATTCCTCAACTTGTCCAGAAAATGCTGAAAATAACATTTTTAGATGTACAGTCGACAGATTACTAACAAATATAATTATGATTTTATTTTCGTGATGGTATGCTTGTATCACAAAAACCGTATCTTTTACCGCATTTACGACATCTTCAAGTTTTTGAACAGTCCGGTCATTAAGCGTAAATACAAACCTACTTACTTTTCTAAAAATATAACGATTACTTATTTCACTATCAACACATTCACTTTCATATGAGTTTATATACTCATGCACGATTTTATTATATTTTTCAAGAAAATGAATGACATCTTTCTTTGTGTTAAACGATGGAAAACTTTTAGCGTTAAATAAATATCTTTCTAAAACAAGAAATACTTCCTTGAGATAGTTAAAATTATAAAACATTGAGAGTCCTTTTAAAGAATGTGCACCAATGCATAGCTCATCGAGGCTTACTACATCTCTTTCATACAATAACAAATTATTGAAAAATTCATCAATTTGTTTTCGGAACAAAGGAGACAACAGTCTGTCCTCAGATAGCATATAGTACCAGCCCCATTCTTGTAATATATTATCAAATTTTAAAATAACTCTGTAACACATTTTATCCGACAAATTTCGACAAATCTTGCTTTTTTGTGACACTGAGTACTGATTTGGCATTTTATTTTGAACTATTTGTATATTATAAATGAGTTTTAATCGGAAAAAATAAGAATTTGAAATTCATTTTTTATTTAAATTCAAGTAAAAGTTAAAAAACTTTTTTATTTATAATTTACGGCATTATTTCTTTATTCCATTTTTTCGTTATGATATAATAATTTTCAATGGAGAAATACCCAAGAGGCTGAAGGGACTAGTTTCGAAAACTAGCAGAGGGCGAAAGCCCTGCGGGGGTTCAAATCCCTCTTTCTCCGCCATAAGCAATTTTAGAGAACCACAATGGTTCTCTTTTAATTTTTTCGCAATAATTAAACAGCATAGATATATGTCCGAAAGTGGCTAGAATAAGCCAATTCTCAATGGTATAATTACATTAAACTACTAGAGGGGAATGATCCTAATATGCGCGAAAGCAATAAAGAGTTATATGCTATTTTTAAATCAAAAGACGCTCGTTTCGACGGTCGTTTTTATGTTGGCATATCATCGACGAGGATTTATTGTCGGCCCGTTTGTAAAGCAAGACAACCTAAAATAGAGAATTGTACATTTTATTGCACTGCCGCTGAAGCTGAAAAAGATGGATATCGACCTTGTCTTTTGTGTAGACCAGAAATAGCTCCTGGTTCTTCTGTTACTGATTCAACCGCTGATTTAGTATTCAAATCTACAAGGTTACTAGAAGAAAACTGTGGAAATAGTCAAAGTATTTTTGACTTCGCCAAAAAACTTGGTTGTACTGATCGGCATTTGCGGCGTGTATTTGCTTCTGAGTTTAATATTTCACCTATTCAATATTTACAAACCTGCCGACTTCTTCTTGCCAAGAATTTGTTAACAGATACTGATCTGTCAATTATTGATGTAGCGATGTCTTCAGGTTTTGGAAGTTTAAGACGTTTTAATGACTTGTTTAAAAGACATTATAAGTTAACTCCTTCAAAATTGCGCAAAGAGAGTTCAGAAAAAAAGCCTTCTGGAATCACACTCACTCTATGCTACCGCCCACCTTATCAGTGGGATAAACTCATAAGCTTTCTTTCCATGCGCGCGATTACTGGTGTGGAATTAATAAAGAGCAACGAATACATGAGAACTGTTAGAATAATAAACGAAGAGAAAAAAGCTTTTTACGGTTGGCTGCGCGTGACTCATAATCCAAAGAAAAATGCTTTAATTGTCACAATTAGCGAAACTCTGCTGCCAGTTTTATCACAAGTACTTTCTCGAGTTCGGCACCTGTTTGATATGCACTGCGATCCTCAAACGATTTATGAATCACTATCATCAATGAATCAAATATCTTCAAATCTTTGTGTTATTGGCACTAGATTACCCGGCTGTTTCGATTCATTCGAAATGTCTTTAAGAGCAGTGCTTGGCCAACAAATAAGTGTTAAGGCTGCAACAACTTTAACGGCAAGAATAGTAGACAAATATGGAACTCCAATTGCAACAGGAATTAAAGGCTTGACTCACATTTTCCCTACTCCTGACGAATTATTAGCCATGGATGGTCCAATTGAAAATAACTTTGGTCAATTAGGAATAATTGCTACGAGGTCAAAAACCATTTATGAATTGGCGCTATCCATTAGTCAAGGAAAAATAAATCTTACTATTCAAGCAGATCCGCATAGTGAGATTAACAAACTAAAAGAGATTAAGGGCATCGGTAGTTGGACAGCCAATTACATCGCTATGCGCACAATAGGTTTCACAGACGCCTTTCTTGAAACAGATGCAGGCATAAAAAAAGCACTCCCAAATCTCTCAACAAAGGAATTACTAAAGTTATCCGAAATGTGGCAACCTTGGCGAAGTTATGCCACCATAAATCTTTGGAATGTATTATAAGGAGAAAAATATGTATTATACAACACAATACTCTTCACCTCTTGGCAGGCTAACTCTTGCGTGTGATGGGGCAAATCTTGTAGGTCTCTGGATGGAAGGACAAAAATATCATGGCGGAACCATCTTAGAAAAAATGCAAAATATGGGCGATTTGCCGATCTTTGCGATTACAAAAAAATGGTTAGATAGATATTTTGCAGGTGAAAAACCTTCTATTAGTGAATTGCCACTCGCTCCAATTGGCGGAGAGTTTCGTCAAAATGTCTGGACTATTCTTTGTGAAATTCCTTATGGAAAAGTTATTACTTATCAAGATATTGCTAAGAAAGTCGCTATTAAATCAGGAAAAGCAAATATGTCTTGTCAAGCAATCGGTGGGGCAGTTGGTCACAATCCTATATCAATCATTATTCCTTGTCATCGAGTTGTCGGCACGAACGGAAGTTTGACTGGTTTTGCATCTGGTCTTGCAACAAAAATCAAATTGCTTGAATTAGAAAAAGTGGACATGTCAAATCTATTTATTCCTAGGAAAGGTACCGCACTTTAGACTAGTCACTTTAAGTAAAAAGTTAATAAAGCCTCCAGTTAGTAAATTAACTGGAGGCTTTTTAAATAACCTACTTTTGCTTGTGCTTTTTTAATGCATTCATACATTCTTCGTAACTTATGGGCTTTGCAATATGTCCATCCATTCCACATTCTTGTGCGCGCTCGACATCTTGTCGCATCGCATTTGCCGTCATCGCGACAATCGGAATATTTGCATCGCTTCTTTTTAAAGCACGTATGTTTCGTGTAGCCTCATATCCATCCATTATATTCATTTGAATATCCATAAATATAATATCGTATTCGCCTTCTTCACTTTCTTTAAAGATGCTTACTGCTTCTGTTCCATCACTTGCTTCACTGATTAATAAATTCTCTTCACTTAATATTTCTTTGAAAATCTCTCGATTTATCTCAATATCATCCACTACTAATACTCTCATGCCTTTAGTGGAAACATCAGCCTTTATTTCATCCGATTTAGTTTCTTTAGTCTTACTAATTTCAAATGGCACATTTATTTTGAATTCACTTCCAACCCCACGTTCACTATCGACGACGATGCTTCCTCCTAATAAGGCAACCAATTTACTACAAATAGATAAACCTAAACCTGTGCCTTTATACTTACGTTGCAAATACATATCTTCTTGTTGGAATGGTTGAAATACAATCTTGAGGAATTGTTCACTCATGCCGATACCTGTATCTTTTATAATTACTTCAACGTCAGCAATGTCCTCGTTGCGTTTCTTGATTTTTGAAAAATAAGAAACACTTCCGTTCGACTCAGTAAATTTCAATGCGTTACTTAATATATTGATAATTACTTGCTTAAATCTTTGATAATCTCCACAGAGTATTAAATCAATATCTCCTTCTTTAGCAAAAGATAAGTTAATTTTACGTTCAACAGCCTGGGCTTCAAACAGTAGTTCACATTCTTTCTCAACATTTTGAAGTTTAAATTCTTCTTTATATAGTTCCATTTTACCAGATTCAATCCGTGACATATCTAAGACGTCATTAATGATGCTTAATAAGTGATTTGATGCAGTTTCGATTTTTTCGAAACGATCGCGTGATTTTGTTTCATCTTTATCACGAATTCCCAAACTTGCCATACCAACAATAACGTTCATTGGAGTCCTTAATTCATGCGATACTCTTGATAAAAATTCTGTTTTTGCATTGCTTGCTTCCTGAGCAATAATTTTTTCATTGACTAAGTCAGTGATATCAACTGCAATAACAAGCAAACTTTGCTCAAAACTGCCGTGTAAATCCATTTGCTTAATAACAAACGAATAGCAATGCTCGTTTATCCAGACTACACTTTCATTTTCATCATTTTTGATATGTTCCTGTAGTCGTGATTCTAAAGTTTCTATATCACAAATTTTCCCGCCATTAAGGACTTTTTCCATTATCTTATTTATCGAAATATCATTAAAAGTTTTTTCAAATCGCATATTCTTAAAATTTACTACGAACTTATTATTCATGATGAATAGTGATTCCGGCAAAGAGTTTAAATATTGTGTGACAACATCTAGAGTTGCATTCATGCTACTTACAACTTTAACTATGTCACCTTTAAAACTATGCTCATTTATCCGAGCATTCATATTTCCAAGATTAGCTTCCGAAAGCATTTTTCTCATTTCTTCAATCATGTTTTGATACGCAAGGCTCATCTCTTCAACCGCCCCACCAAGCGCTCCTAATTCATTCGACATATTGAGTACTTCTTGTGGAATTCTAGTATACACATTGCCATCGGCAATTTCTTTCGTGGTAGTGGTTAATAGTTGTAAAGGTCTCGTCGCATATTTTCGCATAAAAATATACATTAAACTTGCAGCAATAATAATGGAGGTAGCAAAAATCACAATAATTGTTAAAAATGTTTCTGATAACATTTTGTCCATTTCACGTAAACTTAAATCAGTCCCAATAATAGCAACAATGTTGTCATTACTATCCATAATTGGAGCGTAAGCATAATAAAGTCTTCCGTAAGGAGCTTGATTGTATAAATCGACATGTTTCATTGCTTGTTTATCTCTATATATGTCTTTAACAATATCTTCAAAACTATCTACAGTTCCTAATCCATCGCTATCAACACCATGAAATGTTCCATCATCTTGAGCATCAAAAATAAATGTATATAGTGTCTCTCCATCTGCTGAACGAACTCCGGTATCAGCATAGATATACAAATATTCTGATCTACTGGAAGTTCTTATGCCTTCAAGTTGTGAAATAATATCATAGTACATTTCATCCTTAAACTGATTCATCTCATCAAAGAAATCTTGCATCTTATTTTCTAATTCTAACAGTTGCTCAGGTGTAGTATTTTTATCATCTTCAATACTGTAGTATAAGTTGCGATTTTCCATGAAAACACGTTGTTTATCTTTGAATTCTTCACTCTGATTTTTCATGAGTTCTACATATATATTTATATCATCGGGATCTAGTACAGATGTTGCGATATCATTGCACACTAAAACGCGATCAGTAAAAGTTTGTTCGTAAGACGCTAAAAGCCTAAAATATATCGCAGTACTAACTGCTAAACCGGTAATTACAAAAAGACCCACAATTATGAAAAGGGTGACACTATTTAATTTTCTAAATATTCGTATTTTTTGGTCCATAAGTGTTCACCTCAATATATTTCTATATAGAAATATTATCACACAATATGTTAAAGAATCAAATTAAGAGTGTTTTTGTAACGTTTTTTGCAAAGAAAAGAATTTTTGTCATTTTTTACCGACCTTGTCAATAAGCTTTTAATTGATTTACGATGACTTCTTAGATACAATATATATTATAAATATATAAGTAGCGAGGATTTACCATGGAACACAAACCTAAAATACTAGTCGTTGATGATATCGAAATTAATAGAGAGATTCTAAAAATGCTTCTTGAAGATCAATATGAAGTTTTAGAAGCCTACGATGGATACAGTGCTCTAGATGTCATCCGCGAAAACTTTTCTACGCTTTCGCTTATTCTGCTAGATTTAATGATGCCTGGAATGGATGGATTCCAACTTTTAGAGCAATTAAAAAAGAATAACATGACTAATATTCCCGTAATCATCATCACTGCAAATAGTGAGTTAGAGCAAGAGAAACGCGGATTGTCGTTAGGCGCTGTTGACTTCGTACCAAAGCCATTTGATCCAGATGTTGTCAGATATCGTGTTGAGGCACATGTTAAATTAAAAAATTATCAAGATCACCTAGAACATTTAGTTGAAGCTAGTGTCGAAAAAATGTCAGATTTATGGATTTCAGTAATTCAAAAAATGGCGGACATTATCGAATATCGCAATCAAGTATCTGGTGAACATGTCAAAAGAACTAGCAAAGTTGCACAACTTATGCTCCAAAATTTGCATACAAGAAGTGTTTTAGGTTACATGTGCACACCAAAACATATCCGTTATATGTATGAGGCCGCCAGTTTACACGACGTTGGCAAAATTGGTATTCCAGACGCTATATTGAATAAACCTGGTCGATTAACTCCTGAAGAATTTGAAATTATGAAAACACATACCACAATAGGTTTCGACATCGCTAAACAGATTACTGAATTTGGCGATGAAGACTATCGTCGTTTCTGTTGCGAAATATGTCTTAGTCACCACGAAAAATGGGATGGGACAGGCTATCCAAACAAAATGAGTGGTGAAAACATCCCACTTTCGGCCCGTATTGTCGCAATTGCCGATACATATGATGCAATAACTAATGATCGTCCATATAGCGTAGCACGCAGCCACGAAACCGCATTAGCGATTATTAAAGAAATGAGTGGATCCCAGTTTGATCCATTCTTAGTTGAAGTTTTTACAGACATTGAACAAGAAGTTAAGAAGGGTCTTGCTAAGTAAAGGGTGAATAATATGAACGATTTCCAGCCAAAAAAAGAGCAGGACTTGCTTTACCGCATTTTAGATAGTCTTGACGCTTATATATATGTATCTGATCCTGTCACTTCAGAAATCCTTTTCATCAATAACAAGATGGAAACACTTTTTGGTGGTCAAAAATTAAAAGGGGAAATCTGCTGGAAAGTTTTGCAAACAGGCATGTCAGAAGCTTGTTCTTTTTGCCCAGTAAAAAAATTAGTAAAAAATCCTAGCGAATCTGTCGTATGGGAAGAATTGAATACCGTAACAAAACGCTTCTTCCGTAATACTGATACAATGATAGAATGGCATGATAAAAGACTCGTTCACCTGCAACACTCAGTCGACATTACCGATATTAAAAATGCTGAATTAGCCCGTATTTCTCGCTATAAACAAGAAAAACTACTTTCGCGTATCTCAATGGAATTCTCATCAACTAAGAATATCAGCGCTATGATTGAGGCATCACTTGCTTCATTAGGCAAGCATTATAATGTTACTGATGTAATTATTCTAAAAGAAGACCCTAAAACACATGCATTTAGTTTTGAACATGAGTGGTTAGACGAAAAGACAAATATTCATTATGGACCCGAACGTTATAATCGTGAGTATCGCTTTGATGAATATGTTAAGGAGAATACTCTAGAACCTATGGTCATTTTTTATGAGGACACTTCATTTTCTAAGTATATCCGAATGGATGATCGAATTGTAGCTTCTTTAGTGGCACCAATCGTCATTGGCGGAGTTAGATGGGGAATATTAGGATTAGAGTATGAAAGTAAAAATCAAACTCCTTCTGCACTTGAAATTGAGCAGTTGCGCTTAGTTACAGGCATTATCGCCTCAGGAATTGAGCGTGATCGCATTTCTAAAGAACTGCTGAACGCCGAGCAATACATGCGTTCACTTATCGATACGATTCCATTAGGGTTATATTGGAAAAATGATCAAAATCATTTTATTGGTTGCAATCCAGTGTTTGCAAATTACATGTCTACGACCGTAAATGACATTTTGGGTAATCGAATTGAAAATCTAGATCCAGTGTTGTTCGACAATATGTACTTAAACGAAGATGCCGATATTATTCGCAATCGCGAGTCGGTATTAGGCAGAGAATTTTATGTCGATTCCGCGGATGCGTGGTATCGGATGTATAAAGTTCCTGTTATTGATATAAACGATGAGGTTCACTCATTTATTGGATGTTTAGAAGATATTACCATTTCAAAAAAGAACGAAGAAGCTTTATTCGCAAGAGAAAAGCAGCTCGAACAAGCAACGTTTGCCGCGGAAGCCGCAAGTAACGCAAAAAGTGATTTCTTAGCCCGTATGAGTCATGAAATAAGAACGCCAATGAACGCAATCATTGGTATGACTTATATCGCTAAAACGACTAATGATTTACAAAAAATCTCAAATTGTCTCGATAAAATCGATAATTCATCAAAACATTTGCTAGGTATTATTAATGATATATTAGACATGTCGAAGATAGAAGCGGACAAGCTCGAATTATATGTCGAAGAATTCAATCTTGAAAAAACACTAATCGACATTTGCAGTATCGTCTCAGTAAGAGCCGAAGAAAACTCGCAAACACTTCATGTCAAGATTGCAAAGAATGTCGCTAAGGCATATCAAGGTGATGCTTTACGTATATCGCAAGTAATTACAAACCTACTCACAAACGCAATAAAGTTTTCACCAAAAAAATCAGACATTTATTTAGATGTCTCCTGTGAAAGAATAAATAATGAACAAACTAAACTCATCGTTTCTGTAAAAGATTCTGGAATCGGTATGTCTAAGGAACAACAAGCAAAATTGTTTACACCATTTGAACAAGCAGATGGAGGAATTGCGCGGAAATTCGGTGGAACGGGTTTAGGACTTGCAATTTGTAAACGTATCATAACTCTTATGAACGGAGAAATCTCTGTCACTAGCGAAGAAGGATCTGGTAGTTCATTTAATTTCTACGTAATGATTAATAATAGTAAAGAACAAGGAAACACTCAGTTAGCACCTGTTCTTCTCAAAGATAATCTCCGCGTCCTTGTTGTCGATGATAGTACAGAAATTCTAGAATTCTTCAAAGATTTTATGGGTGCTCAAAACATCGAAACAACAGTCGCTGCTAGCGGAGAGGAAGCTATTGAGCTTGTAAAAAAAGCGGAAGACCAATTTAAACCGTTTAATGTCATATTTATGGATTGGCAATTACCAGGGCTTGACGGAGTCCAAACTACGAAAGTTATTAAAGAAAGTACAGGACGAGATGTCACAGTTATTCTGATTTCAATTGCCGAGTGGAGCGCGCTAGAAAAAGATGCCAAGCATTTAGGAATCGCAAAGTTTTTATCAAAACCGCTTTTCCCGTCAACAATAATTGATGCTATCAATGAAGTATTAGGCGAAAAAACTGTCGATTTAGTTGTTGAAAATAACACCACTCTTAATGATTACTCAGGTAAACGCATTCTTCTTGCCGAAGACGTTGAAATAAACGCTGAAATATTATCAGCACTGCTCCAATCAAGCAAGGTTGAAATAATCAATGCAGAAAATGGTAAAATTGCCTTAGAAATCTTCAAAAAAGATCAGAATTTCGATTTAATTCTGATGGACATTCACATGCCACTTATGGATGGTTATGATGCGACTAGATACATTCGTGCTTTGGATATTGAAAAAGCTAAAACAGTCCCAATTGTGGCAATGACTGCGAACGTATTTAAAGAAGACATTGAAAAATGCAAACAAGTAGGAATGAATGACCACATCGCAAAGCCAATTGAAGCAGAATTACTATTTAAAAAATTAAACCAATACTTAGGAAATAAAGGAGTAAATAAAATGGAAAATAACAGAACTGAAGGAAACTCTAACTTAGAATTTGCACCATTTATCGATGTGCAAGATGGATTAAATCGCTTAAGAGGAAATAAGATGCTTTACGCAAAACTATTAAAGACTTATTTGCCTAGCGCTTCAACGACTAAAATTGAAGAATGCTTAACCGCCAACGATTTAGTTGCGGCTCAACAAGCCGTGCACTCACTTAAAGGTACCTCAGCAAATTTATCTATCACCCGCATTTTTGAATTAGCACGCGACCTAGAATTATGCATTAAAGAAAACCGCGATACTTCAACAGAGTTAGTCGCCTTAAAACTCGGATTAGAAACAGTTAATCCATTAGTTAGTAAACTTATTATTGAATTAGAAAAATAGACCGCATTTGCGGTCTATTTTCTATTTAAATGGTTTGATATAAAATCTTCCGTAGATTTGTTCAATCCGGGACACATTTATGAATGCAGCAGCATCAATCTTTCTAATTAATGCGACCGCTTTCTTAACTTCACTTATCGAAACTGACATATATAAGATTTGACGATCTTCTTTTGAAAATGCTCCTTTTGCAGGCACAACTGTACAACCGTGTGGGAAGTTTGCAATTAAGATTGTGGCCATACTTTCGTTACTTGTAATGACTTGTAGCTGTGCTTTTTTATTTCGCCCATTTAACATGTCTGTTACTGTCGCATTTGAGAATAAATAAACTAAAGTGTATAAGCAAATTAAGAAAGTAGATGGATTTCCATTTTGTGAAAATGAAATTAATGTATAGGTCATAATAATCACACCATTAAATCCAATAATGTATTTGCCTAGTGGTGTTGATTTTTTATTCGCGACATACATAGAAATAACATCGATGCCTCCTGCAGAAGCATCTACTTTAAACGCCACTACACTTGAAAGCGCGGTAAGTACTCCAGCGAAGAGAGCTCTAGCTAGCATGTCAGAAGAACTGTTCATGGACTCATTAATGAAAAGCACTGCGCTATCAGGAATTATTTTAATAAAAACTGATACGAAAATTACATTTATTAAAGAAAGGACTGCGAATCTTTTACCGACTCCAAACCATCCTAAAATAATAATCGGAATATTGAGGACTAAAAAGAAAATTGATTGTAACGAATTTGCATCAGTTGTAACACCTAAAATTTTTGCAACTTGTACAACTATTTGAGCCGCTCCTGACATTCCTCCGGAAATTAAATTGCTGCCATTACCTTCAATTGGAGCAATAAAGGCTCTGAAGTTATAAGCAAAAATAAAAGCGGAAAGCATTACTGCTAAAAAACTTATCAAATATTCAACCGTAATTTTTAATTTTTCATGGTCCAGCATGTATTTTTTGTAGCGGCGACTTAGGCTTTCTTTTTTTTCCATATTTTAAATACCATTTCTACTCGTATTCTACCAAATAAACTGTAAAATACAACATTATTATGATATTTTTGATAAAAATCAGTCAAAGTTATTTTAAGTTGTTATTTTAGGTCAAAAAATATGCTCAATATTTCAATTTTTTTAAAAAATACAGCGTATATTTTGCGAAATTAAAGTTTACTAAAAATAAGTTTCCGCAAAAAAAAATTAATCATTGAAAATAAAACTCTATAATGGTATTATTATTACGCTATATGTAATATAGGAGGATTTTATGAAAGTAATTTTAAAGCCATTTCAAGCAATCGGTCGTTGGATTAAGGAAACAGCCTGGGTTCAACCACTTCTTATCGTCGGTCTTATCTTCGGTATCATTTTTGCAATTAAACCTGTTACCACATGGATCGGTGATGTAGCCGAAAGTGTCTCTAACCGTGAAACACTATATAAGAACAATAAGGTATCTCTTACAAACAATAGAGCGTACAACTTAGTAATGGATGTCGACAGCAAAAGATTTGCTGATAATGATAAGTACTTCCTAATATTTGTTGAAAGTTCATGTGCAAACTGTAAAGAGGCATATCCAGCATTTAAAAAGCTCTTCAACGATAAGAACTTTAATGATGTTGATTACAAAATTAAAACTATCTACGTTGATGAAGACGGCGAGACTGGAGCGGATGTTGTTAAATATAAGGACAACGCCTTCTTCAAACTATTCTTCAATAACGATGAATACCGTGAAACTATCTCAAGAGTAGCAACCGATAGCACTTACTATTTAAACGGTGGTATTGACGATACAAAAATTGATGTCATTCAAGCAGGTACTGACTTCTACACACCACTTGTTCTATTAATGGACAAAGAAACTTATGATGCAGATCCATCATCGATGGGAATTAAAGAAGTTATGATTGGTGTCGCTGGTTCCACACCAACTGAAAAAGCTCAATTATTAGAAGATTGCTGGCTCTCAGACGGAGACTTTAAGAAATAAAATAAAACCGCTTTACACAAGCGGTTTTTTTCTTTATCTTGGAAGCGGTTGTTGCATTCCTTCACATACATTTTCCTCAGTACGTGTATAAGTTGGATAATACACCGGACGTGGAACGTAGTGATTTACAATGCGTGTGTTAACAGGACAGATTACTGGCTGTTCGACGCAATGATAACGATTGCACACCTTTTCTCTCACCGGTAAAACAATTGGTTCGTACCGACAAGGTGGTTGACCTTGATGTTGGCAGCAGCGATTATTCATAAAATCCCTCCTCGCTTACTATATAGGTTATGATGACTTGCTTTACTTTGCTATAATAAACGCCCATAATATGTAAAGAAGGTGAAACAATGGGATATATTCGATACAATCGCTTTAATGAAATCATAGCATTAACAACCGACAGGAATGGTGGTTCCTCACTAAATTCCTATGATAATTTTAATCAAGCCTTTCATGTTGGAGATAATCCAAGTGCAGTTAAACACAATAGAGAAATTCTTTGCAGGGAATTAAATATTGCTCCGTCAATGCTAATAACACCTCGTCAAATGCATACTGATGGAATTATAAAGGTCGATAAATCCATGATGGGTAGTGGATCATTTGATTTTGAATCAGGGATTGCTGATTGTGATGCTCTATATACATATGATAACGAAATAGCAATTGGTGTATTTCACGCTGATTGTCTACCTCTATTTCTTTATGTACCATCTAGAAAGATTGTCGGCGTTATACACGCTGGCATGGAAGGAAGCTTAAAAGCTATTACAAAAAAAGCAATTTTACATATTATTAAAAATGAGCAAATAAAAAAAGAAGACATTTTTGTCCATTTAGGACCATCAATTTGCTTTTACCATTATAAAATCGATAATACTCTAAAAGAGCGTATTGTTGCTATGGGAGATTATTTCCCTCGCGCCCTAAAACTGATTAATGGCGAAATAATGTTAGACATTCCGATGCTCAATCTATTGCAATTAAATGAAGTAGGAATACCTAAAGAAAACATTACCATGGCGGATCTTTGTACATTTGAAGATGAAACACGATTTTACTCTTATCGTCGAAATAAAACTACAGGACGCCATATCAGCGTCATAAAACTTAAATAGTCTAATAAGCTAGATAAAACTCATATCATTTACTGGTGATTCAATGAAAAAATATCTAGCTTTTATATTTTTATTTGTACTGATTATTTCCATGTTTTTTCTGCAGGAAATATCATCTGTATCAAATGGAGTTTTAAATGTATTTTTTCTTGGCGTACTTCCAAGTTTAGGACCTATTCTTCTTTTGCATAATCTATTTATAAACGCTGATGGCGTGGAATTATTACTTAAAATTACGCGTAAATTAGGCATTAACGATCTTAAAGCTTATAAAGCAACTATTATTTTTTTAGGATTAATGTCTTCAAGTGTCACACTTGCAATATATGTTAATGCAGGAATCCATAAGTCATACATTACTTCTAAAGAAGCGCAACATATTGTCAATAGTTTTGCACTGCCGTCGATTCCATTCATGGTTGCTTTAATACTTAATAAATTAGCAAATCCAATTGAGAAATGGTGGATATTTGGTTTAGTTCTAGTCGTTAATTTGCTTTTTTACTTAACGTTTAACAAAAGAAGTGCTCAAAAAAATATCAATTTAAATGACTTAACCCCAAATGTAAAAAGCAATATTATCGAAGAGAGCGTTATGGCGTCCGCGAAGACTCTGACATTAATTCTTGGCACAACGACAATTTTTGCTCTTCTTCTTATTCCATTAAACTTTTTGTTAACTCCTTTAAATAGTGCAATTACGCTTGGCTTTTTTGAATATTCATATAGTATTTCTTTGCTTATAACCCAAGTGGATAAAATCGTTCTTCTAGCACTTGTTGCAATTATTACTTTCTCTTCTTTATCTAACATTTTACAAATAAAATTTACTTGTAAATCAATTAGCATAAAGGACTTAATTAAAAAACGATCATTACTGACCGTTTTTAATATATTACTTACAATTATCGTATTATTTTAGTATTTTCTTATCGAGCGCATTTATAACGCATCTAGGAGCAAGTTTAGATATATCTATACCTTGTGCGTGCAGTTGAATTATTGTCGACGAAGAAATAAATGTGTTTTGCATATGAGTCATAAAAAACACCATCTCAATTTGAGCATCAATAAATTCATTCGCCGCGGCAATTTGAAATTCGTATTCAAAATCACTAACTGCTCTTAAGCCTCTTACTAACGCGACTGCTTTTTTTTCTTTTGCATAAGAGATAGTCAAACCTTCTGTAAAGTCAATTTCGACATTTGACATGCCTTTTGTCGCTTCTTTTAGCATATCTAAACGTTCTTCGATGGTAAATAATGACTTCTTCTTTGGATTAACTGCAATGAGTAGAATCACGCGATCAAATACTTTAAGCGAGCGTTTCAGAATATCCATATGTCCATTTGTGAATGGGTCAAAGCTTCCAGGATAGATTGCAATTTTCATAATTACCTCCATTTAATCGTCACAATCGTGCGACCATATTTATACTTTTTAATTTTCGTAAACTTCTCATCTTCATCAACTAATTCATAATCAGTCTCTATAATAAGTATACCATCTTTACTTAACAATTGATTAGTAATGATTTTATTACTTAATTGAGGGATGATTTTCAAGTCGTAAGGCGGATCAAGAAAAATAATATCAAATCGTTTTTCTTCCGCAGTAAACTTTTCGATTACCTTTTCATAATCATCTTTGATGACTTCAGCATTAGCAATTTTTAAATTCATAATATTCTCTTTAATAACTTTAATCGCATTGATGCTAGAATCAACAAACACCGCACTTCTTGCACCTCGAGACAAGGATTCAAGACCAAACGAACCAGAACCAGCGAAAAGATCGAGAACAGCAGCGTCTTTTACATTATTCTGGATAACACTAAAAATTGCCTCTCTCACCATATCCTTAGTAGGACGAGTATTTGGGTCTAATGGCCATTTAATTTCTCGATGTCTATTCACTCCACCAACTATGCGCATAATTAATCACCAAATGAATTATACCGCAAATTTAAAAGTTTGTATAAATAATTTAAAGATGTACAAAATAGTATTGCACTACATAGTGCCCTGTTCCTCCCCAAGAAAAAAGGTAGCGTCCGCTACTTTTTTTCGTTGCACTCATGCATATTAAATGGTGCAAATATTTCTTTTTGAATCAGTTCATAGTCCTGACGGACTTTTTGATAAGCCATTAAATAATTTTTTACCAATGTGTGTTCATCTAGTTTTTTCTTAGTTTCGTATAACTTTTTTTGCACTTTAATTGCTTGCTCGCTATTTTTATCAAAATGTTTCAAAACATCATTGTACTCCATTTGAGCGCATGAAAAATGATAACTTAACACCATAACCTCATCATCTTTTTCCATCAATAATTCGGCTTGTTTAAGTTTAGTAACATTATCACTTTTTTCAAGTGCTTCTTTTAAGGTATAGGCTTTACTAAGTATTTCATCTTTCATTACATTAATTCCCTTGCAAGTGTCATAAGCATCGAAATATCTTCAATTTTATCGACGACACGCTTACGCCTAACTACTTTATATTCATCAACAAATGCTGTGAATTTATCTGGATATCTTGATAATTGACGATGCCAATATGGCTTTTCACGTAAAAACATCCAGTAGTCAGGATTCTTGTCTAAGTTTATTATAACCGAACTATGCATATTAGTCATCATTCCTTTGATATGGTCTGCTCATTTTTCGCTTACTTAAGATTTGTGGTTCGTCTGGCTTAGTAACTTCACCTAAAATGCCAAGAATTTTTTTCATGCCATTTAAACCATCTGAGATTTTGTCGGCATCAAAACCACCCAGGGCATCAAGTATTCCGCCCAAGCCTTCTTTTTTGGTTTCTTTATCTTCAGTTTCATAAATTGCGCTTTTAGCTTTAGTGTGCTCTTCCTTCATAGGAGGTAAAAACATTTCATCTTCGCTCCCATAGATGTCATATCGCTCATAAAGTTCTTGCCAGTTCGTTTTATTTTGCCGAACTAATTCTTTTAAATGTGGCTTGCTCTTAGCAAACTCACGGAATTCTTCTAATTTACTCATACAATCACCACTAATAAGATATGCTTGATAATCTAAAAAGATTATATCTAGGCAAAATAAGCACAATTTTTTTCAAAACATAAACCTTTTTGCTCATCACTTCATAATATAGAGCAGTGAGGAGGTACATTTATGAACTACTATGGAACAAATTATGGATATCCAGGAGGATACCCTTACACTTATCCGCAAAACACTTCAACTGGTGGAGGAATGTTTGCAATAGTGTTAGTTTTATTTATATTACTTGTCGTTATTGGCTGCAACTGCAACCATGGACATAAATGTGGTGGCTGTGGAGGGATGTAATTCCCTCCTTTTTTTTTGCCTTATTTTATGCTAGTATTCTTTTACGAGGTAAATCACTATGCTGAAAATAATTAGAGACAACGCTCCATCACTAAGGCAAAAAAGCACAAAAGTTGAGGCTCCTTATAACCAAGAAGATATAAATTTAATTCTTGAGATGCATGAATATATAAAAAATAGCCAGCTTGAAGAAAATGATATTCGTTCTGGTGTCGGTCTTGCCGCACCTCAAGTTGGTGTAAATAAAAGAATGCTTGTCGTCTATTATGAAACTGAAGACGGAATTATTAGCCATGCCTTGATTAATCCCCGCGTTACGGCAACCGCGATTAGACAATGCTATCTTGCTAGTGGTGAGGGATGTTTATCTGTTGAAGACGAACACGAAGGATATGTATATCGTGCTAACAAAATTACGATTGAAGCATATGATGCCATTAAAAAGCAAGATGTAACCATCATCGCACGCGGATACGAAGCGATTGTTCTGCAACACGAATTAGATCATCTAGACGGTATTCTATTTTACGATCGTATAAGCAAGAGCGCTCCATTTAAAATTATCGAAAATTCTGTTGAAATCTAGTAAATGCGTGTTATAATATTTATAGGTTCAGCGGATCATAAACCACGGTTTTAGTCCCTACCTTTTTTATTTGTTATATTTTTATAAAAAATGCACATATTATATATTAGGATGAGGTGCATGTAATCTAAACTCAATTTAAATTACAGCTTTAAAACTCATCACTGCCAGATTAATCACGATTAATCTGGCATTTTTCGTATATATATTTAAAAATTCATGGTATCATAGACATACTGCTTTTCAGGGGAGAAAAAAGATGACCGCTAATAAAATGTATATGACTGCCGAAGAAATTATCGAAAGATTAAAAAATAAAAACTTAGCTTTTTCTCAACCAGTTAGGGCAAAAAGATTGTTAATAGAAAATAATTACTACGTTATTTCTGCATATCGAAAGCTTTTCTATGACGATAATAAACAATTTAAATCAGGAGTAGATTTCGAGCATCTATTTGCCATTTACACTTTTGACAAGGAATTCAAAATGACTGTTTTAAAGCATCTATTATTAATTGAACAAAAAATTAAATCTGCTATTAGCAACGAAATATCGCCCAAATATGGAATAAATGAGGAAGATTATCTAAAAAGAGTAAATTATAATCAAGTTAATCCATATTTAGATCAAACAATAAATAAATTAAACAATCAAATATCATTATTTGGTAAAAAAAACTCAGCAGTTTCTCACTACAAAAACAAACATGGTTTCGTACCTTTTTGGGTTCTATCTAAATGCTTAACTATGGGAGTGATAAGAGATTTTTATAATATCTTGAAGCCAAAAGACGCCGATGAAATAGCAAAAAAAATATTTACTAAAGATTTTGAAAAAAAACGTGTTAACAAACTTAAAAACATGATTGCATTATTGACCGATGTTAGAAATATGTGTGCACATGATGAGATGCTCGCAGGGTTTCATCACAAAAGAATTGACATTGGACCATGCGTGGAGTTAAGCCACTTGACTATAAAAAAAGATGCAGCGGGAAACCCACTTCAAGGAAAAAAGGACTTATTAGCAGTCTTTATCTCAATTAAATATCTAGTAAATAGAACTATGTACAACGAATTTATTCAGCAAATTAAGTCTATTATTGATAATAGCGCAAAACAAATAAAGTCTGTTGTGACTACTGAGGAGTTTTTAACTTTTTTAGGACTTCCTCACGACTACGAAATTCTAAAAAAACTATAAGCATTTTCGTAATTTTCATATTTATTTTGTTAATTATTCTCTCTTTATTAATCACGATATAACAATAATATTTAAAACGTTATTTTACTTTACTTTATCCTATAATATAAGTATAATTACATTATTACAAATAGATAGCACATAATATTTTCTAAATATTAAAGGAGGTTTTACTTATGGCTACAGGCTTTTTACCCGCGCCAGTTTCAGTCTACGCTCTCGGCGGTTTAGGCGAGGTTGGCAAAAACATGTATTGCATCGAAAATGAAAAATCATTAATTATTATCGATTCTGGTGTTCGTTTTCCTGAACAAGATTTACCAGGTGTTGACTATGTCATACCGGATTATACACATTTAAAAAATGCACGGACAAAAATTAAAGCTCTTTTCATCACACACGGTCATGAAGACCATATTGGTGGGATTCCATTTTTAATTAGACATGTCTATATTCCTATAATTTATGCTCCTCGACTAGCTGCGGCGTTGATTAAACATAAGCTAGAAGAAATGCGTATTAAAGAAAAAGTAAAAATCATTGAATATAACGAAGATTCACATATTACTGCAGGCGATTTTAACGTTCAATTTTTCCAAGTAACCCACTCAATTCCTGATTCTTTTGGAATTTGTGTTGATACACCTGAGGGTCGGATAGTTACAACTGGGGACTTTAAGATTGACTTAACTCCTATTGGTCCAGATATCAATCTCGGTAAGATGGCAAAACTCGGAGAAGAAGGAATTGACCTGCTTATGAGCGATTCCACTAACGCAGAAATTGAAGGATATACTCCTTCTGAAACAAATGTCATAAGCTCAATATATGACGTTTTTAGAAATGCACCTGGAAGATTAATTATTTCAACTTTCTCCTCAAATATTTCTCGTATCCAGCAAATTGTAGAGGCTTGCGTTACTCATAAACGTAAAATAGTCATCATCGGACGATCGATGGAAAACGCCGTACAAACATCACGTAAGTTTGGATATATCAAAATTCCTGATGCTTCTGTATGCGCAATTGAAGATCTAAAAACGCTTAAACCTGAAGAAACTGTAATTATGTGTACTGGTTCACAAGGCGAGCCGATGGCGGCATTAGCCCGAATTTCATCTGGCGAACATCGTCAATTGAAGATTATTCCTGGCGATACTGTCGTATTCTCTTCTTCACCTATTCCTGGCAATGGTAACAGCATCGATAAAGTTGTAAATGCCTTAACTCGTGCAGGAGCCAACGTCTTGGTAAATTCTGTATTCTTAAATCTTCATTCATCTGGTCACCCAGCTAAACAAGAATTACGAATTGCCTTAAAACTACTTAAACCAAAATACTTTATGCCTGTCCACGGAGAATTCAGAATGCTTAAAATTCATTGTGAAATTGCAACTTCTTTAGGAATTCCAACTGAAAACACTTTCATTTTAGGTAATGGCGATTCTTTATTACTAAGAAAGCGTCGTGTTAGCGAAGGCCCACATATTCAAGCCGACGATATTTATATAGATGGAAAAGATATCAGTGGAGTTTGCAAAGCAGTAATTAACGATCGAAAGATTTTATACAATGATGGCATGGTCAGTGTCTTATTAGTACTAGATTCACGAAACAACCGCTTAATGCAAAAACCAAAAATTTACACGCGTGGTTTCGTTTACCTACATAGTAACGATGTTATTCCTCAAGCCGAAGCATACATTGAACAAGTTTTAGATGGATTAATGAAAAATCGCGTCACATTTAGCGACATAAAAAATGTTATTCGCAGCAACCTTACCACTTTCTTATTTAAGAAAACCCAAAGAAGGCCGATGATTATTCCGGTCATTATGAATAAAGGAGCTTAATTATGCTTATTCTAGCTAGTGCTTCTCCAAGAAGAAGAGAATTATTGAGTCTAATTACCTCAAATTTTATTATTAAGGAATCTAATGTGGATGAAAGCGAATTGGGCTTTGGTATTGATAATGAAAATCTTGCAAAAGAGCTTTCTTACTTGAAAGCAAATGCGATATTTCAATATCATCCTGATGATACAGTACTAGGTTGTGATACTGTTGTACTATTTGAGAATCAAGTATTAGGTAAGCCAATTGATCGCGAGGACGCGAAAAGAATGTTGCACCTTTTATCAGGGAAAACTCATCGCGTTATTACTGGTTTCACAATCATCAGCAAAGAAATGTGTATTAGCAGAAGTGTCGAGACATTAGTCACATTTAATAAATTATCTGAGGAAGATATTAATAGTTACGTGGCAACCGGTTCACCTTTAGATAAAGCCGGCGCATATGGTATTCAAGACAGAGTTTATAAAATTGTTGAATGTATTGAAGGCAGTTTTTATAACGTCATGGGCCTTCCTGTTGAAGAACTTACAAAATATCTATTAAAATAGGCTCTTTGCCTATATCATATTACCTTTCGCCCATATACTAAGGCGTAGGAGGTAATTTATGAAACTACAAAATCAACACGAATTTAGATCTTGTGCAAATTCTTGTGCTCCTTTATTAAGAAACGAGGCAAGATTTGTCGGACCTTTATTGCCTTTCGTCGGTGGACTCTTAGTTGGAGGATTATATACATCTAACAAGCGGCCTCCTTATTATCCTTATCCTCAACCATACCCGCCTCAACCATATCCGCCTTATCCACCATACCCACCTTACCCAGGTGAGCAAGTGAATGTCTATTATCCCCCAAGCTCTCCACAGCCTTATCCTGTCCCATATCCATACCCTCTCCCCGCTCCTTACCCATATCCAACACCCACTCCATACGGTGAAGGTTCTGATATGAATTATAGTAGCGAACAATACGGAGAGTTTACTTCACCAAATCGACCATATTAGCAAATGAAAAGGCACTATTTGTGCCCTTTTTGTTTAATTATTTCTTCTTCAACTATTTTAGCAATTTCGCCTGTTAATAACGTAGTTTTTTTGCTCATCTTGATAATTCTTTCTACGCCAATTTCCTTAAGTTTTTGTTCATCAAGTAATTCGTTGTTAATAAGTTCAAGATTTAATCTTGACATTCGCGCTTGGCAAGTAGAAATATTGTCTACACCTCCACAAGCTTCGATTACTGAATTTGTATAATCGTTAATTTGTGTATCTTTATTCTTCTTCTTTGATTTATTCCGAACAAGTAAAAAAACTACAATAATTAATATAATTGCCACAATCCCTAGGCAAATATATAAACCATAATCTTTAATAATTCCGTTAATATCTTGTAAAGTTATCATATTTTTACCTCGCTACAAATGATTTTCTGATTTTGTCGACATAATTATAACTTCTTTTTCTTAATAAGCAAACTGAAAGTTCAGAACTCGTTATTTCTACGTGATCAATTTTCTTATCAAAGACGTGAATCAAGTGATCATAACCTACAACAATGCGGCTAAAATCGCCATTAAGAGATACAACATTTTTTGCATCCATAACTAACGATGAACCAAGTGATTGATAAACTGCGTTTTGGATTGGAGCAATTTCTGTAAGTTCTAACAATGGTATTTCACATTCAATTAGCGCTCCTCCTAATGATTTGTTATACGCTGAACTTCCAACTGAGGAAGCGACAACAATTCCATTACCATGATAATCTTCAAGTTTTTGCCCATTGATATTTACTTCACAAACAAGTGTGTGAAATGGATTTTCAATACGTACTTCGTTTACCGCATTAAATTGCTCGCTAAAGTCTTTACCAATTAGTTTTACGTCTAAAAGACGGTATTTTTTCTCTAGTACATTGTCTGTCAAGATGTCTTCTACTAACAAACTAATTTCATCTTTATTATAATCGCAAAAGAAGCCTAACGCTCCTAAGTTTACCCCTACAAGTTTTATTTGGTTTATCCTTTTGATTTGTTCGTGCACTACACGTAAGAAAGTGCCATCTCCACCAATAAAAATAATTACATCTGGGAGCACTTCATCAAATATTTGATCACGTGCGCGAAGCTTATTAGTGATTAATCGCGCGACTTCTTTACTCTCTTCGTTATCACGCGCAATTACTTGAAATTTCATTTCATTCACCTCTTTTATATATTGTAAATATATTGTATCATACTAAATGAGAAATAAGGAGATTTGTTATGAGTAATAATATCGAAATTGAAGCCAAAGTTTTAATCACTAAAGAGCAATACGAACTACTAATCAGAAAATTAAGCGACAGACATTTTGAGCACTTTGTGCAAACAAATTATTATATTGATAGTGAAACTGGAACACTACATAATTTTGGTTTCGTCATGCGTATCAGAAAAAAAGACATTTATACTTTAACTTTAAAAACTCCACTTGCGGAAGGGTTGCTTGAAAAAAATCAAGTTATATCAAAAGAAGATTATTCTGCCTTAGCCAGTAAAAAAGCTTTCCCAGAAGGTGAAATAAAACGCTTTCTAGAACTATTAGGAATTGATGTTTCGACTTTATTAATTAGAACTTCTTTAACAACTGATCGCATAGAATTAGATTACGCCGATGGAGTATTATGCTTAGATAAAAGCACATACAATAATCAAATCGATTATGAAATCGAGTTAGAAGAAACTTCAATGGAAAATGCAAAAAACACAATTATTGAACTATGCGAAAAAATGGGGATTAAAGATTATAGTTTTAACTCTATTTCTAAATATGCAAGAGCTATGGCTTCTGTAAAACAAAAAGGCGAGTAATCGCCTTTTACTTTAATATGTCCTTTATATGATCACAATTTTCATATTTATCACAATTCTCATGGCTACACGCCATCATGGCTAATCTTTTTGCAGCGGGTATAAATACGCGAATTTCTTCTTCATTATAACCCACTTGAATTTTACGATCATCAACCATAATTGGTCGTTTTAAAATTGATGGATTATCTCGGATAAAACTTATCATTTGTGAAATAGTCATTGAGTTTAAATCAATGTCATTTTCTTTAATGATTTTTGAACGTGTAGAAATGATATCTTCCGTACCATTTTCGGATTTAGCTAAAATGTCACGCAATTCTTTTTCATTTAAAGTCGAGTTAAAAATATTGCGCTCTTCATATGTGATTTTTTGCTCATCAAACCACTTCTTCACTTTACGACATGAAGAACAACTAGGCGAAGTGTAAATACGAATCATAATCATCACATCCTCAAATCTATTTTAAATTATTATTTTTACTTTTACAATAAAATATCGTAGCGTAAGAGATAATTTTCTGCTAATATGTCAACAGTGAAATAAAAATTTGTTAAACTTTTTTTCAATTAGACCTTAGAAAGCAATTTAATACATAAAATTAGACTTTATTATAGACTAGTTAAAGAATATTTACAAATTAACAACAAAAAAAGCATTATTAAAGGAAACTATATATAAATAGCTTACTTTTTAATGCTTTTAAATAAAATATTTTATAAATTCTAATTAAAGATTAATTTGTTCATTAATACTTAACACATTTAATAACGATTTACGCTTTTGAACTGGACTAAGCCAAATAACTTTTCCATTTTCATCCTTACTTCTCAATGAACTCATAGGAATATTATTAGATCGTTTTAAATATGACTTCATTTGAATATTTAAGTCATCCAAAGAATAAAATACTAAATTATTATAAAATCTTTCATTGTCGTTTCTATGTGAACGCTCAACCTTACCATTATGCCTTGGAGTCCTAGGTCGTATGAGTTTATGATGTATTCCCAACTGCTCACACAAGACATCAAATCTATGTATCTTGTCAGTTTCACGAATATATGTAAATTCTGATCCATTATCTGTTTGAATTTCTTTAGGAGTATAACCAAAATACAAAATAGCTCTACGAATAAAATCACATGTGCTATCTGCTGTCTGTTCATTGTAGGCATAAAGAAATCTCTCACGACTTGCCTCATCAATAATCGTATATTGATAAAATTTCATATCAAACGGAACTAATCTATTTCTACATTCATATGGAACTACTTTTACATCCAACTGCATTTTCTCACCAATATGCAAAGGAGTATCATATGGCTTTGATGTATGATTAATTCTTTTTTTAACTTCATCAAGTATTCCCAATTTACGAACAACCTTGTATAAAGTAAGTGGGTTTCTTGAATAAGCATAATTTTCTCTAAGTTTTCCGTAAAGCTCATTGAGTCCAACATGCGGATTCCTTTTGATTAAATCTTTGATATGTTTAATTTCTTCTTTTGTATGTGCATTAGGATGTGGACTCTTAGCACCGAACTTATCATTTTCAAGTCCTTTCTCGCCTTTAGCAAAAAAATCTTTCTTCCAACGATATATAGTGCTTGGGTGGCAATGATACCGATAGCATACAAAATCAATGTTTGAATGTGATAATAATTTTAATGCTTTTAATTTTTCTTTAACTTCGTATGGATGTTTCCATTTTCTTCTTGGTTGATTACTTATTAATGCTGTTTCCATTCTCTGAAATACCTCTTTTCTAAATCTTAAATATGCTAAATGAGTGTTACGCATGGGCTTATAACAAGTCGCACGCGTTGCGTGCGAGCCCATGCTTGCCTACACACGCGTAATAAGGACAAAACTAGCGTTAAACTGCGTGTAAAGTGCCGTTCGCTTTTATTTCCCATAGGGCATAATCGCTCTCTTACCACTTGACACTTGTTTTTCTTGCTAATCGTTGCCTTTGGCAACGGCATACGAAAAAGTGAATTGATAATTCACTCGTATGCTGTTGCACAACGATTATACGCAATAACCACTACCTCTAAGGAAAAAAATCTTTTGGCAAGCGACACCAAAAAATAGTGAATTGTTTAAAGACTAAAGATAGTGCTGTCCTAAAGCGTGTTATCAGCTAGTCCGCTTTGATATACACTGCTTTTTTACGGACTTCGCACTTTATCTTAGTTGTTGCTATTATTTTATATTTATAAAAAAATAGTGGTTATCACAAATAAAATTAATCATTTTTGATACCCACCACCTTTATTAGCCGTCATCATTTTACCTCGATTATTTAATAAATCAAGTGTTTTTTGTGCCTTTTCTTGAAATTTCTTTATTTCTGCTAATTCTTTTTACTAAAAAGCAAATAACAAAAATAATCAATGCTATGATCGCAAAGAAACCAACAATAATTAATGCTTGAAAATACCATGGCATCATTTCATAAGGTACTTCTCCATATGTTCCATGTGATGTATCATGTCCACTGTCAATTACATCTGTTAAAAATAATAAATTGCTCAAAAATATATTTACCATAAGTATTCCTTTCTAAATAATGGTAAAAATTACCACCGTTTATTTACAATATAATATTAAATGATTCATTATTACATTGCAAGACAAAATGATATACAAAACAGCATACAAAACAATATCTATTTTAGTATATCAATTGAAATTATAATTATAATGGGAGGTATAAAATGAAGTTATTAATTAAAAGAAAAGAAAAAATAATGAAGTCTTTTAGAATTGAAAAAGATTTATTAGACCAAATGCAACATATTTGTGTAAAAGCTAATTTATCATTAAATCAATTAATAGAACTATTTATTCAATTTGCCTTAGAAAATTACGAAGTAGAAAATAAATAGATCAAGATTCATAGAGTTTCTGCTTATTAACTGCTATTTTATCTTTCTCAAAATCATCATGCAAAACATAATAAGGACTAAAAATGCTGATTAAACAAATTAATGTTTCATCATCAATAATCATAAATTCTTCACCCTTTAAATCACGACAATAAACAGCTCTTTCACCACTCTTGGTGATATATTTTATTATATAATCTATTTCTTGTTTAAAGCTAATTCCTTTATCTTTTACCAAATCAAAAGTATTTCTTCCAAACGCACGATCAAACTCCTTATAACTCTTTCTTATTTCTGTTTGCCGAGTTTTATAATTAAATTCTTCTCGTTCGTAAATTTCCACCTCATTATGTGGAGTATATAATAGACCATGAAAATGTAATCTACCTTCTTCGCCATATTCAAAACATCCCATGTATCGCCATGAGCCTCTTTTTTCTGCAAATTTATTTTGAAGTTTTTTCTTTAATCTATTTCTAAATTCTAATTCTATCAATTCGCGGTTGGCTGAACACCAATAAACACCTATTTCCCATTTACGATCATATTCACCTTTTTTATTGCCTACAGCTTTTCTAAGCCACTTATTACCAGTAATACGCTCATACATAATACAGTCATCATATGTTATTGTAATAAAATAACTCCAGTCATTCATATATGCTTTATTTCTAAAACGCGATTTACGAGACATAGCATTGTGTTGCTGATTATAAATGAATTTATCGACTAACTCAATTATCTTTCTTGAATACTCATTAAAACCATATTCTGACATAATATCATCATCCGAAATAATAGTGCTTAACAGAAAAGAACGAGTATAGTCGGCACTATAATCGTTTTCTAAACACCAGTAATATGGCTCTTTTAAACTTTCATTAAATCTATCATAATATGTATTTTTTCCATTGCCTTTAGCATGTGGAAAATTTTCTTTTGCCCATTCATTCTCAAACAAATCAATTTTTCTTTTTTCTGATTCTAAACCTAAACTAGCTTTATCTTTCGCTACTATATCAAATATTTTATGATTACTTTTGTTTTTATATGGCTGACCTAAAAAATGTGAGCCATCATAACGCACTTTACATAGTGTTTGCATGTATTTTATACTCCTTTATTGATGTTGTAATTCCATTAATCTTTCTTCGTTCATTTTCCGATATGTCTCTCGCCAATTAGGGAATAATAAATCGTTGATAAAATATGAACGGAATAAAAGCATTTCTTCTAATGTTGCTTTACTTGCCAAGAACTCTGGCAAATCTGCATAACCGATTTCGCTTTCTAATTGCATACGCTCAAAATAATCACCAAAACATGCTGTATCAAATCTATCACTATAAATTTTCTTATTAAAAATGTAATACTTATCTGTTGAAATAACACCCTCTAATCTTCCAGTTTGTCTATCATAATAAAATCTTTTATAACCAAATGTATTTTCAATTTTTGTTTTATACATAAACAACTTACTTGATAAATTTTTCAAAAGATAAATAAAAAGTGTATTGTCATTTCTATTGTGCTTAAATCTACTAAAATATAATTTTTCATAAATACCTACTACCCATTCACAAACCATCGCTCTAATCGAAAAGAAAGGTAAAGCAAGTTTAATATCATTATCAGTCTCTGAAATATCTAAAACAGTGCATAATCTGCGAGTATCTGCACCAAGAGACTCAGGGCTTTGATCATCCATTAAAAATACCGAAAAACAATAACCATCAACCGTTCCAGAGTGTCCGTGCATTTTCATAAATAATTCAAAACCATCATTAAGTTGATTAGCTAGAGTATCTTTAGTATCAACTTTTTTATTAGTCTCTTTATTACCTCTATCTTTTGCAACTTCTGAATAAACATAAATTCCAAAATCAACACTATGTGCTTTAGGGTTATTCAATATTAATGTCTTTACTAAACGCATTGCATCTTGATCTATGATATGACTTCTACGAGAGTGAAATTGCGATACTCTACCATCTCTATGAAATATATCATCATCCACAATAGGAAAAGAGTATTGAGTATCACTAGCTTTATGTAATCTTGTATCTGTCCTTACTGACATATTACCGCCAATATAACTACTTTCAAAAATGTAAATAAAATATAACTTTGCATAATCTACAAGTGCATCCCAAATATATTGCTCAACTAAACCATCATATTGAAATAAACTATATCTTTCAAAATCATAATTAAAAATATGCTTAATGTCTTTTGTTCTGTTAAACTGCCTTTGACATTTCTTAATAAATCTTTTACATGTTGCTAAATTATATACTTGATGTTTTTCTATTGCATTTACAAGTGCCATTTCTAAATTCACAAAAGGAAAATTACACCACCTAAGATCTATCTTCATTAACTTTTCATATGCTTTATTTCTAAACATAATCGCTATTGAAATTGCAAAGTCTGCTATGGATGTCGTTTTACCTTTTCTTGTCTTACCACTAACAAATATCGTATTCCCTAAAGAATTAATATAACCGCGATTCATTCTTTCTAAATGTTCCATTACTGAATAACCTATGCCTTCAGTAAATCTGATAAATAATGTAATACCAATATATGCCCATAAAGGAATAAAATATAGTTTGAATAGCACTGAAATATCGTTTAATAATCTTCCTATTTGATAATATATTGATACAAAATTAAATGACATTATAAAATAAAAGTACCAAGCAAAGAATGAAATAATAATTGAATAAGCATTAATATCATATAAGACAAACAAAACACAAATTGTATAATACAATGAATGTTCACGGACAAAACCAATAAAATTTTTAACCCAGTTATAAACTGGCATATATACATGGTTAGATAACCACATATGTATTATTAATGGTTTACTGACACTCTTAGATGTCTTTTTTTCTTTTGGTAAATAATAATTATTCCAAAGTCTACGAACAGCTGGAACAAGTAATATAAACAATAGAAACCATTTCATAATACTAGATATAAACAATAAAATAGCTGCAAAGTTATACAACCAGTTTTCACCATTAATTAAAGAAGTTACCCAAGCCAATGCTTTAATTTTAAATATTTCTAAGTCAGTAGGTAAAATGTTAAATACCAACCAATTAATAGGAAGTGGCTCATTTACAGTTACTTTGACATCAAAAATAGGGTAGTCAACTAATTCATTAATATAGTACAACAAAGAATTTTTAATATCGTTAAACGAAACAATAAGTCTATCAAAAGCATAACCGCACTGAAATATACTAAATAACGCTATACCTATCACTATCACACTACAAATGTAATGTCGATAATCTAATTTGAAAGTAAAATATTTTCTTAGATTCTTTAAGAAAGTGATAAATTTAGCTTTCATTTATCACACTTCCTTATCGTATTTTAAAGAATGGTAATACTTCGTTCTTTCATTCATAAAATTTAATATATAATCAATAGCTTCAAGATGTTCTTTTGGTATATATGGGTTATCGAAATTTCCCAGTATCAGATACTGGGCTTGCGACCAATAGTTTTTACCAGTCAAACAATCATTTAAGAAATAAAATATAACAGTATAATAACCAAGTCCAACATTTAAACATGGTTGTCCTCTTCTAAAAGTAGTCATGAATGTTAAATGATCATCAGAAGTGAATTTTGTAAGATAATGCAATTGTAAATCAAAATGGTAACAGTCATTATCAAAATATTCTTCCTCTAGCTCTGATTCTTCATTTTCAAACTCGTTTTGTAATTTATCTTCAAGCTCATATAAAACTATAAAGGGAATATCTTTATCTTTCTTTCTTTTACAGCGTTTTTTACGCTCTATATTCGCTAGTCTAGTTTTTAATTCATCATCATTATTAAGATATACAATAATCATTAGTAAAGGAATTAATAAATACCAATTACTATATTTTAAATAGCCATATGCAAACATTATCATTGATGTTATATAAGCGATACATAGTATACAAAATACCAACTTATCTATGACTGGCATAAAGTCAAAATTATCAAGTATTTTTCTAAATATATTTTTATTTTTTTTCATTTTACTTACCTCTTTTTTCTCTTTCTATATCTTTTGTAGCCCTAAAAATAGGATCATAATTTCTTTTAATTTGCATACCTCTAATAGTACGCTTAGGCTTTTTATTAGCTTTAAGCATTGCTTCTATAATTGCCATTTTTCTACCTCTTTCTTTTCTTTAATCTTTATCAAATCTTGTAGCACCTTTTAAAAACAAAAGTATTAAAACTACACTTATTAAATATAAAACTATCAAACCAACTATTAACATCTTGCCACCTAGAATAAGGTTAACTGCTCTAAATATTTACTATCATTGAACAGCTTACCTTGTAACCTTTCTTTAGCAATTAAATACATTTCTTCGCTAAATTCAAACATGATCCATTGTCTATTAATTTGTTGACATGCAACACCAGTAGTACCACTACCAGCAAAGAAATCTACAACTAAGTCATTAGGTTGTGTAGCATGTAATAAATGTCTACGAACTAAATCTAAAGGCTTAATAGTAGGATGTTTAAATAGTTTCTTATCTGCTTTATTAACTGAACTTATATAAAACTTACTTTTTAAATCATAACCATCATTAAGCGGTACACCACTTTCACGAAAATGAAAGCACATCTCGGTATCACCAAGCCATGTATTATTTGTTCTAGGTAGTGAATTAGTTTTACCCCAAAACAAAATTTCAAAATTGCAATTATAATCTGCAAATAAATTTAAAATATCTCTCATTTGCAATTTACTAAACCAAATAAAGATATTAATTTTTTTCATTATTCTTATACATTCTCTTAAAATGTTCATATCAAAGCCATTAACAATATTTAAGTCTTTCAATTCATCGTTCATTTTTGCCACTCTTGAGCCTAACTCTGAACGACCTACACCACCTAAAATATACTTGTAAGGAACATCAATGTATATACAGTCTACACTTTTATCTTTGAATAACTTTATCGCTTTATACGAGTCATCAAGATAGATATTATTAGGACTATAAACATTGCCTTCAGTAATCATAACTACTCCGTTAAATAAGCATATTGCCAACTTTGTGGTGCTTTTTCTATTGGGCAATAATCTAAGCAACAATAACCATGACTTGATTCATAATCATTAAATTCCCAATTATGACAACTTGATTTTTTACAGCACTCTTTTATTTTTCTAAAATCACCTAATTCCATGGGCTTATCAAACACTTCAAGTTGCTTGATTTTCCAAGCATATATTCTTTTTCCTTTAGCGTAATTCACTATTTCTTTAGGAGTTAGACAAGATTTTTTATAAATATCTTTTTCTTCTAATCTCATCATCCCTAATAAGTCAGTTTCAAATTCTTCATATTCATCAAACCAAAACCGAGCTACTATTTTGCCGTTTAATGCCCAACTATGTAAATTCATATTTGCTTTAGTAGTAATTGCACTATCACATAAACAATAACCACGACCCTCTGCATGAATACAATTAAAAGAATGTAATAAAGTTCCATATGTGCAATATAGATATACCCAACCTTTAAAGTCCTTAGGTACTGATTTACCAATTTCTAATATTTTTCTACCATTAAGAATATTGAATAAATGTTGTGGTTGAACGGATCTAATTATTACTTTTATCATAAAGGAAGTTCCTCCAATTCTTGTATAGTTTCTTTCAACATCTCTGCGTAATAATTTTTAAATTCAATAACTAAATGTGGTGGCAAAATTATAGGTAAAAAATTAGATATATCAACTCGTAATGGCTCTTTATTTTCTGCCAAAACATTAAGCAAATCTCTAAGAAAATTGACCTTTTGCATTAATTCTTTTCTATTCATAATTACAACACCAATAATTCCTTTTTTAATGTTTTTAAGCTATGATTTAAGACTTCTAAAATTTTCAATTCTTCCTCAACAGTTAAACATAACTGATTCTCAATTTTTCCTAATTCCATACTTTTTAATACAATTAAAACACCGCAACTTCCATCTTCAATTAAGCCGATTACATTCTCATATCTTTGAATAATTTTATTATGCTGATTTCTTTTTTGTAGCTTTTCTTTTCTCATAATTATAACTCCAAAAATTCTTTTCTTAATGTTTCTAAATTTTGTCTAAGAATATCTTTTAATAAACTTTCTTCATCAACAGTAATACACAAGCTATCAATGATACCACAGTCTTTACCAGCATCAACATTTATAACAATGTCATAACTGCCTTCTGTAATTAAAGCGATTACTGATTCATAATTTTTGATAATCTTATTAAGGCTAATTGCCTTTTCTAGTTTTTCTTCTGTCATTTTATTTACCTCCTAATAAATGCAAAAAGACATTGTATTTTTGACAGTAAAATGAAGTATCTGATCTAACTATTAAATCGACTCTAAACTCGATTACATCCGCATACTCTCGCTCACATATAAATACATTGTCTTGAACTCTAAAACTAAAATCTTCGTACTTTTCATCATGATAAAACAAACCATTTTCCATATCTAAAAAAGTAACAAAATAATTTCTATCACGACTAACAAACATCTTATTTAATACATTTTCAACTGTCATATTTGCACTTGATAAATTACTACAACTTTTAATTAAAAAGACTGTTAGTAATAAAAAGACTATCAATGAAAATATGACTAATAAATTTTTAAATTTCTTATTCATTTTTTTACCTCTTAATTTTTGAAAGCTAGTTTTTTAAAGAAACTAGCAAAACTTTATAAATTATCTTTTATTCATTCTTTCGCTTATTTTGCTTTTTATATTCTTTCTGCATTTTCCTACTTTGCTTACTCAATTTAACACTTGAAGCAAAGTTCAATACTGGAGTAATAGCTGGAACAACAAACACAAACAAAGCTACACAAATAATTATTGCTAAAACGAAATATAAATTATTAAATAAACCATTCAGAGCACCGCCAATTAAAGTAAAGAAACTTTTAGTAGTCCTCCATAATAACTCTGGCAAAGTCTCAAAAGGCACATAACCAACAGCACCATGTGAAGTATCTCGTGGAATATCTAAAGCATTTAACTCAAACTTTTGATTATCTGTAACAAATTTTAGCTGTGTAATCATAGCTTGTTTTACTTCGTGGCATAAAGAATTTGAATTAACATGTTGACTAATCATAAAGATACCACTTAACCATGCTTTTTGAACTTCTCTTAAAGTAGTAGTAAGCTCAAATGCCCAGTTCCATGTAGTACCATCGGCTTTTTTTCTTTCTGCCTCAATAAAAGTTTTTTCTGTTTTATCGGTAATTTTACTTAAGTCTCGACAGTCAATGATAGTATCTAATTCATATTCGACAGTTTGATTCCACCATAAGAATGATGGTCTTGATACACTTCTACTAACTTTTTTATTTTCAATATACCCACCTAATTTTTCAGTACCTTTGACTACAACATTTTTACTATCTTTCATTAAGAAAATAGGGTTTACACCAGCATCTTTTTTTCCTACATCAAAGCAAGCTGTAAGAGCTGGATCTTTATAATCGGCAGTCCAACTTACCAATTCATAAATGTATTTAATTCCAATTAACTGATCCATTCTTTTATCAGTATCAAAGAAATAATAAAAATGTTCATAAGCGGTATAGTAATCAATAACATCAGTGGCACTAGCACCTACATTTTGATGTAAAAAATTAACTCTATCTTTACCAACCATTAAATTGACTACATCAGCATCTGTAACGCGAATATAGTCGGGAGTAAAGTACTCATAAACTAAATCTTTGTTATCATCAACATTAAATACAAAGTTATGCTCTACTGAATAATAACCAGTAGAAGATACTACACCAGCTTTACTGGTATATAAAATATTTGCATCCTTTATATAAAATCTAATATCATTACCAACACTCACCGAACCATCAATACAGAACTTATGAAACCTACCTTGATAACCATAAGAATTGATGTATCGTGCTGGATAATTTGTGTAATTCTCTACAAACTCACCATTACTAGCTAGTGTTTTTGACTTTGAAACATTAACTTTCATATGGTCTACATCAAGATTATTCTTTTCATACGAATAAGCATAAAGATACAATGAGTCATCCACTGGCTTAATACATAAGAATTTGAAAGTTAAATCGAAATCGCCATTTTCCAATAGATAAGGGTTATCAACAGAGTCTTTTGTAGGAATTAAAGTGTTTAAATCGAAATCTTGCCACTTTTCTTTTCCATACAACATTTTTAAATCATAAGAAACATTAGATGTCTCAATATTAGCCTCTGCTGGAGTCTCACTAGCAAATACAGCCATTACTGGACTGGAACTACTAGCTATAATCGTGATCGCACCTAATAATGCGATTAATCTTTTTTTCATATTATCACCTACCACCAAATATACTTATTTTCTTGATAGATATAAGAATGTGAAACTTGTGTAACTTCCCCATTTTTAGTAGGAGTATTGATAGCCCACAAACCACAGTCATTAATCAAATATGGCTCACTTAAATATGGAGTAACACCTAGAAACTCGACTTGTGCATAAATTCGATTTGTAGGTGAACTTTTGAGCCAATAATAAACACCAAGATCATTCGTAATTTCTTTCATATCTTCCGTTAAATCAATAAACACCATATTTGAAATAGTGCTTTCTTCAATAAAACGAGTTCTATCGTTTGTAACATAAGAGTATTTGTAAACTTCCTCGCCTTTGTTTAAAACTCTGATAATTAAGCGATTATTTCTTTTTTCTGTACTCTCTTTATAAGCCGTTTCTTTGTAGCAACCAATTAATAGAGCATCTTCATTTTTTAATTTTTTGCCTAACTCTTTATCATTAATAGCTTTATCAATAGACATAGCACTGATAGCAATAGTTCCTACTCCGAGAATAATACCAATACCAATTAACCATTTTTTTAAACTCATAAAATCACCCCTTTAAAGAGTGATTCTTTGTGCATAGAAATCTTTTATCTTTACTCTGAAAGTATCTAAGCTCGAACGCACAATAAGTCCATATCTAACCGTACCAGTTGAAATAACTGGATCGTAAGCTGTTTCAAATTTCCGCACCCAACCATTAACATATGGCTGTTGTTCTTCAACTAAGTTCCATGATTTACCATTGTCAGTTGACTTAATTAAATAAATACTCGAATAACTAAAGCCATTGTCATGTGCATCATAACTCACAGTCAACATATGGTTTTTATTAAAGTCAAAGTCCATTAGTAAATACGAATAATGGTCATTTTCACCTAAAGTAATATTTTTTGTTACTGCATCTTTGTTATGAGTATAATTACCATATATTGGCTGTGATGTAGTATTCCATCCTAAGACAAAACCTAAATTACCAGCACCACTAGCATTTCCCCATGAACAATACCAATAGTTTTTATTATCAATAATATATTGAGATTTATAACCACTTTTGCCTTCATTAGCATCATCAAAATTAATGAAATATGGAACACTAGCAATATTATCTTTACTGCTAACGGTAATACCGAAAGCATCTAAAATAGATGTTGGAGCGACAACAGACATATAAGTAACTAAAGCAACACACATTAAGCTAATAAATGTTGCAATACCTTTTAATGTTTTCATTTTTTACCTCCTAATCAACAAAAATTGTTGGATCAAACCATGTTTGAACTTCTAAAATAGTGATTCTCTTTGTAACACCACGAATAGAAATAGTTAAATCACTTTCACCATCACCGTTAACATAATCAAGCCAAACTTCCTCAGCTTGTAAAGTCTTGTCAGCTGTATTAGTTGGCAATAAATAATCATCGTTATACATAAAGCCAACAGAACTACTGTCGCACGAATACTCACCACTAGTAGTATTTAAAGCTGAATAATTACGAACTAAAACCTTTGCTCTATTGAAATATGTATTTGTCTCAAATTCTAAAGTACCAGTCTTACTGGATGTTCCTAATTTAAGTCCGCCATTATCTTTAAACACATTTGTGTTAACATTAATTTCATGTAGAGAAATACCATCATCGCTATTTACAACATGGCAACTTTCCATAAAACTAAACAATTGCTCATTTGTTAATGCGGTTGTTCCGTTAGCTTCATTTCTAAAATTAAAGATTGATAAACTTTCTCTTTCGTCAACTTCAATATCGCTAGAACTAGAGCTTGAACTCGAAGAACTGGAACTTGTATTACTAGAAGTATTGCTAATCGGTGAAGAACTGCTGGAATGTGAACTTGAAGATGTACTATTAATACTGATACTATCAAAATCATCAACACTACTTGTTGGAATACCTTTTGACAAAGCTGTAATTCCAGCAACACCGACTAAAAGTAAGCCTACAGTTACACAAAATGTTCTGATACTATTACTTGTTTTTGTTTTCATTTTTTCCTACCTTTCTACTCGACCCATAATTCAATTTGAGTAATGGTTAATCTATGATCTATACCAGTTACTTTTAAATTATTAGTCAAACTTTCTAATTCAAATTTTTTTGTTTCTTTTGGAGCTTGCTTACTTGTATCTAAAATATTAGTAGTAAACATTTGAGCACCTAAACCGTTGACACTTACACCGCTGACATCACATGTCCATGTATCAGTAGTGCTGTTTAATGTTCCGTAATTGTAGCCAGTAATAGCTACTCGATTAAACTTATAAGCTGTTTCTGAAATACCAGTAGTTACTTCAAAATAACCAATATCATTTTTATTTCCTAATCGCAAACCTCCATTGTCTTTGTAAACATTTGATAAATTAGCGACATCATCCGTATAAACATAATCAGTAAATACTGTTTGTTTTTGGTTAGAATTAAGGAATGTCAACAACTTACTATAATCAGTCTCACTATCTGATAACGACTGACCTTTTACTTCCGTTTCTAAATTAAGCTTAATTAAATTTTGTCGTTCACTAACGCTTGAACTTGCGTATGGGTTGTTTTTAAAACCATTAGTTACAAGTGCAATACATGCAACACCAAGTAATAAAAAGATACCGCCCACAAATAAATTTTCCGTTTTTCTTTTCATATTTCCTCCGTTTTTCTTTTTTCGCCTTGACTTTTAAACAATAACCAGTAAAATATTACTTAGGGTTATATAGCGATCCTATTGCTTAATGCAATAAATACAGCGTCGGTTTAGCCGACTTTAGAAGTAAGGGCATATCTTTACTTTTTTTTATTTTGTTTTTTTACAAATTCATAATATCTTTGTCTATTCTTTTCATTTTCAAAGACAAATTTTCTTAACAATAGTGATTCATTATTCGTAAACTCAAAATTGCTTTTTTCATAATCTAAATCACTATGTTTGATAGGTGAACCATCCTTTTTACTTGTATAAAGAGTTTTATCTAATACTGAATTTTCACCAAATCTTTTTACTGGTGTCCTTAATTTTTTTTGCATACGCTGAACATGCTTTGTTTTATTAGTATCATGAGTTTGAATTTTAGATATAGCTATTTCACTATGTCTACCATCAATGACAGCATAATGTCTTGGTTTTTTATTATCGGCATTACCGACCAAACCATCGGTACTTTTACCAACTCGAACACGTCCCATTTTATTTTTCGTGCCCAAACTTTCACCTCCTTACTGCGATACTTGATTTTTGTTCACATCTGTATAGGAAGTAGCAATAAACAAATAGCCTTTAGATAGATAAAACTGAAATTTGCATTGACCCACGCTAATAACAACTTTTGTTGATCTACTTTCCGAGTCAAGTACATAAATGCCGATACGCTTTAATAAGTCTTTAATATCACTTCCAAAGGTAATTTCTTCCGTAAATTTTTGCTCGATATGCTCGACAAACTCATTTAATGAGTCGATATTTTTTTTACGCTTTTCGGCTTTTGTTTTTTCTAAACGATACTTTTCACTTTCTACACAGTTACAATTTAATGTTGCATAATCAGTAGCGTGCTCTTGATTTTCAAAGTCGATATTATCGACATTCAATGATGTTTTTCCACAAAACTTACACGCGATTGAATAACTCTCAACACTAGCTTGCTTATCTTTTTTTGACATAATTTTTACCTCTTTCTTTTAATTAACTACTTTCTTTTTTTTAGTTGCTTTTTGCGATTTCTTCCATAGACTATTTCATAACTAAAACCATTTGTTTCTTCATAATGTGGCTGATATTTATTTGACATTTCCTTATATAAAGCATTAGCTTCCTTTTTAGTAATGTCTTTAAATTCATTAGCAACTCCGAGATTATATTCAAATGATTTCAAAAATCTATCTCGAGACATATATGTAGGTCTTGAATATTCGTCATAAACTTTATAGGACAACTTCCGATTCGTATTTTTGATTTTATTTTTCATAAATTAATCAACTCTTTTTTTGAAAATTGAATGGATACTTTTAATAGGCTTTCTATAATAAGTACCATGTTTCCATGTCTTACTTCTTGTGTCCCAACCATTAGCGATAATGACCGTTCCCTTTTCGCTTTTAACTAAATAATCATTGACTGGCTGTCCTTTCCAGTTAACATATTTATCACTTCTTCTTTGACCTAAAATTTCGTAATTTTCGCCATTAGCGTTTCTTAAATATCTTTTTTGTTTTCTCATATTTCCTTCCTACTTTCTTTTTAATAATTAGCGATATGGAAAGTTATCGGTTACTTTTCCATTAGTTACATCTACAATGCGAGCGTATTCTTCAAAATCTGCTTTATCATTTGTAACAACAACTTTCCATCCTTTTACTGATGGATCATGTGGCAACATTTTTTGTGCATATTTTTGTGCCTCTTCGCGTGTTTTACCTTTTGAAACTACATTGAATACATCACAATTATCATTGAACGCTTGAAATGAGAATGTTTTTAAATTAGTAACTGGATGTTTAATTTTTTTAGATTTTTTTGTTTGACTTACTTTTTTTGTACTTTTAGTAGTCTTTTTACTTCCAAATAGTCCTTTTAAGATTCCTTTTCTAAACGCTCTTTTTTCTGCTTTTGTTTTAAATGCCATAATATTTACCTACCTTTCTTAATTTCTTTAATCATTTCTTGTCTAACCACATTTAATGAACCATTAAATATGACACACCGTTTACTGCCTTTATGCCATACACGACCTAAGCTATAACTTGGGTTATCAACATCATTGCGAAATTTACCATTGTATAAACTACTTTTTAAATACCCAGTTTGTTGTATTTGAACAACAGTGCCATTTCTTGATTCATAATGAATAGTTGGGTTAATAAAATTTTCATGTATCTTAGGTTTTGACTTAACAGCATTAATTAAGTTTGATTTATCGCTTAAATTTCTTTTACCTACATAATTTGCTTTAACTTTTGACATGGATTACCTACTTTCTTTTTAATAAACCTTTCTGTCCTTTTGACTTCATATCAGAAAACTCACGAGCTAGTAAGTGAGTATAAACTTCATGTGTCTTGCCCTTATTTGCAATAGCTTCCATACCTTTTTTTCCATATACTTTTTCAAGCATTTTGTTTTGGTCACTATAATAACAAGCAAAACATCCACCATCACCCATATACTTAACTGCTTGATAATCAGTGTAAATACCGCGTTCTTTTCCTTTTAAGCCCTTAACTTCTTTGTTAACTGCATCAAACCTTGTCTTAGTTCGATAATCTTCCTTAGGGTAATAATGCAATAATTCATTTCTAATAACATTTTTTGCTTTCTTTGTAGTACTTGATTTTTTCATTTTTTCACCACCTTTCTTTTGATAATTAAAGAAAAAAGCCCAAAGAGAATTTACCTCTTTAGGCTTTCGCAATTACAGTCTATCGTAACTGCTTATATATCATTTGTGTTTAAGCATTTAAGCCAAGAGGTAATTACACAAAGTGATACCAATAATTAACTTGCTATTGATTAGATAGCATTTCCAATAAAGCCTTGTCGGATGGTCTAAGTGGTTTTACTTTACCTTTGTAAACAACACCGTTTTCATCACATGTCATTGCTTCATAAGTTACAAACGAAATTTCCTTACCAGTTCCCTCATCTTTCATAGTGCCTGGAGTAATTAATAATTCCGCTCTCTCATTACCAATAAAAACTAAATCAAGTACTTCATAACCTCCGACATCACCAGCGGTTAATTTAGCTTTAATTTGCTTTCCTTTGATAACACCAGCAACGAAGTATTGCCAATAGTCTTTATTGTCCTTTGTGTATATTTCACGATCTACAAATAACTTTTTTTCTGCCTTCACATTTTCTTTCATTTTTCCTTTACCTCCATGTTCTAAAAATGTTCCAAATTATATTTTTGCAATGTACCTCAACACTGCTAAATACCGTAATAAGTGCCACTTGTCAGATTTGAACTGACACATCTAGTTAATCAACAGAGTAGTATTATGAAGTTGCAACCATCCATTGCCATAAACACTTCATTTATTCATGGTTTGTAACCTTAACTAGCGACTTCCGTTTATCTAAAGTGGCATTGAATAAAATAAAAAGGGGCTAAAATTAATTAGTCCCTTTTGACTTTTAACACCTAGCCAGTTATAGATGTTTTGATTTTTACTTTTCGTTCTATTTCAATGACAACATAATTGTCTTTTTCTTTTTTTATCTCAACTACATTTCCTTTTTTAAGAATTTCATTTACTGCAAACTCTAGTGCTTTATTAAGTGAATTATTAGAATAGTCATTACTATTCAACTTTGATTCCATTTGTTTTAATCACCCCTAGTCTCTAAACGAAATTCAATTTCGTAAATCAGATTACTTAAAGTTTCTGCACTTATTACAATTTCACCATTGAAATGTAAATCATAACATTTTGGTCTTGTAGTTCCGTAGTAACAAGTATTGATCCATGCATCATCACCATATAATTTTTTAGCTAAACGCAAAGCCTTTTTTTCGATATTACTTATTTCACCCATAATGCTATTCTCCTTTAAATGTACGAATACGAGCATTTTTATCTGCAATTTGATTAAATTTATTTAAAGCTTCTTCATATGTTTTTGCAAATAATTCTACTATTCCAAAATCAATACTTTCTTTGTCTAAACAAATAATCTTTGTAACTACTAAATAAGAAGTTTTATCATCAATAATTGCCACATCTAATAATAACGAACAATTTAATACATCTCTATTTCCGTTTTTCATGATTAGATTCCTATATATTTCAGAAAAATTGTGTATTCTTCATTTGTTAATAAAGTCTTACAATATCTTTCTATTTCTTTCATTGTTTGTCCTAATAAAATACCATAAGAGAGTAAATTATCAGAATTTAATGTATCAATATATTCACATGATTTAAAACTTTTATCATAATTTTCTTTACTAATTATTTTTTTAAGACATTCTAAGTTACTTGTAATTTGCTCAATCCTAAGTTTCAAATTTTTAAAAACTCTAAATTTTTCAAACATAAACAAATAAGCATCTTTTTCTTTTACATCAAACTCTTTGATAACAATAAAATTATCTCTTGAAATTTGCTTCGCACCTACACTTTCATCCAAGTGTGAATAAAACATTTTCCCATCAATAATTCCAAAATCTATGGCATCACTGCACCAAGAACCTTTATCATGCCACTTAGTATGCTTAACTAAAGAAAATCTTACATTGTCAAGTAACTGATCTTCAAAACAATAATTTCCTAATAAATCTTTTATAGATAATGAAACTCTTTTATATTTTTTTCCTTGCTCTCTATTTAAGTGCTTACTAGCAAAAATGTTGTGAAAATGAGTTTCTAGTAATTCTTCATATGTAAGAGTTTTGCTATAACAATAAAATTCATAATAATTTTTATATTTTCTTGATTCACTAATAAAGCTATCACTAATGGTTACAGCGTAATCTGTAATGTTAGAAAGCAAGAAAGTATAAAAGGTTTGTCCTAAATATTCATTTTCTTTCTTTTCAACCAAATGCTTTTTGTGAATATAAATTGTAATCTCTGCCATTTTACTTTACCTCCTAAAATAAAAACGACCCACATTTCTGCGAGTCGCTTGTTTATTCACTATTTTTTCTAGTGTGCAATAATCAACTCGCACACTAATCATATATTAACAATATCGTAGCGTAAGAGATAATTTTCCATGAAACCGCTTTTATTTTTCTATAAATATCTGTTCAATATTTCTTGGCATTTAATAAACTTTTTAGCGTTTACTGGAATCGTATTATTAGTCAGTGCTAATTTGGAAAGAGAATCTTGCAAAATTGACTTTTACCCATTATTACATTATAATCTTTTCATAGTTTTGGAGGTAATTTATGGAAAGAATATTGAGTGGCATTAAACCAACTGGTCAACTGACACTAGGCAATTATATTGGTGCATTAAAGAATTTTAAAGACTTTCAAAATCAAGGCGAAACATTTATTTTTATCGCTGATTTACATTCACTAACTTTACCAATTGAGCCCGCTACACTTCGCACTAATTCGCGCGATTTAGCGGCGTTTTACCTTGCTTCCGGCTTGGATCCTGAAAAATGTACAATATTCTTACAAAGTCACGTATCTGCTCATTCGGAGTTAAATACAATATTACAGAACTACTTATATATGGGTGAATTATCCCGCATGACTCAGTTCAAAGAGAAATCCGCAACATTAAATAACGACGCTATTGGATTAGGATTATTCGCGTATCCAGTTTTAATGGCTGCAGATATTTTACTTTACGATGCAACTATTGTGCCAGTGGGCGAAGATCAGACTCAACACGTTGAAATCACTCGTGACTTAGTCAAAAGATTTAATCATCGTTATGGCGATGTTCTCATCATGCCAAAGGCTGTTATAACTAAAGTTGGGGCACGTATTATGTCATTAAGCGACCCAAATAAAAAAATGTCTAAATCAGACCCTAAAGGTGATATATTTTTAAAAGATGATGAGACCACGATTAGAAAAAAAATCATGGCGGCCGTTACAGATTCTGAAGCTTGCGTTAAATATGATGTAACAAATAAACCAGGAATCTCAAACCTACTAACCATTTATGCTTCACTAAAAGGTATCACACCACAAGAGGCTGAAAAATTATTTAAAGACGCTAGATATGGTGATTTTAAAAAAGCTGTCGCGGACACTGTCGTAGAAGAATTAATGCCATTCAAAGCTCGCTATGAAGCTCTTATTAATTCTGGCGAGGTTGATGCGGTTTTACAAAACGGCGCCATTAAAGCAAGAAAGATCGCTGATAAAGTATTAACTCGCGTAAAAAATGTTGTGGGTCTTCTTTAGTTTTTAAAAGATACACAGAATTTTTGCTACGCATTGAAAGGATTTACACATGAAACGTTATTTGATTGCCTTAGACATGGACGGAACATTATTAAACGACAAAGGAGAAATCTCCGACACAACTGCCGAGTATTTAAAACATTTAAATGAACTTGGTCATATCGTTGTCATCGCGTCTGGGCGACCAATTCGCTCAATTATTAAATACTATCACCAGTTAGGATTAACAAGTCCAGTGATTTGCTATAATGGAGCTTCTATTCTCTCACCAAATGATAAAACTTTTGTGGAAAGGAATTTCTCTTTCCCAAACAAAGTCATTAAAGAGATTTATAATGATGTGGGTTCTAATCATATTGATAACGTCATGTGTGAAACAAACAAAGATATTTGGTTAATCCGCGAAGATGAAACGTTAAAGGATTTCTTTTGGCACGATGGAATGAACGTCATCTATGGTGAGTTAGAAAAAATACTACATGAAAATCCCATGACGATGATAATAAAAAGCCATAGTACCGAGAGTGACCATTTAGTGGTTAAAGCCGTTAGTAGACATCCCGGAATTAAGGTAAGATTTTGGAATGGCATGTATGAATTATTTTCAGAAATCTATTATGAGCACATTTCAAAAGCGGAAGGATTAAAATATATCGCTGATTTTTATAACATACCACACGATCAGACGATTGCATTTGGGGATGCCTGTAACGACATCGAAATGCTTCAGTTCGCCGGCATCGGGGTCGCAATGATTAACGGTGACGACACGATAAAAAAATACGCAAAAAGGATTACGCGTTTAGATAATAATCACGATGGAATCATCGATGTATTAAAAGATATTATTCAAGAATAGAGACTTAATGTCTCTTTTTTTGTATGAAAAACGAGTAGATTGGCATATATTTTCTTGAGGTATATATATGAACTTTGAAAACAGTGTAACCAAAAACAACTTACTAAAAGCATTCGCAGGAGAATCACAAGCAGCGGAGCGTTACAAATTATTTGCCGAAGTCGCAAGAAATGAGCGTCTAGAATTTGTCGCGCAAGTATTTGAAATAACCGCAGGAAATGAAAGAGCGCATGGAAAAGAATTTTTCGAAAAACTACCTGGTGGATACGACACAATTAATGCTACTTATCCTTCTGGAAAAATTGGTACAACTTTAGAAAACCTACGTTCTTGTATGGAAAATGAATATAAAGAATGCACCGAAACGTATCCAGAATTTGCAAAAACTGCTGAACAAGAGGGTTTTCCAAATATTGCGATCAAATTTAGAGAAATTGCAGAAATTGAACGCTTTCATTTTAATCGCTATAGTATAATTTATAATCTGCTTCAAACTAATCGTTTATATCAAGGTCGAGATAATCGGATTTATGAATGTCTAAATTGCGGCAATCACCAAATTGGTCCAAATGTTCCTGCCAAATGTCCGGTATGTGGCAAACCATTTGGATGGTATGAACTATATGGCATAAACGAGCTTGCTGTTACAGGTAATGATCAAAATAAATCATAAAAAAAGCGTAATTTAATTACGCTTCAATCTTTAATTGTTTAAGTAGATTCTCGTGAAGTATTTTAGGAAGTTTTTTAACTTCCTCTTTTGATTTACCCACCGCTCCATAATAGAATTTACATTTTGGTTCAGTGCCACTTGGGCGAACTGTAACCGTCGAATTATTATCTAAGAAGATTTTTACAACATCGGAAATTGGTAAGTCAATTTTTGTAATATTTCCTTGACTATCAATCGCTTTTTGAAGTTGATAATCTTCTACTCTTATAACTTTATATCCGGCAATTTCCTTTAAAGGATTTGCATGTAAGCCTTCCATCAGCTCTTGCATCTCCGTTAATCCTTGTTGGCCTTTAAACGCGATTGAATATTGAGTATCGTTATGATAGCCAAATTTCTTTTGCAAATCCTCCATAACTTCATCAAGGCATTTACCGCGCAGATGATGGTACAATCCCATTTCTGCGAGTAATAATAGTGCTTGCAAGCCATCTTTATCGCGGGCAAATGGTGCGACAAGACATCCATATGATTCTTCATAGCCGAACTCAAAGTGCGGACCATTATTTTTTTCATACAGTTCAATCTTATCTCCGATGAATTTGAATCCTGTTAACAGCGACTCAACTTTCACTCCATAACTTAGAGCAATTTCACTGCCAAGTGTAGAAGTCACAATTGTATTAAATAAGACACCATTTTTTGATAATTTGCCTTGTTTCTTTCTTTCACCTAAAATGTAATCAATAAGTAAAGCACCTGATTGATTTCCTGTTAAAAGTTCATATTCACCAGTCGAAGAGAGATACGCAACACCAACGCGATCAGCATCAGGGTCCGTCATGACGACTAGATGTGCACGTTGCTCTTTTGCAATTTTAAGTGGCTCAATATATGCTTTTTCTTCCTCTGGATTTGGCGATAAGGTACCTTTAAAATCTGGGTCTGGATCACATTGCGATAATACAGGAATAATTCCACTATATCCCGCGATTTTAAACATCTTCATTGCGTTTACATAGCTTGTCCCATGTTGAGGAGTGAAAACAATTTTATAATCCTTCTTATCTAAGTCGGGATTAAGCCTAATAGAAAGCACTTTTTCAATATATTCATCATCGTATTCAGATGTAAGTATACTAGTCGTGCCTTTTTTTCCGTTTGGAGCATCTTCGATTTCTAATTCATTAGGTAACGAAGCAAGTATCTCCAATAAACGATCAATGCGATAAGGAACTAATTGACAACCGTTTTCATCATAAACTTTGTAGCCATTGTATTCTTTAGGATTATGGCTTGCAGTAATCATAATACCTCCAACGGCTTTCGCTTTGCGCACCGCAAAAGAAAGTTCAGGTGTTGGTCTTAAAGCATCAAAAATATATACATTTATGCCATATTCGTTAAGCTTTTCAGCTGTATTTAAAGTAAATTCCCGCGACATATGACGATTGTCATGCGAAATAACTACGCCTCTTGTTTTAGCGTCTTGAAATTTTTCGAGCAAGTATAATGCGAACGCCACAGTCGCTTTATTAACAGTAAAGTTATTCATGCGATTGCACCCTGGACCAAGTATTCCACGCATACCTGCCGTACCAAATTCAACATCCTTGAAAAAAGCATCATCAATTTCAGCTTGATTCATGTTTTTTAATATATCTTTAACCTCTTTACTTACTCTTGGTGAATTCAACCAGCGATTGTAGTTTTCTAAAGCACTCATTCATTTGTTCTCCTTTGCCGTAATTAATTCGACTAAACTATGATACCGCGTCAAAACCGCCTCGTATCCCAAGTATTTCAACCACGCGAATACATACTGATTCTTTTCAAATTCGAGAGCGAATTCCGTAATATTGCTATCATTTGTCATATATTCAAAAAATACTTTAGGATAAACATATGGTCTTCCTTTATATATTATAACTTTTACACCACTTAATTGAAATCCCAAAGTGAAATAAGCAAAATTACTATTTGATTGATACTCGTTTTCTATTTCAAGAATTCTCTTATATAGCACCTTATTCGTCTTATTTTTGCCTTGCAACTCCATATGCCATGATAGCAATCGAAACTTTAATATGTCTTCTAGATATGCATCAATTTGAGGCGCAAAATGAAGAATTCTTTCACCTAATTCTTTAAAGTTTTCAAACTTATATCCTGCATATCTAAATGTCATGTATGGGCAAAAAATATAACTTGCTTTAAAAACAAATAAATAATCATCCTCAACATCCATAATACTTTGTAATTTGGCAAACAAAAATGGCTCATGCACACTAAGATCCAGTAAAAAATCTTCACGCATGATAAAACTATATGCTTGATCAACATATAAATACATTTTTTGTCCTAACTCAACTAATGAAGTTATATGCTCTTCGCCAAAGTATAAATCCAGTTCCATATTATATCATCTCCCCTGTCACTAAACATGCGATGATTAAAACCATTAATAAAATAAATGAAAAAATCAATAGTCCTATTAATGAGGCTTGGATGTAACTTTTCTTCTTGCTTATTTTAACGTCTGGATCTTCCATATTTAAAAAGATAATAATGCGACGATAATTGCTCAGATAGTTAAATTTGGATAATGAAATCTTTTTAATCTTTTTGTCTTTTAAACTATCAAGTAGTTGCATCCTTAATTTAAAACTAGCTTCTTCTAACTGTTTCAAGGCGTGTTTGCCATGGTTTCTTAAATATACATAGCATAGTTTTCGCTCATTTACGCGATATCTTTTTATAAAATTCATAACTAAAAACTGAACTTCATAGATAAATAGAATTCCAATAAAAACTAGGTAACAAATGACAGAAACATACGGTTTATTGCTTAGCCTTAAATTTTTAAAAACATAATGCTGACTAAGCAAGGTAATTAATAAAAATGCATTTCCGCCGAGTAGCAACATAAATAAACTTCGAACACTCCAACTGGTACGATAATTCTTTTTGTGTTTTAAATCGTCCCTTTTCACTAAATTATTGATTTCATCTATCACAACTTCTTTAGCGTTTTGCCGCCATAAATTTGTTAAATCCTCAATCGCATGGATTTTCTCTTTAGTTTCAATGCTAGAAGATTCAATCATTTCTTGGACACTGCATTCTTTGCCTTTGATATATATTGGCAATTGCTCAATTGTATTAATATCGCTCTTCATTTCTTGATTGTTATACGTAATCGGATTTATAAAATACTTTGGTGAGCTTATAGTTGCTAAGTGATCAATTGTTGCCTTGGCAATTAAAGCGTCGCGAAACGTGGAAATTGTCGCAAACTTCATTTCATCATAAGTTGTTAAAAATTCATCAGTATATGGGACTTTGTATTTTTTTGCACGCTCAACGTTAACTAAAAGTGTCTGATATGAACCACTTGCTTCAATATTCTGTAAGACGTTTTGAATATTCATCGTAACATCAGCCTCAAATAGCTCCGCGAGGAGTAAAACTTTATCATGCGCTTTCATAACCCCACCCCCAGTTTAAATATTGGAGCTAAGAAACCTAAGGGCAATTCCATTAGCTTATTAGAAATAATTAACGCAAAAATCAGAAACATATTGCATCCAATGAACAAAACTGATTTCCATAAAAAAGCGTTCCAAAAAATTACTTGTTTTTCTTTTTTAGAACGAAGAATTGGTGGAACATAAGAAAATAAATTAGCGTAAATGGCGTATAACATGAAATAGAAAGCCACAGTCTCTACGATGATTAACAATCCTGCGATAAATGTCGCATATCCTACTTGGTCGGTTGTTTCTATTGGAATGATTTTTAGATTCATTATTAATTCTACAAACCATAATTTTATTCTTGATTTATTAATATACGCATCAAATAAATATACGAGCCATAACAAAATCGCGGGCGGAAGTAACGCCGTCGCATTCTTTCGAGCTTGAAAACCATTAACAAAAATGAGCCATATTATTAATAAGGCGTTTAACAATAAGAATAAAATTGTTAAATCAAGCATTCAGTTTCCTACTTTCTTAAGGCACTTAATATCTCTTGTTCTTTTTTACCTAGTTTAGCCGTAAATGTTTTTCCACTTAAATAACTAAGTGGACCATTGATAGTCTTAAAAACTATTCTATCTGCATGTAAGAATTGTGTTTCATATTTAAAATTGACTTTAAAAAACTTATTTGTGTTAAAATCGCCGTATTTACCATCTCCAACGACAGGATGATTAATTGCAAGCATATGTGCACGAATCTGATGTGTGCGTCCAGTAATAATCTGTACATCGAGTAACGTAAATCCTTGGAGTTGCTCTTTAGCGGAAAAAAGTGTCAACGCTTCTTGACCGTCGCGTTCATTATGAGCTACAGTAACTAATCCAGATTCAGCATCTTTTTTTAAGGGAAAATCAATTTTACCTTCGCCTTTAAGAATTCCGGCAACTAAGGTTAAATAGTGCTTTTCAATTTGATTCTTATTCTTAAAAAGTTGCAGCAATTGTTGTAACGCTTGGATATTCTTGCCGAACACCACAATTCCAGATGTATTACGATCTAATCTATGGGCTGGAGCGGGAGTAAATCCTACATCGCGTTTTGGATCATAAACTCCGGTCGAAAATAGATAATTTAAAACCTGATTTGTCAGGGTTAAACGCTTTTCTTTTTCATCGCCATGAACTAATAAGCCTTTTGGTTTATTAATTAAAAGAATATTATCATCTTCATAAATTATTTCATGTGTAAGTTTAACATCCTTAACTGGTCGTGGATTATTAAACTCTTCTAGTTGAGCATCAGTAATATACACTCTTAAAACATCATCTGTTTGTAAAATATAATCAATAGTAACCCAACGTCCGTTTATTTTTACATCTTTTTTACGGAATAATTTATAAATAAAACTTAGAGGCGCATCGTTGAGCATCTTTCGGACGTATTTATCCACACGTTGATTACATGCTTCTTTGCTAATTTGAATCTCTTTCATACTTTACCTCACTATTTTAATATCATAGATATTATGACTTAAAATGCGCCCAATTGCAAAAACATAATGACATAAATAGTATTTCTTGATATAATAACTTTCGTTGGAGAAATACCCAAGTGGCTGAAGGGGCTGGCTTGGAAAGCTAGTAGGCCTGTAACAGGGCGCGGGGGTTCAAATCCCCCTTTCTCCGCCATATTGCGCTCCATACGAACCCCAAAGTAAGGTATATTTTAAAACTTCAGGTATCATTGGCATATATTTAAAAAGAGAATCAATGCATTGATTCTCTTTTTTGCTTTATAGTGCGATTTTTTTGTTGGGGAATCGCTTAATAATCGAACATAAGCGAAATATTAACAGTTTAACGATTACTCTGAAGTTAAGATTTTACCAATACTTAAGAGATTAAAAGAAATATCTCAAGAAGAATAATTAAATATTAAAACATCAGACTAATTAAACCCCTAGATAAAATCATTGATTATTGTATAATATATACAATTATTATTTTGTTTTGTAATAATTTAGAAGGAGAAAATAATATGAGTTTATTTAGGTTTTTACAAAAAAAAGATAAACCGACTTCAAATAATAATAAACAGTTAGAAAATGAAATTAGCATATTGTATAATGCTAAAAAATATGATGAGGTAATTTCTAAGGTGATCACTTTATCTGATGTAGAGCAAGAAGTTTCTTTGAAAAACAAGCAAATGCTCGCATTATCATATTTCTATAAAACCAATTATGTAGATTCATTAGCTGTTTTTAAAGAAATTGCAAAAAAGAAAAATGATGTAGAAAGCTGGTTTAATTGTTTAAATCCATTGCTCTTGCTAAAAAAAATGCAAGAGGCAAAAGAAGTTTTTACTATAATACTTAAATTGCATAAAGGACTTAATACTCAACAACCACGAGAGTTAGGCTTGCCTTTTATTCGATATTATTACGCTTGGGGACTTAACGACGCTGGTTTATTTGAGGAAGCATTAGAACAATTAGAAGAATTAAAAAAAGTATATATAGCATTAAGAATTACAGATGATACATTTGTATATATTCGTGGAGTTCCATTCATTTCTAATACATTGGATTTAGCTAAAAAGGTTTTTGCTGGTTTAGGAACGGACTTAGCTAAATCGAACTATCTTAGAGAATTGAAAAGTAAAGTTGATGATAATGGAAAAATACTTATTAAAGCATACGAAAACTAAATTAGTGTGGAAGTGACGAAGATTTATTGGCGCTTTATAATCTTAATAGAAAGGTACTTTAAAAACAAATAATCAGACTATAAAATTTCTTTTTTCCAAAATTAATTTGATATCTGCTTTTTAAATTTAAAAGCAATTATAGACGCAAAACAGATTAATTAATTCCTAATGCTTCAAATGGAAACCAGCTCACTCCGCCATTTACTTCAATATAAATACACTTAAAAAGGAATCTAATGAAGTGAACCCCAAATAGTTCACAATATAAAAAAGTGGTTTTTTGATTTCTTTATTTTATTCTAGTGATTAACCTACAAAAGAGAATTCAATAGATTTAATCTCGATTATTCCTTCTTCTCGTAATTCCTGAAAATCCAACTCTAGATATTGACATAGATTTTTCACAATCTTATTATGCTCTTCTTCTCTTATGATGCCGCCATAGTTTGAATAATAGAAGGTATATTTAACTTTGTTTGAATCTTTGCCGTATTTTTTGAAAATAGACTTAAACAAATATAAGTCTTGTAAAGAAAATGAAGAACCATAAAACGCAATTCTGTCTATATTATTCTTAAGGATATCTGCCAAAATAGGTAAATGATTCCTACGCCTCCTATCTGATTTTGTAAATAAATCAAGATCATTAGATTTTTCGGAAATACCAAAAATGATATTTGCATCACTTAATCTGCCGTGGACATTTTGTATGTTATGTGCAGAACATTTTATATCTGTATAGTTAAAGGATATTATAGATAACTCTGCTGATTTTTGTTCGTTGCGAATAGTATGCATAAGTTCTCTTTGCGAAGAAAAATATTGTTCACTTTGCTGTGAAATCAAATAATCCTTAAATCTCTCTTCAAAAACGTTTAGCTCTTGAAAAAGGTTCTGCATTAACTCATCTTTTGAAACTTTAACAATCTTTAGTCTGCTTCTTGCATAACCGATATCTTGCACTTGCCAATTATCATTATTATAAAAACGCTCATTCAGGAAATAAGCAAAAAGCCAATGAGGAAAGTCTTCCCTGTGCCAGGCACCAGTTCTTTGAAAAGAGTTAATTGTATTCAAAACCTCATCCCAAATTTTTGTATCAAATGAATCTTTAATCTCCTGTTCAACATCACACCAATTATTTCCATGTAATTTTTCTGATTTGGTCAGGAAGAGCAAATCCCAAACCGTAAAATCAATGCTTTTAACGGCACTCATAACCGCATATTTTTGTTTTTCTTTAATCCCAACGTATATGTTGGAATTAAGAAAATCTTTATAGTCTTTTCTTTTTTTTGAATTTTCAAAAAAGTCATCATATGAAGATTTTAAACCACATTGTAAATCAAATCCATTTCCAATAATAAGCAATAATTTGTTTGCCATAAGAATCCCTCCAAAACCTCTACAAGAATAGTAGTTAAATTTACTTCATATAAATTAATAAAATTCTAATTAAAAAATATAATCGCTTTTATTTTTTTTGCATTGCTTGTCGTAAAACCGACTCTTTAAAAAAACGATAGCAACTAACTCAACTAAGTTAAGTTTTCTTCAAGTTTATTTTCATTTTTTATTAATCTATTTTATTGGCAAGATCTTTTCAGCTTCTCTCGTTTCATAAATCATTTCAATCCAATGAACAGTAAGTCTAATTAGTCTTTTCAAATCTTCAATGTCTTTATCTGCAAACTTCTGAACATAATGAGTTTGATCATTTCCTAGCCAAACTGCACGACTTGCGGCAGTTTTCAAATTTGGGTCATTAACATATTCTTTAATACATTGACCTAATTGTGAGTTTTCAATTTTATCTTTTTTATCAGGATTTTCCTTTATAGAAAAATCTTTTATTAAAAACTCTAGAGCTTTTCTATAACCAATTCCCGCTATTTCAGTTAATTTGTAACTTTCAGAGGCTAAAGATTGATTAAAAATATTTACAAAGTCAGATGAAACTTCTTTAATAAAATCAGAAAAAATTGATTGCTCTGGTCTAACAGGGTCAAGAGACAACTGAATAGATGTATACCCTGTGAAATTGCCATTGAGATTAGTATTTCTAATTAATTTATTGTTAGCAATAAATGGATCGTAACATTTTGTACAAAGATAGCAAATGCAGAGAAACTGATCTCCAGCAGTGTTCTTAAAATGCTTAACATTAAGTATACTAGGCTTTAGATTACACTTACAAATTGGACATTTTTCCGGTTCTTCTACTACAACAGACGACGTTGAATTATCCAAATTAAAATTTACTCTTTCTTTCATTATTATCACCTCATTATTTTGAAAGTACATCCATCAACTAGTCACACAGCCTTCGTTTTTTTATTTGCCAAATCTATGATTTCATCATTCAATTCATTTATGCACTTAACCACATTTTGCTCTTTCTCGTAGAAAACCCAATTGCAAATTGTGTATAAATCATCATCAATGTCGAGTTCATAATATAATGAAATTCTTAAAATACATTGACCAAAGATAATCCTAAGTTCTACAAGAGCTCTTAAAATAATTATAGCAGCTCTTTCACTTATAGAAGGCATATCACAATAGGAATCTACAAGATTTTTAGATGCTAATTCATTATAAAAATCTCTACAAGCTTTTCTCATAGTTTGAATGTTTGCTAGTAATACAGCATCAGTTGCTAAAAAGGATTTTTCAGTTAAAAAATCTCTAATATGTCTAATAGATATAACACAATGTCTTTCTTCAATTATTGCACAATCTATATAAAGCGCTCTTTTATCTTCAAGAAATCTAATAATTTCTCTAGCAAGTTGCCGCTGATTTGATTTATTATTCCACGTTATTCCAAATAAAGGAGTGCTTATCCCATTTATTGATCGAACTTTTTCAAAAATATCTTTGAATTTCACTTTTCTTCCCCCTATACTAATTTTATCTGCATCAATATCATAATGCAACACTATTTTTCTCATCCTTTTCATCACAAATATTCATCTATAAAAAATACAGTGCCAAATTATGTTTACAGTGCCAAAAAAATGGTATAATATAAATGTAAAGGGGTGTTCAAAATGAGCGTCTTTGATGAATACAAGAAACTTGGAGAACCAAGCAAAAACGAAAAGGCGGCGATTTGGGAAACCGCAATAGGATTACAAGAAGTTGATGGTCTCACTCCTTCATCATATTTAATAGAAACAGCAAAAAATCATATTGAAGGTTCCATTACAATAACTGAAGTAAAAACGCGTCTTGAAGAGTACTATACAAAACATGATAACCGCAATGAAATTGAAAAGCGTACAGAGGAAGCCGACAAAGTCTCAAGTCGGATTGCGGAGATATTATCAGAAAAGGCTTTCACATTTTCTCCTGCTGAGTACATTACAATTCATAAGAGACTCTTTCATGAAATATACGAATTTGCTGGTAAAATTAGAGACTATAATATTTCAAAAAAAGAATGGGTATTAAATGGAGATTCAGTATATTATGCATCTGCAGATAGTATTAATGCCACACTCAATTATGATTTTGCTATTGAAAAAGAGTTTGATTATTCAAAAATATCAAAGGAAGAAATAATCGACCATATTTCTAGATTTATTTCAAACATATGGCAAATCCACCCTTTTGGAGAGGGAAATACGCGTACTACTGCAGTTTTTGCGATTAAGTATTTGCGCAAGCTTGGCTTTCATGTGAGCAATGAATTATTTGCAAATAATTCATGGTATTTTAGAAATGCTCTTGTTCGCGCTAACTATTCTTTTGCGGATCACGGTATTTACGCAACAACAAAATATCTTAATCTCTTTTTTGAAAATCTAATATTAAAGAAAAATAATGTTTTAAAGAACAGAACAATGCAAATAGATTTTGGCACCGTAAATCAACAACATGACACTGCAAATGGCACTGTATTTGACTTAATTAAAAGTAATAATTCAATTACTGCCATGGAAATAGCTCAGCAACTAGAAATAAGTTTGCGCACTGTAAAGCGCAGAATAAAAGAGCTTAAAGAAATAGGACTTATGGAAAGAATTGGGTCGGATAAAAATGGAAGTTGGAAAATAAAATAACTTCACAAAAAAACTCCCAATTGGGAGTTTTTAAACTATTAAATTCTTTAAAGAAATTAAAGTTTTGCAAATCTACTTTTAAAATCATTAAGCGGTATAGTAACAGTTATAGTTTCTTTCGCGCTTGCTTTTGAAAATTCAAAAGTATAAGTAAAATCACTTGTAATATCAACAATCATCTTCTTTGGCTTATTACCCACGATAGCAAAATGATGCATCGTAAATGTTTCGCCTTCTTTTTTATTTTCTTCAAAGTAAGTTTGAGTCTCACCTTTATTGTTGTATGGAACAACAGTTCCGGAGATGGTTCCTCCTAACTCACCATTTTCTATCTTAATGCCTGCGTCCAAGGCATTTTGAGGATCACCAATTAGCCATCCGTCAGTTGGCGATAACTTATGTTGAAGACTATCAAGTACAAATTCTTCTTCAACATTTTTGCTAATCGTCACTGAAACCACATACCACATAAGTGTTGTCGTATTTGATTCTTTATATTTAATAACTGAATTAGACAAAATCGTAAGAGTTGGAAGCCCTTGAGTTCCCATCGCCGTAAATTTTTCCTTACCACCACTACCTCCACAAGCTGTCACACAAACGGCAGTTGCAGCACAGGCAAATAATAACCCTGCAAATTTAAATTTTTTCATTTTTTCTCCCTTTAGAAATCGTCGATTTCTCTATTTATCCGTTTAATCGCGGAATACGAACATATGCTATCACTTACAAGATAATTATGCAATTACAAAATTATTAATGACCATATATTAATTCTTTTATAGTTGTAAATATTTCATCCAATCAAAAACACCCAAATTATTACGATGGGTGTTTAAGAATTTATATATTATAAATTGAATCTCTTACTAAAATTATTTATCTTTTGTAAAGATGCCTTTTGCGGCATAAACCATTGGTATAACTGCAAAGATAAGCATATTAACGATTGATCCATAAATATTTGCAGTAAGTGTAAATTGGTTAGCATCTAACATACTAATGAATTGTTCTTTAGTAATGTTTCCGATTGCTGGGATAGCAACGCCTGATGGCAATGCTTCAGCGGTCTTGTAGCCTGTTGTAATTTGATCTTGCGCATAATTTGTGTAAGCAGATCCATTAGTGAAACTTAATATAGCAAAGACAAGCGCAATAACTGCAATTGTCATTAAAACATAGTTATTAATTTTTTTGCATTTTTCAATTGTTCCCAAAGTGCAAAAACTGAGTAATCCCACAAAGAATAGTTCTTGTGCAATTAGCATAAAGAACTTACTATTAGCAACTTTATCAGTGTACTCTCCTAATGTCACATCTTTAACAATGCCATTTGATAAAAGTATTGTTGTTAATATAAGACCTACTAGGGCTACAACACCCATCGCAATTTTTGCCCAATGTTTTTCGATTAATTTCATAACTTCTCCTCCTTTCATCTTATGCAAATATTGCAAAAGACAATTAGAGTATACTCCGCAGATATTGCGAAGTCAATCACTTAGTTAGTTAAACTAATTAATCTTGTATTTCATTCTAGTTGCGAGTCATTAAACAACTCGTTTAAGGTCTTAAGACCTTTATACATAACCTCTCGCTCTGTATCTGTGAGGTTTTTACAAACATTATCCACCATTTTTTTGTGAAAATTAATATGCTCTTCATTGATTCTCTGTCCAAGTAATGTTAATTGCACAAAAGTGTTTCTAGCATCATTTTCGCATTTCTTCTTGCTTAAGTATCCCGATGCGACTAGTTTATTTACCATCACGGTGACACTTGCTAATGTAATATCAAACTTTTTTGCAATTTTACTAATTGTAATGGCATCGTCTTCACTAACTAATTCTATGAGGTGCATTTCGCGCATCGATAAGCTAGCTAATGTAACTTTATTAATCAACTTCATTTCTGTTTTTAATATATTGTGAAAAGTATCCACTAAAAGTAAGTTAAACTCCTCAATAAATTTTGAATTATAATCCATAAGTGTTCCTCCACCTTATTATCTTTTTCATTATAACAAAAAAACCACAAAACAATTGAACACTTTCAGACTAAATTTCAACCAATATTTTACCGATTAATGGTTTCATAGATACTTTTCGCTAACTGTTTCCAATCAGTGTCCTTATTTATAATAAACTTTTCGACATGGGAGTCTTTGCTTTGAACTTCAAAAACATCCCATCCAAATGTAATTATATTTCCATTAAAGTCATAAAGAAAATGATCATTGTATCTACCGTGGTTTTCATCGAAATGCACCATCCCTGGTTTAATTATATTTAATTCGTATTCTAACACACATAAATGCACCTCATATATACGTCCCTTAGGTTGCTTATTTGGTATTAAAAAATAATTATCATCGCTATATAAAGGAGATTGACAAAATCTAAGGTGAGTCTCACTCATTGTTTTAAAGAGATGTGGATAGTATATCATACAAAACCGCCAGTCATTAGAATCAATTACGTAACTAGTAATGATCTCTTCATAGTTTTTACCACTTAACAACTCATTTATAAGTGTTCTAACGATAGAACTATTTTGAGAGAATAGCTTCATTATACTAGGGGTCTTAGCTTGAACACTGTTATAATCAGGAAAAAAAGTCATCAAGTCTTCTGTCCTACCAGCTGATGTAGTGTAATCACCTATTGACAATAAAGCTCTCCTTAAACTCAATCCATCCTTAGGCCCCTTATCGTTAAAAATGTCTTCAATAATTTTCCAGTTTCTTACGAAAATATCTGAGCAATAATTATTATTTTCATCCATTGAAATATATAACCCGCAACGAATTTGTCCGCGAAAATATGGTTGCTTTTCAGCATGATAAATTTGATCATTAAACTTCTCATTGCCTCCTAAGATTATATTAGCCTTTACTTGCTCTTCTTTGAATTGTTCTTTATCGAAAACAAATACTTCATTTTTACTAATAAATTCTAATAAGTCTTTCGTATGAGTCGACAAATTATTAATTCCGAGAATAACTTTTTGAAACGTATCTTCTTTGTCAGTAAGAGAATTCTTAATGAGATTTTTTAATACTCTAAACCACTGAAAGAAATCTTTCTCCTCTACTAAGCCTTCATTATTGTACAAATACTGCGTCACGGCGTGTAATAATGCAAAATGTTCATTACTGGAGTCAATTTCTCCTACACAGGTTATGATTGATTTATACTCATCACTTATATTTTCATCACATAAAAAATCGAACGTGTATTTTAGTATATCAAAAAAATTCTTATCAATCTTTTTATACCATTTACTGCTGACATTAAAGTTTTTCTCACTATAAGAAACATAATCATAATTAACTAAAACATTACGTAAAAGTTTTAACAACACATCATCCGTATTTTCTTTATACTTATCCCAAAAATAATCTAGCCATTTACCATCAATGTTTATCTCAAAATCTTTACGATTTTGATACTTTAAAACAATCATTTGGTGAGACAAAATAGCCTTGAAGTTTTCATATTGAGTAAGCATTTTTCCTCGTGCATTAAGCTTGATATACAGACTATCCTCCATCCCTAGTTTTTCCATTTCTAAAAACTCAAAAACAACTTTATTGCCTATAAGAGCGCTTTTCAGTTTTTCTTCTTCTATTCCACCAAAAATAGTAACAATTTTTTCAAAAACTGCTATGGCAGATTGTACAGTTGGGTCAAACTCCCATCCATTTATAAACCATTCAGCGTCTAAAATAAAATCTCTAAATCTTTCTGACGAGAATACTATTTTTCTTTTTTCAACAATTCTTTTAAAGAATTCTCTAGAACTTATTCTTGTCTCATATGTAAACTTACTCAGCAATGATGTTTTCGTATCATCATTTCTAAAAGCAAAAATATTTAGCAAAAACAAAGTTGTAAGCCTTTGCTGCCCGTCAACTGGAACGAACCTATCATTTTGTAACTTTCCATAAACAAAATTAAGATTAAGAGTATTTCCCTCGATAGCTGAAAAAATATCGTTAAGCAAATTATCACATACTACTTGTGCGTGCTTATCTTTTCGACCTTGTACATAGTCCCTTTGAATAATTGGGATTTCAATGGTATAATCATTTAATAATCCCATGAAACTTTTTTGCGCCATTTTATTCCCCGCCTTTTTCAACAAATTGATTTATCATGTCCGCAAATGATTCAATATAGTCAGATTTATCAATATCTGTCCATTTATCCATTTGAGATTTCGTTATATCTTTTGTATACGCTTTAAGAAAAATATTCCTTGTGCAGAGCGGAAGAAATCTTCCATCTTTTCCGTATTGATTAATTATGACATTTCTTTTTTTATCAAACGGTGAATCCTTACAACCTCGGTTAAGATCCGAGGATAATAAAGTAAGATTTCCTAAACTATCATCTTCCTCTTGCGTACCATCCGCACTAGCATGTATATGATCGATATCCCACTTACCTTTTTTATATAACTTAAATGGAAATCTTGTCTCTTTAGCACTTTTACAATACAAAGTCGCAATGTTAAATAATAACAGCATATAACGTACTTTCTCTTTCTCGTCATAAGTTAGATTTGCTAATTTATCTCTTTCACTACAAAAACTTTTGTGCGTTTTTATTTTTTTAAATAATATTTTTGATACATCACTTTTTTTCTTTCCGGACAACTCTAACAAAAGCCTTCTCATATCTTCGCCTCTATCAATAACAAACCCAATCAGGTGATAATTGTCTACATCATCGTACCAATAACATAAATCTCCATATAATTTTTCTATATCGTTCCAAAATGAAATTATGTATTCTTTTTTGCTGGGTATATCATTCATTTTTTTCGAAAAAGTTAAATAAGACCGACGACTATCGCTTTGAAGATTTTTGTCTAAGTATTTAGGTTGTAATGACAAAATGTCAAATAACACATCAATTCTTGTTCCAGTTTCATTTTCATCTGCATTGATTTCATTGTTAAAATAAGACCAAAAGTTATCATCTTGTAATCTCTGTTCTATCTTATCCCAAGATATAGAAATCTCTTTTTGTATAGCACCACTGTCAATTCCAAGATTGTCTTTGCTCAAAAGCAAAGCTTTAATAAGTTCTGCGTTAGTGAGTGGAATTTTTCCTAAATTCACTTTTTCAAACATTTCTATTGGCTGAACTTCTTCAGATATTTCGTACCAAATAAAAACTACACTCTTAAGAAATTTCGATACAATATCCCATAACACAACATTGGATGATGTTTTCTCTTTTGCAGCTAATTCCCGTGTCCACTCATTTATTACTTTTCGAGTAGAAGTTATGTGAAAATAATCTATATTACTATCATCGATTTCGCCATCTTCCTTTAATACGGTTAAGAATTCTTCACTGTTTTTTCTTGTATCAAAGGACAAGATAAACGGCTTAACGGATAGCTGCGTCGCAGTTTTTAGCAAAATAAATATCGTAGTTAGACGTTGTTGCCCGTCAACCACTTCCCATCTTTCACCTTTTTCCTTTACTATTAATGGTTGAATACAATATTCTAATGTTCCACCCTTCGTGTCAAACTCGTAAACGTCATCAAGCAATTCAACTACTTCTTTTTTTGTCCATCTGTAACCTCGTTGATACGAAGGAATAAAAAAAGACTTATCTAAAAGTTCACCAATTTTTACTACTTTTACTGACATATTTTTCCCCTTTGACTACGATTATAACAAAAAAAGCAGACTTAGTCATTGCTATGTCCACTTTATTTGTTTTTTAAATTTAAATTACTATTCTGATCTTAAGGCCACGACTGGATCCTTTTTAGCCGCGGATCTCGATGGGATTAGACCTGAGATCGTTGTTAAAAGAATACTTATTAGCATCATTGTAGCTGCATAACTTATTGGGAATTTTGCAATTGCAATACCGGTTAAGCCGTATACAATTAAGTTTATCAGCGCAGATAGTGCGTAAGTCACAGTAATACCAATCACGCCAGAGGCAAACCCAATCATGAAGGTTTCAGCGTTAAATAATCGAGAAACGTCTTTTTTACGTCCCCCTAACGAACGAATAACACCGATTTCTTTGATGCGTTCAACAACTGAAACATATGTGATGATTGCAATCATGACACATGAGACCACTAGAGCTAGTGAGGTAAAACCGACAAGAGCAATTGTTATAATGTTAATGAGACTATCAATCGTAGAAATAATTACTGCTAGATTATCCGTATAAGTAATAACATTTCTATCTTCATGTTGAACGACAACCCCATTAATTTCTAATGGAATATCTTCATTCCATTGATCTAAGTATTTGGTTACATTATCTTTTAAATCAAAGTTAGTTGGATAAATTGATATTTCATCTGGCAGAATAGATCCACCAAGTTGTTGCAATGTAATTGTATATGATTCTGGCATTTCTCCACCCATCATACTGCCAATCATACTTTCAATCATATTTGTTTTACCAATAAGACCAGTTTGAGTATATGTTGTAGAGTTATAGGAATAGTGATAATCATAAGTAATACCAGTTAAGATACTTCCTTTATAAGTTGTTCCTTGAAAGCCATCAAGCCCCGCGGTTGAAAGTGTAGTAACTATTTCGGAATTAATGTTTGTTTCGATGATTTTATCCGCTAAAGCTTCAGTATAGAAGAATCCACTTTGTAGTGCTCCAAAGTTTACAGTGCTCTTTGGTTGTAAAATACCAACAATTTTTAAAGGTAGTTTGCTAGCTTCAAAAGAAGCATCTGAGTAAGCTTTATAGGTAAATGGTCGAGTTTCTTGCAACATTGGAATCGTTTGTGCGGCAAATACTGTATCATTTGGATACCAATTGAATTCTCTTCCAAGCAATTCATCGTAAGTAAAGATTTCTTTATCCAAGTCTTTATCGTAATTGTCAACGTCATTACCAGCTTTTGCAATTAAGTTAACGAATTCATCTTGTGTGTAATACCCAAGTTGGGCAAGAAGTAAGTCAGTCAATAAGCTTCCTTTTTCAAGAACAATCATTACTTCATCTTCTTCGGTAGCAAATTTACCTTCCATGATGTCATATTGACTTAAAATATAATCTTCATTATTTGGTGATTGCATGAAGACATCACTGAGAGTCGTGATTAATGATGCATAATCGCTATAAGGAGTTTGTTTTAAAATTGAAGTATAAACAGTTCTCATCGCGCTTAGCGACATGTTTTCAACTGTACCACCTTCGCCAGTGAAATCAGTGTATATATTGTTTGTAATATCAATACCATAGTTGAAATAAATTGCCGCGGCATCTTCACTTGAAATACCTTTGACAAAATCAACATATTCTTGAGTGATTTCATTACTAATCATCATTCCATCGGTCACTGTCGCGCGTTCGACAAGCATATCGATTAAAGAATCGACACCTATTTCTCTAGCCGCGGTTGTGGTTTGAATTTTTTCGCCAATTGTCATCCCGTCCATCATCGCACTTAAATCTAAAGCAGTCTTGGAAATCTTAATTGGATATCCTGAAAGCATATCATTTTGCATGGTGTCTATATAAGATTGGATACCATATGATATTGAAAGAACAAGCGAGACACCGATAATACCGATTGATCCCGCGATACTTGTCATAATTGTTCGCGCTTTTTTTGAGACTAAATTATTTAAAGAAAGTCTAAAAGCAGTCCAGAAAGACATTTTAGCTTTCTCTTTTTTTGCAACACCAGTTTGTTTAAATTCTTCTTCAGCAATTTTTCTTAAAGCAGCATTTCTTTTCGCGGTATCTAATTTTTCAATTTTCAAATTGTAAGGATTACTATCGGAAAGTAATTCTCCGTCTAATAATTTAATAATTCTTGTTGAGTATTTTTCAGCTAACTCAGGGTTATGAGTAACCATGATGACGAGTTTTTCATGAGCAATTTCTTTAATAATTTCCATGATTTGAATAGAAGTTTCAGTATCAAGCGCTCCGGTTGGCTCATCTGCTAGTAATATTTCTGGATCATTAACTAACGCTCTTGCAATCGCAACACGTTGGCATTGTCCACCCGATAGTTGGTTAGGACGTTTATAATATTGATCAGTAAGTCCTACTCTATCTAAAGCTAGTTTAGCCTTCTTTTGGCGTTCAGATTTACTTAACCCCGCAATAGTAAGTGCCAATTCGACGTTACCCAAAACAGTTTGGTGAGGAATCAAGTTATAACTTTGGAAAATAAAACCTACGCGGTGATTACGGTAAACATCCCAATCTCTATCGACAAATTCAGCAGTACTTCTGCCTGAAATTGAAAGATTTCCACTGGTGTATTTATCAAGACCACCAATGATGTTTAATAAAGTGGTTTTACCACATCCGCTTGGACCTAAAATTGAGACAAATTCGTTTTCTCTAAAAGCAAGATTAATTCCTTTTAACGCGTGAACTTCACTGTCGGCAACTTTATAATCCTTAATAATGTCTTCTAATCTTAGCATATTTTTATCCTCCTTTACACTATCGTTTTTGACATTGACTATCATGTTTTACATATGATACAATTCGTATCATGTATCCATGTGTCTGATACATAATGTACCACTATTAAATGTCGTGCGCAATGAAAATATATCAAAAAAAATATTATGATACAAAAAAGGAGATTTTGTATATGGACAAACGTAAAGAAACTAACAGATTAGTTAAAGAAAGCATTACTGAAGCGCTTTTTGCTTTAATGTCTGCAAAAAATTTCTCTGATATTACAATCACAGAAATAATTGAAAAAGCTGGTGTTGCACGTGTGTCTTATTATCGCAATTATAAGTCAAAAGAACAAATCATCCAAGATTGCGTATTTGACTTCATTCAAGTCTTCAAAGATAAAAATGTTATTCATTTCCACTCGAAACTCACTGAAGAAAAAGTCCAAGCAATATTTGAGTTAGTATATGGACAAAAAGAGCAATTAAAAATAATTTTTAACGCTGGTCTTTCTGGACTCTTTTTAAACTCTTTAAATGCATATTTTGAGGAAATAAACTTTGGCGATAAAGAAATCGGCCCAACTAAACATGAAAAAAAGTGGATATTCTACGCTGCTTGTGGTGGATTTTTTAATATCATGGCTAAATGGATCATGGATGACTTTAAGGAAAACCCCCAAGAAATTATTAAATCATTGATTCAAGGATGGAATGCTATTCAAAGTACGGAGTATAAAGCATAAAAAAAGGAACTATTTAAGTTCCTTATAATCCAAGACGTTGCGCTCTACGTTGCGCTTTTTCGATTTGTAAATCATGCTTTTTCGCATGCTTTAATAAAATAAACATTGCTATTAAGGCGCCAACAATCAGAATTATTGCCCCCCATTGGCGGAAGTTTAAATTAATTCCAGTAAAATTAACAAACTGTGCTTCGGCAATTTTCACAGGATTACTTGCAGATGGTCCTGAGTAAGTGCCAATTAATCCAGTAATCATTAAGCCAAGCCCAGAGATTAAAAATAATGCACAAATGCTAAATCCAATAATTTCACTAACTTTAAGTTTTTTCATAATCTCTTACCTCGCATTTGTTAATTTTAACACGCATAGATAAAATCTGCAATAATCAATTAAACACTTATGACATCTTCGTAAAATAAGTCATCAGGTCTAACGTCAAATATACTCGCCATTTTAATTGCCATCTTATAATCTAGACTACGTTTTCCTGTTTCCATCATCGAAACATATGCTTTGGATACTTGGAGAACCTCAGCAATGTCACCAAGGTTTAAACCTTTTTTCTTACGCATATCGCGGAACTTAACTAATTTTGCTTTATTCATTTTTACTCCTTACCTTTCATAACCTTATAATAATGAAACAATAAGTTATCGACAACAATTTCTAAAACGAGTTGTTTACAAAAAGAAAAATTCGACAATATATACCCCGTTTTGGGTAACAATTTGTCGAATTTTGTTATAAATTAAGCAACTAGGCGTTATTTTCGCGAATTTGAAGCTCTTTAATAATCGGAGTATATACTGCGATCCACTTCTTTTCTGCATCCGCGACCGACTTATCGACAGCTTGTTTAGCAAGAATAAAGATTGCTTCACGTTCTTCTGCCTTCTCTAATGTGAGTTTTCCCTCTATTAATTGGGTTTGTTTCAATGTAGCTTCAGCCAACTCATCAAATAATGGCTCTTCAAAAAATTTACGTGACTTAACAAAGTTTAGCATGCCAATATATTGTCCAATATCATTAGCAACGAAATTGCTTTGTGGAGTTCTTTCGCCTTTACTTTCATTTAGATACTTATTAAATTCAACAAAACTTAATCTCATTGCATCCACTAAGATAAATGAGGCTAATGAACGATATAAATAATCTTCCATTTTAATAAGTTTTTCAAGTTCAGGAGTTAGCTTATCCACTCCACGGAGATATTCAATATGAGATATGACAATATCCATAAATGTTTCACGCATTCCGACTACTTCTTGAAGAATTTTAATAGTTTGAGCAGAGTCAACGCGAATGTCTTCTCCAGACACGACGATTACATTACTTTTATAAACTTCATCAAGGAAATTAACTAATCTTTCTTTGACTTTCTCGCCATTTTCGCCATTGTTATTTATCAAAGTATGAAGAACTTCACCTTCATTCATTGAGTCTTCTAAAAAACTACGGCGGTTCTTAAAATCGAATGCTTTTAATTTAGCATCCTTTACCGCGTACTCTAATGTGTCTCTTGTAACTTTTAAATAGTGATAGAACCTTAAGGCAATTTGTTCTTCTTTTGTCATGTTAATTTTTCTCCTTTTCATCTAGAACGAACTTTTCTAGATCTGCGACCATATCCACGGTCTCTTTTGCGTACTTTTTTATTTTATCAGAAGCATGATTCATACAGAAACTATTTTTGAACATACTTAGCATCGATATGTCATTTCCTGAGTCGCCAATTACATATAACTGGTCCTCACTAATCTTCATTGCCTCGCAATAAGATTTCAAACCTTCGGCTTTATTAACATTGCTCGCGGTTATTTCAATAAATTGACCACTCCATGAAGATTCAATATCTGAGTAATTAGCTCGTATGTATTTATTTGCTTCACATGCTCGATCGTGAGCTTTTTTGCCAAGACCGAAATATAACATCATTTTATAAAGTTTACCCGATTTTAACTCTTCTTTAAAAATCGTATTTGAAGTTACATATTTTTCAGCATAGATTCCTTGGGCTCCATAAATCATTTTATACCCTAACGATCTAATCCAGTTCAATTTTTTTCCCGCGATAACTAAGCTTTCCTTTTTACTAAGCACCATATAATGACTACATCCAAAATGATTTGATAACTCATTAAGTATTTCTTGGGCGCGATCATTAGGAATAAAGTGTTCGACAACCATTTCTTTTTCAATGTTGATGAAAGCTCCATTACAGCCGATGACATCAACTGGACGCTCAAGCTTTTCGATGACTTGCTTTGCAAACGGCATATTGCGGCCAGACACGATTACTACTCTTCCACCCAGGTCTATAAAACGACGTAAAAAAATAATGTTCCGTTTCGGGATCATTGTTATTTTTTTCTTTGGGTAAAATAAAGTACCGTCTAAGTCAGTGGCAATAACCTTGTTCATTAAAATCACCAATAGTATTATACACCAATTACTATTTAAGATAAATGTTAATATCACTTATTCATATTAAACTCTCTCTTAAAATAATAAAGCATATACATTTAGTTTAATTGTTTGTGATTAAATATTTTGTCATAATAATTCTTTTTGCTAAAAAGACCTGGCTTGATGCTAACTTAAAGCACACCATGTTACCATCAATTTGGACTTCTTTAGTATATATATGTTGATTTTTTAGCATCACTTCGATTTCATTTTTTATTTCTTCAGGATAAAAAGTTGCTATTCTTAATTCATTTTGCTTGGTATTAATTCCAATAACTCTTTCATCCATCGCTTTGTCACTTATTAAAGTTCCTTCATTTTTACGTAAGTAATTCTTAACTAATATTGATATATTGTTTCTTTTCGCCTCCAATAGGGCATCTTTTTGAATTACAGCATATCCGGTTTCAAGTAACGCAAGCATTTCATCATAACTTAATCTTTTTAAATAACTTATATTTGCGCCCATCAATGGATGCATTGGAAAAATTCCATCGACATCTTTATATAAAATAACTTCGTTTACCGATAATAAACTCGCTAAAAGTATCGCAGACAAGTCCGAACCACCTCGTTTAAAAGTAATTGGCTCTGATTCTTCACTTAACGCAATAAATCCCGGTGCAACTAACACATCGTAAGATTCGAAAAGATTTGCAATATACTCATTATTTAACTCACTTACATATCCGTCTCCATAATTATTATTACTAACAAGACCTAATTCCTTCATCGAAAGGCTGTAGGCCTTGATTCCTTGCACGTTTAAAGCTGAGGTAAGAACTATACTTGAAACAACCTCTCCCACGCTTAAAAGACGATCTAGTTCTTTTTTAGTGATATTTTCTTCGTTTACTAGTTCCTTTAAAGTATCTGTAGCATATGGAAAGCCATTTCTACCCATTGCGCTAACTATCGCAAGCACTTTATTAGGTTGCTGTTCTTTAATATTAGCAATCACTTTATCTCGATCGCTCTTGGTCTTTGTTGCGGTACCGCCAAACTTTACAATTTTAATTTCCATAAGTGCACCTCTTTTAATTAGATGCTTGAATCTCTTAAAAGAGAATAATAAAAGAGCCAACTAGTAATGTTACTAATTAGCTCAATTAATCGTTTCTATATTTATTTCAATTTATTTTCGCCTTGAATGATGCCGAATCCGCCATCATTACGACGATATAGTACTGATATCATTTCATCTTCTGCGTCTAGATACATAAAGAAACTGTGACCTAATGCATCCATTCTAGTGATTGCTTCTTCAACCGTCATTGGTTTAAGCATCAAACTCTTTGTTCTAATAATTTCCTTGTTCTCAATTAGTTCCTCTGTCTCAAAGTTTTCAAAAGCGACAGCTCTACCAAGACTCTCACGATTACGACGATCTAGTCTTGTCTTCAACTTTCTCATTTGACCTTCAAGTTTATCGATAGCGAGATCAAACGCTGAATATAAATCTGCATCTGATACTTCTGCTCTGATATCAATCATTTTTGTAAAAATTGTTATTTCTACTTTTTGCACTGCTTTTACTGCGGAAACGACTGCTCGGCATGTAACTTCCTCATCGATTACGAAGTACTTGTCCATTCTTGCCAGTTTTTTAATTAAAACTGCTTTGATTGCCTCAGTAACTTCGATGTTTTTGCCAACAATTTGGTATTTCATAATATGTTCTCCTTTCCAAACTTTGTGCCTAACATCACATTTATATTTTCGCATTTTTTTGCATTAAAATATAGTATGTTTTTAATATTATTTATATGCTATACTTGTAAAGGAAGCGGCTTTCTATTATAGAAGGCTTTTTATTTTATCTACTTGATCAAGGCGTTCCCACGGCAAATCTAAATCAGGTCTACCAAAGTGTCCATACTTTGCTAAGTCTTGATATTTAAATGTTGGTTTAAATAACGAAAACTGTGAGATGATTCCCGCTGGAGTCATGACAAAAACTTCTTTAATAATTTCTAGGATTCTTTCATTGCTGCATTTTGCAGTTCCGAAATCATAGACTGAGATACTTAATGGCTCCGCGACACCAATCGCATAACTTAATTGAATTTCAAGTTTTTTAGCGACTCCCGCTGCAACAAGATTTTTAGCAATATATCTTGCCATATATGCCGCTGAACGATCAACTTTTGAAGGATCTTTTCCTGAAAACGCTCCTCCTCCATGACGAGCACTGCCACCGTATGTATCAACTATAATCTTCCTACCAGTTAATCCAGTATCTCCTTTTGGTCCTCCAACTACAAATCTTCCTGTAGGATTGATTAGATATTTAAAGTCATCATTTAAATTAAATGATTTGGCTACGGGTTGCATAATTTCTTCATGAATAAACTTTTTAAACTTAACTTCATCATATTCGCTATCATGTTGAACCGACATTAATACTGTATCAATTCTAATATTATTTTCATCGGTATAATCAATTGTCACTTGTGATTTCATATCAGGACGTGCATATTTAAATGCTCCTGTTTTTCTTAGCATCGAAGCACGTCGCACTAGTTTGTGAGCAATTACTAACGCTAAAGGCATAAGACCTTCTGATTCATCGCTAGCGTAGCCAAACATAATTCCTTGGTCGCCTGCGCCCATAATTTTTTGATTGACGCCTTGCGCAATATCTGGACTTTGTTCTTTTACTAATACTTGAATTTTGCAAGTATCCGCCCCGATTCCGTAAGCACGATTGGTATATCCAACATCTCTTAAAACATTTCTAGCAATTTCTTCATAATTTGGTTTTGCAGTTGATGTGATTTCTCCACCAATTATAAGCATTTCTGTGCTCGCGAAGCATTCACAAGCGACATGTGATTTTTCATCAATACTTAAGCAATAATCCAAAACTGCATCACTAATTTGATCGCATAATTTGTCTGGATGTCCTTCCGATACCGACTCACTGGTAAATAAGATTTTTTGTTCCATATTTTTACTTCTTTCCCCAAAAAGAAAAAGCCTCCCACAAAGGAACGCTTTACGTTAACTATTCCATATCAACTTATCGCTCAGGGTGGGCCCTGCTAAGGAAAAGCACCTGCTAATTAATTAGGGTTGCTACCGCGCTTGTTCGTTCCTTTATGCGTCGGTTCTTGATAAGTCTACTTATTCTTTTTAGCCTCTTCATTATCTACTATCTTGTCGTCAAAGTCAACTAAATCAGCCTTGCTTAGTAAAAGCTCCTGCGCGGTCACTCCAGAAATCTTTTCAATAACTTCGAAGTCCATCCCCATCTCAAACAATGCATCCGCGATTTGAAATTGTTCTTTTTTCTTTTTTTCTTGTTTCATATTTACTCACCTTACTAATAAGTATGAGTATTTAGCGCTTACTTATACATTAAAAATTAACTATTTTATACTTTCTAACGCTCTTGCGATTTGATCTCCGCAAGAAGTAGATTTAAAACCACATTCAATTCCTTTTAGTTTGGCGATCACATCTTCAATTTTCATGCCTTTAACTAAAGCAGTTATTGCCTTAATATTGCCAGAGCATCCACCGATTACAAATAAATCTAAAACGATACCATTTTCATGACAAATTTTAATTTCGCGCGAGCACACTCCACGTGGTTGATATATAATTGTTTCCATATAATACCTCAATATTAATATTACCATATTATAAATATAATTAATCGCGATATGCAACTAAAAGAAAAAAACCTAATAATTCAAATAGTCACAATTATTTACAAAAAAAAATCTAGTTATTGACTAACTAGATACTTATTTTCAACTTATTTAACTATTGTGCCGTATACTAATCCGCTTAATGCCGCGGCGTTACTTTCATCAGTGTCAATATGCATTGCTAACGCAAATGAATTATTTACACGAACCACTACATCACCAAAGACTAAAGAACGATTAGCGCTTTCCACTTTAACTGCGACCACTGCTTTATCCTTTAAATTTAAATCCTTAGCATCATCTTCAGTCATATGGATATGTCTTTTAGCTACAATTAAGCCTTCTTCTATAACGACCTCTCCGCAAGGGCCAACAAGTTTAATGGCAGCACTGCCTTTAATGTCGCCTGATTCACGAATTGGAGATTCAACACCTAAGTTACGAGCATCCGTTAAAGACACTTCAGCTTGTGTAAACGCTCTTACTGGTCCTAATATTGAAGCGCCTGGAATAGTTTTTTTAGGTCCTACTAAATCAACTCTTTCATGGCATAAATATTGTCCTGGTTGTGATAAATCTTTCTTAATTGTTAATGTCGCACCTTTTCCAAATAACACCTCTAAATGTTCTTGGCTTAAGTGTACGTGTCTTGCCGATGTTTCGATTAATATTTGTTTCATTGTTCTTCTCCTTTAATGCGCATCAATTATACACAATTTTACTAAACTTTTGTAGTCATTTGCGCTTTTTCTAGTAAATACTCGACAGCCTTAGTCCATAAATACGCGGACCATTTCCATCTTTTTGTATAAAACCGCAAGCGATCTTCATCAACAATAATTTCTAGCACATCCTTATATTGCAAAAATGCGCGATCCATATCCTTCAAATAGATTGTATGGACAACTGAATCTTTTTTTGTTTGATAAGTTATTCTATCGTTATATAGCACTAGATCAGCACGATCGAATGGTTTTTTAAAGAATTCTCCAAGTTTTGTGTAAGCTACGTCAATATCTTCTACTTTTAAAATAATTTCATCATCTTGCTTATCAAAACAAATCTTTCTTAATTCGCTTAATTGCCAATCGTCCCAAAGCGAAGTGCAATCAAACGGCATATCACAGTTTGCGTGAAAGAAACTATAATGATCTAGTTTTGCTTCAAAGTCACATTCTTTGCAATAAACCGTGCAATTCTTACTTTTAAGCGTTTCTAACTTATGACATTTCGGACACATAAATAGTCCTAATTCCATCCATTCCGCACGTTTTTTGCCGTATTGTTTAACTCTTGCGGTTCTTTGCCACTTCATTTCGTCCACCGTTATTCCGTTGACAATTCGTTCGTGTAAATTATCTATTTCCATTGCTTCCAATTCATTAGGAAGTATCACATCATTAACTGAATATGTTATATGACTATGATATGGATATTTTGCCACACGCGTTGCCCTTAAATGTGCTCCAGTAAGTGACAATATGACAACTGGACATTTAAACTTTTTCACTAGCTTAGCAATACTATTTTCAATTGGCAATGTTCGGCCAAACATATGAATGTCGCCTTCAGGATATATGCCGATACTTTTACCACGTTTCAAGTACTTCATCATTTCACGAATTGGAGTAATATCTTGATGCGTCGCGCCCCGTTTGATTTCACCTAAAACAGTTCCTGAGAAAAATCTTAGGAACTTATTTTTAAATAGTTCATCATGAGCAACAAAATGTATGATTCGCGATGGAAACATGACATTCATATACAAACCATCCCAATTGGAATGGTGATTACTTATAAATACAATTGGACCTTTAGGAATTTTAAAGCCATTACGCTTAAATCTTACGTGCTGACACACATAAAAGTAAAAGCTGAAAATTACTTTAAAAATCGAGTAGGTAATTGCCTGAATAATACTCTTAAACATTTTTATTCGCTTTCCTTCTCATAGTATTCTTTTAATACTTTACGATATTCACGACGAACTTTTTTAGCAATATCGGACCAAGAATTAGGCAATGTTTCTTGTGCTTTCTCCCCGACTTGTTTCATGAGTTTTGGTTGTGAGAAAATCTCTTCGATTCGTTTTGTTAAAGACTCAACATTTTCCTCAGCAAGGAAACCATTATCGTTGTCTTTCATATTTTCAGCGGCGTTTGAACCTTTAATTAAAAGTGAAGGGACTTTCATCGTCGCGGCTTCACAAACCACTATTCCAAATGTGTCATAAGTTGAAGGGAAAAAGAATAGATCGGATGCTCCATAAATTCCTTGTAATTGTTCCATCTGAGCGATTTTACCAAGAAATTGCACGCCTTTTTCAAGTAAGCCTTTCTTTTCGGCGTATGATTTGACAGCTTTTTCATTGCCACCTTCGCCTACAAGAAGTAATTTATAGCGAGAATCTTTTTTATGAAGCGATTCAAAAGTATCTAAAATTAATTTCAGGTTCTTTTGCCAAATCAAGTGACCAACAAATAATAATACGCGGTCATCTTTATTAATTCCATAAGCTGTTTTTGCATCTTCAATCAATTTAGATGGATTACTTGGCGCAACAAAATTAGTTCCATTAGGCATCACTGTAATTTTACCTTTGTAACCATATCCTCTTAATGTTTCCGCGGTGGATTCACTTACGGTCCAAACTGCATCACATTTATTTAAGAAGTTTACAACATACTTGACGCCTTGTTTAGCAATGAACTTTGATTTAGACATTGTTAAGAAATCATCATAATATTTGCTGTGTAAAGTAGCAATCACCGGCACATGATTTCTGCGAGCCATTTTCACTGCATAATGTCCCATAACGAATGGAGAATGAGCGTGATATAAAGTTATTTTACCTTCACTAATACGATCTTTTAACTTTTTGCTTCTTTTTGGTCTTGCCATTGGATATTCAATTTTTGGAACGCGCATCGATGGAGTTCTGACAACCTCGTATCCACGTTTTTCTTCAACATAATTTTTACTTTTCGGTGCGATAACGATGGTTCTAACATGCTTTTTATTTAATTCAATCGCATAATTATCCACCACTTTAACAACGCCATCAATTATCGGATAAAAGTTATCATTAAATAACGCCACTGAAAATTCATCATCTGTTTCTTCATCGACGCGTTCAATAACATTTTCAATTTTCTGCTTAATTTTTACAGCCTTTTTCTTATTAATATTACCAACTATAACAAGTATCAATCCCACGATAATAATTAAATAGAAAGTAATAAATCTCCATAACAACATGCCAAATACTAAGTATCCAGCGTTTAAAATAAACTGCTCAAAGATCATCTTAAAGCTATATTCTGCTGCGCCAGCGGTACCAGGCGTTGGAATAAATGTCACCGATGCATAAGCAAAGAAAGCTAAAGCCACGCATTGAACATAACTCGCCGATTCTCCTGAAGCCAAAATCACAAAGAATGGGATACTTGTTAAAGCAAGGTGTGTAAGCATCGAGAACACTAAGCATATAACTAGTATTAGCTTCGCATCTTTAAATTCGCGAATACTTTCGCTATAACTATTAATAGTGTTATGAACATTATTAAGTTGTTTTTCTTCATTTCTAACAATTTTCATTTTTGCTAATAAGTGAATAAAGCCATCAATAATTTTCATGATTGCTTTTGGGAAAATTGATAAAAGAATTATTAATAAAGGTACTAAAATGGTAATTGACGCTCCTACATAAGCAAGAATACGAATTCCATCGGTTACCATTGAAATTGGTACAATGATAAAAGCACCAACACATAATATAACGAACCCTAATCTACTTAGAAAAAATGATATAATCGGCAATGCACCAGCTTGACCAGCGGTTAGACCTGCCTTTTTTAGGTAAAATATTTGGAATGGTTGTCCTCCACTAGCAAGCGGAGTAATATTATCGTAGTATTTACCAATAATTGTTGTCTTTAGCGAAATACGAAAGTTTGTTGTTCCGGTTTTTTTGCGAATCATTAAGAGATATTTCAAAGATTCAAAGATTTGAGCTAAAAAGTATAGACCAAATGCTATGACTAGGAATACCCAATTATCCATCCAAGTGGCAAAAACAGTTCCAAAGCTAGCAACTTGCGCTCCGGAAGCGTCGCCCTTAAGACTAGACCAAATAACATATACGACAAGCGCGATACTTGCGATAATAAGTAAAGTAGAAAATATTTGTTTCTTCTTATTTTTAGGTGCTTTATCAACTTCGTTTTCTATTACGATTTTTTCAGTTTCCAAGATTTTGCTCTCCTGATTTTATCTATATTTTTGAAATGCACTCAATTATATTTAAGTGCATTGTATATTATACACTAATATCATCAAAACTAGTAAAAAAATTACTATTTTATTAACAAAATATTAAAAAATCTTTTCTCTAGTGGTTTTATTTCAAAAACTAAGAAAAAAATAGTTCTTTTAAGGAGTATAAGCCAATTTATTTTGCAATTTTGGCAACTTAAGAGTAATCTTGAGATAACAACGCAGACTAGTTGCGTATTATATTATATTAAGATGGAGAAACCATATGGAAAACAACTTACTCACAATTGAGCAAATCAATGAGATCATTAGCGAAAAAAATGTAAAAAAATTACGTCTAATATTTGAAGAGGTCGACGCAATTGATATCGCAGAAGTGTGCAATAAAATTGACAACATTTCTGAACTTCTTTTCATCTTTAAGACTGTCAAAAGTGAATACACTGCAGAACTTTTCGCATATCTTGACTCTGAACAACAAGAAAAATTAATTAGTGCATTTAGTGATAAAGAGATTACCGAATTGATTGATAACTCATTTACTGACGACATTGTTGACTTCATTGAGGATTTGCCTGCAAATCTTGTAAATCGTGTTCTTAATGCTTCAAGCAAAGATATGCGCACCCATATCAATCATCTTCTTAACTATAAAGAAGGAACCGCTGGTTCAATCATGACGACCGAATATGTCCAACTCAAAAGCACGATAACCGCCGAAGAGGCACTAAAGAAAATTCGCAAAGACGGCAAAAACGCAGAATCAATTTACTCGACATTCGTCGTCGATGAAAAAAGAAATCTCGTCGGCGTATTATATCTTGAAGAACTTATATATGCAGAGCCAGAAGCATTAGTCGCAGATATCATGAATAAAGAGTTTAAAACCGCGAATGTATCTGACGATCAGGAAGATGTCGTTACAACCTTTAAACGTTATGACTTACACATACTACCGGTCCTTAATCAAGATCAACGGTTAGTTGGAATGATTACGATTGACGATATTGTCGACGTTATCGAAGATGAAGCTAGTGAAGATATCGAGAAAATGGCGGGTTTACAACCTCTTGATGATACATATTTTAAAACTTCTGCGCCAAAAATGGCGAGTAAGCGCGTTACTTGGCTATTAATCCTCATGATCTCTGCAACTTTTACAAGCATGATTATTTCAAAATTTGAATCATCACTCCAAAAAATCACTATTTTAAGTGCCTTCATTCCGATGCTAATGGATACGAGTGGCAACGCCGGAGGGCAAACTACTTCATTAATTACACGTGGATTAGCCACTAAAGAATTCACTACTCGCGATTATCTAAAAGTACTTTGGAAAGAATTTCGTGTTGCACTTATCGCCGGTTTAATTGTCGCTGTGGCTAACTTCCTTTGGATTTTCCTTGAGTTAAGTATAGGCTTAGTTGAGCCATCTCCTGAAGTTCAAAATTGGCAAATCGCCGCGTTAGTGGCGTCAACATTATTTATTACCATTTTATTTTCAAAAACAGTGGGTGCATCGCTTCCAATGCTTGCAAAAAAACTACATTTAGATCCGGCATTAATGTCTGGACCATTAGTTACTACAATCGTCGACGCAATCGCACTTATTACCTACTTCACTATTTGTACACAAATTCTGCATTTAGTCTAAAAAAAGAATCCATGAAATTCATGGATTTTTTATTTTTTATATTCACTTTTTAGTATTCCGTAAAATGCACAATCACAAAGTCCATTATTTCCGGTATAACGCGCTCTAAGGGTACCTTCATATTTCATGCCGCATTTCATCATAACGCGACCAGAGTTAGGATTTTCTGTGTCATGGCGAGCTTCAACCTTATTAAACCCAACCTCGTTAATAAAGAATTCTATTACTCTTGCCAGCGCTTCTGAAGTAATACCTTGATTCCACCAGCTATGACCAATGCAATAGCCAATGCATACTACTTGCGTTTTATCATGAACTTCCGCGGCACTGATTGTACCGATAGGATTATTTTCGTCTCCTTTAAGTGTGATGCCCCATTGATAGAAATCTTTATTATTATATTTGTTAATCCATTCCATCAAAACATCCTTTGTTACTTCTTCATTTCCATGTGGAGCCCATGATAAATACTTTGTGACTTGTGGGTCGTTTGCCCAGTTTAAAAACATTGGGTGACTATCTTCAATTATTAGTCTTCTTAATACTAATCTTTCTGTCTCTAATTTGATCGTACCTAAATGATTCATATTGGCTCTCCTATCTGCTTTATGACTAGTTTAGCACAGTCTATACTGTAATTAAATCTTTACGCCATGCCAATAGAAATTCCAACGATAAAAGCAAACAATATAATGAATAATGATATGATAAAGAAAACATAAGCAATCCATCTCAAGACAAATTGGTTTTTTGGTCTTTTTGCAATAAATGCTGACAATAAAACCAAAATAACATTAACTATGCAAACTATTAGCGATATTAGGACCATTGGGTTATTTTTACTAAATGCGTTACTCATCAAAGAATACTCTATAACCTTGGTATTAGGGAATGGATTTACATATCTTTCATAAGAGAAAATAGGTAAAAAAATGAGAATTGACCAAACTGTTGAGAGACTAATTATTATCCACGATGCAATCTTATTTGCATTTCTACTCGTTTTAAAATAATCTAGCATAAGTTGCGCGGATTGTTCTTGATCAATTAAATCTGAGAATTTTTTATTAAAATAAATCGCGATTTTTTCGACATTTTCTTTAGAAGGAAGTACCGCGCCAGTTTCATACTTAGTAATTAAAGTTCGCGAAACAAAAATAGCGGCCGCCAATTCTTCTTGCGTAATGTTTTGTTCTGTTCTTAGTTTTTTAAGTTTCTCACCAAAGTTCATACTCTTCACCTCACCATTATTATACACAAGCGCATAACTTTTTCGTTGTGAATTAATAATTCACAATGTGAAATCTGGGTGAATTATTGAAAAAATTAAAATAAATCCTTTTCAAGTGAGCCAATCTTCCCAATAACAAACAAAAAAAGTCCGACGGTAACGGACTTTTACACTTATATGGTGCGAGAAATGAGACTTGAACTCACACGGGTTGCCCCATACGCCCCTCAAACGTACGTGTCTACCATTCCACCACTCTCGCATCGTAGACTATTATAGTAAATCTTCGTAATGTATTCAAGATTTTTATAAAATATTATTTATAAAAGCATTACATGTAAATTGCAAATTATAGACACAACACAAATATCAAATATAAATAAACCCTTTTTGTCATTAAAAAACTTTTTTCAATTTTTAAAACAATTTAAAACTCTTCTTCACTTTTACTATTATATAAGTAGTCATTTTTGATTTTTTAGAATTTTACATATGAATGAAGGGGGATTTTTATTAAAGAAGAGAATTATAAATCAAAGTTATTTAAACCGATAGATGATAAAATCTCTCAAACACAGCCTGAAGAAGATATAAATAGTAACTCTAATTCTAAAGATTCAATTAAAATCAAACATAAATTAAACTTTAAAGAACTAAAAGAATTATCTTTTGAAAATCAATTAGATAAATATGAGAATGGAGAAATTCATGAAACGGCAATTTTGTATGTGGGAAATGTCCCTAACATTTATAAACTATTTGGTTCTCAAGGAGAATCAATTTTAATTTCTAAGGCCATAATCGATAAAATTGTAAGTCAGCACGATATTTCAGTTAAGGAATTAAAACTAATACCAAAAAGAATTAATGATCCAATATTTATTTTTAAAGGAAATTCTTCAAATTATAACTCAATTGTTTCAGTTATTGATATGGTCGACAATAATGGGAGACAAATTATAATCCCTATCTATATGAATGAAGTTAGAGGAAAAAAACTAGTTAATCGTATAGCGAGTATTTATGGTAGAAATAACTTTCAAAACTACGTTCAAGAACAAGGTTTAAAAGGAAATTTATTATATAAAAAGCAATAAAAAAAGAAATATTCAGCATGTTCGCTACAATTGCCCCAAGTGAATATTTCTATATTATTATTTTATGCAATTTTAAATAAATATGCAATAGTTTTCTTTAGCATTTTGTGTCAATTTTGTCACTATAATTTTCGATTTAGAACTACTCTTCTTTAGTTTCGATGCTGACATCAATAATTTCTTGCTCTGCTATTCTATCATGCATTTCGATTTTATTTTGTTGTTCAATTTTCTTAATTTTAGTATCATTCTTGCGATGTTTTTTATTGTGCTTTTCATGGTGATCAACTTCTTCACCTTCAATTTGCTCTTTTTCCTGTTTTTTCTTGGCGCGTTTTACGCTTTCAGTAATGAATAAAAGCAACACAGTCATAAACCCATCAAGAATCATCACGATCGCTGTGAACAATGTTAAGAATTTAGAATGTTTAGTAGTGTCTAGTACACAAAGAACAATTCCACAGGAAATCATAATGACAATTAATATATAATCAAACCATAATTTAGATAAGCCCTCTTTTTTGTAACTGATACACTCTGCAAGTTTAAATGCATTTTTAATTATGATAATTAAACCTACAATAATGGGATATAAACTTAAAAGTAGTTCTGATTGAATTACAAGTACTAATCCAATTACTGCCCAGCAAATCGCCTCTGCTATATTGTCGCTATCGTGATACTTCTTTTTGGTGATAATATATGCAAAAAGTTTCACTAAGCCGATAAAAGCAAAAACGCCACCTAAACAGTAGCAAGTAATCTCTTCTGTTTTCTCAGGATATATCATTAATAATACACCAACGACGACAAGTACTAATGAAAATACAACATTTCCAACTGTTTGTTTACGAAAAAAGTTCATAAAATCACCTCATATATTTATTATAACTTAGGAGTAACTTATTGACTAGTGAGAATCAATTTTTGTAGCAATTAAAATCCAAAAATTACCAAAAATATTTTGTATATATAAATTTATCTTTCACATAATAATAGTGCAGTAAGGAAAACGATTCGATTCGTAGACCAAGACTGCACAGGTGGTCTTAACCACCAAAACAAATGTCCTACCCACGTAGGACATTTATTTTTTTATATAACTCTTCGGCATTATGGACAATTACTGCATTTTCTAATGTATTTAACCTTTCGATGCTTGCAAATCCCCATGATACAAGAATAGATTTCACTTTCGCGTTTTGCGCTGCTTCAAAATCAAGTGGAGTATCGCCAACATAAACAGTTTCTTTATCGCTTACTCCTAGTAATTGCATTGCATAATTAATACCTGTGGGATTTGGTTTTTTGGGAATAGTTGATGTTTCTCCTATAAAAACTTCCATTCTATCCATAAAAAATGAACCTAATGATTTTACAGCCCGATCATACTTATTAGACACTACCGCCATTTTAATACTATTTAAGTGGAGCTTTTCTAGTAGCTCTAAGATTCCTGGATATGGCATTGTATTATCTTTACAATGTAAATCATAATGGCATCTAAAGTCCGCGACGCATTTATCGAGCACAACTGGACTTGTCGATTCCGGCAATGCGCGCGTGAGCAAAACCCGAATGCCATTACCAATAAATCCTAATACTTCTTCTTTTGAATGGCTATTGAATCCATTTTGCACTAAAGCGTGATTTACCGAAATAGTTAAGTCATTTAGTGTATCTAACAAAGTGCCATCTAAATCAAAAATAACTGCTTTAATCATGATATCCTCCTTAAAAATAAAAGTCCGCGAGGGACTTTTACATTTTTGTATCGTCAAAACTGTTAAGTATCTTTTTCAACGGACGAATAATTTTCTTCAAGCTTCCATCCACAAATGGATTACGTAATTTGGCTTTATCTAATAAACTCAAAAATGGTAATGAACCTCCAAGTTTGCAAAGTTTAACGTATTTTTTCCACGCTTTATCATAGTCTGCTTGGGTTTCAACTAAGAATTGGAATGCGACAACTTGTGCGAGAGTGTAATCAATATAATAAAATGGAGTTTGGAAAATATGTGATTGTCCCATCCATCTATTACCACGTTCTAAGTAATCAAATCCCTTATAATTTTTATATGGCGTGTATTTCTTTTCTATTTCTCGCCATTTGGCACATCTTTGTTCATGGGTTGCGTTAACATTTTCATAAACATAATGCTGGAATTCATCTACACTTGCGCCGTATGGAATAAAATTAATCGCAGAAGCAAGGTGGACAAATCTATATTTCTCCGCATCTTTACCAAAGAAACCTTCTGCGTATGGCCACGCAAAGAATTCCATGCTCATCGAATGTATTTCACATGCTTCAAGCGTTGGGCTACGATATTCTGGCACTTCAATATCTCTTGAACAATATCCTTGGAAAGCGTGCCCCACTTCATGAGTTAAAACATCGACATCGTCGGATGTACCATTAAAGTTTGCAAAAATAAATGGTGCCTTGTAATCTGGGAAATATGTCATAAATCCACCGCCAGATTTACCTGGTTTCGCCTCTAATTCAAGCAAATGATTATCAATCATAAAATTAAAGAATATGCCTGTTTCATTTGACATCGTGTCGTACATTTTTTTAGCTTCATTTACTAAGTATTGTGAATCACCAGCTGGTGTAGGATTACCACTTAAGAATTCTAAGGACATGTCATAAAATCTTGGCGAGCGAATTTGAATGCGCTTTGCTTGCTTTTTATAAAGTTTTTTCCAGATTGGCACAAAACATTCTTCAATTTGCTTACGATATGTTGCCACCATTTCAGCGTTATAGTCAGTTCTTCCTAGGCGATTATAGCCAAACTCAATATAGTTTTTATAACCTAGTTTTTTAGCCATCGTGTCGCGAACATGAACTAACTCATCAAATATTTCTGAGATTTCTTTTTCATGTTTAAGATTGAATTTCTGTACAGCTTTAGCAGCACTTTTACGTACATTACGATCAAGGTTAATCATGAATTTTCCCATTTGTGAGAGATTATAAACTCCACCTTGGAATTTAATTTTGGCGCTAGCGTAAATCTTAGTGTATTTGCTAGTTAATCGGTTTTCAGTTTGCAAGTCTTCAACGATTTTTTCGTCAAAGCATTTTAAACTTTGTTCCGCCATTTTAAATAATAGACTGCCAAATGTTTTTTCTAAGTCCGCTCTAAAAGGTGAATTGACTAGTAACCGACTGTATTTATCTTGATAAACGGCAATTTGTGGTCCCATTTCATCACATGCATCTTGAGCTTCAACATACTTTTCATTCGTTGTATCAACGCTATAACAAACTGAGATATTTGTCATAACTGTATTGATATTATCTTCAAGTTTCATAATCTTTTTAATTACTTTAACTTGTGCTTTAGCAGTACTTGCCGCCTCAAATTCAGTTAATAAGGCTGTATATTTAGTTTCAATTTCCTTTAAATCAGGAATAATAAATGGATATTCTTCAAATTTCATATCAAAATCCTTCTTTCTAGGAGTTATTATAGTGGAATTATTAAAAATCTACAAGCAAAGTACTTACCAAATAAACACTATTTTTTCACTAGATAATCGCGAATATAATTACCAGCAAACTCCGCGCCGACGCCTAATTCTTTTTCAATTTCTAGTAATCGATTATATTTACATGTTCTTTCACTTCTCGCTGGGGCACCCGTCTTAATAAAAAGAGAATTTACCGCGACTGACAGATCAGCGATGAAACTGTCTTCTGAGTCACCTGATCTATGTGAAATAATCGTAAATATGTGCGATTTTTGCGCTAATTCGATTGTTTCTAGAGTTTCAGTCAATGTCCCAATTTGATTTGGTTTAATGATAAGTGCATTAGCTAATTTATTCTTAATTCCCTTTTTAAGTAATTCTTTGTTTGTGACGAAAAGGTCATCTCCTACTAAAATGGTTTTATGCATGAGACGCTCACTTAATTCCTTCCAATAAGGATCATCTTCCATTAATCCATCTTCAATTGATAAAACTGGGAATTTGTTTGTTAAATATTCATAAAAATCAATCATCCCTGTCGCGGTCTTTTCTTTTCCTTCAAATAAATAAATTTTTCGTTTTTCATCATAGAACGAACTTGCTGCGACGTCAAAACTAATCATAAAGTCTTTTCCAAGTTTAAATGGCGTAGTTTTGATTGTTTCTTGTAGGAACATGAGTGCTTCTTCTGTCGTATCAAAAGGAAGAACAAATCCTCCTTCATCACCTAGAGAAGTCGAATATCCTTGTTTTGTGATATTTGCTTTTAAGGCTTTATATATCACGACTCCCATTTCGATGGCTTTAGAAAAGCTTTTAGCTCCAACCGGAACAAGCATAATTTCTTGCACATCAATTTTATTGTTAGCGTGTTTCCCGCCATTTAAGACATTAAACATTGGCATTGGTAGTGTGTGGGCATGTAATCCGCCTAAATGCCGATAAAGTGGAGCCTTGCAGACGTTTGCGCTAAGTCTTGCGATAGCTAATGAACAACCAAGCATTGTGTTTCCACCTAAATTCTCTTTAGATTTAGTTCCATCAAGTTTGATTAAAGTATCATCGATTAGTCTTTGATCCATAAAATCAAGATCCTTAATCGCGGTGAATATTTTACCTTCCACCAGTTTGACAGCTTTCATCATGCCTTTGCCATTAACACGTTTTTCATCGTTATCGGTTAGTTCGACAGCTTCATAGATTCCTGTTGAGGCCCCTTTTGGCACAATCGCAGTGCCACATGTTTCTTCATAGATTGCCTCGACCTTAATTGTATAGTCACTTCTAGAATCAAGTACTTCTAAACCTTTTAATTTTGTTAATTTCATTTTATCACCCACCATATTATGGTCAGCAAACTTCAAAAATAGACTATAAAAAAACTCATGTCGCTAAACATGAGTTAAAAACTACTTAATAATTAAGCTAGGCTCATCCATTTCAGTGGGTGGCACATCTCCAAGTAACTCAATAATTGTCGGCGCAATATTGGCAAGTTTACCATCATCACGGAGTTTTACATTTGGAATATTGATGACGAACGGAACTTTACTTGTCGTATGGGCTGTAAATGGACGATTATCTTCATCAAGAATAAATTCAGCATTACCGTGATCAGCAGTAATCATCAATGTTCCACCGTTTAAATCAATGTAATCGATAATTCTGCCAACGCAGGTATCCACTGTTTCGACGGCTTTAACTACTGCTTCACGAACGGCAGTGTGACCAACCATGTCGCAATTAGCAAAATTTAATATCACGACATCTAAATCATTTTTAGCTAGTTCAATAAGCAATTTATCTGTTACTTCAATCGCGGACATCTCTGGCTTTAAATCATATGTTGCTACTTTTGGTGAATTTACTAAGGCGCGTCTACAACCTTTAAGTTCTGGTTTTTCAACACCATCATAATTTATGGTGCCATCAAAAAAGAAAGTGACATGCGCATATTTTTCTGTCTCGGCAATCCGTAATTGTTTATAGTTGTGACTTGCTAAGAATTCACCAAGGGTATTATTTAAAGTTGGTAGTTTAAAAGCGATTTCGCCTTTAACAGAATCAGCATACTTCATCGTTGAAACAAAGAAAATATTTTTTAGAATATGTTTTGGGGTATAAGGCTTAAATGCCAAACTGCCATCAGCGTTCATTTTTGGATGCGCATAGAAGTCTGGATTTGATAAGATTGTTGCAATTTGAATCGCACGATCTGGACGGAAATTCATAAAGATAATTGCGTCATTATCATTAATTCTTCCATCGACTGCTTGATTGAAATGCGGAATTAAGAATTCATCACTTGCATCTTTGCCCGTCGTTGGTAGGTATTTATATTGATCAATAAAGAATTGTTTATAATCGGTATAACTTGGGCCATCTTGGTCAACCATGACGCGATACGCAATATCGTTACGATCAAGATTCTTATCGCGATCCATCGCGTAATATCTACCGCTTATCGTCGCAATATGTCCAAAGTTTTCTTTATCCATCACTTCTTGAATTTTGCTAATATACATCGCTCCAAGTTGAGGATCAACATCTCTTCCATCCATAAAAGCGTGGACAAAAACATCCTTTAATCCTTCTTTTTTAGCCATGCGAATCATCGCAATAATGTGGTCAATGTGCGAGTGTACGCCACCGTCAGATACAAGACCTAAAATATGTAATTTAGAATCATGTTGCCTGGCGTAGTTAATCGCGTTTAAATAGTGTTCATTGCTGTTAAATGTTTGTTCACGAACAGCTTTATTAATTAAGGTTAGGGATTGATAAACAATTCGTCCCGCACCTATATTAAGGTGACCAACTTCTGAGTTGCCCATTTGCCCCATCGGTAATCCGACTGCTTCTCCAGATGCTTCAATTAGCGTGCCTGGATATTTTTTCATAAACTTATCTAAGTTAGGTTTATGCGCCTCAACAATCGCGTTTCCATGCTCTTCTTTACGTATACCGTATCCATCAAGAATACAGAGAATAATTGGTTTTTTGTGCATTTTTTTATCCTTCTTTCAACTTTATTATTATATTACAATCGCTAGTACAAGTAAAAGTAAAACGATAATAATATGCTTAAGCAATCATCATAATAATTAATCAAAAAAGCAATCATCTAATCCAAAAGGATCTTCAATATTTTTAATGTAACTATTAACCTCTTCAATAAAATAATCATCATAATTCCAACTAGAGAACGTACTATCTTCATCAAATGCTAATCTAAACAGTTCTTTAAAGAAATCGCTTATGCCTTTAATCGTATTTTGGATAAATCCCTTTTCCCAATTGCTCCAATTTATAAAATAAATAGCGAGTTGTCCGTTTTGATAAGGCTTTGAATTAGATACTATCATTTCAGGATAATCCTTCTTTAATTTATCATAAGTAGAAACTGTATTATGTTTTAAAAAGTTCCAAATTGCGTAAATCCTCCCATAAGATGGATAACTAGGAAGATCAGCAACTTTCTTTGACTCTTCTTTACTAATTAGCGCCTCAAAGAAAGAATAAAAGCGACTCCGATCAAATTCATCGTCATCATAACCCTTAATTTTCATGATTCTAATTGTTACCGCTTCAAGTCGAGAAACAAATTCATGCACAAACTGCGCATAATTTGTAACAATTAGTTTTGTTAATTTGGCTTCAAGTCTAGCGGTACGCATCATATTTCTTATGTTCATAGTGTAACTTGCTTCTTCATGATCGCTAATTCCACTCATAAAGTTAAAGTCATCTGAAACATTTTCTTGTTTTTTATAAGCAGGGCGCTTTTTCTCTTCTTTGCACATAATAGTAATCATTTCTAATTGTTCTGACCAATCGCGTGATACTTCATCAAGGAAATCAGAGATTATATTATACATATAATCATTCCTATGTTTTTTTGTTGGACTAAAGTAAACAGTCTTTCTTTGTTTCTTAATGCCTTCAGGCAAATCAAAATTGCGGCTATATCTTTTTACATCTATACGAAGTTTCCCTTTTTTCATTAATAGTCCGTAAAACTCGAGAGTGTTGTATCCACCCTTTTCATATACTGCAGAGTAGTCTTTTCTTAAGACCTTCGAATTCCTCTTCACTATTTTCCCCTCCATCATATAAAAAGGATACATTATAGTATCCTTCCAACACTTTAAATTCCGATTGTTAAAGTATTTGATAGATACTCGCGATACCACTCATCGTTCTTATAGGTAAGGTTTTGAAATACTATCAAAACTTGCATTGAGTATCCATCAGAATAGTAACATTTAATGAATAAAATGTAAAATAATAAAAAAATCCCAAAGACATATGCTTTGAGATTTATCTATTTAGTTTTCTACAAATTTAAATCTAGCATCTCCAGCGGAGATTTTACCGGTAATACTTTTTAGACTACCTGTCGTGATGCGATCACTAATATTACAACTACCTGCACTTATTTTAACACTTACGTTATAATCATTTATATTTCCGATTAGTTCCATGTTTAGTGAGCCGGCGGAGATTTTGAAATCGACAATATCACAAGTTGAATGGTACGCTCTAAGTGCTCCGGCACTGATTGTTGCGTTTAATTTGCCCATCGTGGATTCTTTTATCGTTAAATCACCTGCCGCAATTCTAGCATTAAGAGTGGAGACATTTATATTTGTTGCGTTTATTTCGCCAGCGCCTAAATATATATTAATTGTATCCGCTGTCACATTTTTAACATCCATTTGACCCGCCGCAACATCTAAGCGATAATTGCCGACATAATTTTGTGGAACTAGTACTTCAATTTCGCACGAACTGACAACATTCATTACATTCCACCAGACGAATTTATTGTGTGATGAGATAGTTAATTTACCTTCTTCATTCGTAATATCGAATTTAATATTGTCATAATACTCATATTTCACCACTATTTCTGTAGTGGGTTCTGGATTTACTTCTACTTTGACTTCACATGCCGCAGCTATCAAAACGATTTCAGAAATCTCACTGGATTCAATATTACTGCTGCCGACTACTTGCTCGCCATATACCGCAAGAGGTATGTTATGAACATTAAAATCAAGTTTATAAAATGAGTATGCTCCAAGTCCTAATCCAAGCGTAAAGAGTACGCCGTATACTGCAAATTTCTTACTCATAAATAATCTTACCTCCATCTTTAGCAAAGACATCTTTCATCCACTTAAAGACACTCTTAAGTACCTTTTTAGTAAAGACACAAATGACTACTACTAACTTTTTAAAGACTGAGAATAATGATAATCCTAACGATAGTAACATTAACCCAAGGGCAAATTGCAATAGTCCGGTGTATAAACTAATCGTCATATGGTATAGGGAAGTAACCATGGCATAGATTCCAGCGATTGGTAAAGCTAGAACACCAATACAAACTCCAATAAAACCTGTCGCGATTCCAACCACAGCGCCAATTAATCCGCACATTAATCCAAAGATAACTGGACATAGAAGGATGATAATTAGTACTTTAACCCATGAAACTTTACGTGTCTCTTTTGATGCTACGCGGGTTGCTCTTGCTTCTTCTTTTTTATTGCTGGTTGATTCAGAATTAGCTGCTGCGGCAGTTTTTCCTTCTTCAGCTTCAGCGGATTTTAACACATCATTAATATTGAAGATAATGTAATCAACAGTGCCTAGACTATCAATTGCATCTTTTTCTGATGCGCCTGAGTCGATCTTATCCTCGATAAGTTCGTTGTAGTATTGCAAGACGCTCATTCTTTCATCTTGTTTTAAATGTTGGATTCTCTTAGACAGCTCTTTCATGAATGTTTCTTTATTCATAACTATGTACCTCCCGTTTAGCGATGAAGCGATATACGCTTTCCATCTCGTGCCACTCATCTTTAAAATCTCGTAGTCTTAATCGACCTTCGCCTGTAATTTGATAATACTTTCGCAATCGTCCATTGTAATCCCTAGAAAATGTCGTTAGTAATTTCGAAGTTTCAAGTCTTCGCAATATCGGATATAAGGTAGATTCTGACAAGGACATAATCTCCTCCATATCCGCGATAATCCTATATCCGTACGACGGTTCTTTATTAAGGATGGACAATACACACATTTCAACAAGTCCTTTTTTAAGTTGAATATTCATGCTATTACCTCCCAACACACAATATTATACATTGCATAGTATGGCTGTGCAATATATTTTATGAATTTTTTTACAAAATAAAAAAGACACTATAGTGTCTAATTTGCAATATTTTTTATTTACCACGCAATCTTTACAATTAATCGTTATTTTTAGGACAATAATTCCTTTTCTTTAAACTTCATCAATCTACAAACAGGTCTTAAATACCAGACTTTAATCCAATAATTAAACCCTAGCACGTCAGCGTTATATATCGCTGATAAACGGCGGTGGTTATCATCAAGCTCAACAAGCGCGCGTTTTAATACTTGATATTCATGATCTTCACGAATTGATTGGCTTTGTTCAGCATAGTAGATAATACTTTGACTTGTCTTCATTAAATACGTTTTAATTGTTAATCTTTCGGTGAATGTTAAACTCTTTAAATTTTCATCTAGAACTGGCGTTAAATCATCGACAAACTCTTTTGGTAATAAGACATGATACTTCTTAAATAACTTGGCCATGATGACAAGTAGATCTTGTTTCTGCGCCATTAAGACATTAATCGCGTGCATCTTCTTGCTCATTTGCCGTTCAAACTTAGTAAGTGAGCGTGAGGCAAAAAAGCCAATAAGAATTAATAGTACAACTAAAATTGTTAAAATCAATAAAGTAATTTGTACCCAATCCATATCATCACCTACTTATTAATTAAGTCTATCATATTTTGCTAAGAACCGTAAGGAATAAAAAGAAAATGTAATTTAAGACAAAGACACAAAAAGAGTGCCAAAACCGCATATTTATTGACTATTTTTCATTTTAGTTGCTATAATGTCTTTAATGGGGTGATTTTATGGAAAAACGACCAATCGTAGCGATTATGTATGACTTTGATAAGACACTGTGCAGTGAAGATATGCAAAACTACAGTTTTATTCCTGCTTTAGGTATGACACCAGCCGAGTTCTGGCGGGAGACTTCCATATTTTCAGAAAAAACAAATGTCGAAAAGATTCTATGCTATATGTATGTAATGGTGGATATGGCTAAGAAAAAAGGCATTAAATTAACTAAAGAATATTTAAAATCGCTTGGTAAGGATATTAAGTTTTTTAGTGGTGTGAGCACTTGGTTTAAACGTATTAATGCATATGGTGATACGCAAGGTATCAAAATTGAGCATTATCTTGTATCATCAGGCACTAAAGAGATCATTGATGGTTGCAGCATCGCCAATGAGTTCACTGCGATTTATGGCTGTGAGTTCTTATTTGATGAGACTGGCGTGCCAGTCTGGCCAAAGATTGCGATTAACTACACCGCGAAGACACAGTTCTTCTTCCGTATCTCGAAAGGTGCGATGGATTTAAATGATGACATCAAGTTAAATCAACGCACAAAAGAAAGAAGAATACCTTATAGAAATATTATTTATTTAGGAGATGGTATGACTGATGTACCTGTCATGAGCCTAGTTAAAGAAAATGGTGGTAAATCAATCGCTGTCTATCCAAAAGGATTCCGCGAAAAGGTAATGAACCTTTATGAAGAAAACCGCGTTAACTTTGTCTGTCGAGCGGATTATAGCACGAACAGCGAATTAGAAAAGGTTATTAAATTAGTCATTAACCAAGTGCATATTACTGAAGAACTACTAAAAGTCGAAAACAAATTGACTGAAAAATAACAGAAAAGAGAACTGTGATATCATGCAGTTCTCTTTTTATATCATGTCATATATCGTAGTTCAATACATCCCATAAAGTTATAATACCGATAAGTTTTTCTTTTGCTAATCCGTTTTCAGTGACAAACAACATGCCCAGTCTTTTTCCGTCTTTGAATCCGGTTAAATACTTCTTCTTGATGTTATGATATGATTCGCTTCTTTTGACAAACTCAAATCTTTCAGAATGAGATTTTATACCGACATAATCGAGTAAGTTATTAAATAGATTAGACTTTTCAAGTGCGATGCCACCATTTTTACTAATATAATTAAAAATTGTTGATTCTCCGAACACACCAATAACTACGTCGTTTTCTAAGATAGGTATGTGCGTGAAGTTCTTAATTACCATCTCTTCCATTACCTCTATAACGTTATCTTGCCTCGACGCAAATAATATATCACTTCTCTTAGTTGATAAAGAAAACGCTGTCGGTGGATTTTCAATTTTCCTAATTAGTTTTTTTAAGAAATCAATTAGTTTTAAAGAAGGATCAACAAGATAATCCTCATTAAATTTGGGCTCATGACTAAATAAATTCCTAACTTTTTGGCATATTCCAATTTCGTATTTATCTTGAGCAAACTCATTTTTCTTTTTAACATGTTCTATTGGACTATCCCATTCATTTAAATTATATTTTTCACGGATAGTTTTTTCTAATAATTTGTATAATTCAATAAATTCCTCTGCATTTTCCATTGTTTCCCCTCCATATTATCTTTTTACTATTATCGATAACAGCTCTTTTTCAATCCATGTTCTAACATTATCTATTATTGGAAGAAAGGATCCATCTAAAGGAAAACGATATCCTTGACAAGCGCCTTCACAATGGTCACCACCAGTTTTGCGATAGCAACCAAATCCTTTTAGAATTTTTTGCTGTAAGGTTCCTGGAAAACTTTCAATAATACTAGGGAAATTAATAATGTTATTTGATTTGATAATAAAACATATTCCATTTATTGAAGATGAAAATGTAAAAATCTCTTTGCTTTTATAAGAATAGATAATCTTAATACGAAAATATTTTGATTCAACTCTTTGTGTTAATCCTGATTGAATAAACAACTTATCAGTTTGCATAACAAAATCTTTTAAATCTGTTGGTAAAGGATTAATGAAATCCTTAAAATCCATATCTATTTGATCATTGCTATCTATTAGTATTTTATAATCGCAACTTAGAAAATAGTCTTGATATCCGAAGGTTCTTAATTTGCATTGCGCGGTAGCCATTGCTTTCATCCCTACTAGCATCATAGGATTATCTGGATATGATATCTTCAAAAATTCTAATTTTTCAATATTTGGATTTTTTTCATCTAAATTAATTCCTTCAAAGCAAAAGCCACAGTTCTTTAGGTGTCGAAATCCTTCAATTAATTTTGAAATGCTCATTTTTGTTTTTGAATTCAAATTTGCGTTTCCTACTAAACAAAGCGACTCGAAATCTTTTAATAATAAAGATTTATTGACATCAGATAGTTCACCATAGAAACCAATATTCACTAATATGCTAACTAAGTTATTGAATAAAGGAAAATCCTTAGATAAGGTTGTATTATCTTCAAACCCATGAGTTTTTTTAGTAACCTCTTCTCCAACAGTTTTATTGTTTGAAATATAATCACAGAATCTATACAGAAACTTTCTAAAACCAAAAACACCTTCTCTAATACTCTCTTCATTGGAAATATTTTTGAATATTGGTTTAATTGAATAATTTTCAAGGATAGAGGTTGGCATTATCCCTTTTATGAATAAAGCCATATCTTTAGTTTGTTTTGGCATAGTATTGTCCTCATCTCTTATTTCGTTGTATTACTTTTTAAGTTTTTATAATTATCCATCAACTTTTCTATTTTTTGCTTTCTTAAAAACGAAAACTCATTTTGTTTTCAAATTTATCGAGAACACGCTGCCATATTACCTGTCTATGGCAAAGTAATCTAATAGTCTGCTGTGTGCCATGGACCAGTTAAATGATGAAATATCGCTCTCTGAAACTAGCAAAGCAACATATTTTTAGCAATTTTCATATCGAAAATTTTCATGATTTTATTGATTTTTTAATAATTATTTTAACTTTTCCAAAATATCCTCTTCTATTTTTTTTATATAATCGGACATATATATCCAATTCGGTTTTGCATTTTCATCAACTGGCAGTTTTATTTTAATTGTTTTCATTTGTTTATATCTAAATTGTTTTTTAAAACTAAAATTCGAGCAAATAGTATTGTGTATAACCGTGCATAAAAATAATCCTACATTTTTTCCATAGTTACCTATTACTGGATAAACGTTATCATCACAGACAAAACTATAATCGTGATAAAAACAATTTCCAAACATATCTATTGTCACGCAATTGCTATATATTCTATTTCTTTCGGGAGGTGTAATATATTCTGATATGCCATTATTAAACTGACCTGCCGTTATTAAAGGAACATCTCCAATTTTTCTATCGCTTTTCTTTAACCTAGCACCATGTTCACAATTTGGAAACAAATCAGTAAAATCAAAATCCATCCAATCAAATGTTTCTAAAATTGTTTCTTTTTTAATTTTGCAAATAAAATTATTAATAAACGGAAAATTCATTATTTTACCTCCTTATTTTTCAAAGCGAATATATACCAGTCATAGTCTTTAATCGCCTGAATTTCTTTTTTAATACTATCCATTTTTATTTTAGCTTCTTCATTTTCAAATAAAACTCTTTCGAGCACTGTCTTGTAAAATTTTTCTTCACTAAGCACATTTTTTTCAACTTCCACATCATATTCTAATGTTCTTGAAATTTGTTTTGTTTCATGATCTAAATTATTTGTGATTATATTAGTCCAATATGAAAGAAGATTATCCTTCCCGTCATCAATCCAGCGATCATTTATATCTTGTTTTCCAGCATTCTTTACTGTTACTAATTCATCTTCTTTTATCCAATACTTGATTATGTGTTTATCATTATGTGGAGCATCAGTTTGGAAGATAAATATTGACGTTGTAACTCCTGCTATACCTTGCCATGTTTTTTCAGGCATTTTAATGATTTTTAATAAAGTATGTTTATTAAAAATGGATTTGACTATTTTTTCTGATTTTGTACATAGCGTTCTATCTGGTAGAATAAAAGCACAAAGAGAATCTTTTGAAACATTATCTAAAACATTTTTAACAATTTTAATGCCTGTTTGGTTTTCAAAAGGTGGATTCATGAGTACTTTATTAATTCCCAGAGACTTTATCCATTCACCTACCTTATTACTTGTTGAATCTCCTTGTATAATATTTGTCTTTCCATCTTTATGCATTAGCATATTTACGCATGATAATACATACAATTCTCTTGCCCATTCAATTCCGTAAAGACTATTTACAATTTCATTTTTTCTATCGGGTCTTTCTTTCAGCATTTTGCTCATTGATTTAGTTAAAAAAGTACCAGACCCGCAAGCAGCATCCAAAATTCTGGAATTACTGTTTACACTTATAATTTTATACATTAAATCAGTCCAAATTTCAGGAGTAAATACTTGACCATGCTCTCTTTTCCCAGCATATCTTCTAAATTCATTAAAGAAAATTGCCATCGCATCTTTCCCATCCCATGAATATGAATTAATCCATTCACTTATTTCATAAATATCATTATATATAGATTCTACACTTTTTTGTCCATCTTCATTCAAAGAGATTTTTTCAAATTCTTCAGACAGTAAAAACAATTTACTATCCTTATGCATTGATCCGGTAGGGATTCTTTCCTTTATAATTTTAGCAATTGATTTTTTCATATCTTCAAAAGAAGTTGTTGGTACAGCTAAATCTTCATCTATTGCTATTCTAATACCTACTAGTGCCAATCCAGTAAATTTCATTCTAGATATTAAATCTGCGAGACCTAAACTATGTAATTTTTTATTAATAGATTGAACTTTTAAATATATTGATTCTTTTGGAACAGGAACTTCAAATAATCCTTCATAATATGACATGGGTTTCAACAATTTTTCTGATGGATGAGTTAAAGAAATGCATTCCTCTGTTTCAATATCATAAAGTATTCCAACTATTTTTCTTGTTTTCATTGCTTTTTCTAATTTTATGTAATTCTCTAATTGCTCTATATAAAATTCCAATTTTTTATTTTGTTTTTTTTCTATTAATACAGCAACACCATTATGGTAAAATCTCCTATCCAAAAACTTGTTTAACTTATCTCCTTCATTTTTTTCCAAAATTTTAGTTATTTGCTTTTTTGAAAAATACTTTTGGTATGAATATTCATTGTTTTCAATATTTGAAGTTAAAAATTCTTCACCTATTATTTTTTCGAAATCTCTCATAAATACTGCTCCTTAATGCATTTTATTATTTACATGCTGCTTTATATTATTTTATTTGCTTATTCAGAATAGGCAATTATTTTATGCTGCCACTTCATAATACAGTTGCTATCAAATTGTTGAATACTGATTTTCTACAATAAACAGCTATGTGACAATACTTTTATCTACTGTAAAGCAATACGACTGTCTCAACGTGTGCGGAGTTATAGAAATTGCTTTAAAAAATATTGCTGAGACTATGCAAGAGATATAGCATTTAAGTAATTAATTGAACTCAAAAATAAAAAATTACTATATAATAAAAAAAATCAACTTTGAGAAATTGATTCTTTTTGGTAAAATATTAATGGTGATTAGATTATGATAACAGTAAGAAAAATACAAAATGTTATAAAAGAAAATGGCAGAATCTCGACTCTTGCAGATATTTATTCTACATATGAAAAATTATATCCAGAAGATTTAATTGGAAAGAAAGCTTGGACTTCTTTGATTAGAAATTTAATATATTTTCATGCCGAAGAATGTGATAAACATAACAATAAATATCCTATTCTTTTTTATTCAGTAAATGGAAAGGGCTCTGGGGTTTGGGGGCTATGTGATGTTCCAAATAGCGAGGTTAATTTACCAAGTATATCTTCACTAAATGATATGGTATTTCCTGAAGGAGCATTGTATGAATATCGTCATATGAAAAAAGAAAGAAATAGCAAATTAATTCATGAAGCAAAAAAACGTTTTTTACAACAACATGGAAAAATATATTGTCAGATATGTGGTTTTAATTTTTATGAAAAATATGGAGTTATTGGCAAAGATTTTATTGAAGCTCATCACATAATTCCGATTTCAGATGTAGATGCTGAATATGATGCAAAAGTAGAAGATATTATTTTAGTATGTTCAAATTGCCATAGCATGCTTCATATTAAGCGTCCTTGGCTTACTGCAGATGAATTGAAAAAATTATTAAAATAGAAGCACTATCAAATAAAAAACGACTTCAGTAAATAGTCGTTTTAAAGTTTATATGCTTTTTAATCGTAAATTCCTAAATTTAATCTTTTTTCTAATATTTCAAATATTTCTCTTGTGGAACTTAAGTATTTTGGCCTTGCATCCAAATACCTATTTACTCCTTCTTCATCCATGCTTTTAATTGTATTTGATAAAAATGAGTGAACAACATTTTCTATTGATGAAAAAGTTAAATATAATTGATAAATACAATCTGCATGAAAAGCTCCTCTATTATAAGTCGCATGAACTGCAGACGAATGGATAACCTTACTAGCATCTTTATAAAAATTATAGCGATGACTCTGATTTGCTAACTTAGATAAGGTTTCTTTAAAATTTAAATTTCTATTCTCATAATCTTTTATTCTTAAAATCCAACCTAAATTTATAAAAGCTTTTTTATTATTCATTTTATAATATTCCATCTCAGTTTTTAAGGATTCAGATAGTTCCTTATTCTCTTCATTATCATCATAGTCTAGTGGCAAGTATTTTAAATGATCAACATATGCTTTACTTAAAATATTATCATAATTATTTAATAAAATTATAGTGCATTCTAATTCATGACAAGTTCTCCAAAGGCTATAAGCTTCACTATCATATCCATTTGATAGCAAGTCTGCAATTGCATTAATTGTACATAATGATTTTACAAACAAATTAAGTAATGTGGTTATTTTTTCATCATTAGTTTTTAATTTCGGATAAATTTCCAAAATGCAATGATTAATAAACCTTGTATACATTTTTAAATTTCCTATTTCAGGCGAATATTTATTAGTAAATGACAACGGATTTATCTGAAGATGCTCATTAAATATTAACTTTGCAGTAACTTCTTCAACTATTTTATTTTGATAATTTATATCATCTTGTAGAGATGCTCTTGCACTGTCTTCTAGATGGGATGTTCTAAAATAATGTTCATATGCAATATATGGAATCATGTCTTTGAATTGCATATATTCATGAAGAGGAACATTTAAATTTCTTTTTGCCATTTCTTGAAAATAAAAACCATTAACCATTCCTAAAATCTTTTTAACAAAATTCTTCTTGATTTTATCCCTATTATTTATTTTGGACCAAATCGAATCAAATTCCATTTCCAAAAAAGATTGCATTTGCTTATTCATTAATTCAAGTGCTTGTTTTTGACTATTACTAAGCATAACTTTATTATTTATAGTTACAGAATTCAATTTATCACCCCATAATTATAAATATTATATCATTTAAAGTTGTTTTTTCAAAATGAAAACCACTTAATCTTCATATGTGGTCTTGCTTATATTTCTACACTTTCAATTGATTTTTATATTTTTCACCGAAATTATTAATCAAATCCTTTGCCCAGTTCTCAATATTAATATTTTCTTCAATAACAAATTCTTGACCTCTACATGCCGATTTAAAGTGATCATCTTTCCAATTATCCGCTGTATGGTACGTAATAGTTAAATTTTTAAAAAAATCTGGTAAATCCCATTTAGTTCTAGTCATCCCTTTTTTAGTTAAATTCAATTTTTCATTATATGAAAACATTCCATAACCTTTAATTCCTTCATTAAATGAACATTTTTCTCTAGCGATATATATGCAATTATTATCATTATACTTTTTATAATCAGCATGAGGATGCAGTTTCAGCCAGTTTGGTATTTCATCCTTTTTTGGATGAATAATTTTCCCAATTTCTAAGTATCCAAATATAATGTGCTTATCTTCATTATTTTTGAATTTATTCTTATTGTTTACAATTTCGACCTCCCTAAACCAGCCAAAAAATAAAAATAGATCTCCTTCTTTAATTTTCTCTTTTTCCAGATGTCCTTGTGCACTATCTACTTGTCCAAAACTCCCTAGCCAATCATTATCCCTTTCAACTGAATTAAAAGTAATATCTGGATCTAAATGACAAGTTATATTATCATCTAGTTCTCGCTTTAACTTATTTAGCCAAACATGATCATTTAGCTGGTACATTATATCTATTAATCTTTTCCCGCTGGATGTTTTTAAATTTGAATAACATCTTTTATCATCTAAACTTGGTATTGGAAAAGTAACAAGTTCGCCATCTGGCAATATAACACTAGGGTATCCACCATATCCAGAATCAAACCCTTTTCTACTTAAAATAACCTTCATTAATAATCATTCCTTTTTAAAACTTTTATAATTATTTCTTATTTTCAACAAATATTTTATAAGCTCTTAATGCACTAATTACAGAATTATGGCTTTTTCTGCCATTGGCTTCTTTAATTCCTCCGACACCATAGTCGATTACGAATCTATTAATTTGTGATGCTAGTGCTTCCCAAGTAAGTCTTTCATCAGCACATACTCCTGCTATTCTTTTACAATAATCATAAACAGTGCTAGGATTACCGCTAGGCGTTAGCACTTTATATCCTTTATTAATAAGAAATTGTCTAAATTGCTCTTCTAAATAATTCATTAAAATACACTCCTATTATGTTACAAATATTATACCATACAATCATCATGTCTTTGTAAACAAAAAAAGCCACTATCCCCCGATTAAGGAAGTAGTGGCTTACTTTTATTTTGAATTCAAATATTCATCTATTAATTTTTCGGATTCCGATAAAGTATTTTTACCTTCCATTTTATTGCTGAAAGATACATATTCATCAATAATTGAATTTATCTTACTTTCATTTAATTCTACAAAATCTACTGCTTTAGAAATTGATCCAGTGGTATTAGTAATCCATTCCGATAAGCGAAGGATTACTTCTTTTTTCTTTTCATCACCACTTAGATACTGCTCTCCTTTTTCTTTAGCGATAGCATTCTTTTCTTCTACAATAAGAATGAACTCTTTTATTGCTTTTTGGACATTGTCATCAAAAATAATGTCTTTTGCTTTTATTACCAAATCAGCAACATTCGAAGAAGTCTTTTTTAAATCATCTTTAACTTCTTTTATAACATCAGCAAAACTTTTATTCTTACCTAATTTACTAGTTACATATAAAGCTAAAACTGCTAATAAAGCAATTAATAACATAATCTCAAGTGTTGTCATTTTTCTTTCCTCCTAATTTTTCATAAAGATTGACATGTGAATCCTCGAGTCTTGAAACACGATGTTCCAAAACATTAACATCTTTTTTTATTGATTTGATATCCTGTGAATGGATTTCCAGTAGATTCAGCATCTTACCATTTTGCTTTTCTATTTTAGAAAGGTTTTGCAAGACTTCTGCATTATTACTATCATTCTTTTTTTGTTGTGATTTGAACTGCTTAATAGTTGTTAATACAACTACAACAACCATAACAATTAAATAGATAATATTATCTAATTTAAAAAGTTGATCTATGCTCATTTGTTCAATTCCTCCTTAAATTTTCTTATGTATTCTAAAGACTCTTTTATTTCTGCGTGGAGTCTTACTCCAGTTTCACTATTCCAATTATGCTTATAACTTAATAATTTAGTTCGCCATGGTTCTGCTATATCAAGAGTCAGCTTTCCAGTTTCTTTATAATTTTCAATGACTCCTCTTAACCTAAAGACATGATACATTTTTTTAGTTGGCTTGGCTGATTCATTATAGTGGTAATAATAATACTGCAGATTCTTATCTAAGAATTCTTTATATCTATCAATCAATTTGATATTTATAAATTCTTTATATTCACTTTCATATGCTGGATTTAAATAAATTAATGTTTCATCAATTGATAAAGCATCATCAATAAAAATCTTATTATAAATAGGTAAGTCGCTACTCATATCTTGTCTTGTTAAGAATTTATCCTCGCCATAAATAAAATAATCAATCCCATCTATTTCTGTATGTATAAAACCTTTTAATCCATTTACAAATACATTAACATCAATGTCACTGTATTCATCTTCATAAATTCCAAACGCTAAAGAACCACCAAAATACATAAACATAATATCCTTGTCTTTTAATAGTCCTTTTGCATAAGTAATAATTTTTTCTTTATCAATATTCTTTGGTACCATCTTTCTTTTCCTCCTTATTTTCTAGATTCAACGATTCCATATCATCTTCTGCATCTTCAAAATTTATTGCATTTTCTTTTAACCACCAATAAGCTGCTTCAATCACATTTGAATTTAAAAAAAGTGGAAAATCCTCTTCAGGAACTTCCACATCGACCATGTCCAATGGTTCACAGTTTTGCCTTCTAGTTTCTTTTGAAACGAATGAAGCAATACATATAATTACTTTTTTCACTAAATAATTAACTGATATTGCAACGACTCGATGGTAACTCGCACTACAACCATAACTTGAATTAATTTCTTTGATTATTGCCATTTATTAACCTACTTTCTTCTTGACCGATAAACTGAAATACTAAATGACAAACTTCCAATATCTAATCCTGGATTAATCAATATTCCACCAAGTGAAGCATCAATGACATGAGCAAACATACAGTTGGTTATAGGTGTATTACTTTGATCAGATGCACCAGTTATACTTGTCCCATGAACCATCCACGTATATGTCGAGCTTATACTACTTTCAAATGTTGGAGATATTTCAAAATCAATAATCTTGGTTGTTGCATACGAAGCTGACGTCGAATTCGTATAAGCATCATAGATATAAAAAGAAGTGGTGTTTTTTCCACTTGCTTTCGATATTGAAGTATAATTATCACCTAAGTACATGCAAGTGAATGAACCACTCATTGCAGATGAGCCATTATAAGTGTAATAATTAAAAACCGTATTTGAAGTATCTGTTCCTGATGTAGCTGCTATAATATGAATTTTATATACATAGTTCCTATCGAAGTTATAGTTTAATTTATAGTTGCTAACTGCTCCTTCATAACTAAAAACAAGTTCATAGTCTCCACCACCAATTTTGACCATTGATGAGGCACTTCTTATATAAAGTTCATTAGCACTATAGTTAAATGCCATCTCACCAATATTAGTAACATTTCCAGTTGACGGAGTTGAAGTTCCTCTTTTTAATTGGATAACTGCCACTAGAACGTTCCTCCATCAATTATTGAAGATGGTGTTAAAACTTTAGACTTATCAATTCCATATGAGTAAATTCTTCTATTTGGTGTATATCTTGTATCAAGTGATGAATAAAGGATTAATCCATTTGTGATTACGCTTGAATTAAATGTTGTTAGAGTCGCTTCATAACTTGCCCCATTATTAACATTGATTCCAGTATTCAATACATTTGATAATGTTGTGATTTGAGTAGTAGATAAATGCTTTGAAGTATTGTTCGCATGATCATTAAATGTAGTTGTTGATACTCCGCTTAAATCTGTTAAAGTAACAGTAACTGCTCCAGTTTTTCCATTAACTGAACTAACAGCATTTGGAACAACTGAACTTGGTAATTTTCCACTCGAATCTAGCACTGGTATATTTCCATTACTTGTTCCGGTGTTTTTATAAGCTGCTGTTCCTAATCCAAGGTTAGTAATTTTATTATCAATCCGATTATCTACAACTGATGTTGACGGAATTTCCATATAATCATTTGAGGATAAAGGAGTACTGCTACTACCAGTTTTATCAGCTTTAGCAATATAAAGATTACCGCCATTAAAATCAACCTGAGGCTCACCTGCTTTTACTGTTCCGCTATTTCCGGTTAATGGACCAGTTCCGGCAGTAGTTCTTCTTTTAAATTGAATCGTTGCCATGTTTTGTTTCCTTTCTAATAATATAAATAAATCGTTGAAATGGTATGTAGTGAGCTTCCAGTTGTAATATACAAGAAACCAGCATTTGTATAAATCGCCAATGAATATGCCAATGTTCCAACTCCATATGAGATGCTCTTTTGAGAAGATGAAGTTTTAACAAGTGATCCTGGAATCGTTACTATATAAGTTCCAGTTTGAAATGTAATTAATGCATCTGCTAGAGTAAGTCCTCCATAATCAAAACAATAAGTATTTCCGGAATAACTCGTTCTAAAAATTGCTTTCCTTTTTGTCTCAGCCAAGATTTCATTTTTTGTAGTTGTTAGATTAGATTTGTTGGTACGAATATACGATGGAACAAAACTTGTATTTGCCTGAAGTGATGTTGTTGATTTCGTGTATGCAAAAATTGGTAGTTGATAGATACCATCTTCATTTAATAAATTTGTTTGAATTAATGAAGGATAAGTACCTGTTGCTTCTAGTTTTATTAAATCCACTTTATTTGTTATCGTATTTATTTCAATTACTATATAGCCTGATTTATTTGAATCTAACGCTATATTAATAGTTGTTCCTTCTTCTACAAAAACTCTTCTTCCATAGACCGAAACATAGCCACTTCTAAAAGTAACATTACCGTTACTGATACTGTAGTATAAATTGTTTGCTAGTCCACTAATAATTCCATTTTCATAATTTGTTAAAAATGCATTAACAAATGCATCATGCTTGGCGGTATTCATTGCACCGTCAAAAGTTAACTTTACTAGTCCCATTAAAAGACACCTCCATCCAGGTCTGTAATTCCACCTTTTGATACTGCTATATTTCCAATGTTTGAATTAACATTTTTTGATAATATCTTTATTTTTTCTGTCAGCTTTATTCTATATTCACCAAGCGTAAGCTCTGCTTCGTTGAAGCTATTCTTGAACTTGATTTGTGTAACTACCGAGTCATATACTTTTTGCTTTGCATAAAATTCTATATAATCTCCTAAGAACAAATTTTCAAGCGGATTAATTAATCCATTGCTTGCATGAATCATAAAAGTTATATTGTGATCTAAACTTGAACCTATCATTTCACTTCTTGCCTTTGTACTAAGCGTAGAATACTCATTATCAGAATAATAAAAAGATGATAACGATACATTCTTGTATCTATTACCTTCGTTTTTGTTTTCAGTTATATCTCCATTTGTAAGAAGATAATACGTTTTAGTCGCTTTATAAGTCTTATTTTCTGCTTTTGGATAATAAACAACTTTATTAATCATTTGCTCATCACTGTCATTTATTACTAAATCTCTTATTGCCTTAAAATCACTTTTTAACTTAATACCTTTATCAGTACTATCGATAATAATTACTATTTTTGAGAACTTTCCATTTTTAAATTCGACCTTGTAATGTAGATTAATTCCATAAGTTTTTGTGATAAGCTCTATCAAATCTGTTATCTTCATTAGATTATCATCATCAAAAGTTAAATTACCTTGTTTTGATACTTTTAAATCAATTTGCAAATAGCTAAGATTTTGATATAGATCATTATTATTAATAAAATGCGTTGCAATTGTAGTACTTAGAAAATTAGCAACATCACCACTAAAACTTTTTATTGGCACTTTAACATTAAATAATTCTTTGAAATCTTTACATTGAACTTTTGTTTTTCCTTTATCAGCTAACTCAATTGTTTCAACTAATCCAACATAAGAATAGTTTTTTTCTTTTAATATAGTAATATCTCCAATCGTTATTTGCATATTTTCTTTATTAACAACGAATGATGATTTTTGAGGTATTACCAAATCAACTATTAACTCGAAATCATTATCAACAAATCCGTAATCTTTATAATCTAAACTATTTTTATCTAAAAATATTAATTGCATATTAATTACCTATATACCCTTCGATAAATGTTAACTTACAAGTTGTCGATGCACTAACTCCTGGTCGAAACTCAATCTCATATGTTCCTGGATCAATAAAAATAAAATTATCACAAGTAAAATCTTGATATTGATATACATCTACTTCCTCTCCAGTTTTATAAAATAAAGTCATCTTTTGATTTGTAACTTCTGAATTAACTACTAACTTGCAATCATTACTTTTAAGATACATTCTCATCATCGACACTACTTCATCATTCTTCTTAATCAAAACTTCCGGATTATCAAAAGCTCCATTAATCTCAATAATTAGTGGTGCCTTAACAAAACCATTATTTGTTACTTTGATTTTCCCTTCAAAAGATATTGAATAAGTATATGGATAGGTAAAAGGATAAATCTTTGCACTATTATTAACATCAACATCAATTTCAACTACAACATCAACTCGCCATAAGCCAAGTCGTTCAATAACCACTTCGCATTGTAGCACACCACTAATTAATTCAGTTTTGCTAATAGATTTAAAATTAACATTACAGTACTTCTTTGAATTAGAATGATAATGAAGTTCTAATGATTTACTACCTTTCAAGTATTCTAGGAAAGTGTTATAGCCTTTATACTGATTTAAAAAGATTAATGATCCACCAATCTCTGCAATGGGATTGTCTTCTTTAATTAACAAGTAATCATCATCAAATTTTAAGTAAGTATTTTCTTTTATAATTCCAAGTCCAGTTGGCGAAGCATAAAGCGTTGAAGTTCGATAGTCAAAATGATATTCAATACCTAAATCATTTACTAAATATAGATGTCTCATTATAGATAATTTCCTCCTAACGCTTTATTAATCGAATCAATATCAAATTCACTAGATGAAGTATTTACCGTTACATTGTTTGTTGTATTTTGACTATTATTATTGGTTGTAGTTGATTTCTTATTGTTTGTTATTCCTAGAGTACCTCCGAGCCAATTGCCAAAGTCTCCTAGTCCTTTTCCAATCTTGCCAAAGAAATCTCCTACTTTTCCAAATACTTTTGACACTGCATTGATAATCTTTTCTAGTAGCCAAAGAATCGGTTCTAGAATCTTAAATAGTAATTCTAATATTGGTAAAAGAATAGCACTTATTACCTGAGCTACTATTTCAATTAATGGAGCGATGAGTTCTAGGAACCCTGCTAACATTTCAAATTGTCCTAATAAAGGAGCTAGTAACGCTTCAATTAATGGCATCAGCAGATCTATAATTCTAACAACCAAATTTATAATCACTTCAAATATTGGCATTAAGGCATCCAATAAAACTTGAACGATATCCATAATAGGTTGAAGTAGCCTCATAAAGGTTTCGCCGATTTTCATTAAGAGTTCTTTAAATGTTTCACTCTGCATTAGTGCCATAGCTAGTATAGCAATCAAAGCACCTATTCCTAGAGTTGCAAAGTTAATACCAGTGCCAGCAAAAATGCCACCCTCTCCGGTGGCATGTAATAACATCTTTAATCCTTTTAATATTGGCATTACTTTCCCTATAACTGTCATGACTGGTCCGATAGCAGCTGCTAAACCAATGAGAACTAATATCATTTTTTTAGTTCCATCACTCATGTTGTTCCATTTTTCCAGCCACGACTTGATTGTTGGGATAATCTTTTCTCTTATAATTCCAAGTAGCATTTCTAATACCGGTAAAACAAGTGAAGTAATGTCCATAGCAAGACTTGATAAAGATTGTTTTGTTCTAGCTATATTATTTGTAAAATTATCTGCTTGAGCTGCTTGCTCATTTGTAATTATTCCTAAATCTCTACATTCTTGTCTCAAGTCCTTTATAGCTTGTTCTTCGCTTGATAGCATTGGTAATAATTCACTACCTAATTTATCGCCGAAGAACTCATTAGCGAGTCCAACCCTTAATGACTCGTCTTTGATTTTGGCTAATGACTTTCTAATAAGCTCGAATGCCTGGTCAGCATTTAATCCTTCTAAATCTTCAACGGATAAACCAATAGCAGATAAACTTTCAGATACTTTATCACCATTTCCAGTGGCAATATCTCCAAGAATAGCATTGACCTTCACAAAGCCCTTTTGTAGGCTCGCTGTTTCGGTTCCACAGATGTTGGCAACATGGTTCCATTCTTGTAATTGCTCGGCACTGAGCCCAATTTTAGCGGCTGTGTCGCCAATTTCATCAGCAGTGATAGCAGTCTTAGTTGCAAGTGCAGATAAAGCGGCAACAGCTCCCATAATAGGAGCCGTTACTGACTTAGTTAATGTTGATCCTATACTTGCAATCTTATCCCACTTTGCATTTCCTAAATCATTAATCTTTTCTTTTGTTTTCTTTAATTCATCATTGAGTTTTGCTATTTCGGCTTCGGAATATTGGACATTTCTTTGGAGTTGGTCGAATTCTTTTTGCGACATTGCTCCAATCTTTACTGCTTCCTTAGCCTTTTCTAACTGCTCATTTTGATTTTGAAGTTTTTTCTTTGTATCGGTCAAAATGGAGTTTAACTTATCTTGCTTATCTTTCCATAAAGAAAGATTGTTTGTATCATATTTAAGATTATTATTAATGGCTTTTAAGTCTTTTTCTTGTCCTTTTAACTCGCTCTTGATTTCCTTAAGTTCATTATCTAAATCTTTACCATCAAGTCCCAACTTAATATTTATACCTTTTACTGTTTCACTCACATCTCCACCTCCTCTTTTAAGTTAAGAAACTATCGATATCTGCTTGTGTGCAATATCGCTCGCCACTTTCATGCTTATTCATTTCGATTTCAATATCGATTATTTCCATATAAGTTTCTAAATCAAAATGTTTACTATCTTCTATTGAAATACCTAGTTTGGAAAGATTAAAAATAATACTTGAAGTACCACCATATCTTTCTTTATCAGGGCTGTGGGAATGTTTTATTCCCCGGTTTAATTGTTCCTAGCATTTCTGCTATTGTATTTGATATATTTTCTAAATTTGAAATATCAGTAATCACTTCAAAATCAAATCCAGTTAAAAACTCATGATAGCTTTGTTTAGTAAATGGTCGATGTAAGATATAAGTAATCTTAAATACTACATCGATAATATCCGAGAAATTATCTTCCTTATCTTTTACTGAATCCATTATTTTAACATCACTAAATAGTTCTTTACCAAACACTTTTTTATATTCAATAATAGTAAAAAGGGATGACTGAAGTTTTAGTTCAATCTCCCCTATTTTTAATTGCTTTTCCATTTTATCTATACTCCTCCAAATGTTGGTAACTCCGGCTTTTCAGTTAGGAATGTAGAATAGTTAGCATCTCCAACTTTTGCGATTCTTCTTAATACTAACTTATCTCCTACTTCAATTGGTCGTGCAGTAATAGTTAAACTTATACTATTTGCTTCAACTGAATCCGACTTTGTTTTTGTTGCACTTCCAACAGGAGTTGCCGTACATAAGAAATACCAAATCCTACGAGCTTTATTATCACCTTGGATTTCATATCCTAAAGCAAATGTTTTAACTTCAGTATTTGTTATTTCTATTAAATTTCCTTTTTCATCTTCCTTATAACCAAATACATCTTTTTTAAACTGCTCATCGATTTCGGTCATCTTTAAAGTGATGGTACTTCCGCTATAAGAAATAAGCGTTGACAATACTTGATCATCAGCGTGAACCTGTGAACTGCCACCGATTAGTTCTGCCGAGAATTCCTGAGCTCCATATAATCTAATTGGTTTTTGAAATAGCCAGGAACCATCGGTTGTTTGATTTGCCATTGCATAGTGGACATTGGTTAATCCAAATGTAACTTTATTCATGTTTTAAAACCTCCTTTTTGATTTCATATACACGATTTATTGAACTATCATCGTTGACTAGTTCAGATATCATTTCATAATTAAAAAAGTTAGAATCAAGAGTCGACTCCAACTTTTCTTCTAATACTAAATCTTTTCTTTCAGTAACTAAATTTATTTGAATGGTTGCAATTCTAAACATTGATTTATCATCAGCATATTTACCAGTTCTGCTAGAAAGCAATTGATAAACAATATATGGCTTTGATGCATTATCACCATTATCAGCGATGTTGTTTCCATAGAACACTTTATTAGGTAAAACTTTATCTAAAACACTTTTAATTCTTTTCAGCAATTGTTCCATTTTTATTTACCTTCTAAAATCTTTTTAATCTCTTCAATCATCGAAGGAGTAAACTCATCAAATGCTGGTCGCATAAATGGTCTTGCTGATATAAACTTTCCACTTCGATGTTCAAATCCAAATTCAATCAGATGAAGCAGTCTTCCTTTTTTCTTATTGTAAATAATATAGGTTAGATTCTTGCCTTCACCTTTTTTCATGACTTCAAAAGTATCAGCTGTCGCAGTTTTTGAATATTTACCTCTAGGAGCATTTGATTTTATATATTCAAGTATTTTATTTGCAGTTCTTTGAAGTTCGGCTTCTAATTTTCCTTGAATGTCAGCTACATATTCATCAACAATATCACTTATTTCTTTTGCTAGATTAATTATTTCTGCCAAATAAAATCACCCTTTTTCTTTGATTGCTTATTTAAATATAGTTCAATAAACTGTCCGTTCAAATAAGTTCTTTCAATTTTATATACTTCATCGTTAACAACCGCATAAAGACTTCCATCATATAAAAATGATTGAATTTTCACGCTTAGATCAACTTTGATATTCATTTCTTTAGCACTATAAAACTCCTTAGAAGTGATAGAATGTTTAATTCCAATCACTTCCTTAGAGCTTGTTACTACGAGATTCTTACTTCCAATGTCATCAGTTTGACCTGTAACATTTAAAAGCAGTAGCCGAATGTTCGGCGAGTTAGGAAACATTAATCATCCACCTCAATTCCTGACTCTACAAATGAGTAGATTTTGTTAATGCTAGTTGTTTTACAAGCATATCAAAACTCTTCGGCAATTCTTTAACACTTCCATCATTCTTAAAACCGAAAAAAGTCTTGCAGTAAATTATAACTAAGGACTGCACGATAGAATCTGTTTCACTATTAACTAGTGACTTATCAATCCCACTACTGATAAGCAGTTCCTTACATGCTTTTATATAACTCATCACCTCTAAATCCGCCAAGGTTTCGTCAAGTGGGATTAGCAAAGAACTTTTAACGATTTCAAGAAGCATGTCCTACTCTCCTGCCTTCTTTTTAATACGTAAGAATCCGTTATAACCTACGACATTTCCACCAGTGAATACTGATGCTTTATAACAGATAATTCCATCTTTAAATTTGTAGTCAGTTGATTTGCCAATTTCCACTGGTGAGAAGATAGGGACTTCATAATTTTGTAATGATCCATATGCCATTGTATAATCACCGCTTGCAGTTGAACTATCACTTAATGCCTTACAATTGGAATTAATAACATAAGGGATTCCATCGATTGTTTCTGCTTTATAATCAATAACGTGTACTTTTCTGCCTTCTTTAGTTCTTAATTTTGCAAATGCTCTTAAATCATTCTTATTAAGAATTAAGCAAGCATCACCTTCGACATCTTCATCGCCACCATACGAAAAAACAATGTCATCAAGTGTCGCATCAGTAATTGACGTAACTTCTAGATCAGAACTTTCCAAAGCTGTAGCCTTAGCACTAAAAATGCCAGTGAATGTATTTGAATCACCGGCACCTTTGATAATTTGTTGACTGATTTTTTTCTTTAATGAAATATTGATATTTTTCAATACTTCTTTCTGATAAGGTAGTGCTGGTAATTTTTCTAACTCTTCAGTAATTTCAGTATAAGCAGTAACCTTAACTTTAGTAATTGTTACATAACCAAATTCAGGTTCAGTTTCCGAATATGCTTTACCTTCTTCCGATGTTCCAGCTACTCCATGCTTTTTAACATATGATTTTTTATAAGTCTCTCCACCATTTAAATTGACAGTTTTTACTTTATCGATTATAGTAGACACTTCTGCAAATGGAACATCTGCAATTTTAGAATCAGTATGAACTGGAAGTAGCACTTCATCGCTTGATACTTGGATTACTCTTTTCTCTTTTAAATCTATACCACGCTTTTCTAATTCCTCAGCTGTCGCACCTTTAACTTCAACAACAAATGGTTTAATTTCCGTTTTATTAGCAATAGCCATTTTCTTTTCAATGCCACTTCTTTCTTCCTGAAGACTATCGCATTCAGTTTCATATGCTTCTAACTTAGCAATATCTGTTTCGCTATCAACTGCTTTACGAATCTCAGTTAAACGAGATTCGATTTCTTGTTTTCTTTTTAACAAATTCATTTTTCTTTTCCTCCTAGTGATTTGTTTTAATTTTTACTTTACTTCTTAGCAATTTTGCTTTTTGCTCTTGGTCTGCTAACTCCATAGCCTCTAGTTCGGTCTCCACCAATTCTAAAGAACGACCATATGCTGATGTACCTTCATAGGCTGGTATATCAACAATCGAAACATCATACAGCCTTTCAATTTCAAGGATAGTTCTTTTCGGCACTTTGCCACTTCTATCCCATCTTTGTGATTTGACTGTAAAAGCAAAACTAGCTTTATCTAAAAGACCACAGCGAACCATTTTATAGATATCTTCATTTGAATTTGTATCTATTAATTCGCTGTAATACTTAAGACCAATATCATCAATTTCTAATTTCAAACTTCCGTTTTTAGTTCTTGCGATAATTAAGAATGAGTCGAGATGATTATATTTCATTGGTACATCCTTCATCAGTGTTGCTCTTAAAGCAGCCGGATCAATCACTTCAATAAACCCTCTCTCTTCATCGCCAATTAGCGTTTCCTGATTAAAAAGAATTGCATAACCTTCAATAATCATCTTGCCTTCTTCGATTTGTCGAAGTTCAAGATTTCCAAATCTAGTCTCCTTGTGTTTGCTCATCTTTTCTCACCTCAATTTTTTTCTCTTTGGTTTTTACAGTCTTTACTTGAATTTCATATTCGAGTTCATTATCCGAATAATAAAAATCATCAACGTTTTCTTTTTTGCAGAATTCATCGATGATTTTCACTTTTTCTTTTTGCTTATTTAAAATCGTTTTAAGTGCTTCCTCTGAAACACTACCATTAATCTTTACTTTCATCTTCATTTATTTCCTCCGTTTTCTTTTTTAACTGATACTCGTTGGCTTTACTAGCATCAACATAATTTAGAGACTGTAACCTCTTATCTCCACCATCAACTGGTTCTAATCCTAGAAGTCCTCTTGATTCATTTAAGGACATTATTCCTAAGCCCATAAGCTTTTCAATTGCCTGGACTTTCGTATTCCATGAAGCGTATTGCAACCTTTCACTATAGAAAATAATTTCTTCACCACGCTCTATTTCGTTATTAGTCAGTAAGCCGTTAGTAAAGGCTTCGCTCAGCTGAATAGCAAGTGGTTCAATGGTTGATTCATAAAATGAATTAAAATCTATTTCTGTATATTTATTAGTAAATATCGGAACACTGACTCCAAAGTAATCAAGAATTTTACTTTGTAAAAAATCTAATACATCTTTATTAACAATTTTCGGATCAGTTTCTAACGGAACATATTCGCTCTTTAAATCCATCGGCATAATTGAACTACCTTTTTTATTAACTGCAACATTAAGCATTTCATTAAATGAATCAAGCTGCTTTTCCTTGTCTTTATCAGATAGCATTCCATTCATTTTTAGAAGTCCTTTAATTTGAAAGGAACTTCTTATTGCGTTATCGACGCCTTGAAGCACATTATCATTTATTTGAATTGTTTTAAGTAATGCCTCATGATCACCTTTGCTTGATAATCCGCCAAAGATATCATTAACTCCATAAAATAGTTTTAAATGAATTACATTTTCATAAGGTAGCATATAGTTTGCTCCATCTTCAAAGAAAAACTTTAGAAAGAGACTTCCATCGTTCATTTCTACCGGTTCAACTATTGTCGGTCTAAGAGGATATAATCCTTTAATCTCATAAGTGTTTTTATCATACATCGGATAAACAAATGCATTTTCATTTAGCAATAATAGCGAAATAGTTTTATAGATAAAATGATATGGTGTCATCAGCGGATTTGGTTTATGTTGCAAAATAAAAGACAACTTCCCACTTTTCTCAGAAATGGTATTGTTGTCTAATTTCTTAATATATCTTGGTTTTAACTTTGCACATTGACTTGCAATTCTATCAATACAAATTCGAACAACATCACTTTTCGTTATGTTAGTGCCAAACGCTGTAAATGATGATGTGAGTCCTTGTATCAAAGACACAAGATCACTTGCTCCTATCTTTTTCTTTCTTGTAAAAATCCCCAACTTAACCACCTCCTATCATATTGTCATAATCATTTCTAAACCGGTTATAAACTGCATAAGCAATTATTAATGCAACCGTTCCATCAATCCTTTTATATTTGCTATTAAGCTTTGTCGGTTGAATATTACCATTAACATCAACTTTTGCTTGTGTATTAGCTAAACACCATTTAAGAATTGGATTGTTATTATAGTTAATCTTCTTATTCTTTAAATCAGCTTCTAGCTGTTTCATTGGCTCAGATAATGTATAAATACCTTGCCTTATCTTTTCCATTTCAAATCCTGCATCTTCCATTTCTTTGATCCAGTACTGCGAATTCCAGGGATCATAACCAATCCATAAAGGTCGAATATCAAATTCTCTAACCATTTGTAAGAACCATTTAGTTACCAAGCTAAAATCGTTTTGACTTCCTTCAGTTAAAGTGATAAGTCCTTTTTTTATCCAAATGTCATACGGAACATTATCTTCTTCCATTCTTTTATTAACCACATCCTTTGGCATAAAGAATTGTGGAATGACATAACGCTTATCATTTTTAATTACGAATAATACTGCACAGGTTAAATCAGTTGTCGAACTTAAATCAACACCGCCAATTGCATAACTATGTTTTACTTCTTCAAATAAAAATTTATTGTCATTCGATATCGATTCAAAATCTAACCATGCTCCACTTTCAGTTTGCTTAATATTAAAATCTTTACAAAGCATCGTAACTCTTGTTGATAAATCATTCTTTGATTTGTTCATTAAGTCTTCTAGATAAGTCGTCATTTTTACTTTTCCTAAACTTGGATTTGATCGTTGCCATGATTTCTTATCTTCATAGATTTCTCTGATTGAGTTTTGAGTATATAACCAAGGCAGAACTTTATCATCTTTGATTTCACCTTTTATCATTTTTCTACAATACTCCAATTTTTTATCAAGAAACCCACCAACAGTAGTTCCTTCAGTAGTAATAATAAATATTAACGGTTCTTTCTTAGTTGACTGGCTTTGTTTTACTGCATCATAAACTTTTGAATCAGTCATTTCGTGAACTTCATCAATACAACCAACTTCAATGTTATAACCATCAAGATTTCTTGACTGAGCAGACAATTTCTTAATCTTGTTTTTATTCTTAGGTGAATAAATGCAAAATATATTTTTCTTGCTTCTTTTTTCTTTTGATAATGATTTAGAAGCTTCACGCATATTATTAATTTCTTCAAAAAGTATATTGGCTTGTTCACTGGTATTTGAAGCACATACAATATCAACTCCACCAGTCGAAAGAAAAAACTCTGCTAAATCAATACCAGCAATAAAAGTTGTTTTACCGTTTTTACGAGCAATTAATAACACTACTTCAGTAAATCGCCTTAATCCAGTAGTCGTCATTTTAAACCCATAGGCCACTTGCAATATTGCTTTTTCCCATAATTCCAAAATAAAAGGCTCGCCATTAAATGGCGACTTAGTATGCTTACAAAATGTTTCAATAAAATCAATTCTTAGATTACCAGGAGTTTCATCAAAATAATAAAGTGGATTGTTTAGATCAGTAATTAAACCATCAAGTACTATTTTTAATTCATCCCCAACTAAGATTTCTCCATTTTCGATTTTGAAATAATACTCTTTTAAGTAGTTCATTGTTCATTTGCTCTTTTAATGAAATCATCAAAGTCATCATCATTATCACTAATATTTTTACCAAGGATAGAATTAAGCGTTCTAATAATAGTTTGATAAAGACTTAATGAAGATAAGTAGGATTTATACGCTACTGTCTCTCGTTGATTTCCTTTATTAGAAATTTGAACCGAGCCGTATTTTTTTATTTGTTCTTGCAATGAATCAAGTTCAACTTTTAGGAAAGCAGCTTTTTGAAGTAAGTCATCAACTAGATGTTGTTTATTTTCCTCAACAACTAAAAAAAGGCTTTTCAGCCTTTCGTATTCTTCATATACAAATTTTGATTTTGACATCTTAATCCTCCTCAGGTTTTTCAAATATTCTAACTGGACATACTAAAACATTTCCGACAAGTTCGTGCTCAAATAACAAATGAGCCAAATCATTCCAAAACATATTTTTCAATTGTCCTTCTTCATTAAATATAACAATGTACTCTGGTAAAGGCGAACATGAAATCTCAATGTAACCACCTACACACTTTTGTTTTTCTGCTAAAGTAAAATACTTATTTTTAGGCCTGATTATTTCAAGAGAATCTTCTTTAATTAATAATGCAACATTCTTTTTATCTAGATTATTCATAAAAATCCTCAATGGTATAATTACTTTTGCATTACATTCATCACAACATACTTGACCAGCAATAGGAAACGGATTGTTTCCATATTCATCTTTATCCTTTTTGCAAATACAACATTTCATTTTTAATTCCTCATTATATAAGCGATTTTTTAGGATAACTCGAAGCATATCTTGCATAATCATATCCTTGACTGCAAATCAATAATCCATCTTCTAATTCTTCGCAATAAATGAATAAGCAATGGAATATCTTATTTTTTTTAACTTTCATTTCATTTTTGTTTTCTTTAATTAAATCAAAATCTTTTAATAAATTGCTAGCAATATCATTAAATTCTTTCTTTGCTAACTGTACTTTTTTAAAAACCTTAAATTCTGTTTTAAAGTCTTCTACATAGGCACTTTTGTAAGTAAAATATGTTTTCATATCCTAATCTCCTTCTTGCTTTGTACATATACATCACTCAAAAAGCAATTAATAGCAAGTTATATTTTCACAATAAATTCTAAGCCTTACAAATCGCACACGTTTGATTCAAATCATTTATGGCATGAATGTTGCAAGAGCAAATAAAAAGCCCACACGTTTGAAATGTGAGCCATATGTCGGTTGTTTTCAGGTTCTAATTAGTTTAAATTTCAAAATCAAATATTTTCAAAATTTTTGCTTTCCATTTTTCAAAGCTCCCCTCGCTCGGTACCCTTTAAGAAATTTTAATTAATTCCTAGGGGGGAATTATTTTTTTGATATAAATAATAAATTTTTTAATATTCCTTCGAATTCTTTTAATATTTCTAGAATCTCTTCATCTTGATACTCTCCTCTTCTAAATCTAACCAAAGCAGATTTAAAGTTATCCACTGCTTGTTTTAAATTATCCCTCAAACATTCTTCATCTTCCTCATCATCTTTTTCGATTCTTGACCAGATTAATTCTTCAATGTCATTTAGTAATTCTGTAGCACAAAGATAATTATCATAATCTTCTACCTGAACATCGTCCATCAGGTAATGGATGAGATTTCTAAGTCTGCTTACCATTCTTAAATCTCTTGCTTCATCAATTATTCTTGAATCCTTTTTGCTTATTTCCATTTTCATTATATACGACCTCCTTTAAAGTCTGTCTATATATCACTCTAAATGAAAAATAAGTCAAGTAAATTTGAAACTAATTTATTAAATTCCCTTCTTCATCAAAACTTTGTTTACTACTAAATCGATTATGATGTTGATTATGACATTCCCTACATAAAAGTTCCAGATTATTTTGCGATAAAGATATCTCGGCTATATTTATATTATCAATAGTTAAATGCTTTTTATGGTGAACTTCATTTCCTAGTTTACCACATCTTTCACACAAACCTTTTGCAGATAATATTTTCAAACTTCTTGCTTGTTGCCACTTTTCTGATTTATAAAAATTATGTAATATTCTTGGTTTTTTCATAATCTATTTTCATTTCAATAGCTTTATCATATACATTTTCCCAAGGCACATTTAAATCAGTTCTTCCCATGTGACCATAACACGCTAATTCTCTAAACTTTATTGAATCAAGTTTAAGCTCTTTTCTAATACTTGCAGGTTTAAAATCAAAATGTTTATTGACTAAATCTAATAATTCATTTTCATCTATTTTACCAGTTCCAAAAGTATCAACACTTATACTTACTGGTTCGGCAATTCCGATTGAATACGAAATACATACTTCACATTTTTCGGCCAGCCTGGCTTCTACTATCGTCTTTGCAACAAATCGAGCATAATAAGATGCACTTCTATCTACTTTAGTTACATCTTTTCCACTAAACGCTCCTCCTCCATGTTTTGCACAGCCGCCATAGGTATCAACAATTATTTTTCTTCCAGTCAAGCCTGAATCAGCATATGGGCCACCTATTTCAAATGCCCCAGTTGGATTAATAAGGATTCTTATTCCATCTAAATCACAACCAAGTAAATCCTTTATTACTTCATTGATAATAATTGTTTTTACTTTATCTAAGCTTACTCCAGGCTTAGTTTGAACAGAAATAACTATAGTATTAATTACTGTTGGAATATTTTTAACATAATTAACTGATACCTGACATTTACCATCTGGGCCAAATAAATTAGAATACTTTAATTTTCTTATATCATCAACTTTTTTCGCTATGTCATGAGCCAATACTAAAGTATAGGGCATCAATTCTGGAGTTTCGTTACAGGCATACCCATACATCATTCCTTGATCTCCAGCACCTTGATCATGTTCACAAGTTTCATCGACTCCTACAGCAATATCTTGTGATTGAATAGATATTTTTTCTAATACACAAAATCTTTCTTCATAACCTATTTCTTTTAAAACATTAGTTGCAATCGCAGAATAATCAACGACTGCTTTTGTAGTAATCTCTCCAAAAAGAAGTACTAAATCATTTTTTATAGCACATTCTATCCCTACTCTGCTTGTTTTGTCTTGCTCTAATATTGCATCTAATATTGCATCGCTAATTTGGTCGCATACTTTATCTGGATGTCCACTAAATACTGATTCGCTCGTTATAATTTTCATAATTTTTCCTTTCTATAACGAAAAAAAGATATGCTTGAGCATACCTTAATTTCTTATTTGTATTTATTTTTTAGTAAACTAGCTCTATAAAATAGAGCACGTAAGTCATGAAGAAATATATTTTAAAGTTCTTTTCTTTTTCATTACAATTTTTCTTCATTTCCACAATCATTAAATCTTTAAAAGCATTTTTTAAATTAAATATTTCTAATTCTTCACTTAGCTCTAATTCACCTAGCTTTAAAGCATTGTGAACATCATCATCTAATTTACTAGTCATTTCTTCTGAATCTAAATTAAAATCTAATTCCAAATTTAGCAAATTTTCAATTTTATCTTCTAAATGAGCTTTTAATTCTTCTTCTGTTTTCATATTTTCTCCTTTCTAGCTTTGGCCATGTATATACATCACTCATATCGAAAATAATATCAAGTTATATTTTGAAAATATTCTATATCTGATAAAAGCATTGTTTCATTATTTCTTATTAAAAAACAATTCTCATTTGACTGCCTATGTTTGATGTATCTTTTTACTATTACATCAACAAATTTTTCGTCAAATTCCATTGTATAGGATTTTCTTTTTAATTGATCTGAGGATATCATCGTTGAACCAGAGCCACCAAACAAATCTAGTACCAACTCTCCAACTCTTGATGAATTTGAAATAGCTCTACCGACTAATTCAAGAGGTTTCATTGTTGGATGTTCTTCATTTTTCTTTGGCTTATTATATTCTAAAATAGTATCTTGTGTTCTATCATCAATAAAGTAATGTGCGGAGCCTTCCTTCCAACCATATAGAATAGGTTCATGCCTCCAGTGGTAATCTTGTCTACCAAGTACTAAAGCATTTTTTACCCAAATTAAGCATTCAGCTAATTTGAAACCAGCATTTTTAAAAGCGTTTCTAAAATTTAAACCTTCAGTATCTGCATGGCAAACGTAGATAGCACCACCTGTTTTAATTGAATCATACATGTTCTTAAATGCATCTAATAAAAAAAGATAGAATTTGTTATCTTCCATCTTATCATTTTTTATTTTTCCAGCGGTGCCTTCATAATCAACATTGTATGGTGGATCCGTAAAGATTAAATCAACCTTAACTTCATTGAGTAGTTTTTGAACCTGCTCTGCTTTTGTAGAATCACCACACATTACCCTATGATCTCTCAATATATAGATATCTCCCTGTTTCGAGAAAGGCTCTATCGGCATTTCTTCACTCGGATCAAAATCATCGTCTGTCGCATTATCCGGAACATTACATTCAAGCTCCTCAAAACCAAACTGTAGCATGTTCATATCAATATTTTTTAATTCTTCTTCAAGTTTGTTTAAATCCCAAGTTGCTAGTTCAGCTGTTTTATTATCTGCAAGACGAAACGCTTTTATTTGTTCTTCTGACAAATCATCCGCTATAATACACGGTACTTCTTTGTAACCTAACTTTCTTGAGGCCTTTGCTCTTGTATGACCTGCGATAATTATATATTCCTTTGTAATAATTATTGGAACTTTAAATCCGAATTCTTTTATGGAGTTTGCTACTGCATCTACTGCAGTGTCATTGTTTCTTGGATTATTTTCGTACTCTATTAACAAATCGAGGTTTATCATCGTTATCTTTATCTGTTCCATTTTCCCACTCTTCCTCCCCTTTTTCTAGGCGTTCTTTCATAATGCTTAATTCCTCTTTATTTTCTTTATACTCTATACCACCTTTAATTGCTAAAAGATATTTGCTAGCTGAAACATCAGCTGGTAAATGCCTTTTGTTTTTTACTATCCTTTTTTTCGTACCGGTTTTGGTTTCCTCAATAATTGTCTGTACTTCTTCATATTCATATCCAATAGCTCTTTTATAAATAGAATCTACTAAATTATCAATTAATTCAGAGTTGCCAAATATAAAAGCATTTTTGACTCTAATATATTTGTTTTTAAAAGTAGTCAATGTTCTGAGACTTATATTTAATGCTTCTGCAATTTTAATGGGATCAACTCTTTTACTAACCAGTTCTTGAATCAATTTTAGTTTTTCTTCTAATATTCCATCCTCTTCCCATTTTTGATATTGGTCTTTCAAGTTTGCCATGTTTCTTCACCACCTTTGAGCTTAAGATTCAAAAATTCCTATCCTAAGCAATTTTGGCAATTTTGAAACACTACAAATTCTTTGCAGAAAAAAAGGAACTAGTTTTTTATAACTAATTCCTCTATTTCTAGGCTTTGCTTGAAGCCAGTATTCCACTATACTAACATTTTATCAAAAACGTGATTTTTGTAAACCTACTAATTGTTGCATATATGTGTAAATCAACTTTTCTTTACTTCTCATTCAGAGTAGTAATGATACAGTTAATGACCTCTTTACAAACATAATAAATCATATTCACGTCGGCGATAACACGGATTATCGGACGTGAGAAAATGTAAAACAAAAAAAGGACAAATATTATTGACTACTCAAATAAATGTCCCTATTCCTTAATTAATTATTCTCCTAATTGATACGTTTGCTTTAATTCAATAAAAGCGTTACATAAATCTTCATACGATGCAACATCCTTAAATTGTTCATCAATAATTTCTAGCCCACCACGCATGTAAGATTTAAATTTTTCTAATCCTATCTTTTTTTCTTCATCACTCATTACAAAAGCTTTTTTAATAACTTCATTAATATTTTCTTCATTAGCATTTGAGAATTCTAAGTGGTAATAAATTCTTTCTAAAAGATTTCTTCTCTTTAAAATAATTTCCGTGAAAATAGTAGCAGGAGATATATTTTTATCCACATCTTCTTCAGCGGTTCTCTTATTAATGATTCCTAGCATAGTTGCAACCATTATGCAATCAATCATTGTTTCAAAAACATACTTTTCTTCATTTCTACCTTCATGATTGTTTAACACGAACGGAACCTTCTCTTGTGCTTGCTTGTCTTGCGAGTATTTTTTCACTATAAGAGCATGTTTACCTTGTATTCTTATATCTTTTGAAAACATATTATAATTCCTCCTCTTTCAAGTGTGCAAAAGTTTCTGAATTCTTAATTATTCTATACTTTTTACCAATCTTATCACTAATATCAGATGAGGCAGTATTATAATCTTTTTCCATTACAATAATTACTATTTGATTACAATATTTCGGTAAATTCATACAAATATTCTTTATATGATCTTCATCTGTGTTTGAAAATGGAGCATCCATTACTAATGGGTATGTTTCATCTCTTTTTTCATCACTGAATTCATCCTCTGATTCATTCAATTTATCCTTGGCTAATTTCATTAAACCGGCAACAAAAGAAAAGTTAGTTACGGTATCTAAACCTTTTGAAGTATCTAATCTATCAGATTCACTATTTACAATTGTTCTTACAGTAAAGTCATCATTAATAATAATCTTTCTATTACCATGATACATATCCGTGAATACTTTTCCTACCGTATCTTGCAAATTAGCTTTAATTTTTGTTTTCTCTTTTACAATTCTTTCACTTGCTAGTTTGTGAATATGCGTTGCGTATCTAATACATTCATGATAAAAATCATTTTCAGAACACTTTAAACTAATTGACTGAATTCTTTGTAGAACGTTATTAATCGTATTTTCTAAAGTTGGTATTGTTGTATTATTCAAATAATCTAATTGATTTTGTTGGAATAGTTTTTGACTTTTAATCTCAATTATCTCTTTTTCAGTCTCAATAGCATTCACTTTTCCATCAAGTTTTTGAATTAGATTAGTAAGCCTTGCAGTATTATTGTCAATTTCTGCAATTAAATCAGTTACCTCACAACATAGTCCATAAAACTTTTCTAAATTATCTGCAACATAGTTAAGATTAATTTTTTCATTTTCAATAAAATCTTGAATTTGTTTACCATAATTTTTTGGTGCTATATGATTTTTAGATTCAACTAAGTGCTTATATGCATCATTTCCATTTTCTATTTTAGTATTGCATAAACAATATCCTCTCTCTATCAACTGATCAATTGCTTCGCCATCAATATGAGAGACAGAATTTTTAACTGTAAATGTTGACTTACTTAATAAATTTTCAATTCCAGTCTTTTCAAAAGAATAAGCAAATAAATTATTAAGGAACAAATTATATTGATTAAATGAAAAAATAGCTTTATTCATTTTATCATTTTTTAAATTCTTTCCATTTTCAATGTCAGCGGTAATTTCTTTCTTTTCTTTTTGATAAGTCAAGATATCTTTATTAGCATCTAAAATGGCTTCTTTCGTAAGAATCTGATCAGTTAATTCAGCAATAGATTTTTCTAAATCTGATAGTTCTTTTAATTTTTCTTCTAGAACTCTTTGATTTGTATCTTGTTTTGAGTTCAATTCTGCAAGTTCAATATCATTTGAAGAAACTAATTTGTTAGATAATCTTCTAACAACGCTGCTAGCTGAACTAGGATTATAATATTCTTTTAGTTTTTCTATTTTTTGTAATCCCATGATATTTGAAACCGCACTAGTTAAATTACCTTTTTTAGTAATAGATTCAATGCTATTAGTTTCACCATCGAAAAAGAAATATGACGATAATTCTTGATCTAAAACATTATTATCGATTTCATCCTTTATTTGTGATGAAGTACTCATCGTAATGGCATTCCCAGAATCACCACTTTTAACAAGATTAGTAGATGTCTTGCTATAAACAGAAACTTTTCTATCTGCTAATTTTATATAGCTTTCTTTAGTTGTTACTCTATAAGAAAAATTGTTATGTTCAAAGTCTAAAACAGCTTTTACTTCTTTAATCTCATCTTGACCTACACCCATTTCATTTAATACTTCATTATTAAGTAAAACTTTATCTTTAAAATCATTTTTACCGTATAAGCACCATAAAAAGGCTTTTACAAGTGTAGTTTTTCCGTAAGTATTTCCACCAAGAATAACAGTAAAAGGTTTTGTAGGATCGTTAGAAAATTCAACTTCTAAATCTTTGAATTGTCTAAAATTAATTAGTCTGAATCTTTTTAGTTCCATTTTTTCTTACTTCCTCCTCTACAACTTTAACAATTTCTGTGATGGTAGCAGAATCTGTTGCCCCTGTTGCTTCTTTTTTTCGCAACTCCCGATAAGATTTTTGGATAATCTCATGCAGTACATCTTTTTGAATTTTTTCATTACTCATATTCGTTTACTCCTTCATTAATGATATTAATTCCATATGCATCTTTTATTTCATCTACGATTTTATTACTATAAGCAGGGTTTAAAGACAATCTAGCAAAATCTAATAATCTTACTAATTCTTTTTCGACAAGAGATATCTCTAAGCTCTTATGTTCATTAGACAAATCTTTCAAATCTTCTAATGGCCGAGAAATAGTTATGAAATCATATATTTCTGCGTACTCTTTGCCAGGATATTTTCTTAGAACCCTACCTCGTCGCTGAATATATTCTTTAGGATTTGTACTGCTAGCTAATATAAATGCTGTTTTAATTGCTGGAATATTCATACCTTCATCTAAACATTTAATCGCCACTAATGCTTGAAGTTCCTCATCCTTAAAAGCTGATTTAATCGACTCTCTTTGCTGGGCATCTTCATCTGAAGTAAATTTAGAAACCACCATACCAAGTTCTTTCTTTAATTTCTCAATTACTAATTGTATTTGCTTTTTTTCATCTGATTCTTCATCTTCATATCCGAATTGTCCATATTTTACAGCACCGCAATAAATTAATATATTATTGTCTTTTGTATATGTTTTATAAGTACCATCAGGTTTAGTTTCGCCTTTTAAGATACTTAATAATTTAGTGACTTTATTTTGTGCTCCTGCAATTAATCTTGCTCTTTTTATCAGTAGTCTTTTTAATCCATCCGGGAGATCATCACTTGAACCTCCAGATCCTCTAAACTTTCTTATTTTATTTGTTAAGTCAATATATTCCGATAACTCATCTTCATTTAAATTTATTATTATAGGGTAATATTTGTATTTAGTTAATTTATCTTCCCTTATCGCTTGTTCTAGTGTATATGTAATACATTTATTTCCAAAGAAATCATAAAGCTTTTGAGTTCCTTTTTCATCACCATACCGTTCAAGAGTAGCAGATAAAGCCAATCTATATGGATACTCAAGGTTAAGATAAGAACTCGTTTTATCAGCACCAAAGTTATGTGCTTCATCAACTATTAATAATGTTTCTTCTAAATTTTTCTTAATCATCTCTTGCATAGTTGATTTCATGAATGTGCTATTAGTTGTTACAACACAAACGAAACTAATTCTTCTTTGCTTAAACTTTATTAAAGCTCTATCAAGATTCGTTTCATAATTAATTCTTCCGTAGCATTTAATCGCATTAATATTAAATATTTTAAGCTCATCAACCCACTGATCGACTAAGTGCACATATGGACAACATACAATTGCAAAAACTCTTTTTTTATCCTGATAAAGCTTACAAATAGCTCCTGCTCCAGTGAATGTTTTACCTGTTCCTGTTGCCATATCAAATATGCCTTTATATTTTTGGAGTTTCCATTCATTAATAGCGTCTTTTTGATAATCATGGAAATTTATTGCATCTGTACTAGGGGTTTGCTCCTTTGCTTTAGAGAGTAAAAATTTTTCTCTAAAGTTATCATCTAATTTAAATATACGTTCTTTATCTTCAACCTTATAAGCAAGTATTTTATTCTTAATTATATCTGGAAACTTGAGCACCATAGTTCCTTTTTCCGTGCCATCCCATAAACGATTGAATGCCATTTCTTTTTTTCCACATCTCATCTCTGCATCAGGAGATTTCCAAGAACAAAACACATCTATAGATTCATAATTTAGATTGTATCCTGTGTATGATTCATTAGGCGATCCAGCAAATGCCACAGTATTATCTTCGTAATCTATCATAATACCCATCTTTTCATGGTACATTGCAGAATCATTATTTTTTTCTAAAACAACTACCCTTATATCTAATAATCCTTCACTTATAAGGTAAGAAAGCAAAGCAAATCTATCTTTATCTTCTATACTTGTTGGATCTGTATATTCTTTGTCAAATTTATTAGCAATTAATTCTCTTAAATCATAACCCTTTTGAATTGCTTCATAGTCCTTCTCATCTAGTCTAGGCGATATCAAAAGCTTCATTTTTGCTCTTCTTTTTGCCATCGAGCATAGTCCTTTTGATATTTGAACTAATATTGACGATGAGAAAAATCCTGATGCTCTTTTATATACTCTTACTTTTTCTAAGCAAGGAATATAGAATGAATCAACAATGTTATCAGATAATGAGCGATATTCAATTTCAATATCTCTTAGTTCTTTAAAACTCATCTTATTCCCCCCTACAAACTTCTTATGGCTTGTATAAACATATCTATCTCTTCTGCAGTATTGAAGGCACCTAAGCTAATTCTTACAGTTCCTTCCGTTTCTATTGTATTAAGAAACTCATGTACTAAAGGAGCACAATGATATCCAACTCTTACACATATATCAAATTCATCACTTAAGATACGACCTACTTCATCTGGTTTATAGTCATCAATATTTAAAGAAATAATTCCCACAATATTAGCGTAATCATTAGGAAGGTATAATCTTACATTTTCTATTTCTATTAATCTTGCAATTAAATAGTCTGTTAATTTTTTTTCGTGTTCATAGATGTTTTGATTTTTCAACCACTTTAAACTTGCATTTAATCCGGCTATTGCAACTGAATTCATGCTACCAGATTCATACCTATTTGGACTATGCTCTGGCATAAAATGATTTAAAGAATCGGAGCCTGTCCCACCACTTTTTGATATTAACAGATCAAATTGTGATAGATTTATAAAACCAGCAATGCCAAAAGAGGCATATAACGATTTATGCCCAGCGAAAACTATAAAATCTATAATAGTACTTTTTTTAGGATTAATTATTCCTAAGCTCTGAGCACTATCTAAAACATTTATTGATTCGTATTGCTTTGATAATTTGAATATACTTTCATACGGCAAAATATATCCAGTAACATTGCTTATATGTGATAAAAACACAACTTTAGGTTTTTTTATAGCAAATTGATTAGCCAAAGTGGTTATATTAATTGCCCATGTTTTTTTATCGAATGGCAAGATATTAATATTTATTTTAACCTTTTCTTGTAAAGCATATAAAGGTCTAATAATTGCATTATGTTCAAACGGACTAATATAAATATTATCGCCATCTTTAAATTCAATTCCGTTTATAATCATATTTAAAGCTTCTGTTGCTGAAGATAAAAACACAACATTATTTTCAGATGTCTCAACTAAACCACTTACAAGTTTTCTAGTTTCATCAATCATTTTTTGCACATCAGCACCTTGTTTATATGCTCCACGGCCAGCATTAAAAGCAAGCTTCCTGTTAGCATGATCTAAAGCTTTGTACACCTCTTCTGGCTTTGGAAATGTCGTAGCACTGTTGTCAAAATAAATCATGTTCTCACCTCCCATTATAAAAGTTTCTTTATTATTCTTGATAAAATAGCTAATTTTTCTTCATTTGAAACACTATCAGAATATTCTTCAAAAATACTATCTAAGCTATTTGTAAGCAGTTGGCCCATTTGAGTTTCATCTGCTTTTGACATTGCATTTAGAATTGATTCTAAATTTCCATTTTTGCTTACTAAATTAATCTTTTTACTTGAACTAATACTCTTAGAAAATTCTGACATAACTGCTATTAACTCTTCACTTCTATCATTATCCCAATCCTCAATATACAAATTCAAAGCAGCTTTTGCTACTTGATCTAAAGATTGAAAATCGTCGTATGTCAGGCTATCTTTTAAACAGTCAAATATTTTTCTGTGTATTCCTTCTAATATTGGTGTTTCTTTCAAATTAATCTTTTTTACTAGCCAATCATTAATTCCAGTTTTTAAACTACTATCATTTGTTACTTCAAAAATTGGCTTTAGCATAATTATAAGTTTTTGCTTATATGTTAGAAGTACCTTATCAATATTTTCAACAAAGTCTAATATCGCATTATATACTTGTTCATAATTATTGGTTTTAAATAGTTTTAATGGTTTTGTAAATACTACTTCATACGGATTAATATTAAATGACATATAAGCATATTTTAATTCCAAGATTTCATCAGAAAAATTTAAATAATTATTTGATGCATTAACAGATCTAATTATCTGTGGCAAGCCAATAAACCATTTTCTAATTCTATCAGCTGTTGCGTTTATATCAAATCTAAAATTCTCTGTTTTTCCAACTTTGAATAGGTTCATTAAATTATCTAGATAAATGTTTTGCTCCTTTGAACCTCTAGCAAATGAAAACGCATATTTGTCGTTTTCAGAATAGACACTTTTTACTATATTTTCTGGTGTCAAATCAATTTCTTTATTTTGGAAATATAACAAAACATTATCTGACAATTCATTTATTGCTTTTCCGATCAATATTGGAATAATACCTAGTCTGATTCCAAAAGGTCTAGAATTAAGATAATTAACTATATTACGAATTGAATTTTTAGTTCCTTCTGCTTCAATAATAAAATTCTTTATATAATTAATGGCTTCTCTAATATCCGCTTCTTCTGATTTCAGAATTACAGAATTATAAATTGTCATTTCCGGACTGGTTTCTGAAAAAGAAAATTCAGTTCTAAAATTAATTAAGTAGTCAATCACATTATTTATCGACTTTTGATACTGTGCAGAAACATTGGTTTTATTAATTAATTCATTATTAAAGATAACTATCCTAGTATAAATATTTTCCATAACTGTAGAAAGTAAATTATTGAAGGATAATTCAAGTCTGTTGATATGATAATAATGGCAATTATCTATAAAGTAGTTGTTAATTAAAGTAATAATATCGTTTCTTGTTTCTTCTAAAATCAAATTAATCTCCGCTGAGACTATATCATCTATAGATCCAGAGCTATTAATTTCTTTTAGCCCGGCAAATTTCACCAACTCATCAACAAAAAACTTATCAACTTTTTCTACTGGGTATTTTACTATTACCCTATCGTCATTAATTAAATTCATTTTTTCAATGATTTCTTTATTACTAATTTTTCTCTTTATCAAATAAATAACGATTCCATCGCAATACAAATTCTCCATTAAATTATCAAAATTTATTAGATCTATGAATTCGCTATCTTCTAAAAATATTACCTTGAAAAATCTCGTTATTTTGTTTTGTTCATTATAGCGTCGTGGTAATAAATATTTATTCTCATTAATCTCATCAGCAATTTCTGAAATGCGTATATTTTTTACTTTTCCTCTTATAACTTTTTTTAACTCTTCTTCAATTTCTTTACTATTTGAAGAGGCAAAAGAAAGAAGGTTATTAATAAAATTTCTTTTAATCAATCTGATTTCCATTAATGAATCAATATGAATTTTAATTTCTTCAACATTCATATTTAAACATAATGCAATTATTTCATTACTTGGAGATAGTTTTTCAAAATCATTTATCATATGAATGATTGCAATGGTTTTAATAATACTTCTTTTTACATTGTCATCAAGCTTGCTTAAGGTTGATTCGCAACGATACCAAATATTTCTAATATAATTGGTTTCTTCTTTCCTTAATAAGTTACTAAAATAATCATATATTTTATTGACATTAAACAATCCAGTATCATGATTATGAATAAATGAATTGAAACTATTAGCATCTGTATCCGATAAGAATGTGAAAAGTGTTCTTTCATTTTGAGCAACTATTTCAGACAATTGAATAAGCGAATAAACAGTTAATGGATTTAATGGAAAACATCCATTAATCAAAATATCTTTATTTTTTTCATCAGAAACTATTTTTAAATTCATGATTTCAGAATAAAAATCTTTATTGTCATTAATATATTTGCTTACTATTTCATCAGCATTTTTTCTTTTTATTGCATAAGAAATAATTTGATAATTTTCTTCTAAGCTTCGATTGAATTTTATTTCTTTAAATCTACCTTCAACCGTCTTAAAAGCATTTGATACTGAATCATCTTTGTTTTTTTGATAAAGATTAAAGCTCTTATGTGTAACACAGCATAAATGTATTTGCTCATTTTTAGAACTTCTATCAGCTAATTCCGCAAAGTCCTGGATAATCTTTAAATCTCTCATTAAAGAGCTTGTTCCATCTAAAAATTTCGAGAACTCATCAAAAATGATGAATAAACCAGTATATCCAAATTTAGGTAGTTGATAAGCAACATCAGCATAAATCTTAACTATATCATTGCTGATTAGTGGATTAAATTCTAAACCAATATTGACGCAATTATAAAGTATTTCAAACTTTTTATAAGCATTTACAGAAAAATATTTTAATCCTTTTTTCAAGTCTTTAATATCTATTTTATTTTTTTCTAAGCATGTTTTTAAAACTTTATTATTTAGATCCGGATCCTTTTCCCATTTATTTAATAAACTAGTACAAACATCGTATACAGTTTTTGGTATGATGTCATCTAACTTATTTCTTTTTAAAGCATCATTTAGGGCTAATTGAAAAGATTGTGATACATTATCATAGTTAGAATTGATGATTACTGGTAGTAGTTTTATTGCCCTATCATCAATTTGATTTATTAAATCATAAAGTTCTGAATCAATAAATTTTATTTTATCCAGCAATAATTTATAAATCTCATCTTTATCTTTAAGTTCAAGAATATAGGATAAAACTAATAATAAAAATGATTTCCCTTTTCCATATGGACCAACTAATGTAGTTGCTTTATCTTTGCTATGTCCTAAAACCGATTTTACATATGTTTTCAGAACATCACAAATGTCAGTTGTAGGAATGTACTCCTCAATTTTCTTTTTGTTGTTTAAATCAAACTCTATATTTACAGAATATTGGAAGTTTTTATTAATTGAAAATAATTCACTATATTTCATTTTTTATTCCCCCAAAACTCCGTAGTACATCTCAAAAATATCTTCTAAAGTCATATTTCTTTCAAAGTACACTATATTTAATCCAGCTGTTTTATTAATAGTAATAAGCCCATTTTTCTTCATCTCTTCTAGATACTGTAAAAACATATTTTTATCTAAACAGAATAATTTAAATGGTGAATTATTAACTTGTAACGATTCCTCAATATCAAAACTTTCAAAGTTATATATTCTTGATAAAGCATAATACACTACAAGATAATTAACATTTTTATATAACGGTTTGTTCTTCTTATATTCATCACGATTTTTAGTTAAAATCTTTAAATTTGATAATGGACATGAATAGTTGTCTTCTGGATTTGATACCTTATCATCATTATAATAGGACTTAACAAAAACACTTATATCGTCATCTAATAAGCTGCTATTAAAATCATGTTTCTCAGCCTGAAAATAATCACAAAGCATATTATAAAGTTCTTTCTTGGTAAAAGAATCAATGTTACTATTAAAAACAACATTAAATATTGGGCAGTCATTGAAATTACTTGATAAAAAGTAATGTATTAATTGCCAAGAAAACTTATCTTCCAAGTATTGATCATATCTATATAGCAAATTCCCAAATTCAGATAGGTGGGTAACATTATTATTATTTTGAATAATGTTTGATGCTTGTAACCAATATTTTAAACCTTTTACCATATTAGTACCGATACCCAAAATTGTATTACCAGTATTTTTATAAAAAATATTATTATTAGCTTCAGTAATTGCGTTTAGTGCCTTCTCAAACCAACCTTCACGGATGGAGAAGCTCTCATGTCTTTTTAATCTAATATTCATTTGCATTCTCCTTTTTTGTTCGAAGGACTTTTTTCATATAACAACCGCCATCAAAGTGCTTTACACACTCTAAGCATCTTAAACATTTATCAGAGTCAATAACATAAGAAATTGAATTATTGCTAACTGATCCAGGGGCAGTATTTACAACTTTTAAAGCATTGTGCTTACATACGCTTTGACAGTATGTACATCCAATGCATGTTTGGAATTTAGTTATTTGATTTTTAAAAGCTTCTTCTGCAGTCTTTGGACTTTTAAAAATTCCCTGCTTTTTCAAAATGGTGATTTTAAGTTTTGTATCGCCAATTTTACCTGCTATTTTTAATATTGGCTCATTGTTGGATACTTGTAAAACATAAACTTCATTTAATCTTTTATTTCCCATTTCAAAATCTAATTTACCAAATGGAATAAAGAAAGTGAATAATGTATTATCGATTGGTTTTCTCAAATCAAAATTATATGAGCTATTATCTAAGGCACATGGCTTGAAACTAACTATAACATTTTTGCTATAATCTAATCCATTTCCACCTTGACGAGCTTTCCAATTTCCATCATCGATATAGTCTTTCCAGTCTTCTTTGCCTATTTTTTGAGCGAATGAATATAAAATATTTCTAAATGTAATATATTGCTCATTCATGTAAATGCCAGATAAGAACTCTGACCAACCACTATTGTTTGGGCAGCACCAGCATCCTACACGATTAAACCCTTGTCTATATGCATTATTGAAAGGTAATCTATTCGATAATATATACAACCAGACGTCCATATCCAACCAATCGATAATTGGTGATGCTACTTTTTGCTTAGATATTTTTGAGTTTTCTGTATCACGGTCATATTTACTTCTTGAAATAGATTCGCTTCGCCTTATTCCTTGGAATGATAATAATGACTTCGCATTTTTAAAAGTCTGTTCTATCTTTTTTGTAATAGCACCGGTTTTAAAAATGGTGCAACACCATCTCATAACTCTGCTTGGAGGACCAACTACCTCACATAAATTTTGGAATGATTGCTCGTTATTTTTTGCAACAAGTAAAGGCGTTTTCGGAAACTCCTTTTTAAACTCAGCGATATATTTTTCTGATTCAGGATACTCTAAAGTGGTGTCCCCATAAATATGCATTATTTGTTGGTTATTTAATGCCCTAATCACTAAATGACTAATGACAGTAGAGTCTTTGCCACCACTAAACGAAACAAACATTGAAGTAAAATCAAAACCAGCGGAAACTTCTTTTATATATGAAACTGCCTCTTCAGTAATTTCATTTAAACGAACTTGATTAATCTTAATGAATTTTTTTATATGAATAGATTCGAAATCATTATCAACATAACTCATATTTTCTTCTTCATATTGATTTAACTTTGAAATCACTTCATTAATATCGTTTTTTCTAAGTTCAACGAATGACACTTTTATTTTTTTGCCATTAACATAATAATTACTGCCACTAGTATTCCATACAGCATCGTTTTTATATTTCATTGGACATGCTAAAAGAACCTCTAGCAATAATCTCTCCCTCGCAAAAACTGGTCGAATATCCGATCCAATATAAAAACATTCAGAATGACATTCTGAGCAGTTTTTATCAAATGATGGGGCATTGCATACAGGACAATAATATATTTCCGACTTAAATAAGCTTGCTCTTTTGTCGCATACTGGACAAATGCTAGTTTCACTTATTAAATCGTTACAATTTTCGCATTTGTACTTTATCACTAAAGAGCACCTCACTTAAATACTAGTTACAATATTTTACCATATTTTCTTTTTTTTTTCAAGAAAACCATTAGTTCGATAAATAATACATTAATTATATTAATGAGTGTGCTTTTTTTCACAAATGCTTAATGATAGTAATACTTGGAAATTTATATTTTTAACCATTCAAGATAGATATCTGTTTTCAAATTATATAATCTATTTTTACTAATGTTTAACTGAAGACAAATTATCATAACAGGTATGTCCTCAAGTACTAATAAGCTTAGTAGTTCTTTTTCTTTTTCAGTTAACTTCTGATACAGTTTTTGATAAATTAAATTATCAGAATCAAGTTGTTTTAAGCTATTTTCTACCTCTTCGATTCTGCATAATATCTCAACAATTGGAGATTTTGGATCATTGCTTTTTCTTGAAATAGCATCAAATTGAACACCTCGACAAGAGTAAAATTGCACGTTTAAATAGGCTAACTTTTCTAGTAAAATTTCTTGTTTTTTCTTTGCTTTTTTTAGGCGTTTAATCCATGCTTCAAATGCTTCTTTAGACATAATTATAATACCTCTTGCTTAACATAAAAACGATAGTTTTTCTCTGGTGATTTGCCTATCTGGATTAGATAATCTCCGGCCATTTGTTTTAATCTTCCAGCCAAAGCCTCATCAATATCAATTAGTTCATCTAATAGCCTCTCACTGCTAATAATTGTTATTAATTTTCTATTATATCTGGTGTTAATTAAATCAAATGCATACGATAAGTCAGTATCTGTGAATTTTCCTTTTAAAAAATCATCAATATATAAAACAGGTACATTTTGATATTTTGTAAAGAAGTCGTCAAAATCATCGTCTAATTGATTTCTTTTCAATTCTTTTATCCATATTCCCCATACAATATAAAATGTTGCAATATTCTTCGCTAGAAATGCATTTGCTATGATGCTACAACATAATGTTTTGCCTGCTCCACTTTGACCTAAAAAAACAACCCATTTCGTCATATCACTTTCCAAATAAGATAATACTTTATTTTTAAGACTAAATCTAAATTGTGAACCATCATCAAATTTTTCAATTTTATTATCAAGCAAGTCATTTAGGCCACTTACTCTAGCTAGATGTTTTGCTTCTCTTACTTTCATACAAGAGCATTTATAAAGTGCAGTATAATAATTATTCATATTTTCAACATAGTAAGCTTTCATTACAAAACCTTTATTCTTGCATATATCACAATCACAATCTTCTTTATTTAAATCGCCAGTTGTTGCATTATAGCGAACTGCTTCTTCTTCATTTCTAATTCGTGAATTCTCTAACCATTCATCTCTTTCTGCTTTTATCTCTTCAGCAGATTTAAAACCAGAAAAATTTGCTCGATTCATAATATTTCTCCTGTATCATATTTATTGTTTTTTTTCGTTATATTGGTTTCTTGATTAGAAAAATCATTTGTTTGAAAAAAAGATGTCCATCCTCGCTCTATCGCCGTTTGTACCAGCTTGATTTTTTCTTCATCAGAATTTGCCAGTTTATCTAATTTTTTCAAAGATAGCTCTATTGCATAATTAGTTAAAGTAGCTTTTTTAGCTTTTCTAGTTTTCAAATGCTCTTTAAGTTCATGCCGAAGAGTTTCATTAACTGTATAGGATTCGATGATTGAATCAAAAGTGATTTTTAAATTCATGTTTTTGGTATCTTTCTTACTTTCTTTTTTACTTTCTATTTCTTTATTCTTACTTCTTATTTCTTCTTCTAATTCTATTGCGTGACTTGGCGTGACAGTCACGTGATTGTCACGTGACATAAGTTGCCGTTCTCTTTGGCTTTGCTTACGCAATCTATTTTGTTCTCTAATCTTATCCATACTTTCGATATTTTGGTATTTGTTCCATCCAGCTACTGAATAGATATCTTCAAAAACTTCAATCATATCAAATTTTATAAAAGTTGCTAAAGCAAGCTTTATCGTATTTATTGGTCTTTGAAATTCATTAACCATCATATCCAATGTATAGGGAATATTCTCTGTGATCATCAAATTCCCATTGCTATTACATTTACCGGCCAAGCATAAGATTTTTAGCCAAATCACTAAGATGGAATCTCCATTAGGCAATGATTCAATAACCTTAATTTTGCGATTATCAAAAATATCAGTTACAATTTTTATCCATTTCAATTCAGACATTTTTACCCTCCTTTTTCGTCATTATAAATATTTTCCACTTAACATACATTATCGGCATATTGCTAACTACTTACTTACATATTAATGTGTAATTGCCGTAGCCGATAACATATATTATCGGTTGTGATTTAATCTACTTTTTTTGTATTTTTCTCGACGAATTCATCGTAATAAATTTGAGTAACTCGCCAGTCATTACCAATGCGAAAAGCTTTTAATTTTCCTTCTTTGATATACTTTAATAAGGTTCTTCTAGAGACATCCCATTTATCAATTAGATCGTTTAAAGTATAAACTTTATCTTTATTATCCATTTTTAACTCCCATATATTTTTTCAATAACTTTTCAATAAAATTTAGGCCGCTTTGATACACATATGTTCTTCTTACTATAATGGTTGATGTCTTATCATAAGCTGTGGCTTCAACAATTCTAAAATACTTCAAGTCAATATACTGTTGATTCGGTTCGTTATTGCTACTGAAAACTCCGTTAGTTCTCAATATTTTTAAGATTTCCATCATTGATATTCCTTTAAATTTTATCAATTTTGGTAATGCTTCAATATCGTAGCAATGCTTACTGCCAACTACTTTTTCTATATAATCTAATTTATAAGAATTCATTTCAATGTTAGTTTGAAGGACATTGATTTTTGTTTTACAATCTTCTAATTCAGATAATACTTCTACTGCTCTTTCTGGATCTCTCAAATCATCCACATGATAATCTCCATATTTTCTTATTTGAGGCAAGACCACTCTAAAGATCCAATCCATAAAAATCTCTGCTTCTGGTTTAGTAGATTGAAAAAACACACTACTTAACAGATTTTCACTAATGAAAATCATTTTTTTATGTTGGCCTGCTTCTTCACAATCCTTATCATCCGTTACTTCTATTAATTGGATTCCATGTTCAGAAAGTCTAGAGCGACATTCTGATACACTTTTAATCTCTAAGATTTTACATATATCCTTCAAAGAAAAATATGCTATGTTATTTACTACCGTTGTTCTGATATTACCAAAATCGGCATTCTTAAATATTTTTATTAAATTCATTTTAGTTTCCTTTCTTCTTGTTGAACAAAACATCACTAACTCTAAATTCCGAATTATTCTTAGATCTATTCATGTGATGTGAATAGATAGTGGTTGTGCTTATATCTTTATGCCTTAATAATTGTTGCGTTTCTTCAAGGCTTGCTCCGCTTAATAAATTTATGGTAGCTGCAGTATGTCTTAAAGAGTGGGCTGAGTATTTTTTTGAATCAATTCCGATTCTTCTAAGAAGTTCTTTAATAGTTGTTCGGATAGTTTTTGTTTGAATTCTAGTTCCATATAATTGTTTGGAATGATTTATAAATAATGGCTCAAAGTTATCGTTTCTATCTTTTAAATAATCAATTATAATGTCATATGTTTCTGAGGATAATTTAACAAAGCTATCCTTGTCATCATGTCCTTTTCCCATGATATATAAGACGTTATTTCCTTCTACTAGATCTATGTCTCCAACATCCGAACGTTCGATTTCTATTGTTCGTAGTCCAGTTGTCATTATTAATGCAACAATAGCGTAGTTCCTTTTATCAATTATTGATTTTTTTGATAACTGCTCCGCTTTAAGTAATAATTTTCTAGCATCTTTTATTGATAATGCTTCCTTTTTAAATGTTGCTTCTATTTTGGCTCCTTTTATCCCTTCCGCTATGTTTGCTCCATATCCCTGGATATGAAACCAGCGATAGAAATTTCTAAGCACAACAATATATTTTTGTATTGTTGCTGATTTAGCTCTTTTTTTCAAATCTTCTTTATATTTCAAAATATCTGCTCTATTTGGTAAATTAGTGATCTTTGAAATAAATTCATAATAGTCATATAGTATTTTTTTATAAGATTTTATTGTTATCTCTTTCAAATCTAGAAAAGAGATATAGTCGTCGATTATTTCTATTAAATTCTTTTCTTCCATAAAACGTTATTTTAATTTCGGTAAAAATAAGTTATAATAAAATAAATAGTTGAGAGTGCTTTTTAACTATTTTAGATGTCAAAGTTTGCCGACTTTGACATTTTTTTATTTTCATATAATTTCTCTACCTTTAAGGCATATTCATATTCCAAATTAATAAAGTCTTCTGGATTAAACTTTAATATTTCAATTAATTTTTTTATTAGAATAATGCCTAATTTTCTACCTCTCTTTCCATTTTCAATAGAACTGTAATATTGCCTAGTGATTTCTAGTTCACCGCACATGTACTCCTGGTTAAAATTTAATAATCTTCTTTGATTAATTAAATAGTATCTTGGAACTGCTGGTGCCTTTGTTGTTTTCATTTTCTCCCTCCTTTCTTGCCAATATTTTATAATTTAGATTGAAAGGAAAAAATGAGTTAACGTCGTTTTTTGCGAACTGCAACAATTTGAGTTAATACACAAAAATTTTATTATTAAAGTAGTATAGTTTTTTGTCGCACAATGTCAAATTATACAAGATGAGTTGTATAATATTTACTGGTGCAATGTCTTGTTGCACCCATTTAAACGTTAGTAAATGCACATTAGGGGGTATAAAATGAATATTGTGGCACATGACGAAAAAATAATCGATACTTTAAAAACAAATTTAAAGCAACTTAGAATTGAAAGGAAAATGAATCCATCTATAATAGCTAAAGTATTAGGCATTAGTAGACAAGGATATATGAATTATGAATCTGGCGATCGAATTATACCAACTGTTGCCTTGATTAAGCTATCTGAATTTTATAACATACCAATTGATAGCATCATCGAAAATAGAATTGCAATTAATGTTAAAAATAAAGTTCAGTATAGGACCTACCTTATCGATTCGAAGATTAAAAAAGTGATTGAAGGATTTCCTACAACTATCAGTAATCAAGATGACTTTATTTTAGTGAAAGAGGACTCCTTCAGGAGTCTTTTTTTCTGGCGTAGTAATGGTTATCATGAGAATAGACTTATCCTTTTTTCGTATTATGATGAACTTTATATATCGAATATTTATTTCAATCATAAAAATGGTGGTGGCTTTTTCTTTATAAATAATAAAGCTGTCTTTTTTGATAAGTCACAAGAAGATAAAATAGTTTATATAGGCGTTCTCGCTGGTGTATTATCAAAAGAATTTGTCATTAAAAATTTCTTTTAATCCATTAGGCAACGATATGTATGTAGACAAATTTAATTTAAAAAATATAATTGTAATTGGTAAATTAGTATTAAGTCATGTAGTGGAAAGGATCCACTATGGAAATACAAAAAGAGCATCTTATAAAAGACAACTCAGATAATGTAAATTTTGCATTATCTCTTTATCTTTTGAATAAATTAAAGACTTCTTCTTTTATTAGCGAAGAAGAATTTAATATCCTGCTAATAAAGCTAAAAATCAAATATAATGTACGCTATTGTTCATAATTAACTTGCTATATCTGGCAAGTAGATTTAATATGTTCACGACTAAAAAAGAGGTGAAAAAAATGAGTAAAAACATTGAAATAATAGCACCGGAAATTGATTTTGAAAAGCATACTATAAACAGCCCAACTTACAAAAAAAGAGTCGCTAGCTACTGTAGAGTTTCTACAGATAATGCCGAACAAAAAACAAGCTATGACGCACAAAAAGACGAGTACTCAAAAAGAATACTCGCCAATAAAGATTGGGAATTTGTCGACGTTTATGCAGACGAAGGAATAAGTGGTACATCGACAAAAAAACGCGTCGAGTTTAATAGAATGATAAATGATGCTTTAGCTGGAAAAATAGATTTAATACTAACAAAATCAATTTCACGCTTTGCAAGAAATACTGTTGATTGCTTAAGCTATATTCAAAAGCTTAGAAGCAAGAATGTAGAAATATTTTTTGAAAAAGAAAACATTTACTCTTCAGATCCAAAGGTAGACTTCTTATTAACAATTATGTCTTCTATAGCTCAAGAGGAAGCAAGAAATATTTCTGAAAATGTTAATTGGAATGTTCAAAAAAGATTTAAAGAAGGCAAAGTAATTGTAAATCATAAATGGTTTTTAGGATACACAAAAGATGAAAACAAAAACTTAATTATTGATCATGAACAAGCGGAAATAGTCAAACTAATTTATAATCTCTATTTGGATGGAAAAAGTGCAGGAAAAATAGCTAAATACTTAACTGATAATAAATATAAAAACGGTGCTGGTTCCACTAGATGGTATTCTTCTAACATCACCCAAATTCTCAAAAATGAAAAATACTGTGGTGATTTGATACAACAAAAAACTATTACTACTGACTTTTTAAATCATAAAAGAGCTAAGAATACAAACCTTGCTCCTAAGTTTAAAATCACAGATAATCATGAAGCTATTATTGATAGAGAAACTTTTGATATAGTTCAAAAGATTTTAAACGAAAAGCGTGCAAATGCTATAGGTGATAATAAAGATTTGTCAAAGTATAATAATAAATATCCATTCTCTTCTATGCTCTATTGTTTACAATGCGGTAGAACATTAAAAAGGCGATATTGGAATCATGGATATAAATCTGCTAGAATAATGCAGCAATGCGGTGGATATCTTGAGGGAAAAGGAAGCTGCGATGCAAAAGCCTTGTATCAAACCTCTTTAGATAATGCTACTGTTCAAATGATGAACGAAATACTAAATAATAAGAATTCTGTAATTTCTACTTTGATGAAGCTTATTAAAGAAAATATAAGTTGCGATAACGTAATTATGAAGAATATCGAGCAAGTAAAAAATTCAATAAATGTTGAAGAAGCTAAAGTAAGAAAGCTTATAAGCATGAAAACCCAAGTTGATTTAGATGATGAATATTTTAAGACAGAATATACTGAAAGCAAGCATAAAATTCTTGAGTTAAAAACAAAATTGTTTGATTTAGAAAATGATTACGCAAATAAATATAGCTATCAAAAAAGAGTTAATGATATAAATGAATTCTTATTAAGAAATAATAAGCTTGACCAGCTTGATGAAAAACTTTTTAAATCTATTTTTAGCAAAATAATTGTAGTCAATCGAAACGAATTAATCTATTGTATAGAGAGTGATAAAGCTGTATCGATGGGCGAATTTAAAGAAAAGCTAAAGGAATATACAAGTTACACTCCAATCCATACAGGTGAGTATATTGACACTCCAGTTGAATATAGCTATCCTGAATGTAACTTTGTTTATCCAGAAAAAAACATCAAATACAAAGTTATCTTAATTTAATTATAAAGGTTAGAAAAAAATCTAGCCTTTTTTTATTTTTATGAATAGATATGTTTCCACAAACAAGACAATCCATTAAATATAACAAAAAAGGGCTCAGATAATGCTGATTAACGAAAATTTGCATTTCTAAGCCTTTTACTAATTTTATTTATTTACATCAAATTCCTATTAAACTACAATTAATAGCCTATTTACGTTCAAGCAATACTATCGTTTCAACGTGCTTAAAAACTGTAAACATATATTTCACTTTTCACACTGATAAAGGTCTCCCCCTATCTTTAGATAGTCTAACATATTTTTAACTTTTTGACATCTTTATATTTAAAATATAAACACTTAATTGTTAAGTACTGGTTTTAGTGCTATCATATTTTTGATAAGAGGGTGATTATATGAATATTGCCTTGATACTAGCTTCTGGTACAGGAACTAGGTTATCTAGTGAATTACCTAAGCAGTTTATGCGTATTAATGACAAACCTCTTTTAATTATGACTCTTGAAACATTTAGTAAATGCAAATCGATTGATGCGATTGTGGTTGTAACACTAAAAGAATATAGAGATAAAGTAAATGATTGGATTAATGAGTTTAAAATCAAGAAAGTAAAAGATCTAATTAGTGGCGGAGAAACCCGCCAAGAATCATCTGTTAAAGGTGTAGAATCAATCGAAAACTTTGCTAATCATGATGACATTGTGCTTATTCATGACGCCGCGAGAGTATTGGTGGATGAACGAATCATTGAAGAAAATATCGCGTGCGCAAAAGAATTTGGTGCGTGCACTACTGCACTGGAAAGTGCTGATACGATTGTGATATCAAAAGATAAGAGTTTTATGCATGAACTAACTAATCGTAAAGAAATGTTCGTTGTGCAGACTCCGCAGTCTTTTAAATTAGGTATCATTAGCCAAGCACACGAGGAAGCTAGATTCCGTGGTAAAAATAATGCGACTGATGATGCGCAATTAGCTATGTTAGCAGGCTTTGATGTCGCGTTAGTTAAAGGATCATCGTTAAACTTTAAAGTTACAACTATGGATGATTTTAAATTATTAGAAGCAATTTTAAGAAAGTAAAATTAACTTATTGAAAGAGGTGAGATTATGGATGTGTTATATAAGTTAGGTGAGATAGTCTTAGGTAAAGTAAGTTCTATCCAGCCTTATGGAGCGTTCATTGAATTTGAAAACAACGCCCATGGTCTTCTTCATATTTCCGAAATATCCGATGGATTTGTCCGCAAAATCGAAGACTTTGCCAAGATTGGTGAAACAATTCGTGTGAAGATAATCGGCATTGAAGATAAAAGCAATTTCTATAAAGTATCTATCAAGCGTATCAGCGAGAGAGAACGACAAGTAATACGTAAGCCACTTGGCCCGACGCAAAAAAAGCGCAGCGGAGTCATCTCAAAACCTGAAGATTTCCAAGCATTAAAAGATAAAATTCCTAATTGGATAGATCAAGCACTTAAGGAGGAAAAGAGTGATGATTAAAGTAAATTTAGAGCATGTGATCGAAAAAATTGATTTAAGTAAGTATCAAAAAGAAGTAACCCGCATCAATAAAATGATAAATGAGAAAACTGGCGAGGGTAACGACTTCCTTGGTTGGACGACTTGGCCAAATGATTATGATCGTGATGAATTAAAACGCATGCAAAAAGGGGCTCAATTTGTTAGAGATAACTTTGAGGTCTTAGTTGTCTGCGGTATCGGTGGTTCTTACCTTGGTGCTCGCGCAGCAATTGAAGCATTAAGAGGATTATATCCAAACGATAAATTAGAAATCATTTATTTTGGTCAAACATTTTCGCCAAATTATGTTAAACAAGTGATGACTTATTTAGAGAATAAAAAGTTTGCCATCAATGTTATATCTAAATCTGGCACGACCACTGAAACTTCAATTGCGTTTAGATTAGTAAAAGATTTATTAGAAAGAAAAGTTGGTAAAGTTAATGCTCAAAAAGCTATATTTGCCACGACCGATAAAGAACGTGGTGCTTTAAAAACACTTGCCACCAAAGAAGGTTATGAAACCTTTATGCTCCCTGATGATATTGGTGGACGTTATAGTGTGTTAACCGCGGTCGGTTTATTTCCCATCGCATGCGCAGGATTAGATATTGAAGAAATGTTAAAAGGCGCTAAAAATGCTATGGTTATGTATAATAATGATGACATTAAAAACAATCCATGTTATCAATATGCAATCGCACGCGACTTTTTCTACCACCACAAGCGTCCAGTGGAATTATATGTGACATATGAACCTTCACTGACGCAAATTGGCGAATGGTTAAAGCAATTGTTTGGTGAGTCCGAGGGCAAAGAACATTTAGGTTTATTCCCTGGTTCAGTCACTTTCTCCACTGATCTACATTCAATGGGTCAATTCATTCAAGATGGATCGCCAATTCTATTTGAAACGATTCTATATGTAAAAGAACCTGCTTTAGACATTGAAATACCACATGATGAACTAGACTTAGATGGATTGAATTATCTAGAAGGCAAGAAATTATCTTTCGTAAATGAAAAAGCTTTCCTAGGTACACTAAGTGCTCACGAACATGATGGTAAAGTTCCAAATATTATTATTGAAGTTGATAAAATGGATGCATATCACTTAGGTCAACTCTTCTACTTCTTTATGAGAGCCTGTGCGATGAGTGCATATCTTCTTAAAATCAATCCATTCAACCAACCTGGCGTAGAAATATACAAAAGAAATATGTTTCATTTGTTAGGAAAAAAAGGATACTAAATATTATTTAATTTAAGTCAATATAGTTTTTGCTACATTGGCTTTTTTATTTTGTATCGGTAAACCATGAAATACGCGATTGACAATATGTATATAATTGTCCCGTGGCAATTAAAAAATAATGTTAATTTATTTGATATTTTTTATTGACTAATACTTTTGTCAATGATATAGTATGTAAGCACGCGTAATATGAAAAGCGGATGTTTAGCTCAGCTGGGAGAGCATCGCCTTTACACGGCGAGGGTCGGCGGTTCGATCCCGTCAACATCCACCATTATAGTATTACATGCAGACTCTGGAGGAATAGCGAAGTGGCCAAACGCGGCTGACTGTAAATCAGTTCCTAACGGTTCGGTGGTTCAAATCCGCCTTCCTCCACCATTTGATTGGGGTATAGCCAAGCGGTAAGGCATCAGACTTTGACTCTGACATCTCCCTGGTTCGATCCCAGGTACCCCAGCCAATCTTTATGTCCCGTTAGCTCAGTCGGTAGAGCACATGACTTTTAATCATGGGGTCACAAGTTCGAATCTTGTACGGGACACCATTCTTATTGCCCAGGTGGCGAAATAGGTAGACGCACAGGACTTAAAATCCTGCGATAGCGATATCATACCGGTTCAAGTCCGGTCCCGGGCACCATTTAAAAAGGCCGATGGACTCGGCGTTTTTTTATTTTTAGAGCGTTTTATTAAAAAAATTGTTTTCTATTTATAGATATTTTATTAATAGATTGATATCCCAATTGCAATTAAATAGTACGTCTTTTGCTTATAAAGTAGCATCACCTTGTCCTATTTTGCTTTCATTTGGCACTACTTGCATAGTATAATGAACTAAATCGGGGTGATTTCTTTGCTAGCAATTGTAATAGTGTCAATTTTAATAGTCTCAGTTGTGACTTTTTATTTTAAGACACGTTTAGATTATAATAAACGAATAAAACTGAATCTTATCTCATCAAGACATACGAGATTATTTAGTGATATAAATATTTTATTTTTTGTTATTTTTACATTAGCGGCTTTATCGAGCATCATTTATTTTGTAATTGAAGATTTTGTTAATGGTTGGTTTTTATTTGCTCTTGCATATGCCGCACAACTACTACTTCTTTTTCAATACTACACCTCTTCAAAAACATTCGTGCAGTTAATTGATGAGAATGTGATTATTCACTCTGCGTTTAATTCTCAAAAATTAATTCACATTAGCGATCTTAAAAGCTATGATTCATCAAGTGGGAACATAACACTTTTTCACAATGCACATCAAATAGCTATTTTTAGCATTATTAATGTAAAAGAAAATAGCAATATAATCTCAATATTTTGCGAGAGCATTATAAAAGATAATACGAGTAAAGATGATTCGCTTCTTCAGCATAATGAAAACGATGATGAGTTTTTCAAGAAAGAAAAGATAGAAATCTTCGAAGAGTTAGGCAAGAGACGTGCAAAAGAAAGGATTGTACAGATTTTTTTAGGATTAATTAAGTTTATTGCTTTTGTTGCTTTTTATATTGGATTAATATATGTCCTAGGCACATATTTAAAGGCTTCTATGGCCGTTCTATATTTAATCATCTTCGGATTTCTTGCATTTGGTATTTCACTAATTAAACTCGTAATTAATCCAATCAAAACCACTATTAATGAAAAAAAGTTGGATTTAATAACTACTGGAGTTACATTTGGTGCATTTGATTCTAAAGTAAAAGGCGGAAATAAATTACGCTTTGAAAAATCATGTCAAAAGTATCGTAAATTTGTGATTGTTTCTACCTATCTAACAGTAGGAATCGGTCTTTTTATTACTCTAGTCTCAAGAGACATAATTACAATGCCAACATATAAAGATACCATTGAAATTAAGGGCACTATTCAGAGTTACACAGAAAACTATTCTATGTTTTCAACTAAAAGCTTTTACGTTAAGCTAAATGAATACTCTCAAACGTTTTTACTCAATCGCTTGCACTATAAAGATTATTCAAGCTTTTACGCGAAGCCGGGTGACACCGCTACTTTATATGTGGAAGAGGATTCTTATAACAACTCTGACCAAAACGAAACATATAATTATGTATCTTTCACATATCTAAAGATCAATGATTTTGAAATTATAAACATGAATGCGCTACTTTACGATTACTGGGATGAAATGTATGAAATTTATGCCTTTTTAGGCGTCACTTTAATACCAACAATATATGCATTAGTCTGCTTGCCAGTTTCTTATCTAATTTATAAAACAAGAGAAAAGTCAGAAGACATTGATTTACCATTGATAGATTAAACTAAAAGTTGATTAAATAGGTGTTTTGCCTTTTTTTAAGTTCATGTTCATTGTATAATGAACTAAATTGAGGTGATCCCCTTGTTACCGATTATTATAGTGTCCATTTTAATAATTGCTGTTGTGATTCTTTTTCTTAAAATATGTCTTGATTATAGAAACCGGAAAAAAGCAGATTATTTTTCATCAGCAAAGCCACTTTTAATCGAATGTATATTTTTTATTTTTTTTACATTCTATTCTTTAACTAGCATCATTCATTTTATTTCTGGCAACTTTGCTAGTGGATGGTTTTTATTTGCCTTCTTCTATCTTGGGCAAATACTAATTCTTATTAATAACTATGTTTTTTTCCAAAATTATGTTCAGCTAAAAGGTGAATTAGTTATCATCCACTCTGCTTTTAAACATCAAAGACAAATCCACATTAGTGATATCAAAGGTTACGATCTGTCATTTAAATCAATCTCGTATTATGATGTTCATTATGTCACTCTTTTCCAGTTCCCTAATAATAAATTAAATAAAGATATAATTGGTAAACTTCAAGAAATAATTAATTTTGATGTAACTGACTACTATAAAACTTATAATCGTTATGAAAGACAAAATTTTGATGCTCTTGAAGATGAAAAAAAGAGTATTTTTCTGGAATTAGGTGAAAATCGCGCTAAATATCGAAAAGCACAAATCCGCAATGGTATAATTAAATTTATTGCCTTCACAGCAGTTTTTATCGGACTAGCAGTAATCGCTAGCAATTACATCAATCTTATTGTCATTGCGGCGCTAGCCTCTTTATATGGTTTAATCGTTTTTGTAATAGCTGTCTCAGTTTTCTTGATCGATCCTCATCGACTGAATAATAGTGAAAACAAAATAGATCTGCTGGAGTCTGGAATTATTTGGGGCCCATTAGATTCTAAAGTAAAAGGTGGAAATCAATTACAATTTGAAAAGACACGCCAAAAGCTTTATAAATTTGCCTTTGCGTCCGCATATTTTTCAATACTTTTAGGATATTGTCTCACCCTATCTCGCCCAGAATTACTAGCTACACCAACATACGAAAATACCGTAGTTATCAACGGAACAGTAAAAGAATATCGCCTATTTTCAGAGAAATATGTAGATATCGAGCTTAACGAATTTCCTATATTGTTTACGCAAGGAATCGCTTATCCCGAATATGAATCTAATTTTACAATAAACATCAATGACTCTGTTACAATATACGTCAAAGAAAGCACTTTAGATAAATACAGCCAAGCGCAACTAGAGAATGGCGTTAAAATTCCTTTTATTTATTTAGCAATTAATGATATCGAATATCTCAATATGGATAATGTGCTAGCGGATTATCATCGAAATATCTCAGAAGTATTATTTTTTATGGGTCTTTGCGTTTTACCCGCGATGTGCGCGATTACTATCGTACCAATTTCTTACGTTTTCTATAAAAGAAAAGCAAGATTAGAATATATTGAATTACCTACTATTAATTAAATATGGCGGTTGCCATATTTTTTTATGCATCGAGCATTACTTGCTTACACCACTTCAAATCTATAACATATCCCATGTTTTCTAACTCACATTTACTTAATTGGTCAATTTGTCTTGCCCACTTCATACTCATCATTAGCGCTTCTTCACTTATCGCATTAATGACGCAATCGCTAATATATTTATCTACATCAAATACTAATTTGGTCTCCATAATATGCACTCCCTAATTTGTTAAATTATATAACAAAATATAGGTTTTTGAGCATTTTGGAAAAAGGTGCTAATCAATTTCAAATTGGACATAATATACTTATCATATTGCTTTATTTTTATGATGAGTCATGCTAATATGTGTAAGTTAAAAGGAGACTATTCTATGCAATCAACTGAAGATTTAATCAAGGCAACGCTAGATAAGTTACGTCCATTCATTAATCGTGATGGTGGTGACGTAGAATTCGTCGAATTTAAAGATGGTATCGTTTATGTAAATATGCTCGGTGCTTGTGCCGATTGCGGTATGATAGATACGACAATCTCCCAAGGTATTGAAGTAATACTTATGGAAGAAGTTCCTGGCGTCATAGGCGTCGAATTAGCGGATAATCAAAAGAAGGCTGAATAAGCCTTCTTTTACTTTCTATTGATAATCGGAAACTTTAATTGTACCTTCATTTATATACTTTGCTGCGATAATGTCTCGCACATAAAGCGCTGTATTCTCACATGACTGGCTCGGATAATATTCGGTGTTTTCAGAAAGAAAATTTATAGTTATAATTCGATATATTTTCGAGTTAATTATCGCCGATCCGTCACTCAGTCGCGCGCCGTCCTTGCTTATTCCTGCATAGGGAGAGTGGGCACCAGCAGTGTAATGCTTACTCATAATCGTTCGTAACTGCGTCCCTGTCACATTCATAATAATGATTTCGTTATCAAACGGAAATACCTTATATAAATCACCCATCGTTATTTTGCCATTCGTTGGAATTAAATCGGCACGTATTCCGCCAAAATTATGTAGCGAGACACTGGCGTTAAATTGTGCGCGACCACATTCTAACATGGTGTCAGCGACAAACTGACTAATTGGTGCTAATCCATTTTTATTTTCGTCGTCATAGCGAGAAAATCTTCCAACCTGATTGCCGACAACTTGGTTTTTAACTTCATTGATAGTAGTGTTAAGATATCCATCATAAAGTTCTTTAACTTCAGTATCTTCGCTAAGTCCTAGACCAACCAAATTATCAACTATTTCATGATCTTTAATCGTAACTTTTTTAGTTGATTTATTAAAGTTTAAAGAGACGTGTGCAAGTGCTTTGCCATTGCTTCTAGCTTGCATAATAGGAACTCCATTAACAACATCATCTTGATAGGCATGTTCATGAGCACCAAATACGACGTCAACTTTAGAAGTGCTACATGTTCCGTCTATACAAAGTAATTTTTTAAAATCACTACTATTACCATAACTCGTAAATGTTTCGTGAGCTAATAAAATTACTACGTCTGCTCCTTGATTTCTAAGTTCATCTGCAGCGGCGTTTACTATTGCTGTTTGAGGCATGAATTTATATTCAGCAACCGCGGAAGCAAGAATTGAAGAGGTCTGACTTTCTCCAATCGTTCCAACAATTCCAATTTTAACACCATTTTTGTCAATCATTGTGTGAGCAACACCTAAATCAGACATCGTGTTAGTGGACTTTTTATAGATATTAGCAGCTAAGAAAGGAAAGTTAGCGTAACTCTTATTATTATATATTTCAGAAACTCCCCAATCAAACTCATGGTTGCCAATACTTGTAGCCTCAATTCCCATCAAATTGAATGCTTCTGTAACTAACTTTCCCTTTGTTAGATTTGAATCTACTGACCCTTGATACATGTCTCCGTTTGAAAGAAAAACAGTCCCAGTTGGATTTGAAGCTTTTACCTGTTTAAACAATGTTGCCATTCTTGTAATTCCCACTTCATACGAACTTGGGGTATACGCAACCGCGCCATGTAAATCATTTACAACATAAAAATCGATATCTCCGTTACCAGTTGAAGCCTTTACCGGCTTTTGCTTGCTTACTGAATCGTTATTACTTGCTGCAACACTACATGTATTATTATTGTTTATAGTGGAAGTCTTATCTATTGAAGTCTTCGTCCCAGGTGTACATCCAGAAAGCATAAGTAACAAAAATAGCGAGCCATTTAAATATTTATTGTTCATAACATTAATCCTCATGAATTTATTATATCACAGATAATAAAAGTGAGTAATCTTATTTGATTAGCCAAGAGATCGGACGTATGCCATAGTCTTTAACTAGGATTTTATGCAATTCTTTGATGTTTTTTGAATGTTCTGCAACTGCATTGCGATATTTTATGACGCGCGGTTTAACATCCTTCCTAGAAACATAATGATCATCAAATATATCAAATAAGTTTGATGGATATAGAATTCGCGCAAAAAGGTAACTAACTTCCATTATCGATGGACTATATTGCATTAGTAGTCGCAATAATTCAGGAATAGTAATTAGTCCTTCTTTAAATATTTCCGCAATATCACGCATTGGTGAATCTATAACAAGATTAAACGGATCAAAAAATACACTACTAGATAACTGTGATAACCGACGATGTGTGACCGTTAAGTTTGGTATTCTATCGCCAAAGTCTATCCGCAATTCCGAAAGATATTGAATCGCGTTTTCCGCCATACCTAAACCATATATCATCACTTCCATCGCGGATATGTATGTATAATCATCAATCTTGATTGATGGAATTATGCGCTCCTCGACATCGTCAACTTTCTTTCCCCAAAGTTCAATTGTTTCGCTGAGTTTATAAGATATTTCTTGCATTTGGCCAGCAAAATGGCGGTGAATTTTAGCCATATCATTGAAACTTATCTCGCCATCTTTGGCCGCCACTAGTACAAGATTTCCTTGATCAGCTTTACTTAAATATAATCCATCGCGATTTTTTACAATTCTCCCACCGGCATTAGGAATTAATTTGCTGAATGATTGCAAAAATTCATCGAGCCGGGCTAATTCATCTTCAGTTTTTTCAGCTTGTTCTAGTGTAAAGGTCCAGCCCTCTATTTTAAAACTAATGTCATCTTCATTTGGTGGATAATAACCATATTTATCAAAAATAAATGCTCTCACTAGAATCAGCTCCTTAAAATTATATTACTAATTATATGATTAAGAGCACAAAAAAACGCCCATTTTTTGAGCGTTATAGAAGAACGTTTTCGATTCGATTTGCAATGATATAACCTTCGCGGTTATTGACATCAACGCGATTATAAGTCATTTGCTTGCCATCTGGCTTAATAAATACTCCACCAGCCTCAAGAATAATAACTTGACTCGCCGCGGTATCCCATTCTTTTGTTCCTGAAGAGAGACGATAGGTGATTTCCGCTAATCCTTCTGCAATACGGCAAGCTTTTACAGCTGATCCATATGTCTCAACATGGATTATGCGGTCAGAGTGTTTCTTAATTGTTTCTAATTCATTCTCTTTAACATGGAAACGTGAAGTAAGAACTGTTAATTTATTAAGCTTTTCATTTACATTTATCTTCAGCACTTGGTCAAAGGCATCGCGTTTAAATGCTCCGCCGCCTTTAGTGGCATAATAGATTGTATCTGCAGCAGGTATAACGATTACACCGACAACGATTTCACCTTTATAACTAAGTGCTATATTCGTTGTAAATTCATTGTTTTTCACGACAAAGTCTTTCGTACCATCAACAGGATCAACTATCCAGCAAAAATCATTATCTAATCGAGCGATGTTATCTTCAGATTCCTCAGTTAAAAAGGCATGATGTGGAAATGCTTTTTCTAATATTTCACGGATAATTTTATCAGCTTTTTTATCAGCGATAGTCACAGGTGAATTATCATTTTTAATTTCAACATCAAATGGTTCACGATATATTTTCATAATTGCTTCTTTAGCAACTAATCCAGCTTCGATTGCTATTTTTAATTCATTTTCCCACATAATCCATTATCCCTCTTTCACTGCTTTAATTAATTCTTGTACGACTGCTTCAGCTTCGTTAAGTGAATCTAATCGGCATCCCGCGGCTTGCTTATGTCCACCGCCACCAAATTTAACTGCCACCGGTTGGACTGGAATTCCTGAACTACGTAATTCAACTCTCACACTTCCATCTTCTCTTTCGCTAAAGACAGCCCAAATTGGGTAACCTTTAATATTTGATAATAGATTTACTTGTCCAGCTGCGTAATCACTAGTTACATCAAATTCAGCACAAGTTTTATATTCAACTTTTAAGTATACTACTCCTTCATTGGTAATGTAGTGTGAGTATACGTAACCCTTAAATCTCAGATCTTTTTCTTCAACTGCGTACAATGTATCATAAATCTTTTTAAGATCAACGCCGTACTTAAGCAGGAATGACGCCATCATAAAAGTTTTTTCTGAAGTTGATGAATATTGGAATCTACCAGAATCAGTAATCATACCTAGTAATAATGCTTCCGCACCCAGTTTTGATAATTTCATCTCATTCATTTCAATAAACTCAGTAATCATTTGTGCTGCTGCTGCTGAAGTTGTATCAATCCATTCAACACTACCAAATTCATTAGCAAAAATATGATGGTCAATCTTGACAATGTCCTTAGCTAATTTATATCTTTGATCTTCAATACGTTCAAAATTAGCGACATCCAACACTAATGCAAGTGAGTTCTTAATAACCTCATCTTCAATAATATCCATCGGCGATAATATTTCAAAAAATCGTGGCAAACCTGTGCCAACAGCATAAACTTTTTTATCTGGAAAAGTTGCTTTAATTGCTTCCTTAAATCCTATTTCAGATCCGTAACAATCACCATCTGGTAAAACGTGTCCGAATATTACTATTGACTCTGCTTTTTCGATTTTATCGTAAATTTTTTTGATTGCCATACATTTTCCTCACAAATATACATTTTACCACATTTCCACTGTTAAAAAAAGAAAAATGCCGTTAGGCATTATCTTATAGAATTAATCACTTATAACACTTTAACAACTTGTTATTAGAATGTGATTGCTATTTTAGTATTCTTCTTCCTCTTCGACTTCTGGATAAGTCTTTTCATCTTCATCCAAATCTTCTTCAAGGTCATCTTTTTCAGTCTCTTCTTCTTCGTCACCATCAAACATTTCTTCATCATCTTCAAATTCATCTTCTAAATCTTCTTCTTCAGCGGATTCGTCGCGTGTGAAGTCGATTGCGGCATTAACTTGTTCGTATGTGAAGCGTGAACGTAAGCCCCAAGTATTTTCTCCCACATTATGAAATCTGCCATCCACTGAAAGACTTGTATAGAAATTCGAGATCTTATTCGGAATTTCTTCGTTTGCTATTCCTAATTGTTCGACTACTGCACTCCAAATTTCTTGGAATGAAACTGGTTCTTTTGCTTTACTTACTACTTCAAAGGCGACACCTAACATTGATTTATCGGTCATAATTATAACCCTCCTATTACATTTGTTCTGGCGCATCTACGCCAATTAGTTTTAAAGCACAACTCATTACTATTGCGCTAGCTTGTGCAAGACCTAACCTTGATTTACTCATGGCCAGATTTTCTTTATCGATCAAACGACATTCTGTATAGAATCCGTGGATCAAACTTGCAAATTTTTGAATGAACATTGTCATCTTATGTGGCGAACGCGTAATTGCCGCATCCTCTACAACTTTTTGAAAATCAGCTATGTGCTTTAATAAAGCAAGTTCGCTTGGTTCCTTTAGCAAGGCACCACTTCTATCAATACCGAACTCACTTCCTGTTTTAAGAACTGCACACAAACGTGCGTGTGCATACTGCGCATAATAGACGGGATTAGCGCTGCTTTTTTCTGTCGCTAAATCTAAATTAAAATCTAAATGTGCACTGGCGGCTCTTGAAACGAAGAAATACCTAACTGCGTCAACTCCGACTTCATTACATAAATCGCGAAGCGATACTGCATTACCTGTACGTTTTGACATTTTGTATTCTTGGCCATCTTTGAAAAGTCGCACCATTTGAATTAATTCAATTTCCAGGATGCTTGGTTCATAACCAAACATTTGTAAAGCACTTTTCATCCGATTGATATATCCATGGTGATCAGCACCAAGTACATCAATTAACTTTGTATACCCTCTTGAGAGTTTATCTAAGTGATATGCAATATCAGGCAATAGATATGTATAGCTACCATCTGATTTAATAATTACACGATCTTTATCGTCGATAAAGTCAGTAGTTTTCAAAAATGTCGCGCCATCTTCTATGTATGAGTGTTTTTTAACTCCCTCAATAACTTTTTCAATTCCGCCATTTTTTCTAACATCAGTTTCAAAACTAAACCGATCAAATGCGACACGGAAGTTTTTTAAATCGTTGTCAAGTTTTTCTAACTCAAGTTCAACACCACGACGAGTGAAATAAATCATTGCTTCTTCAGAGTCAATTAAGTATTTATCTCCAACTTCTTTTTTCATGAACTTAGCAATCTTTATTAAATCTTCACCATGATAGCCGTTTTCTGGAACTTCAATGTTATCACCAAATTCTTGATGATATCTAGCTCTTAACGATGCGCCAAGATTATTAATCTGATTACCAGCATCGTTTACATAAAACTCACGAGTAACTTTAAAGCCTGCTTTTTCATAAATGCGACATATCGAATCGCCAAGTGCGGCTCCACGCGCATGTCCAAGGTGTAAATCTCCAGTTGGGTTTGCTGAAACAAACTCCACGTTTATGTTTTCATCTTTACCAATATTTGAAGAGCCATAATTCTCGCCTTGTGAAATAACTTTTTCAATAATTTCACTTAAAATATCATTTGCCATGAAGAAGTTAATAAATCCAGGACGGACAACTTCAATTTTACTAAGGCCGTCCATATTGATATTGGCTTGAATATTTTCTGCAATCGATAATGGATTTTGTTTTAAATTGCGTGCTAACTGCATCGCAACATTACTCGCATAATCTCCATGTATTGATTCTTTAGAACGCTCAATAACAATACTATTTAAATCAATCTCGATTTCCAATCTTTTTAAGGCAAGTTGGATTTTTGTTTTAAGTTCATTTTCAATACTCATTTATATCACCTCAATTTCTAATTTATTCTTTGTTAACAACTGTTTATCTTTAAAAATGTTATAAACAAGTTTAATATAATTATTTTCAATTACTTTTTCAATAAGCGTAACTTCCAACTTGATTTCTAGTTGAGCATCTTTAAATACATAATCCGAAATTTCATTTTGCTTAAGTAATAATTGAGTTCCACTTTCACAAAATTTTAAATGTACTTGATTGCTATCTACTTCTTGAAGTAGCAAGTATGGCACATTATTATTAAGATTAATTTGATAAGTGAAAATTGAATTATTCACTATCTTTTCTAGCGTGCCCATGAACGTCATAACATCTTGTTCGCCATTACTAACTTGGGTTTGCAAAATCTTAATCCTCTTTAAGTTATTTTCCATAATGTCACCATTCGCTATTATACTTTATTAAAAGTATAAATAAAAGAATTAAGTTGTTTTTATGTATTAAAGTTCATCTCTTGCCAAAAATATGGTTAGAGGTCTGCGATTATGAAAAGAAAAAAACGTTTAAGAGCCATATTGTTAGTACTGTTTATTGTCCCATTACTCACCATGGGATTATTCAATGTGGGCGTTTATTTTAGTCGTTCTTTAAATATTCATCATCCTTATGAAATCGAAGTCCTTGATCGAACTGGCGAAAGTCAATACAAAAGATTATTTTACGGATATGGTGAATATCTACCCACTGAACGCATTAATGACTATATGGAAATGTGCGTTATAATGTCTGAAGATCAACACTTTTACTCGCACTGGGGTTTTGATTACCCACGTATCGTCTCTAGTTTTTTTCAAAATCTTTTCTCTAGCGGTATCGTCAGTGGAGGCTCCACAATTACCCAACAACTTGCAAGAACCATTTACTTAAACAATGATAAAACATACTCAAGAAAAATAAATGAAGCTTTTATAACAAGAAAACTAGAAATGATGTATAGCAAACATGAGATTCTTGAAGCCTATCTTAATTCGGCATATTTCGGTCATAACATTTATGGCATTGATGAGGCTAGTTACTTTTTCTTTGCTAAGTCACCAATCGATCTTACGCTAGCGGAATGCGCACTTCTAACTGGCATCTTGAGTTCCCCAAATAATTATTCGCCAGCAAATTCTTATGAAAATGCAATTATTAAGCAAAGACAAGTTTTAAAGAAATTATTGAAAGCCAAAAAAATCAGCCAATTAGAACATGATACTGCTTATGATCAACCTTTAAATTTTACATTCAATAAAAAAAACCATGACAATTCTCATTTGCTTTATTACCATGATGCGATGAAAACCGAACTTACAGACTTAGGAATAAATACGCTTGATAATCAGCGCATCGGACTCAAAGTCCAAAGCACACTTGATATGGATGTTATGAATAAAATATCCTCGATCGTAAATTCATATCATATTGACAACAGCAAACAAGAAATTGGCGTTGTTGTTATGAAACCAAATAGTGGCGATGTTTTAGGTCTTATTGGTGGCGTTAATTACGAAGACTCACAGTTTAATCGTGCGATTAATAGCCAAAGACAAACTGGTTCTAGTATTAAACCTTTACTTTATTACCTCGCACTCGAAAACAATCTCACCCCATTAACAGAAATGATTAGCGAACCAACTGATTTCTATATCAAAGATGTTGGAAAGTATTCACCTTCGAACGCAAATGACAAATACGCGAATGGGCCGATAACTATGCTAGAAGCTCTAGCAGTAAGTGATAATATTTATGCAACCAAAACTACACTTCTTCTTGGTTCACAAACTTTAAAAAACGCACTGGTTGCTTTCGGCGTAAAAGATGCCGTGGCAAATCCCACGATTGGATTAGGAACTAACGAAATGACGCCTCTTACCCTTGCCTCCATTTACAATACTTTCGCTAGTGAAGGAAAGTATTATGAGCCAAAATTAATCAAGTCAGCCTATGTCGGAAGTGAATTAGTTTATCGAACAAATAATGCTTATAGATTTAGTCTAGATCGCGATAACACCTTAATTCTAAACTATATGTTGCGCGCTCCATTCGATAAAAATTTATCGACATTTGCTACACCATCTTTGGCAAACTATCAAACAAAAAATCGTTTTGCAGGAAAGACAGGCACAACGGATACCGACAGTTGGGTAGTAGGATTTAACCCTAACTACACAATTGCAGTGTACATGGGAACAGATGGTAATGAACCGCTAGAAAGTGGTAACCTTACAAAACAAATATTTGTCGATATTGCCGACGCACTAACTCACCGTGATGGAGATGTCTTCTTTTCTCCGAGCAATAAAATGAAACCATTTTGTATGCGAAATAATGTAACCAATAAATTATCAAACACTTATTATCATTTATAAAAAAACAGCGAACTTCGCTGTTTATCTTTTTAATCGCTTAATTGTTTCTTCTTTACCAAGCGCTTTCACAATGTTATATAATTCCGCTCCATGCGATTTGCCCGTGAGAGCAAGACGAATCGGCATATACAGTTCTTTACCTTTCACAGATGTTCTAAGTGATATATCTTTAATGATTTGTTTAATGGTTTGTGATTCTAAATCTTCACTTTCATTGATCATTTCACTAAATGCTTGTAAAACATTCTTTGATGATGGATTGTCTAATATTACTTTTTCCTCTTCACTTATTTCATGATTCAAAATAAATATTTCATTGATAAGTGCGACAATTTCCTTACCAAAAAGTAATTGCTCTTTAAAGATACTTGCCATAAATTCAAGCTTATCTTTTGAATATTTGCTTTCATCAAGCGCTTGTTTTACAAAAGGCATAATAAATTTGAAGTATTCTTCTTGACTCATACTCTTAATATATTGACCGTTCATCCAGTTTAATTTTTTTGGATCAAAAGTTGACGGGGATGAGGAAAGTCTTTTGGGATCAAATGCTAATTTTGCTTCTTCCAAAGTAAATATCTCTTTTTCATCACTCGGTGTCCACCCTAAAAGCAAGATAAAATTAAATATTGCTTCAGGTAAATATCCAAGGTCGCGATATTGTCCCATAAACTGTAAGATATTATTATCGCGTTTGCTGAGCTTTTTTCCATTCTCATTAATGATAATTGTCATATGTCCAAATTCAGGGATTTTCCAATCAAAATATTCATAAATTTGAATTTGTTTTGGCGTATTTGAGAGGTGCTCTTCGCCTCTAAATACATGCGTAATGTCCATTAAATGGTCGTCGATTACTACCGCAAAGTTGTAGGTAGGAATTCCATTAGACTTAACAATAACCCAATCACCAATGTCATCATTATTAAAACTTACTTTGCCACGAACTAAATCATCAAATGATATTTGGTGATGATCTTTTACTTTTAATCTTAAGCAAGGTTTACGACCTTCCTTGCGATATTGTTCAATTTGTTCTTTGCTTAAATGCATGCAGCGGCGATTGTATTGTGGCGCGGCAATTCCACGATTTAGTTGTTCATCGCGACTTAACTGTAATTCTTCTTCACTGCAGTAGCATTCATAGGCATATCCGTTATCTAATAACCATTTAGCGTGTTTTTCATACGTTTCTAGTCTTTCTGTTTGACGATATGGACCGTATTTGATATTTGGAAGAGTTGGTGACTCATCTGGAATTATCCCAAGCCAAAGCAAATCATTATATTGACTACTTTCTCCACCCTCAATATTACGTTCAATGTCAGTATCTTCGACACGAAAAATAAAACTACCATCATATTTTTTAGCAAATAAATAATTAAATAATGCTGATCTAGCTCCTCCGATATGAAGCATTCCTGTTGGTGAAGGAGCGTAACGTACGCGAACTTTATTTCCCATTATTTTACCTTCTTTCTTAACATCACAATTGCTGTTGCCACGCAAGCTTCTCCCTTGCCGACAGCGTCCATTCCTTCATTTGTTCCTGCTTTTAATGAAATGTCATTTATATTTGCTTTTGCTATTTTTGATAGATTTTCGCGCATAACACTAATATAACCTGCCAATTTTGGCTTTTCTAATTGTATAGAAATATCTGCATTGTTAAGTTCGTATCCATGGTCTTCCATTAAACTAATCACGTGAACAAGAATAATTGATGAATCTAGGTTTTTATTTTTTAAATCACTATCAGGAAAGTGTTTACCTAAGTCTCCCATTGCAAGAGCTCCAAGAATTGCTTCTGCAAAGGCGTGCATGACAACATCCGCGTCACTATGACCAAGCAAGCCTTTCTCAAACGGAACTTTAATACCCGCGAGAATCAAATCCCTATTTTCTACAAGCTTATGTATATCTTGTGCATATCCGATTCGATACATATTTATCACCTACACATTAAAGCGGAAATGCATAATATCGCCATCGTGAGCAATATATTCTTTGCCTTCAATGCGAAGTTTTCCCGCTTCTTTGACCGCTAATTCCGTTTCGTATTTAACGATATCATCATATGTATATACTTCTGCCTTAATAAATCCTCTTTCAAAATCGGTATGAATAACTCCTGCACACTGAGGTGCGCTCATACCAGTTTTAAATGTCCATGCTCGGCATTCATCTTCTCCGACTGTAAAATATGTATTAAGGTTTAGCAACCTATAAGCTGCTTGAACTACTTTATCTAGTCCTGACTCTTTTGCCCCTAACATATTTAAGTATTCTGCTTTTTCTTCTTTCGGTAACCGCGAGATTTGACTTTCAATTTCACAAGAGACAGAAATGACTTCCGCTCCTTCTTTTTTTGCAAGTTCTTGCAATGTAATAAAATGTTCTTCACTCTCTGGATTAGCGTAATTGTCTTCACTAATATTTCCAACGTAAATCATTGGTTTCAATGTTAATAAACCAAAATTAGCTTTAGCGTAACTTAATTGTTCTTTGGTTAATTCGACAGCTCTTGCAGGTCTTTCATTTTGTAAAGCTTCTAAAACCGGTGTTAATATTTCCATTTCAAAAATTGCAAGTTTTTCCTTACTGACTCGCGCTTTATTTGCGACTTTAGCAATTCGTTTTTCTACGCTCTCTAAATCCGCCATCACGAGTTCTAAATTAATAACTTCAACATCTCTTTTAGGATCGACTGTATTTTCAACGTGAATAATTTCACTACTTTCAAAGCAACGAACAACTTGCACAATCGCATCACATTCGCGGATATGTGCTAAAAACTGATTTCCAAGCCCCTCACCTTTTGAAGCACCTCTAACTAATCCCGCAATATCATAAAAATCAAAAGTTGCATTAATAGTTTTTTTCGGCTTAAAAATTGATGTCAAAACATCAAGTCTTTTGTCCGGAACTAAAACAACTCCTGTATTTGGTTTAATAGTTGCAAATGGATAATTTGCCGCTTCGACTTGTGAATTTGTAATTGCATTAAATAATGTCGACTTCCCGACATTTGGTAAACCGACAATGCCAGCCTTTAATCCCATATAATCAACTCCTATATATGCAACTAATATAATACAACAATAGTGAAGAAACAAAAAGGGCAATTAGATGTTTTTATAGTATACTATAATTAATAAGAACTAGATATAAAAAAAGACCACCGAAGTGATCTTTCTTTTTTTTCATATTAATTAGATCTTGCGAATATTAGTAGCGCGTAAACCGCGGTCAGATTCTTCAATTTCAAACTCAACTGCTTCGCCTGCTTCTGCGACTTTAAATGAGTCCATAATTAATGATGAATAATGGAAGAAGACATCTCTGCCGTCTTCAGTTCTGATAAAGCCGTAGCCTTTTTCAGAGTTGAACATTTTCACTGTGCCTTTCATGGAAACTTACTTCCTTTCTGAAGTAATAAACTATCTGCTTACATATCTTCGTATATAGTGTATCACTATCTTTACAAAAATAAAACTAAAATAATATATTATTTTCATTTTTTTTATAAAAAATAGCTTTTTTTTCGCAATTGTTAACTTTTTTTGTACAAATTTCGTTTATTTATCGAAGATTTTATAATTATCCAAGAAATCACAACTCCAGTTAAAAGAATTGCTAAAAAAGGTTTTTCTGTCAAATCCAGCTTAATTGCTATGATTTCACTCGGCATTTGATTAAATAAAAGCGTTAAACTAGTGAGGCTAACAGTCGAAATAATCATTGAAAAGATCATCATTAAAAACACTTGATATGCAAACATTTTTTTAACATCTTTTCTATTTCCTCCAAGTGAGAGAATAATTCGTGCATCTAGTTTGTTTTCCAACATATAAAGATGAATTACTAGACTAATTAATATCACTGCAATCCCCATTGCAATTAGGGAAAATATGGCAAATGCGTACTCAACGTATTTAGTGCTCTCTTTAATACTATTAATCATTAATAGTGATGGGCAAGTAAATTTAATATCGCTATATTTTTTGTTTAGTGTCTCTAGCAAAAAGTTGATATCTATAGCTTTATCAACTGGAAAAGCAATATTACTAATTTGATTAGACAAGGGATTAGCGTTTAAATACTCATTAAAATACCTAATTGTCCATGTCGGGTTCTGAAATATAATGTTGCTTGATGCTTTTTTTATTCCCACTATTTTCAAAGTAGATTTTTTATAACTTCGTAGCATTAAATCGTTTTCAGATTTAAAACTATCGACATAAGCGGTTGATAAAACTCTATTAAGCGCATCTTTTTCGCTACCATATAATGAAATCGCCAGCTTCGAACTGATTACTATTTCTAGCAAACCACTTGGTTCTTGTCCTAGCGTAAGATTCGATAATTCACTCGAAAACTTTAGATTTGTTGAGCTTAAGTTGGCAATATTTCCTAAAATGACATCAGATTTATATGTAGCAATGCTATTTATCTGTGTTCTTTGGTTGCTATCAATAACCTCATCTAAAGATTTTTCGCTAGATGATATAAGAAATTCACTTGCAAATCCCGTTGCAATTGAATCCGGCATTATTAAATATCCTGATGAACTTGCAAGGATATATGCAGATAATTCGGGACTAGATTGCAAAATCCTTTTTACATCGCTTAGATTGAAAAATGATTTGCCCTTGTGAACCACGAGGTACCTGTTACGGAAATCCTGCAATCTAATCACATGGACGTTATCAAACCACTGTGAGTTAATCACAAAGTCTAAAAAATCATCCGCGTTTTGCTCAAGATAATACTTTTTTAAAAGACGCCAAGGCAAACTTTCGAATTCATTTTCATCAGTGGGAAACCGCATTCTTTCTTCAATCATCCATTCATTCCAATATGGCATTGAATGAATAAACCCTGTCTCTTCGGCTTCCCTTACCCCAACAACAGAAAGAATTTGTTGATCACTATAGTCCCAAGAATTGTTTCTCACACTTAAAATAACCTGCATAGTGTTCGAAAACAAATAATCGCCGATTCTTTCGACAATACGCGGGAAAAGGTCCAGCTGATAGCAAATAGCCAATACATCTGCTTTAGAAAGTCCTAACACTACTTCATCCTCTTCTAATAATCTTGATGTTTTAGGATAAACATGCTCATCAACATTTAGATGTGAATATTTATTGATTGCATTAAACCCGATTGAAGGAACTAGTATTTTAAGATTCTCTGCAGATATGTAGGCTTTGTTTTCATCCTTAACAAGTGAATCTAAATTGTTTTCATAAATTACACCAACTCTGATGTCCTTTTCTTTAAAATTCTCCGCAATACTCGTCAATTCAATTTTGTTTAAATACACAGCCTCGCCGCCATTAAAATCATCTACTCTTTTTGTTCCAATAACATAATTGTCACCTGCTAAATCAGTAATGCTTTCGCTTAAAGATTTACTTATTGAGGAAGATAAGATTAATGATAAACCTAGCGCAATAAATCCAATTGAAGAAATAGCATTGCAAAAAAAGAATCGCCACTTGCGAGTTCTTAATCTTCTATACGAAGTCCTTAAAGAATATGAATGAGGTATTCTCACATTATAAGTTTCCATCTTCATCATATTGCTTTTGCTAGATTCAAAATCACTGACATATCCAATATGATTTTCAGAGAATTCGATAACATTAGAACTGAATTGATTTGCAAGTTCACGATTATGAGTTACAACAATTACTAGTCGATTTAAAGACTGTTCCTTTAAAATACTAAAGACATTTTCACTGTTCTTGCTATCTAATGCAGCGGTTGGTTCATCACACAAAAGAATTGGTGGATTCGTTATAAGCGCTCTTGCAATAGCCACACGTTGTGCTTCTCCGCCAGAAAGATTACTCGCGATTTTGTTAAAATGTTTTTTAATATTCATTTTGCTCATTGAAAAACCAGTCTGGCGCGAAATAAAATCGCGATTGTATTTATTTTTCATTTCAAGTGGTAATCTAACATTTTCTGATGCCGTATCAATTTTAAAAAGATTATGATCTTGAAAGACCATCCCGGTTTTATTCGCCCGATATAGCCTTAGCTGTTCTTCATTATTCGTATTTAATACTATGCGATCTACAATAACTTTTCCTTCATAATTATTATCCATTCCCGCAATAATTCTTAGCAAAGTAGATTTACCACATCCAGATGGACCACATATGAAAACTAATCCCTTGCTAGGAAATTCGAGATTGATATTTGTAAATACAGCATTTTCGCCGTATTTTTTGCTCAGTTGACGAATTTCAATCATAGGGCCTTCAACTCCGCCGCGAGACCATTTTTTTTACTAATATAAACTGCCATGCAACTAATCAAAATGATCGATGAAAAACCAAGAAGTGCTACTAAGATTTTTAAATTAAAATTAATACTTAAAAAATTCGCAATTGAAAAGTATTTATAGATTATGTTGTTAATAAATCGTGTTAAAAAAAGGTTTGAGAGATTTGCAATTAAATATGCGATAAAAAACAATGTTGAGTTATATAATACAAAAGTTCCAAGTATTTCGCTTTCTTTACCTCCCAATGATTTTATAATTGCAGATTCTTTTCTATTTTCAAAAGCATTTATATAAGTTGACATGATGAGAATAAGGCAAGTTCCTAAAATAGCGAGTCCAATAAATATTATTATTGCGGTTTGCACCAAAGCTAACACCGTGGTCAATGAATCCTTAATCGCGAGTGAAAAAGATGATATTTCGTAATGTGGTACTAAATAATCCACTGTTTTCGAATTAAATAACATTGCAAAATCATTCACATCTTCATCTTTTATAACAACGGTCAAAGCATAATTAGATAATGGTTCTGTATTTTTAGCATGGCAAATTACATCAAACCAACTATATGGTCTTCCAAATAACTTCGTGTGATTTACGCACATCTTACTAATTAATAGTTCTTGCATCAGTCGATAATTATAATAAATCGTTGGAGTATTTAGTAAGCCGAATTCATTGACAACACTTTCAATTTGTAGATTAAGTGTTAATGAAAATACATCATAAACGCCGAATGTTTGACTAGTTTTTTCTTTAAAATTTGCGCTCAACTGCGGATTTTTATCTAGCATTTTATTTAGTTTGTCATTAATTATTACATGCTCTACACTATCTCCAATTGCGTCGAAAATAGGTGCAAATCGAACATTCAATATAACCTCATCATTATCATTAATGTTTATATATTCATCAATTATTGCACCTAGTGAATAAAAAACGCGCAATGATGAAATTCGCTGCTTTATTTCATTTATCTCATAAAGCTGTGGACGCTCCATCCTCTTTAAATCAAAAAGTGCATTATCACCTTTTATCGTTTCCACTTTAGTAATATTAAATACTCCATAGTCTCCATAACTATTCATACCTTCTAGAATATGTTCTTGTGCCTCATTAACAAATGTAAGTGAAACCATGATAAATATCATACAGAATGCAATAACTGAGATTAATAGTCCCATTTTTCTTACAGTTTTGCGCATTCTATTTGCCACTATCGAAAAAAGCCAGAAAGGAAAACTGATTTTAGATTTTGTATTTAGGATTTTATTATCTTCAATTAATAATGTATTACTGCAAGAGTTATTATCGCTTTCTATTTTACCATCACGCATTCTAATTAATCTATCTGCATATTTAAAAGCTAATTGCTCATTATGCGTTACAACGATTACTAACTTCGTTCTTGATATCTTCTTTAACATATCAAAAACACTTATCGAATTATTATGGTCTAACGCCCCTGTAGGTTCATCTGCTAGTAAAACTTTAGAATCGTTAATTAATGCCCTACATATTGCAACACGCTGTTTTTCTCCTCCAGATAAAAGCTTAATCTTTTTCTTTTTTAACTGTTCAATCGAAAAATACGACAACCAGTAATTTGCTGTTTGATGGGCTTTTTGCAAGCTTATTCCTTTAATTAGCAATGGTAAAGTCACATTAAACATTACGTCATGCTCTTGAAATAATTTATAATCCTGGAATACCATACCTATTTCAGATTTATTAATTTCATCATAAAATATTTCGCCACTATCAGACTTTTCAATTCCTGAAATAATGTTTAAAAGTGTTGACTTTCCACTTCCAGACACGCCAAGAATTATAACAAGTTGCGGGCCTTTAATTGTAAGATTTATATTGCTCATATTAAAAACTGAATCTTCATTACTTTTATAAGTTTTACAAACTTTAACAAGTCTAATTTGTGCCATTTAAAAACTCCCTATTATTATATAGAGAGTTTGTAAGTAATTAGGAAATCAATTTTGTCCTAATAATTCTTTTTATTCGTTTATTGAAATCTACTCTTGGCATCATAATGACATTACCGCATCCCATGCATTTAATTTTAATATCTGCCCCTATACGCACTATTTCAAATTCTTTGCTTCTACTATTACATGGGTGTGGCTTTTTCATCTCAACGATATCTCCAAGATTGTATTCGATGAGGTTTTGCATAATTAGTATGGTAATTTTTCCATCTTAATTGCCGCAGGTACTAATGGCAGTCCTGGTAATGTTAGAATCGTGCCAGTTAATGCAACAACGAAACCTGCACCCGAGGAAAGAGAAACATCTCTAATCGTGATTGTAAAATTAGTTGGGGCTCCTACAAGTTCTGGATTATCAGTAAACGAGAGAGGAGTTTTAGCCATACAAACTGGAACATCTTTAAATCCCATCTTTTCAAATTTTTCGATTTTTTCTAAAGCCAAAGGTTCAAAAGCAACCTTTTCAGCGCGATAAATCTCTTTACAGATCTTTTCCATTTTATTTTTCAGCGTGTCTTTTACTTCATAAAGTGGGGCATAATTGCTTTTCTTCGTTTCTAAAACTTCCATAACTTTATTAGCTAGATCAATGGATCCTTCGCCACCTTTTAAGAAGCCATCAAGGAAACTCACTATGTAACCATTTTCTTTACACCACTTTGTTAAGGCATCCACTTCACTTTGATGATCATCCGCAAAATGATTAATTGCCACAACAATAGGCAATCCATATTTTTTCATGTTTTCTAAATGGCGTTTAAGATTAGAGCATCCAAGAACCATAGCATCAACGTTTTCAGATGTTAAGTTATCAGTAGATACTCCTCCATGCATTTTTAATGCGCGAATCGTCGCAACCATAACGACCATATCTGGCTTTAGACCACCCATTCGACATTTAATATCTAAAAACTTTTCAGCGCCTAAATCAGCTCCAAACCCTGCTTCAGTAACAACAATATCACCTAGTTTTAAACCAAGTTTTGTCGCGATTATCGAGTTACAACCATGTGCAATGTTTGCAAATGGACCACCATGAACAATAGCGGGATTGTGCTCAAGCGTTTGCACTAAATTTGGTTTCAAAGCTTCTTTCATTAACTTCATAATTGCATGCGAAATTTGTAAATCCTTAACTGTAATTGCCTTATCTTCAAATGTGTAAGCAACAGTAATGTTATTAACACGCTTCATAAAATCTTCTTCATTTTCCGCCAAGCATAAGATAGCCATTAATTCTGACGCAACAGTAATAACAAACCCATCTTTACGCTCAACACCATTTTTATCGCCTAAGCCAACAATTATTTCGCGAAGAACGCGATCGTTCATGTCAATAGCGCGTTTCCAGACGACACGGCCTGGGTCAATATTTAAGGCATTGCCTTGGAAAATTTCGTTGTCCAATATCGCCGAAATTAGATTAATTGAGGCGGTTAATGCATGCATATCTCCATTAAAGTGTAAGTTAATATCTTCACTCGGTTCAATGCGAGATAACCCTCCACCAGTTGCGCCACCCTTAATACCAAACACTGGTCCTAATGATGGCTCTCTTAAAACTAACATTGCGTTCTTTTTTATTTTTGCTAAGCCTTCCGCTAAAGCTATCGAGGTAGTTGTTTTACCTTCGCCAGCCTTTGTGGGAGTAATAGCAGTGACTAAAACTAATTTGCCATCTGGAGTTTTGCTAAGATCTTTCATGATATCCATGTTAATCTTTGCCTTATAATGGCCATATTGCTCTAAATATTTCTCCTCTATCCCAGCTTTTTTTGCAATTTCTTTGATGTTTAATAAACTCATTCGTTGTTCTCCTTTTTCATCATTAAATTTATCATGTGGCTTACGGCAATCAAACCAGCCGTTACAGGCACCATCATCATTGATGATGGCACTGCGCCACTAACAAGAGGTTCTTCACGTGAAAATACACATGTAACTCTTTTGATATCGATATTTTGTTTTCTTAATTCAGTCCGTAATTTTTTTGCTAATGGGCAATTATACGTTTTATCTAGTCGCATAACACTAATTTGGCTAGCATCAATCCGATTTGCCATTCCTAATGAACTAATAAAAGAAATCTCTTTATCTAAGCAATACTTTATTAATTCACATTTAGCATTCATAGAGTCAATCGCATCAATTAGATAATCTATTTTATACGCGGATAATTTAATTAATGTTTCATTAGACAAAAATTCATTAAAAACTATTATTTCGACGTCGGGATTAATTGATTGGGCACGCATTTTAGCTGCTTCCACTTTATTAATTCCAGTTTCTTTTTTTGTATAAAGAATTTGACGATTTAAATTGCTTTCGCTGACTTGATCAAAATCAATAATAATTACTTTTTTAACTCCGCATCTTATTAGACATTCAAGCGATGCTCCTCCAACTCCACCTAATCCTACCACACAAACACAGAAATTAACTAGAGTTTTTGTTTGATTTTCACCTAAAAGCATCAGCGTTCTTTCTAACATACCATTCATTATTCTTTTACCTTTTTAGCTCGAGGTTTTTTAGGTTTGACCGTTTTTTTATTTGCTTCTTTAAGTGCTTCTTTGCGCTTTTTTCTTTCTTCTTTAGCACATTTTATGATTTCGTTATATGCTTCGGCGGGTGTATCATACCACTCAACTGGAAGTTGATTTCGGTAAAAAGTAACTTGTCTTTTAGCGTAACCTCTAGTTTCCTTTTTAATTGTATAAATAGCGGTTTTTAACGGCATCTTCCCTTCCAAGTACTGAACTATTTCTTTATACCCTATTGCTTGGAAAGCGTGTGCTTCTTTATGATATTTTTCTCTTAAATGTTCAACCTCTTCAACTAATCCTAGTTTAATCATCGCATCAACACGTTTATCTAATGTTTCCATTAATATTCCGCGATCTACATTAAGAGCTACAAACTTAGCATCGTATACTAACTTATGCTCTTGCTCCGCATTCATTTCTGTCTTGCTTTTGCCGTGCATTCGATAGATTGCGATTGCCCTTAATACTCTTTTGCGATTACTCTTATGTATCTTAAACGCTTCAGCGGGATCAACACTTTTAAGAAACTCATGAAGTTCATCATCATTTAAATTCAGCAAATCTGATAAATCAACTTCTTCTGTTTCGTCGATAAATTTATAGTCATAAAAAGCAGCTTTTTGATATAAACCAGTTCCGCCCACTACAACTATATCGATATTTTGTGCTTGTAATTCCGCGATAACCTTGCGGAAATCTTCTTGATATAACTTTACATTGTAGTCCTTATTTGGATCTACAAAATCGAACAAATAATGTTTAACTCTTGCCCGATCTGCAAGTGATGGTTTTGCCGTGCCAATATTAAAATCACGGTATACTTGAAAAGCATCCCCATTAACAATTGCACCTTTAAGATTCCTAGCAACTCGCATTGCTAATTTTGACTTTCCACTTCCAGTTGGGCCTCCGATAACAATAATCATAGCCCTGTCCTCTTGAACATTTTTTCTAATTCGTATTTTGTAAAATGAATAATAATTGGTCGTCCATGTGGACAGTTGTGTGGATTGTCACACATAAATAATCTTTGTAGCAAAGTGTTCATCTCCCCTTCTGATAAGGTCATATTAGCTTTTAAAGATGCCTTACATGCGATTGTGGCAATCGCGTAACTTCTAAGTTTATTAATATCTATTCTATCTTCATGCATGGCTTGATGCAGAAGTTCTTCAACGAAACTTTTTTCATCGCCTTGATTTATCCATTGCGGAACTGTCGTTACTTTGTAAGCATTGTGACCAAATGATTCGAATTCAATACCTAACTCTTTTAACATTTCAAATTTTCCATCATCTAATAACCGAGCTTCTGTAGGGTTTAAGTTTATGACAATTGGAACAAGTGGCGACATAACTTGAATTTGTGAAGAATAAAGTTTGCTAAACTTCTCGTAATTTATACGTTCCATCGCTGCGTGCTGATCAATTAAATAAAATCCATCGTCACTACTAGTTCCGTGACCAATAATATAAGTACGATTAATTTGGGCAAGCGCGACTATCGGACAAGAATTTTTACTTTCTATTTCAACTTTAAAATCATCAATACTGTCTTCTTTGATTTGATGAAAGATTTCTTTTTTACTAGCAAATTGCTCATGAAATCGTTGTTCGATAGAATCGCTTTCTTCGTTCGTTTTGTTTGCAAACAAATCAATTTGCTCAGTTTTTTCATCGTTTGGTTTTTCTTTTACTTTGAATTGCACTTCTTCATAAATTACTTTCGGTTTAAGCGCCATTGGTATTTTATCAATTAACTCCAACCTCAACACGTCTTCTTTAGAAAATCTAACCTCTTTTTTACTGGGATGTACATTTACATCTACCAAGGAAAAATCTACTTCTAAATTTAAAATCGCAAATGGAAATTTCCCTGGAATTATGAAGTCTCGATAGGCTTCAGTTATCGCATTCTGAACCTTTGGCATATTAACGCTGCGCCCATTTAATAAAGTTATCATGTAATAACGCGATGATTTGCTTAATTCAGGTTTTCCTAGGTATCCAGTCACTTTAAAATCGTGTGTTTCAATAGAAATAGGAACCATTTTGTTCGCTATATCAAATCCATAAATACTGGCGATAACTTCAAGTAAATCTCCTCGTCCGGTTGTTTTAAATTGAAGTTTATCATCAATATAGAAACAGAAACTAATATTTGGGTGTGCCAACGCGATTCGACACATTATTTCAATATTGTTAGCGTTTTCCGTATAGTCGCTTTTAAGATATTTTAGACGGGCAGGAGTATTATAAAATAACTCTTCTACTTGAACAATTGTTCCTTTTCGTGAGGAAGCGTTGGTTTTAGAAATATCCTCTTGAAATACCGATAGTTTTGTTCCTTTTTCATTTCCTGTTGACGTAGTAAGCGTTAATTTACTTACTGAGGCAATTGAAGGCAAAGCTTCACCACGAAAACCAAGTGTTTTAATCCGGAATAAATCTAATTCTGAATTAATCTTACTTGTAGCGTGGCGTTTAAACGCAAGCAAGGCGTCATCTTCATCCATTCCTTTTCCATCATCTTCGACAATAATTCTTGTTCTTCCAGCATCATAAACACTAACAATAATATTACTGCTTTGTGCGTCGACACTGTTTTCCACTAATTCTTTAATAATGCTACTAGGACGTTCAACAACTTCTCCCGCCGCAATCATATTAGCAAGGCGGTTGTCTAGTACTTTAATATTTCCCATACTTTCACCTACTTCTTCATTTTCTTCTTGAGAGCAAATAAGTAATTAAGTGCATCAAGTGGCGATAAACTCAAAGGATCAAGCGATTTAATTTCTTGAATCCATTCCTCTTCATGTTTTGGTTGCTCTTGCAAAACGTTTTGCGATTGTGGCACTTCGTTTTTCTCAAGAGTTTCTAAAATCTCAGTCGCACGATTTAATAAAACATCTGGTAAGTGAGCAAGTCTTGCAACATTAATACCATATGATTTATTCATTGCTCCGTCCTTTACTTTGTAAAGAAAGGTTATCTTACCGGCATCTTCTGCGACACAAACTTGAACGTTTTTAAGAGCAGTAATTTGATTTTCAAGTCTTGTCAATTCATGATAATGCGTAGAAAACATCGTTTTAGCGTGAATTCTTGAAGTTATATATTCAATTATCGCTTGCGCTAAAGCCATTCCATCAAATGTCGCAGTACCGCGACCAATCTCATCAAAAATTAGTAGTGATTTATCGGTAGCCTTCCGTATCGCGTGATTAGCTTCATTCATTTCAACCATAAACGTTGATTGTCCAGATACTAAATCATCACTTGCACCTATCCGCGTAAATATTTGATCAAATACCATTAACTTCGCACTCTTTGCAGGCACAAAACAGCCGATCTGCGCCATAATGGCGATTAAAGCCATCTCGCGCATGTAAGTAGATTTACCGCCCATATTTGGACCAGTGATTAACAATAAGTCAGTCTTATTATCAAACAAAATGTCATTACTAACGTATTTGCTTGTTTTCATAACTTTTTCAATGACAGGGTGACGACCTTCGATAATATCTATCTCTCGTTGTTGATTAAATGTCGGACGTACGAATTTATACTCGCTACTCACCGATGACAGTGACACGATTACATCGATATTAGCAATTGTGTTTGCTAGTCTTTGAATAACACGAGTTTTTTCTTGAATTATTTTCCGAATTGACAAAAACAGTTCATACTCTAAACGCATTCTTTTTTCATCAGCGTTCAAAATTAACGCTTCTTTTTCTTTAAGTTCTTCTGTTATATATCGCTCGCCATTCACTGTAGTTTGCTTGCGCTCATAACCAAACTCTTCAAGAATTTGATTCTTATATGAATTAGTTATTTCAATGTAATAACCAAAGATGCGATTATAGCCTACTTTAAGAGTTTTAATGCCGGTGCGGAGTCTTTCTTTAGTTTCTAAATCCGCGACCCAGTTTTTACCCCCATGCGACAAATCGATTAGTTCATCAAGTTCTTTATTATATCCACGGACAAAAATTCCGCCCTCTTTAATACTAATTGGTGCTTCGTCACTTATTGATTTTTCTATTAATTCACAAATATCTGTAAGAACATCTATATGATTAGCCAAATCGCTAATCACAGGACTGTTAATGCTATATAATTGCGTTTTTAAGACTGGTAATACTTTTAAAGAGTTCTTAAGTTGCAATAAATCTCGGCCATTCGTATTGCCGTAGTTGATACGCGCAATCAACCGTTCAAGATCATATATTTCGGCAAGACTATTAGCAACTTCCATTCGTTTCATAAAGTTACTTATTAAAGCATCAACCATATCTTGACGTCTTAAAATTTCTTCTAAATCACTTGATGGCTTGCAAATCCAGTGTTTAAGCATACGAGATCCCATCGCAGTTTTTGTATTATCTAACAACCAATACAATGAGCCATATTTTTCTTCGCTTCTGATTGTGCGTGTAAGTTCAAGATTTAGACGCGAGAATGCGTCAATTTGCAAAATCTTATTTGTTTTAACGACATGCGCTACTTGTAAATAATCTAGTTGTCTTTTTTGTGTCTTTTTAAAATAATTTATTAAACGCATAATCGCGCGCATTTGATATAAGTCTTTAATCTCTTCTAATAATCCTTCAAATTCCAACTCAATTTCATCATCATTTTCATAAGAAACAAGGATTTTACGTTTATTTGTAATTTCATTTAATGTCGTTTCAGAAAAGCTTTTTTTGACAACTATTTCTTTTGTGAGCAAATTATCTAGTTCACTTATAAGACTAGTAATGTCATTTTCAATATTCACAACCGATATTTCTCCAGTCGATAAGTCAGCATAACTAATTACATAGCAATGCTCCGTTTCATCAACTGAAACAATGTAGTTATTATTATCGTCACTTAAATCCATTAACGCTCCAGGAGTAATAATTTGCACGACATCTCGCTCAACTATACCTTTAGCCTCACTTGGATCTTCAAGTTGCTCAACTATTCCAACACGATATCCTTTCGCAATTAATTTGGATATATAATTCTTAATCGCGTGATGTGGCACACCACACATTGGAACCTTTTCATCTGCCCCGGCATTTCGGCCAGTCAACGCTAATTGAAGCTCACGACTCGCGGTCTTAGCATCTTCAAAAAACAGCTCGTAAAAATCACCCAATCTGAATAAGATCAGTGTTTCTGGATGTTTCTCTTTTATTGCAAGATATTGCATCATCATTGGCGTATATTTTGGTTTCATACTGCTCACCCCTAAATACAATAAATATATTTTACCATAACTTAAAAAATAATGTATTATTTTTTAACGTATGCACGTATATTAACTATTATTTTTAATAAAAACGACAAAATAAAAACTAAAAATTCTAGCAATTTTTTAAGTTAATTTCATAGAATTAATTTAGTTTCTTTGTAATATTTTCACTTCTTGTCAATGCCATGCGTTGACTTGCCACATCAAATGTCCTATAATTAATATAAATTTTGGGGGAATTATGAAAAGATTTATATTTAATAATTTAGTTTATAAGATTGATAATCAAAATTATATTTTAATCAACTTGATAAGTTTTAGACGACAGGTCATTAACAAAGAATCATTAGACATTTTATATGGATTAGATAACAAACTTACACAAAACCACGCTCTAACCGCAGAAGAAAAACTCATTTTAGATGAATATTATCAAACAAAGCAATTTCTTCCTCAACCTATAATTGACGAGGCAACCGCAATCTTAGAAGGTACATCACACTTGCAATTAGATAAATTGCCAGCACGTTCTTTAACATTTAATCTCACCCATAAATGTAATTTTAAGTGCGAGTATTGCTATCAAAATGCCTACAAAGATAAGCCAAAATATAATGGCTTTATGACTGTAAATGACATTAAATTAATTTGTGATTTTTTAAAATTGCCTGACTTGGATTCTTCTGAAATTGAAGAAATTATCATAAGTGGTGGCGAATCACTCTTACCCTCAAATATCGAAACCATAAATTATATTTGTAATAACATATCTAGTAAAAAAATGATTATGTTTACTAATGGAGTTAACTTATATGAGTACCGCGATAGAATTGATTTAAATAAGTTTGATGAATATCAAATATCTTTAGATGGACATGATGACGTTATTTCTATCGTAAATCGTTCGCCTCAAGTCTTCCAAAAAATTATTGAAGGAATAAAATATGTCGATTCTTTAAACAAAGAAATTAACATAATTGTCATGTGGACAAAAGATTTAGAAAAAAAACTAGATGAATTTTTGCATTCACTACATTCAGAAGGCATAACTAATCGAAAAAATATAAAATTCAGATTTACCCTAGCCAAAAACTATTACTCCGAAAATAATTTAGATACAACTTTCTATGACTTAGAATATGTAAAAACCGCGATTAAAAAGCACAATATTTCTTTGCAATCAATAAGCACAAAAATAGAATTATTTCCAGAAGCCGCCACTCTTTCAAAAATTATTCATCGACCAATCAACAAAACTATTGATCCACGCATTGCTAAGTGTGATTTAACTGCGTCAATTCCGCTTGTTTTCGAACCAAATGGTGAGATACATTGGTGTATCTGTCTAGGACATGAAAATGGCATCATTGGGAGATATAAAAACACAATGCAGGTAGACACCAAGAAGATACTGGAACTTGGAGAACGCACCATTTTTAAAATCCCAAAATGTATGAAGTGTGATCTGAAATATGTCTGCGGCGGTGGTTGTCCATTGTATTTAATGACTATCGATCAAGATATCAACTCACCAGTATGCGGAATGCTTGGTATGGAATACTTTTGGAATCATTTGGAAGAATTCATTTAATGGAGGGAAATTAAAATGCGAATAATAAAAAATCTAATTAAGATTGACTTAAAGGATGACGATGGCGATTTTCTTTTTGTTAATGGACTTAACGGTTGTATAGACTTATTAAACAGCGAAGAAAAAAGTATTATCGACAAATGGATTAGCAATGAAAACATCATCGCAAATTCTTGTCTAGAAGAAGGTCTTCTACAAAAACTTATTGAACGAGGGTATGTCATGACTGAAACTGACGAAATTCAAAAGAAAAATGACCTTATTTTACAATTAAAAAAACATAAAGCAAACAATGTTGACTTTAATGTTGCCTGGTTTGTTATTACGTATGGCTGCAATTTTGCTTGTCCATATTGCTATGAAAACGATCGCAAATCAAATCATGTTATCACAAAAGAAATGGTAGATAAGATTTTCGAAGATAATAAGCAAATAAAAAACATTGGTTTTTTTGGAGGCGAACCCTTTTTGCCTTCTAATAAAGAGATTATAGAATATATTATTGCTAAGGCTCCTTCCGCAAAATATTGCGTAATTACCAACGGCTATCATCTAGACGAATACATTGATATTCTGAAGAAAATTGATGTTTCATATGTCCAAGTAACATTAGATGGAACCGAAGAAAAACATAATCAAACCCGTCATTTACATAGCAAAAAGCCTACCTTTCATAAAATATTGCAAAATGTTGAAAAATGCGTAGCCAATAATCTGCCCATCAATATCAGAATGAATATAAGCGAGGACAATGCAGAGGATTGCTACTTACAAAAATCACTAATTGAGGCAACTCCTTGGGGCAAAAAGGTAAAATTTGAGTTACAGCCATTATTTCAATGCTCGCCAAAAGAATCTCATAATCTATATGATAAAATTTTTGTCAACGATCAAATCGCGGATACTCTTCCTAACGATATCTTGCAAAGAATGATGCCAATCTCCAACTTTTTATATAACGGCACTAGACTATATCCAATCTTGAAAGCATGCGATAATGATTCTCAGTCACGTTTATATGACGCAAACGGCGACATATATAATTGCATTTTAGCTGTCGGCGATAGAAATAAATCTATTGGCACGTATTATCCTAAATATGAATTAAAAGATAAAAGCTTTTATACTCGCGATATCACTACTATCAAAAAATGTCAAACTTGCGCAAACTCTTTATTATGCGGGGGCGGATGTCCAAATGGCTTACCTGAAAATATGGATGTTCATTCCCCAAATTGTTATAGTTTCATTAATGAGATAGAATTTATGGTTCCTTTAATTTATAAATTTAGAAAAACTAAGGTGAGATAGTAATGAAAAAAATACTATTAATCGCCGATATGGAAGGCTGTCTTGGAGTTTATGACATGCAAAATTATGAGCAATGTAAAATTGCTATGGAAAATGAAATTGATCATGTCATCAAAACTATTAAAGATTCTTGTGATTGCGAAATAACCATACTGGATTGTCATAATGATGGATGTAGTTTAATTGATTACGCTAGCAAAAATAAGATAAATTATCTTCAGCATGTCTGGTCACTTAAAAATAGCGCTTCACAATTTAATTGTGCTTTTATGATTGGTTTCCACCCGAAAAATGCTAGTAAAGGTTACTTTCCACATACCATCAGAGCAGATATTGTGAACTTATTCTTAGGTGAAAAAAATATCGGTGAGATTGGACTTGTGCAAAATTGCCTAGCGTTTTATGGAATTCCGGTAATATATATAAGTGGTGATTACGGCATTTTGGATGAACTTAATGATTTTAAAGGTGAAGTCTGTATTGTAAAAAATATTGATCTTCCAAATGAAGGTATCGATATAATTAAAACTAAGATTTCCTTTTCTATCGCCCAGGCCTTAAAAAGTGATTTTAAACCAAAGTATAATGATTCCTTAACTAAGATTCAATTAGTCAATCCCGAACGCTTACAATTTTTCCCTAAAGAAATATTTACTATTGAAAGTGATTTAATCGTCTTTAAGAATACTATGGAACTTATTGATTCTTTACTTATATTATGTGATTTTCTTAATGTTGCGGAGGCATATTATAATTTAAGAATCCAAAATTTAAAAAATACATTATCTTTATTAAATAAGGATGTCATTTTGAAAGATAATAACGCACGTCAAATTTTAAGCAATAAGGATTGGAAATCTATAACTGATGACGAGTTCAGTTATTTAATTACTTGCGCAAAAAACGCATTAAAATAAATTAAGTTTAAGATATGTAAAATTAAATACAAAAAAACTTGGAGTATTATTCCAAGTTTTTAAATCGTCTTTAGTTTTACCAATTAAGATCATTGTTAGCTAGTAGTAGCAGGTAGTATTAATTTATCGGTAAAAATATAGACTTTTTATAAAGTCATGTTATTTAAATTGACAGGAGAGTTTTCCGCTACTAGCTGGTATTTCTTCCACAGAATCGCCGACGGCACCACTTGTAAAAGTGCAAAAAATTGCAATACATATTTCCTTCAATGATTTCTTAATTATTGATGGGTTGACTACTATAGTCGCATTTGATTTCTCTTCAGTCCAAATTAAATCGGTTAAACTTTTCATACATTTTTCCCCTTTCTATGTTATCTACAAGCTAAAGTACCAAGCGCCGAATCTTTGCCACAAGTGAATGGTGTACTTGCAGTATCAGTACTACCGCCACCACCTGTATAAGTGCAAAAAAGCGCAATGCAAAGATCTTTCATCGGCTTGTTAAAAATTATCGACGGATTAGCAACTTTAGTCGCTTTGGATACATCTTCATCAGTCCAGATTAAATCAGTTAAACTTTTCATATATTGCCCCCCTTTCTTTATCATAGTAGGCTTTTGCATAAAAAGCATGTCTTCACAACAAAATAGAAATCCATTTGCTGTGTCTAAACTGCCACTACCACCAGTAAAAAACCAAAAAAAGACCAATGCAAAGATTTTCCATTGAGTCATTAAAATTATCAAAAATCGAAGTACTAACAACATCGAATTTTTATATAATCCAAATCCATTCTGCAAAACTTCTTAAATATTGCACTTGATTTTCATTATATGCAAGCTAACGTACGCATTGGCGCATCTTTTTTACAAGCATATTCTGTACTTGCCGTATTTAGACAAAAAACCGCAATACAAAGGCCCTTTAATGGCGGAATAAGTCCAGCAGGCTTGATAATAATTGCCGTATTTGTTTCATCTTCTTTAGTCCAAATTAAATCGGTTAAACTTTTCATGTTTGACTCCCCCTTTTCTTTCTATATGCAAATTAACGTACGAACTAACGCATCTGTTTGACAAGCACTTGCTTTACCATTAAGACTGTTATACTTTTCTTTTTTATTTAATACAAGCTAACGTACGAGCTGGCGCATCTTTTTCACAAGCAAGTGCAGAACCAGCAGTGCCTGTATTTCCTCCGCCGCCAACTGGTGTACAAAAAAGCACAAGACAAACATCCTTTAATGGTGGTGGTAAAAGTCCTGCAGGTTTGGTAATATTAATCGTTTTTGTACCATCTTCATTACTCCAAATTAAATTGGTTAAACTTTTCATATATTGGCCCCCCTTTATATTTTTAGTATATCATAGCGGTTTTTTCTTCACAATATATATAATGTCATAATATGTCAGTAAAAGGGATATTTGACTTTTGAATGCAGTTTTGCCATAATATTTTGGGGGAAATACCAATGACTAGTATTATTAAAATATTGAAATATTGCCGATGTGAACAAAAAAGAATAATAATAACCATTTTTTTTAACATTTTAACGTCTTCTTTTGCTATATTATCCCCTTTGCTTTATGCCAGAATAGTGACATATTTATTAGATAAAGATCATAAAAACTTAGTTATTAATTTGATAGTTTTAGCAATTTGCTACCTCTTATCTTGGATTGTAAGTTATGTACATAAAAGAATGGAATTAATAATTACAAAAAATATAAATTTTAATATGAAAAAAGTCGTTAATGAACAACTATTTACTATTCCTAACTATGAGTTAGATTATAATCATGGAAAGATGTTTTCGTTACTTTTTTCTGATACGAATACAGTCTATTCAATTTTTTCTGTTTTCGTATCTTCAATTTTTACGCTTATTAATGTCGTGGGTATCGGCATTGTTATCTTCTTTATTAATTGGCAATTGTCACTGATTTTACTTTCTGTTTATCCGTTTGTATACTTACTAAATAATGTTTTTCAAAAGAAAATCAAGGAAAAAACCGTCGCAGTATTAGAGCAAAACGATACTTACATTAGCTCTGTAAAAAATATGGTTGGAAATATGAATGATGTTAAAGCTCAAGACGGAAATGAAAAGATAAAAAAAGAGTTAGATGATATTGCAAATGTCGGCAAAAAACTTACTATTACTCAATCTATTACTCAGATTAATTTTTTTTCAGGAATCAGCCTTCTAAATTTAATTGGTTACTTATCTTTAACAGTCGTTGGAATTGTATTTGTTTTGTTAGAGTTACTATCTTTTGGCAATTTTATCGCGTTCAATACTTATTCGAAGAACTTGTCAACTTCTTTAGATTCGCTAGTAAATTTAAAAACAAGTATTCAGCCTTCACTAGTTTCTATAGAAAGACTAATTCAATTAGACAACCTTTACCAAGAAGCACAAAAATCCCAAAGCAATAAAACTAATCTAGATGAAAAAATAAACTCAATTGCGTTTAATAATGTATCATTAAGTTTTGAAGAAAAACCTGTTATTAAAAACATTAACGTAGAATTAAATAAAGGTAATATCATCGGTATACGTGGCGATAATGGTTCTGGCAAGACTAGCCTAGCAAATCTATTAGTCCAAAACTTATTGCCAAGTTCAGGGATAATTGATATTAATGGCAGTAACTATTTAGATTTGAAATATTGTTCTTTAAAGCAACACATTTCATACGCCGGAGCATCCAAAATTCTTTATCATTTAAGTATCTTGGACAACTTAACTCTTTTTAATGGCAAGGAACAAATTAATTATGAAAAAATAGTTCAGTCTTGTAAAAAAGTTGGTATATATGAAGATATACTTTCCCTTCCTAACGGATTTAACACTATAGTATCTGATGCCTTTAATCTTTCATCTGGTCAAATTCAAAAAATTCAAATTGCAAGAATTCTTCTTAAAGATACTGAAGTCATAATTCTTGACGAAGCTCTATCAAATCTAGATATATATACTAAAAACAATGTAAAAAACGAACTTAAAAGTATAGCAAAAGAGAAATTAATTATTATAATTTCTCACGACAAAACTGATTATGATATATGTGATGAAATTTTCGAGTTTACTGACTGTAATTTAATAAGAGTCCCACAAAAGAATCTCGTTAGTTCTCTATAACACAAATCTATTTTTTATCAGTTAAATAATTAGGATTTACGTTCATAACAATCTCTTCATCGATATCATCTTCATGCTCAGCTTCAAGCGTTTCAATGCGCAAGATTGCTTCTTGGAATACATCAAGGAAGTATTCGCTTTCAATGCGAATTTCTGCAGTATGTTGATCAACCAAATTCATCTCAGATGCAGTTGGATATTTAATGACATGTACTTTTAAATATTTTTCATCATTAATGGTTACTAACTTTTTCCAAACGACATTAAAATTCGCGGAAAAAGGAACAGTTTCATAATAGACGCTTGTCTTTTGGTCATTATCTGTCGCGTACCATAATTGAACATCATATTGACCCTCAATAATTACATTTTTATCTTCCACTCTCGCCTCAAATGCATGATTTATTATCCAGCAACCAAGAGTTTTAGAAGCCTCTTCTTTAAGTTGCAGTTTTCTAATTTCGGATATATCAAGTTTACCTTTGCCCATGAGAGTTTTAGCAATTATTTCTCTTTTCATAAACTCACCTCTTAATACTATATGAAATCCCCAACAAAAAAACACACTTTCGTGTGTTATTCTATGATATCTTTAACGTTATTTAAAATTTCAAATGCTTCTTTTTTTACTGTTTCGTAGTTTGAAACCAAAGGATGAGATTCATAATTTTTTAACAAATCCTCGTATATTTCTTTTTCTTTAAAATATATTTCATCATTATCCATATTTTGCGTCATATTTTTTTGATGTTCACGAATTTTTGCCGCTAAAGCGATTAATTCTTGATTATTATCCATCAGTTTTTTAAGACGGAGATATTCTTTAAAAACTTCATCATTCATCATCGCGGTCTTTAAATCTTCTAATCGCAACTCAATATCTCTCATATGAGCTCTCCTTTTAAACTATACAAATGTGAAGATAAGATTCTAACTTGAACAATTTTTCCGATTAATTCTTCTCCCCCGGTAAAATGAACAATTTTGTTACTTTCAGTGTATCCTGAGAGAACATTTTTATTCTTTTTTGAGGCTCCATCCACGAGAACTTTAAAAACTTTGCCAACTGTCGCATCACTTTTTTCTCCAATATACTTATCCACTACTAAAAGTAATTCATCAAATCTTTTATGTTTTTCTTCATCACTTACATCATCAACCATCTTTGCGGCAGGAGTACCAACTCTAGGTGAATAAATAAATGTAAAAGCAAAATCGTATTGCACGTATTCTACCATTTTAAGAGTATCAAGGAATTGCTCATACGTTTCATTTGGAAACCCAACAATTATATCAGTGCTTAACGCGACGTGGGGAATATGTTTTTTTAGCTTATCGACCAATGTTTTATAATCATCACTCGTATATCGACGCCCCATTTTTCTTAATATCTCATCATTTCCTGATTGAACTGGTAAGTGAATAGCGGGCATGATGTTTTCATATCTTGCGATAACTTCAATCATTTTATCTGTAAAATCCCATGGGTGTGAAGTCGTAAATCTTAATCTAGGAATCCCAAGACTTGCAACTTTTTCTAAAAGACAGGCAAAATCTTCTTCACTCCCTAAGTCTTTACCATATGCATTAACATTTTGACCTAATAAATTAATTTCCTGATATCCAGCTTTTACTAGTGTTTCACATTCCGCAATTATATCATTAAATTCTCTACTTCTTTCTTTTCCTCTTGTGTAAGGAACAATACAATAAGTACAAAATTTATCGCATCCATACATGATGTTTACATAAGCTTTGATAGCATCTAGACGTGATACTGGCAGATTTTCAATGACTTCTCCCATTTTAGATTCAACATCAATTATTCTAATTTTGTTTGAATACACTTCATCAAGTAAATCAAGTAGCATGTGGATGTTATGGGTTCCAAACATTAAATCTACATGTCGATAAGTTTTATCGATTGCTTCAACAATATGCGTTTGTTGGATCATGCAGCCCGACACTGCTACAATCATTGATTTATTTTTTTCTTTTAAATGTTTTAGATTCCCAATTTCGCCAAATACTTTATCTTCAGCGTTTTCTCTAACTGCACATGTGTTTAATATGACAATATCGGCTTCTTTTACATCATCTGTTTTACTAAAACCAGCCAACTCTAAAAGGCCGCTCATAGTTTCCTCATCGCGAACATTGGCTTGACAACCATAAGTTCTAATTAGGTATTTGCGGTTTTTAGCTATTAATTTCAATTTTTCTGGAACTTTGATTTCTTCACGAATTATTGCAACGCGATTTTTATCACGTTTACTCGCTAATCTCATTTCCGGGGTATGAACGATTTTACTGCTGGCCATATTGAATGCTCCTATTTATTTTTAAGTTTTATGATGCATATTCTAATCGCGGTTTTAACTTCATTTTCGATCATGATATCTTTAAAACTAGGATACATAACTATCTCTATGCCACTTGGCGCTAAATATCCGCGCGCTAAAGCCATTGCTTTAATCGCTTGATTAAGTGCACCAGCACCAATAGTTTGTACAACTAATTCATCTTGATCTCGCATTGCTTGAGCGATGCTTCCTGCTACCGCGGTGACATTCGAATTCTTTGCAACTTTAATTTGTTCTATCATTTTCTTTTCCTCTTTTTTATAATTTATGAGGAAATAAGTTTAGATATGATTATCAAGAATACTTATCGGAATAATTTCGTTTGCAAGTCCACTATTTTCGTCAATGTCAATAACAACTGCATTGAACATTGGCACATCATCATCTGCGATTTCAAATATTGCGGTGCCGCCTAACCAAGTTTTTGCAAAGACTTGCTCTAGCCTTGATCCAAGCACACCATTAGATGGTCCGACCATTCCAACATCACACATAAATGCAGTTCCATTTGGCAAAATTCTAGCATCACGCGTTTGAACATGCGTATGAGTTCCAATAAATGCACTCACTTTTCCGTCAAAGAAATATCCTAAACTTTGTTTTTCACCAGTTGCCTCAGCGTGGAAATCCACGATGTGAATATCTGCTTTTTCTTCGTTTTCAATAATTGCCTTTAACACCTCATATGGGTTATTAACTTCACATGTCATGAACGCAACCCCTAGAAGATTGGTAACACGTATAGAATAATCTTCTAGATGAAAAATTGCAGTTCCAACTCCAGGATATTCATTTTTTAAATTAGCAGGTCTTATCAAAGAATCCGCTGTATTGATATAATTCCTTATTTCATTTTTCGAATCGTAATGATTACCTAATGTAATACAATCGATACCAGCATTTATTAAGTGATTATAATGATTTTCAATTAATCCTTTTCCGTGTGTAGCATTCTCTCCATTTGCAATTACAAAATCTATATTGTATTTCTTCTTAACTTTTTTAAGTAGTTCTGTAACACATTTGCGGCCGTTTTTGCCAACAATATCGCCAATAAACAATACTCTCATCTCGACACATCCTTTCAAAAAAGGAACCCAGTGGGCTCCAATTATTTTGCAGTTTCTATTGCACGATATTCACGAATGACTGACACCTTAATTTGCCCTGGATAAGTCATTTCAGTTTCAATACGCTCACGAATTTCGCGCGCTAGTTTATAAGCTCCTAAATCATCAATTTTATCTGGTATTACCATAACACGAACTTCACGACCAGATTGCATTGCGAATGATTGATTAACACCATCATAAGATTTACAAATCTTTTCAAGTTGCTCGATTCTTTTTACATAGTTCTCTAATGTTTCAGATCTTGCGCCTGGTCTTGCTGCTGACAAGGTGTCTGCTGCTGCGACAAGGTGAGAAATTACGAATTTAGCTTCAATGTCGCCATGATGAGATTCGATAGCGTTAACAACAACTTCTGGCTCACCATATTTACGAGCTAATCTTGCTCCTATTTCAACGTGACTTCCATCTAATTCAAAGTCAGCTGATTTGCCGATATCGTGTAAGAGACCAGCGCGTTTTGCTAAGTTTTGATCAAGCCCTAATTCTGCCGCCATAATTCCGGAAAGATAAGCAACTTCCATACAGTGGTCAAATGCATTTTGACCATAACTTGTACGATATTTTAAACGACCAACATAATCTAATAATTCTTTATTTATGCGTGGTAATCCAAGTTTAAGCGCCGCTTCTTGACCTGCTTGACGAATAACTTCTTCAACTTCTGCTTTGGATTTTTCAACAATTTCTTCAATCTTGCCCGGTTGAATTCGACCATCTTTAATCAAAGATTCCAGTGATTTTCTAGCTATTTCTCTTCTGATTGGATCAAAGCAGGAAACAGTTATAACTTCTGGAGTGTCATCGATAATCAAGTCAACACCAAGCATTTGCTCGAGCGTGCGAATATTACGACCCTCACGACCTATAATGCGACCTTTCATTTCATCACTTGGCAATGAAACAACCGCAACTGTTCTTTCAGTAGTAACATCTTGCGCAAATTTATTAATTGCTAAGCCAAGAATTTCACGAGCTTTTGCATTTACATTAGCGCTTGCTTCATCTTCTTTGTTTTTAATAAATGCAGCGATTTCTTTACTAAGTTTACTTTCAACCCGTTTAAAGATTTCCTCACGTGCATCATTTACCGACATATTCGCTGCCTTTTCAAGTTCAACAAGAATTGAATCGAGTTTTGCTTGCAATAATTCATCTTTATTTTCAACTTCTTTAATTCGACGAGCAAGTTCTTCTTTTTTCTCTTCTAAGTTAGTTTCCTTGCCTTGAAGTGTAATATCACGACGATCAATTGATTGCTCTCTTTGAAATAATTTATTTTCTTGTTGAGCATATTCAGCTTTCTTCTCTTTAATCTCTTTTTCAGCTTCTAAACGCATTTCGTATGCCATTTGCTTTGCGTCTATTTGAGCATTTTTAACGATGTGCTCTCCTTTTGTTTCAGCATCTTTTACAATCTTTTCGCTCTTTTTGATAGCTTTTTTTGCATTAAATATAGGAATTAAATGATAAGCAACCAAGCCTAATCCGACTCCTAAAAGTAACGCAACTATAATCAGAACGATTGCTAGTTCTAGCGTCATTAGTTATTTTCCTTTCATTATATAATTATTTTGTATAAAGCAAAATTAAATTAAAAATTACCCATTGTTCGTAGTAATTACGATTAAAAATATGTAATATTGCAATAAGTGACAAGCACTTATAATCACTTTTTTATGTATACAGGTAACTCAGTATCTCACATATACGAGTCTATTATATCAAAGATATAGAATGTATAAAAGTCTTTTTTTATAAGATTTCATATCTGGATTTTTTTACATAAAAAAACCGTAGAAAACTATTATTCTACGGTAATATTTTTATTTTGAACCCATCAACTGTTCTCTAATTGCTTTAACTACTTCTAGATAGATATTTGGATTATCTTTTAAGTATACTTTTGCGGCTTCGCGTCCTTGCCCCATTTTGTCGCCATTAATTTCGTACCATGAGCCAGCCTTTTTTATCACGCCAAGTTGTGCACCTAAATCAAGAGCTTCGCCATAGCGAGAAACTCCCTCGCCAAATATTAAATCAATCTTGCAAGTTCTAAATGGTGGAGCAACTTTGTTCTTAGCCACTTTGATATTTACTGCGTTACCAATAATATCAACGCCTTCTTTTATTGCCTCACCTTTTCTCACTTCTAATCTAATTGATGAATAGAATTTAAGAGCTCTTCCACCAGATGTCGTTTCTGGATTTCCATATACTACACCAACTTTTTCTCTTAATTGGTTAATGAATATGATTGTACATTCTGATTTATTTAAGACACCAGCTAATTTACGCATTGCTTTGGACATTAATCTAGCTTGTAAACCTACTTGATTATCTCCCATTTCACCTTCAATTTCGGCTTGTGGAACTAACGCTGCGACACTGTCGACAACGATAATATCAATAGCATTGCTTTGGACAAGCATATGAACGATTTCTAAGGCTTGCTCTCCGCTATCTGGTTGAGAAAGTATTAATTCATCAATATTAACTCCTAATTTTTTTGCATAAATTGGATCTATTGCGTGCTCAGCATCCACAAAAGCAGCGCGTCCGCCTTTTGCTTGACATTCCGCGATTGCGTGCAATGCAAAAGTCGTTTTACCTGATGATTCCGGTCCATATATTTCGACAATTCTTCCCTTTGGATAGCCACCAATACCTAATGCTATATCAAGCGAAATAGATCCGCTAGGAATAGAATCAATGTCGACATTTGGTCGTTCTCCTAATTTCATTACTGCACCTTTGCCATATGCTTTTTCAATTTGGCTAAGTGCTGCTTCTAATGCTTCTTGCTTGTTTTTATTTTTTTCTGCCATAATGCCACCTCTTATATATAATACCACATCAAGCGTGAATATTTTTAATTTTACTTCATTTCGTTCAACATATCGAGTAGTTTAAGCGCTGCATAGTTTACAGCATTTTCTCGTATATCTTGACGCGAGCCACTTAACGTTAAGTGGTGCACTCTAATTTCTTTTTTTACAATAATTCCAATATAGATAGAACCTACAGGTTCGTTTCCCATCGCGGTAGGTCCGGCGTTACCCGTAAATGATACTACGACGTCTGATTGAATAAGCTTTTGTCCTTGAATCGCCATTTCTTCCGCTATCTGCTTAGAGACGACACCATACTCATTAATAGTTGCTAATCCGATATTCAAGAGCGAAACTTTTGTTTCAGTCGCGTAAGTAACAAGTCCACCTTTAAATACATCACTGGCTCCTGGAATACTCGTGATTTCACCGGCAAACAAACCGCCTGTCATGCTTTCAACTGTACCAAGTTTCAGTTTTTTTTCTCTTAATTGCTTTACTAAATCGTTGAACATTTATTTGGCACCTTCTTTGAAAAGATGGCGAGATTTTATTAGATAATCTATTCCTGAAATAAGCGAAACAAGACCCGCAACATAACATAAAATAATAGCTATATTAACTTTACCGTCAAAAATTGAAAACGGCCAATCATTAAAGAAAACAAATGTTATCGCCACCATTTGGATAGCGGTTTTAGCTTTTCCCCATTTACTTGCTGCAATAACTTGACCTTTTTCAATCGCAATCAATCGTATTGCATCGACAATGATATCGCGAGCAATCATAATTACTACCACGATGGCAGGAATTCTTGAAGGTCCTTGAATTGCTAGAATAATCAATGAAGAATTTACTAGAAGTTTGTCCGCGATCGGATCCATAAACTTTCCATATGTTGTAACCAAGTTGCGTTTACGAGCAATATATCCATCAAAAAAGTCTGAAACGCTCGCGATAATAAATATTATACCACCAATCAGATATACGACATTGATACCTGTATTTCCAAATTCAACAGGCTTAATATTAAAATATCCATAAGGAAATAAAAGTAAGGCTACTAAAACAATGACAGAAATCATTCTAAAAGTTGTAATTTTGTTTGGCAAATTCATAATTTTCTCCTTAAATAAAGTGAGTATTCGACCTTGTAAGCCATGTTCTGTCAAGGATAACTATTTATCTATGCTTTCGCATGCCGATGCAAATTCATTTCTTCACATCCACTTCCCCTACCAAATTTGGGTTTCTCGCTTGTGGGGTTTACCGCGTTCCACTCTATAATTTCTTATAGACTACGTCACTGTGGCACTTTCAAAATCTCGACCATAGCGTTTCCACCTTAGGTGTTGATTTGCCGTCGTATGCTCCCATACGCCTAAACTTATTTTTTCATTTAGCACAATCACTACTAACATCTCAGTTAGTGCGAGCATGGACTTTCCTCTAACACTTACGTGCCAGCAATTATCCAGGTCGAATTCTATTTAATCTTTGTTGGATCTTCTCCGTACTTGAATAAAGCGTTTTCTAGCGCTTTAATGCGGTTAAGTAAATCAATGTTTGCTCTAGAAACTTGCGTATTATCACCAATATTTTGCACTTTAGCACTCAATATAGCGTACTTTGCTTCTAATTCTGAAAACTGTCTTTTTAAAGCTTCATAGTTTGTATCTAGAGTTTTATGTTGTTGTACAAGAGAATTGTAGTCTTTTTCAAAGTTAACATAATCTTCAACTATTAAATCAAGAAATTCATCGACTTCAAGTGCTTGATAACCTTTTACACTTGCACTAAATTCTTTATTAATAATTTGATTAGCACTTAATTTAACTTTCTTTTCCATTGTTTATTCCGCCTAGTTAGTATTATATATATATTTAATAACTATATCAATAAAGTTCTAAAATACTCACACGAGAAATTAAAAAGACCAACGATTTGTTGGTCTTAATCTATTTATAGATTATCAAGGATTAAACAGTTGGAGTGGTGCCTGGGCAGCAGCAGCAAACTTGAATGACGTTGCATTTACTTTCAAATGCATGTGGTTTCAAGTCAAAGCAGCAACATACGCAGCAGTCTAAACGAGCGCGTGTCTTAATATAACGTCTACATTCCATGACAGTAGCAACATAAGTCACAACAATTGTCTCACATGGTCCGAGCGTTCCTATTTCTAGCGCGGTTAGATCTCCATCAGTTATAGGCGTTCCATTGATGGTTATCGTTGAAGGATCTGCAAACAAAGCATCTGAAGTTTCAATTCGTAAAATGCAATCGCGACATACATTTTGTGTATTGTTCGTAATTGTAACTGTATATAAAACCTCAGTACACACACGAGCAACATTAGTGCTTGGAGTAATAACGATATCAACTCCACACGATGGTCTGCATGGTGTCACTTGTTGGTGGCAGCAACGATTTTGGCCAAAGAAAAACATGATTTTCACCTACTTCTTAAGCTCATTATGAGCTCACACATATATATGCAAAGAAAAGATGGCTTGCCACATCAAAACTTTAAATTAATTCAATAAAGTGGTATACTACATAAGAGGTAAACCTATGAAAAGTCTCATTAAACAATTAAAAAAGAAAAAGCACCTCGTTTTTTTAGATTTAGAAGGCACACAATTTAGTCACGAAATGATCGCGTTAGGCGCTATTAGAGTCGATTTAGACTTTAAATATCGTATACGTAAGATACATCCAGGAATAAAATTCTATGTTAAAAGTAAGAATCCAATTGGAAAATATGTGCAACAACTAACAAAGATTTCTCCTAAACTCTTAGAAACAGAAGGAATCAGTTTTAAAGAAGCGATGGAAAAGTTCAAAAAATACTGTGGAGCTAGTTATTCAAAAATGGCGTTCATTACTTTTGGCAACCACGATTTAAGAATTCTTTCCCAATCAATGCGGCATTTTGAAGAAGCTGACCAAAATATTGTTGACCATGTCACTAATAATAGTGTCGATTTCTCTGCCTTTTTAGCCCAATATGTTCGTGATGATAACGGAAATCCGCTTTCACTCATTAATTATCTTAAGATTTTCAATGAAACTCCCATCGGTACAATTCACGACCCTTTATGTGATGCGCAAAATTTATTAAAACTATATCAAGCCACTATTAAAGATAAAACCGATATTATATTCAATCAATATTTGAAACAATTGCGTCTTATGAAAATATTTCCAGATCCGGTCAAAAAAACTATCGAACAGCTTACTAGTGGTAAGTCCGTCACCCCGGAAGAATTTAAAACCTTTGTCAAAGATTATATTGCTTAAAACTACATATAATAAACTCGTATAAAGCTAAGGAGGTGAACTCATGATACGTTATCCAAACGGAAAAGCTCCTATATTTAAGGAAAAAAACTCCAAACCTATTTCCCAGAAAACATATGGAAATAGAGGAATGTCTTTAGAAAGCGACATTTCTTCTTCATTAGAGTATTATGCAAATCAAGGATTAGCAATTATTACCAAAAGACCTACACCGATTAATGTCGTTAAAGTAGACTATACACATGGTGCAAGAATTACCGATGCATTTTTTGAAAAACAATCTACTACAGACTATAACGGCGTTTATCAAGGTAAATATATAGATTTTGAAGCTAAAAACACCTTAAATAAGACTTCATTTCCTCTTGCAAACATCACAGTTCACCAAATTTTACATCTAAAACGAGTTTTATTTCACGGCGGAATTGCTTTTTTCATCATATCTTTTGAGTTTCATAACAAAATTTTCTTGCTTGATGCTAAATATGTTATAGACGCTTTCGAAATGAATGATCGCAAATCAATTCCATATGAAACTATTACGCGTCTTGGTGTGGAAATTAAACAAAGCTTTATCCCTCGCTTACAAATATTAAAAGCGATTGATGAGGTTTATTTCCATGAAAAAATTTCTTAAAAAAACATTTACGATTATATCGACTATTATTGTTGTTTCAACCGTTTCAATTATCGCGTGGGTGATAGTTCTTTTATCAACCCTTGATAATCCACATATTGATCAATTACAAAACACTACTTTTACAACTATTTTAAGTGAAGATCAGGCTGTTATCGAAGTATTAGGTAAGGATAAAGAGGAATACGTAACATATCAAGAAATTCCTTATATGTTAGTCAATTCATTAATCAGCATTGAAGATGCAAACTTTTTCACACACAAAGGCGTTGACTATCGCCGGACTTTACAAGCGTTTGTTCACAACGTAACAAGTGGTTCCACCCATGGTGGATCAACGATAACTCAGCAACTTGTCAAAAACATTTTACTTAGCGAAGAGCAAACATATGAAAGAAAAATAAAAGAAGCATATTTAGCATATCAATTAGAAGCAAATCTAACTAAAGAAGAAATATTGCAACACTACTTCAATAGTGTTTACTTTGAACAATCTATCCCTGGAGTCGTATATGCCTCTAGAAAATATTTCAATAAAGAACTTGTACAATTAAGTATTCCAGAATGCGCTATTCTTGCCGGCGTTGTAAAATCGGCTAGTTACTACAATCCATTAAAATACCCAGATCGTATTGAAATAAGAAAAAATCTAGTAATTAATCGACTATATGAATTAGGCTATATAGGCTATGAAGAAAAGAATGCTTCTCTTTCAGTTCACGCCTCAGAATTAGTTGTCAATCCTGATGACGTTAGTTACACTAAAACATACCGGTTTCAGGCGTATTTAGACATCGTTTATTTAGAGGCTTACGAGTTAACTGGTTTAGATCCATTCGTTGATAAATTAGAAATTTCAACTTATCTAGATACTTCTTTACAAACTTATTTAGACGGTATTCAAGAAGGAAAAGAAATCAATTTCACTGATGATGATCAACAAATCGCCGCAACAGTTATTCGTAACGAAGACTCGGCTATTCGCGGTGTGATTGGCGGACGGAATTATAAAGGATCTCGCATTTTCAACCGCGCTTATTCTATGCGCCGGCAACCAGCTTCAACAATGAAACCTATATTTAGCTACCTACTAGCGGCAGAACATTTAAACTATAATAGCGCTACAACCGTAATGGATGAACCTTATACATATCCAGGATCTTCATTCACTGTGCAAAACGCGGATAAAAACTACCTTGGAAAGATTTCAGTTTTAGAAGCGCTAGGATATTCAAAGAACACAGCTGCGCTTCATACATTAGGAAACGTTGGTAATAAAATTGGCAACAAAGGACTTACAGATCATTTAACTGCTCTTGGCATTATGGACGATGGACCATTTACTTATTCATATGGAATTGGCGGAATGTCCTATGGCGTTTCTCCAACTCAACTTGCTGGTGCGTATTCAACCTTGCCTAATGCTGGTAATTACGTTAAACCATCCACCATTTCGATGATAAAGAATTCAAAAAGTGGAGAAATAGTTTATACAAGAGATATGGATAAAAAGAAAATTGTTAGCGAAGAAAGCGCATTTATAATTGCAGATACACTGACCAAAATGATTGAAAAGAATTATTTTGGAATAGGTGTTGTCGGTGTAAATGGCGTGCAAATCGGCGCTAAAACGGGAACAAATGGATTCGATTTAGCAACTACCCAAAGATTAGGATATCCAAGTTCTGCCGATAAGGATACTTGGATTGCTGGTTTCTCTCCTGAATACTCTCTTGCTGTTTGGTCTGGATTCGACTTGCCAACTGCTGGAAAAAAACATTACTTTGGTTCTAATGATCAAAGACGAAAAATTCCAAAAATTGTGTTTCAAAGTATTATGAATAAAATCTCGATCAAAAGTAAAACCATCACTAAACCTTCTTCACTTACTAAGGTAAATGTAGTTATGGGCGCTGACGGTATGTATCTTGCTAATTCATTAATTCCTAGTAGTTATATACTCGGGGCCTACTTCAAAGAAAATCAAATCCCTAATGAAGTATTGCCAATGCCAAAGTTTGAAGAAATCACCGATTTAAGAATACTAATAACCGATACTGATATAAATTTAGAAATCATATCAGATGATCAAGAGGAAGATAAATTCGACTATCAACGGTTATACGGAAAAAAAGGTTATTTATTGACAATTATAAACTGGTTAGGAGAGAAGAGTGAAATATTTAGTGAAACTAAAAAAATCAATCTCTCTATTGATTTCGCTACCATTTCCTCAATTAGTGTGGAACATACATTTACAAATAAATATGATATACGCGGAAATAGTTATAGTCTAAGCTTTTAAAACGCAATAAGTTTTCAACTCACAAGTTTCACAAATTGGTTTTGCTGCGGTACAATAGTATCTACCAAAATGAATAAACTGATGATGTAATTTAATATAATTTGACTGATCAAAGGCATTTCTTAATGCCTTTTCAGCTTCTTCTACTTTCCCATCACTCTTAATAAAACCAAGTCTTTTGGAAATTCGCAGAACATGGGTATCCACCGCAAACTCTGGCAATTTAAATAATTCTGCTCTAACGACATTAGCGGTCTTGTTTCCTACACCGGGCAGACGCATTAAATCATCCTTGTTAGAAGGAACACGCGAACCAAAATCATCAATCAGCATTTGACATATCTTTATAGCATTATTTGCTTTTGTCTTACTAAGCCCAATGGGGCGAATAATCTTTTCTACATCCAAAAAATCAGCCTTAGCTATTAAATCCAGTCCTGGAAACTTTTTAAACAAGTTTTCTGTCGCTTCATTAACTCTTTTATCTGTTGTTTGTGCACTGAACATTACCGCAAGCAATAATTCATAATCATGCTCGTAGTTCAATTCGCATTTAGCGTTTGGAAGTATTTTATCAAAATACTCCATAATTGCTGTAGTTTTATTCATCATCTTTTTTTAGCCATTGCGTTTTTGTAAGCGCGATAGTTTCTTGGATGTTCTTATTCCATTTGTCAGAACGCAAACTATATCCTTCTTCTTGAATATCAAGGCTCTTACTCTTTTGTAAGAGTAATTCATCGACATTTCGAAGTGTTAGTTTTCGCTCCTTTTTTACATCTTTAATGGCATTTTTAATCATATCTTCTGTATATGACATCGTGAACCATTCTTGAATTCTAGCCATTTCAAGAGGCGATAAAGTGCGGCATAATTCTTTTTCAAACAGTTGATAAATACTGCCGATAAACTCCTCATCTTCTTCACTAGTTTCTTTAATCAACTGCATTTTAAGGATATTAGCCAGTTTATTTTTTAAAGGTTGCAGCGATAGTTTTGCGCCAGTCTTACCTATCTCAAGATTTATCAGTTTCATCGTAACAAGTTTGCTAAGAATAATATCAATTTCCTTGCTTGGCATTGTCATTTTAATAGCCAATAAATCCGCAGTTAGAATATTGTTTTTTTGTTTTAATAGATGGTCAATCATAAAAACAACTGCAAGTTCTCGCTCATCGAGATTGATTTTCTTGTAGTTTTCAACTAGTAAATAACGGAAATCAACTGATCCTAATAAATCTGTCTTCATATGCTTTACCACCTAATTTATATATCATAACATAAAATGAATATTACTAGCCACTACGAACATAGCGAATCGAGTAATTCAAACATTTCTTTTCTCGATAAATTCGCTTTTTTACATTCTTCTAAAATCTTGCTCTCATTTAAACTATTTACAAAATGAATATTAGCAATTATCGCTTTTTTTAACTCATTATCCAAACTAAAGTTCAGCACTTTTGCAAATCGAATTGCTCTAAGTATTCGAAGCGGATCTTCTTTAATTCTAAGATTAGAATCACCAATCACTCTAATTATTTTATTTTCAATATCTTCTTTTCCATTACAAAAGTCATATATCTTGCCTGAACACTCCATGTAAAGACTGTTCATTGTAAAATCTCTTCTTAAATAATCTTTGCCGATATCGCTTATAAAAGTAACAGAGTTAGGGTGCCTTTTATCACTGTATCCATTATCTATTCTCAACGTGGTGATATCAACATATTGTCCGTCGAGAATGACTTTTACATAACCATACTTTGCGAATTTATTATTTTGCACTTCTAAGAAAGTCTCAATTTCTTCTGGTGTTGCATCAGTTACAAAATCAAAATCTAGGACATCAAGTCCTAGCATATAATCTCTCACTGTCCCGCCTACAGCATAAATCTTAAAATTATGCTTTGAAAACTTTTCATCTAGCGTTTTTAGTATATTTAAAAATTCCATACAACCTCGCTTTATATTGAGTCTTTGACTCCAATAAATGATGAGATGTTCTTAATTGCTCTAATAACTCCAAGCGCATATCCGTTTTTATCAAAAACACGATGGGATATCTCCAATGTTTCAAATGAATTTGCTAAAAATATTTTATGCTCATAAAGAAACAAACTGGCTCGCTTATAAGTAATCGCTTGTAATTTGTTCTCATCGATAGATTCTGCTAAAAGATATGCAGTTCCACTTGGTGCATCGACCTTAGATTCATGATGAATCTCATCTATATATATTTTATCATAAATATCATTTAGATGTTTAAGAAATTCTTTTAACGCCGTTATTGACAACAAAAAGTTTGCTACAATATAAACACCAACTTGGTTTTCTTTTGCTAAATTATTCAATCGCTCTTTTTCTTCAACACTAAACCCAGTCGTACCAGTGATAACTGGCACATGATGCAATATTCCATATTCAACAATCTTGCGAGCCATTTCAATTGTTGAAAAATCTACGATCACTTCAATATCACTTTTCAATGTTCCTTCAAAAGGAGTTTTCGCATCAAATGTATCTACGATTTCATAACCATACTCTAATAATTTTTTATAGACAACACTTCCCATTTTGCCTGTATAACCCTGAAAAGCAATTTTCATAATTTATCACCCATTAAAAACTATGAAAAAGATCAAAAAAAAGAACCTTGCGGTTCTTTCATACTTATTGTACTTTTTCTTTTAAAACTTTTGATGGCTTTAAAGCAACAGTTTTAGCGGCTGGAATTTGAATTTTTGCACCGTTAGCTGGGTTTACACCTTCGCGAGCTTTGCGTTCTTTGACAACAAGTGAGCCAAATCCGGAGATTTTCACTTCTTCACCCTTCACAAGAGCTTTTTCGATAGCGGCAAATACTGCTTCAACAGCGGCGCCAGCATCTTTCTTTGTCAAACGAGCTTCGACTGCGACTTCTTCAACTAATTCAATTTTATTCATTATTTGAGGACCTCCTTGTTCTCGATACCTTAAAACTAACACAATTTTGATGAAATAACAAGTAATTGATTTTAATTTATTGTAAAAAGATAAGCATTTACCCTTACATTAACTATTTTAACCTCATTTTAATGGTTTATACGAATTAAAAAACGAAAACGCATAATATCGATTATGCGTTTAGAATTATACTAGAATACGAAGGCAATTAAGTTTCCTTTTCCTTTATTAGAAATCGTTTTCACAAGTTGTTGTAGCTTAATTTTAACTGGTTCAGGCAACGTATTTAGCTTTGACGCTACTCCAGATTTGATTATATCGCCAAACTTTTGTCCAAATAGTTCACATTCTAAGATTTTTTGTGGACTTTCTTCATATGCTTTCGTTAGATAATCGACAAAGTAATCACTTTGCATTTTAGATCCTAAGATTGGCTCAAATGAGGTTTCTAAATCCACTTTAATGATATGATATGTTGCCGCAGTTGCTTTAACTTTTACACCATATCTGCTTCCAGATTTTATAGTCGAAGGTTTTTCGATTTCCATGCCTTCAATTCCGGTTGAAGAGAATCCATAACCTGTTTGTTCCGCCATTTTAAGTGCGGTTCCGATTAAATCATAATCACGTTTAGCCTTCACAAATTGTGTTAAAACTGCCATCAATTCTGATTTATCCGTAATTTCGCATCCGACAATTTCTTTTAAAACCTTTTCATAGAGAGTATCATCTACGTCCATTTGAACAGTAACAATACCAGTTCCTGTGTCAACTGCATTTATTTTTGCATCAGTTACATATTCATTATCTTTTAAAACATCAGCGATTCTATCAACATCACGAACGATTTTTGCAGTGTCCATGGCTTCTGTGACAGAAATCTTAATGCTTTCTTTAATGTAGTGTTCTTCTTCTAAAACTGCTACCCATTTTGGTAAAGCAATATCAATGTTTGTTAGCGGGAATTGATAAAGTGATTCTTTAAGTACTTTATTAGCATCTTCCTCACTCATTTGTTCGACATTCATTGGAATTACTGGCACTTGATATTTACTTAGTAATTCGTTTGTTAATTCATTTACTTGTGATGAATTAGGTGTCTTGCTATTTAAAACGATGACAAAAGGCTTATTAATTGACTTCATTTCCTCAATAATTTGTTCTTCTGCGCTAATGTAATCCGCGCGCGCAAATTCAGTAACTGCGCCATCACTAATAACTACGACGCCAATTGTGGAATGTTCTTTAATAACTTTTTGTGTTCCAATTTTTGCAGCTTCATCAAAGGGAATCGTTTCGCTAAACCATGGAGTCTTAACCATGCGCATTTTACCATCTTCAAGATATCCTTGTGAATTTTCAATTATATAACCCACGCAGTCGATTAACCGAACTTTGACACCCAAGGAATCGTTTACAGGTAACGTAACAGCATTCGCTGGCACAAACTTTGGTTCCATCGTCATAATTGTTTTACCAACACCTGATTGTGGTAATTCATCTTGCGCGCGTTTTTTATCATCCTCATTTGCGATATGCGGAATGACCATAACTTCCATAAATCTCTTAATAAACGTAGACTTACCAACGCGCACTGGTCCAACTACGCCTAAATATACATCTCCATTACCTCTCGTGCCTATATCCTTTAGAACTGTCAAAGTATCCATGTAATAACCTCCTCGGGAATTCCCGTCTCTTTAATTATTTATGAACTTAATTTTTAAAAAAGAACAAAAGAAAAGCACATTGTTTCCAATGCGCGATTTTCTTACATAACTTTGTTTAAATTTTTAGGAATTTTATCTTTTTTTACAGCGTTAATAATTTTCTCTTCTTTTTCTTTTGAGACATCTTTACCCGCCATTTTAGCAACATCTTTAATCAGACTTCTTAAAACCTTATCATCATTCAAATCCTTACCAGCCACTGATTTTGCTAGTTTCATAATGTCATCTTTTGAGACATTACTTTTCTTCTCCACCTTTTCAAATATCGACTCATCCATGTTTATCACCCAGGATATCTTATGCTATAAATGCAAAAAGGTTATTCTTGTTCTCTTTTTAATGGTCTTCCCATTAACCTAGTAATCATTTCACTTGGTTTTTTACCTTCGTAGATTGCTTGATATAAAGCTTCCACGATTGGCATTTCAATTCTATTTTTTGTCGCAATTTCATGGACCACTTTAATTGTGCGAATTCCCTCGACAGTCGTTTTATTTGAACTAAGAAAAGATTGAGCATCGTCATCTTTTCCAATCTTTAATCCTGCATTAAAATTTCTGGAATGAATCGAGTTACACGTAACCATTAAATCACCTAATCCGGTCAATCCTAAATATGTTTCAATTTTTCCACCAAAGAACATTCCGAGCTTTACCATTTCCGCTAGTCCACGAGTTACTAACGCTGCACGAGCATTATCTCCATATCCTACTCCTTGCAAAACTCCGCTTGCAATCGCAATGGCATTTTTAACTGCAACACCAATCTCTGCGCCAACTTCGTCATTCAAAGTATAGACTCTAAAATATTCGTTCGAAAAGAGATTTTGTACGTCTACAGCAATTTCTTGATCAACACACACGCTACAAACGGTTGTTAAAAACCTGATAATAACTTCTTCAGCGTGACTCGGACCAATAAGTGAAACAACTTGTTTCAGAAATTTACTAGGTATAACTTCACGAATTAATTCAGAGATTCTCATATTTGTCTCAGGATCAAAACCTTTAGCGCAATTAATAAATACTTTTTCTTTATTTAAATAAGGAATCGTATTTTTTAAGACACTACGCATCGCTTGCGTAGGAACTGCTAATAAAACATAATCTGCCCATTCGATAGGCATTTTATAGTCTGAAGTCGCTTTTAAACTAGTTGGCAAAATAATTTCTTCGCCAAAGTAAGCGCGATTTTGATGATTTAAATTAATATCGTCAATTTGTGATTGATCATTTCCGATTAAAATTACTTGATGGCCATTATCTATGAGAACTTGTGCAAGAGCGCTTGCCCATGTTCCGGTGCCAATTATTACAATTTTTTTCATTATTTACGCTCCCGGCAAATTATATTTAAAGGTGTTCCCTCAAAATTAAATGTACTTCTTAATCGATTTTCAATATATCTTTCATATGAGAAATGCATGTGTTTTGGGTCATTTACAAATAAAACAAATGTGGGTGGGCACGAATTAACTTGATTCATAAAAAAGATTTTAAGACGCCCTCCATTAAAATATGGAGTAGGATTCATTATGACTGCGTCTTGGATTAAATCATTAAGCACTGAGGTTGGAACACGTAGATTATAATTTGCGTAAACTGCGTCAATTTCTTGGAAAATATAACTTATGCGTTTTCTTTCCAAAGCTGAAACAAACACGACTGGCGCATAATCAAGAAATTTGAACTGTTCACGTACTTTTTTAGTAAAATCAGACATCGTTCTTTCGTCTTTTTGCACAGCATCCCACTTATTAACAACAATAATAATGGCTTTTTTAGCTTCCATTGCGTATCCAACAATATGTTTATCTTGCTCGCGAATGCCTTCCGCTCCATCTACTACTAATAAAACAACATTACTACGATCAATTGCACTAAGTGCTCTTAAAGCAGCGTATTTATCTATCGCTTCATATATCTTTCCACGCTTTTTCAAACCAGCGGTATCAATAATGACATAATCTTTACCTTCTCGACGAAAAGGCGTATCGATTGCATCTCGAGTTGTTCCCTCAATATCCGAAACAATGACGCGATCCTGATTTAAAATTGCGTTTACCAAACTTGATTTTCCGACATTTGGTCTACCTATGACAGAAAAACAAATTTGATTTTCATAATCTTTAGCTTTTTTTGTTGGCAAAAGTTTTACTATTTGGTCTAAAATATCGCCAATTCCGATGCCGTGAACGCCACTTACAGGAATAGGAGTTCCTAATCCTAATGAATGGAATTCATATATGCGATGTTTCTCATCGCCATCATCAATTTTATTTACCGCCAAAATGACTGGCTTTTGTGATTTAAAAAGCATTTTTGCCACGACTCGGTCATCATTAGAAATACCAATTTTTCCATTGACAACAAAAACAATTACGTCAGCTTCTTCAATCGCGATTTCGACTTGCATTCTGATTTTGTCTTGGAAAATACGTTTTTCCATTTCAACTCCACCAGTGTCAATTAATCTAAATTCTTTTGTTAACCATTTCGCTTTTGCGTAAATGCGATCACGCGTAATACCTGGCTCATCATCAACTATTGAGTGTCTCTCTCCAACAATACGATTAAAAATCGTGGACTTTCCCACGTTTGGGCTCCCCACGATTGCTACAACGCCATTAGACATTTAAAGTTCCAACCTTAGCACGGATTATTTCCAATACTTTTTCCACTACTTCCTCGATACTTAATTCAGACGTATCAAGTAAAACTGAATCTTCAGCGGGCTTTAAAGGCGCAAAATCACGATGAGAATCAATGTAATCACGTTTTTTTAATTCTTCAGTAATTTGTTCTAAACTGCAATCCATACCCTTTTCGATATTTTCTTGATATCTACGCTGGGCTCTTGTTTCTACAGACGCAACTTGGAAGATTTTAACTTCAGCTTCGGGCAACACATATGTACCTATGTCTCTTCCATCCATCACTACCGACACTTTTTTTGCCATTTTGCGTTGGAGTTTTACTAAGTGAAGTCTAACTTCTTTATAAGAAGCCACATATGAAACATTTTCTGCAACTTCAGTTGTGCGAATATTTTTAGTAACATCCACGCCATTACAGATGACACGGTTATCTGGTTTTAATTCCATATCTACTTCTGGAATAGTTTTGATAACAGCACTTTCGTCTTTTGGGTCTATCCCTTTTAAAAGAGCATAGTACGTAAATACGCGATACATCGCACCAGTATCAATGTAAGTAAAGCCAAGTGTTTTAGCCACTTTCTTAGCGATGGTTGATTTTCCCGCTGCTGCAGGACCGTCAATAGCAATACTAATCTTCATACTTTACCTCCTAGAATCGATCATAACCCACACTATAATAGTTATAACCGCAATAAAAACAATAAGTAGACCTATATATAGCAATTTGAATAGTTGTTTTTTTCGCAAACTTGTTTTTTCTTCGCGTTGTGTTTCTTTAAATCCAACATACTCAGAATGACCCTCAAGTAGTTCTTCAATTGACATGGTAAGAGTAGCTTGTTTCATGTCAGAATCGTTTTTTTTCGAAGCATGCCTAACACTATTTCGAACGCTTTCGATTTTTTTGTTCTTTGCTTCAGTTTCAATTTGTTCTAAAGAGTAAGTGTCCATGTTATCAATTTCACTGCGAAGTTTTTTATACTTTGATACGCGTGTTTGTTTTGCCATGTTCTCTTCCTCTCTCACTCTTAGTATTTTAATAGAATTAAAATAAAAAAGATATGTTTTTTTAACACTTTTACTATTATAGCACTAGACGAAGTATTTTCGTAGAACAATCGACACAAAATAAAGTAGTGTTAAGTAAATCTTTTGCTATTACAATCGAATTTAATAATTATCTGACATATTTATATTATTAAACAAAAATGATTTTTTATAGTGTTGAATTAAATAATAAATTGCTATATAATCAAACATGTAAAATAATCAAACAGATTATTACGGGAGGATTGTTTATGCCTAAAACAGTTAGAATTAATAAGGAAGCTTGTATTGGTTGTGGCTTGTGCCAAGCAATGTCAGTCACCACATTTGACTTTGATGATGACGGCAAGGCAAAAGTCGTAGCAGGAGAAGGCTCAGTTATCCCAGCAGGTTGTGAAACTGAGGTTGAGGATTCTGCCGCTAGCTGCCCAGTTCAAGCAATCGAAATTAACTAATGAAAAGAAATCCCAGTTTCCCGGGATTTTTTTATTGCATGCGCTTAAATACTGGAGATAATCGCTTATATATGATGAATACAATTCCGGCGACCGCTATATCTTTTAGCAAATTAAACGGTATGATTGCATAAATTGTCAGTGTAACCCTTATATCTGTAATTTTAGGATTGACTGCTTGGCACATAGACAAAATCTTCTCGACACTTATTCCATAAAAGTAAGCGTATAATTCAATCATAAAGAATGCATTACATAGTGCACTAACAATTAATTGAATAACCATACCAATTAAGACACTTGTAATTGCGGTTTTGAAATCCTTCCTCTTTTTATAAAGAATCGCTGAAGGCAGAATAAATGCGCAACTATAAATTAAATCTGCAAATTCGCCAATTGTCGCGGTTTCAGTAAGCGGAAGTTTTATAATCGTTTTGACTACTAAAATTAAGAAAGCTTCTAAAGGTCCAAATGCAAATCCTGCTATAAATGCTGGTATTTCATCAAAATGAAATTTTAAAAAACCTGGAAATAACATCGGTAATGGAAAGGAAAATACTTCAATAACATATAGTATTGTCGCGATTGCGGAAAAAATCGCTACTCTTGATAATAACTTCGTATTAATTCTTCTTTTTTTTGTTTCCATATTTACCTCTATTCATTAAAAAAAGCCCACTTAGGGCTCATGAAAGATAACTTCTTTCATCCAGACTTTACTGTCGCCGATAGAATTTCACTATCTCAGCCGAAGCTCGCGGGGTATACCGCCGGTAAGGAATTACACCTATCCCTGAAGTAAACTTATTATATTACTTTAATTTTTCTAATGCAAGAAAAGTAATGCTAGAATAATTGCTAAACCCATGCCTGCGACGTCTGCAATTAATCCCGATTTTAAGGCGTGCCGCCATTTAGTAATACCAACGGATGAGAAATAAAGCGCTAAAACATACAGTGTGGTATCAGTGCTTCCTTGGATTGTTGCTGCCATTTTACATGCAAGCGAATCAGCTCCTCTAGAACAAATATTATTAAGAACCGCTGTTGAAGCTGACCCAGAAATTGGCCGGAAGATTACCATCGGAGTCAAATCGCTAAATAATTTTATATTAGGTATCGCTCTAGACAAGAGCGAAGAAATATCATCTAGAATTCCACACGATTCTAAAAGCGTTACTGCCAAAAGCATGGCCAATAGGCTAGGAAATACTTCTGTTATTAAGCCTAATCCTTCTCTAGATCCTTTAATAAAAGAACTGTAAGCTGGCTTTTTTAATATTATTGAAGCTAATAGGGTACCAAAAACTAATAATGGGATGAATATAAGGGTAATTGCATTATTCATCTTTTCTTTCTCCTAGCCCGGAAATATTTATCAGATAGCAAACCTATTACACATGCAAACACTGTCGATATTATTGCTAACAAAACGAAATCAGCTGGATTTTGTGCGCCATATTGTTGTCTTATAGCCATTACAGTTGTGGGAATTAATGTCACACCACCAGTGTTTAAAACTAGAAATGTAATCATTTCGTCGCTTGCCGTTTCATCATCTTCTGGCGACAACACTTTTAAGCGCTTGATTGCCTTTAGCCCACTTGGAGTCGCCGCATAGCCAAGACCAAACATATTCGCCGCGATATTACTTGAAATATATTCGCGCGCTTCTTTATCTTTCAAATTTGGCATAATTAATTTTAGTAATGGGTTAAGTGCCTTAGCAACAAATTTAATTACACCAATATCGTACATAACGTTCATTAACCCGTTCCAGAAACAGGCTGACATAACTAAGGTAATAACTAAAGTGAAAGCATTCATTGGTAATTCTAGAATTGCTTTTGCCATTAAGTCAAACCGCCCTGTAATCAAGCCATACGCAATTGATAAAACTATTAAACCAGTCCAAATTCTATTCATACAATCACCATTCTTTTTGAATCTATGCCGTATGATATAACTTTAATATCTCCCACAAAAATGCGTTCTTTGTTTTTACAAACAAAATACATTGTTAGTTTGTTCTCTTCTAGATTGATTTCATAAAGTAATACTCCACCATTCACTTGATTTCTTTCAAGCATTATTCCGATATCTGTATCAACGTTTATTAAATATCCTTCAACTTGATTAGTTCCTTTTAATAAAAATAACAAATAGGTGTATTTATCAAAATATTTTTCAAAAATATGGCGATGATAAGCAAAATCTCCACCACAATCGATAGTAACAACTATAAGTTCGAGATTGTCTTTTTTAGCACTAGTCACTAATGTTCTTTTTGCTTTTACTGTGTATCCTGTTTTGCCACCGGTAGCGTATTCATAATTATTAATTAATTTGTGTTTATTACCCCAATTACCTTTTAAACTTGATTTATAGTTTTTGCTACTACTTACTTCTCTAAATAATGAATTGTTAAGTGCGTAGCGCATAAGTAACGCCATATCGTAACTAGTTGAAAGATTCCCGTCGTCATACATATCAAGACCATGAGGGTTATTAAATACAGTATTTTTCATGCCAATTTGTGATGCTTTTGCATTCATTTTCTCAACAAAAGCCTCGCTGTTTCCCGCAATCGTTTTCGCAATAACTTCTGCGGCATCATTACCACTTCGTAGCATTAATCCATATACCAATTCCATGACTGTAATCTTACTACCCTTTTCTAAATATAAAGAACTCCCTACTGCCCGATCAATTTCATCACCAACTGTCGCCACATCAAATAAATGAGTACTTTCAAGTGCAACAACCGCAGTCATGATTTTGGAAATCGATGCTACACTTCGTCTTAGGTTCACATCTTTACCTTCAAGTACTTTACCACTGGCTTGTTCCATAACTACATAAGAACGTGCCCATGATTCGGCTTGTACTGGCGTCACTTGCCTTGTAAAAGAAAAAATCATTAGAATAGCAAACAAAAATTTCATGAGTCTCACCTCATAAAAATAAATGAAATTAGCAATAAAAAAAGAACAACATTAAAGTTGTTCTATTATTTTAGCTTTTTATCAAGAAAATCCTTTAATGCTTCTTTATTCTCAAAAGTCAAATTTATAGAATGGCTATTAATTTTTACCCGAGCGCCAGTTGCTTCTTCCATCATCTTCTCAGCGACGATAAACTCATCAGCATTTTTCAGGTTTCTTACTACTTTTTCCGTTTGTCGTACTGAAAGCTTGCATTCAATTATCTGTTTAATTACTGACTCAATTTCTAGCGAATCCAAAGTAGCGACCGCTTTAGCGTGCCCATAACTAATTTTACCTTTGATTACGTCATTTAGCACTGCATTAGGTAAATTCAACAATCGCATTAAATTCGTTATTTGCGGGCGAGAAATTTTCATAATTTGCGCCAACGCAGTTTGAGTGTATTTATGGTTTTCGCAAAGAGCTTTACAAATCGTCGCTAATTCAATTGCGTTGGTATCACGTTGCTCTGCCATTACCATTAATAGAAATAAAAGCATTTCTTCATCACTAAATTGATGTATGATGACTGGAATCGAAGCGATACTTAATTTTTGAGCAGCTAGCAACCTTTTTCGGCCTGAGACAACTTCATATTTCCCATCATTTATTGGACGAATTAGCAGTGAATCAATGACACCTTTTTCGCCAATCTCATTCATAATATTTTTAATTTTATTAGAATCAATGCCAATTTGTTTGAGATATTTATTATCACGAATCAAGTTTGGATCCATTCGCAAAGAATTCGACGATTGGTACTCGTCGCTAATTTTATTGACAACATCATTACCAGCGAATCTTTTTAGAAGCGTAGAAAGATCTGTTTCAATAATGTTTTTATTATCTTTCTTGTTCACGATCTAAAATCTCCTTTGCTAAGTTTAAGTAAGCAAAACTGCCAATCGAATTTGGGCGATATAGTGTAACTGGCATCCCCTTTGCGTTCGATTCTGGGATAGATATATTCCGCGGTATTTGCGTGGTAAATGTATTTTCTTTAAATAAGCCTCGTACTTGTGTAGATATTTCAGTGCCAAGTCTAGTTCTAGAATCATACATAGTTAATAAGAACCCTTCAATACCTAGGTTATAATTGTGAGATGCTTGGATTTTGGATATTGACGCAAGAATTTGAGCGATTGCTTCCATCGCAAAGTATTCGCATTGTACCGGTATAATCACTGAATCTGCGGCAACTAACGCGTTAATATTTAATAAACCAAGAGATGGGGGACAATCAATAATCATATAATCATATTGCTTTTTTAGATTTTTTAGAGCATTTGATAAAAGCAGAAATGGCGATTTAGCCTTATTAGCAATCTCAGCATCGGTTGATGCTAATTTAAGATTAGCAGGGATCAAATCCAACTGCGGCATCATCGTTTTACGAAGAACTTTATTTATATCAACGTCTTTAACAAGCGAGTCGTAAATACTGCGACTAATCACAGTAATATCGGTTCCTACTCCACGCGAAGAATTTCCTTGTGGATCCATATCTATTAATAAAACAGAACGATTAAAATGAGCTAAAGCTGCTGAAAGGTTAATCGCAGTAGTGGTTTTACCTACTCCGCCTTTTTGATTAGCAATTGCAATAATTTTACTCATAAAATCACTCCTAAACTCATTTCAGTATATCATAAAAAAGAAACTACAAAGGTTTCTTTTTTATAGTTCCGTAATTTCTTGGATATTTTATTAATGTATTATTCGTTTTTTCAATAATCAGTATTGACCGATTATCAGATTCAGTAATTAGTTTTTCAGAAATATTAGTTATAATTCTGGCCGATAAAATTGATAATGCATTTTTTGCTTCTTTGATTTCTTCTTCAACTTTACTTCCTTTAAGTGCAATAAACTTTCCATTTACTTTTAAAAAAGGAATTGCTAATTCTAAGAGAATATTTAATTTAGAAACCGCCCTAGCAGTAACTAAATCGAATAATTCGCGATTTCCCTCTATAAATTCCTCTGCTCTAAGATTTACAGCGTGTACATCTTTTAAATTTAGCACATTAATTACTTCATTTAAAAACTTTACGCGCTTAGATGTTGGCTCAAGAAGAGTCATTCTAAGGCTTGGAAAAGCAATTTTTAAAACCAATCCAGGAAATCCCGCGCCACTTCCGATATCAAGAATTTTTTGGCAGTCATATTTAACATTTCTAACCGACAAAAGTGAATCATAAAAATGCTTTTCAATGATTGCTTCTTCTTCACAAATCGCGGTCAAATCCATGACATTATTCCACTCTTTTAGCAATTGCGCATATACTTTATATTCATGAATTTGTTTGTCAGTTAGAATAACACCTAATTCACTTACTGCAAATCTAAATTCTTCGTAGTTCATAGGTGATTCTCCTTCTTTAAATGCATAATTAGAATAGATATATCAGATGGATTAACTCCACTTATGCGACTTGCTTGACCAATGGAAAGCGGTCTAATTTTATTTAGTTTTTGACGTGCTTCAAGCGCTAAACCATCTAGATGCAAATAATCATAATCGCTTGGCAATTTCATATTTTCTAGCTTAATAAGATTTTGTGCTTCCTTCTTCTGTTTTTCAATATAACCTTCATACTTTACAATTATTTCTAATTGATCAAGGCCTATTTTATCTAGTTTTATTTCCTCTAGCTCTCTTACTCTTTTTTGCAATTCAATAAAAGTCACTTCTGGTCGTCTTAAGATTTCGAGCAAACTAACTCCCCCACGTAAATCCTCATATCCTAGTAGATTCAAGTAAGATACAACCTCACTTTTAATACCAATATGAGTGTTCTTAAGTATCAGAAGGGCTTGTTCAATACTTTCGCGCTTTAATCTAAAGTTTGCGTATCTATCATCACTAATCAATCCATTATCAAATCCATAATCAGTTAACCTTAAATCAGCATTATCGTGTCTTAATATTAAGCGATATTCCGCTCTTGAGGAAAGTAATCTATAAGGCTCGATTGTTCCTTTAGTAACTAAATCATCAATCATAACTCCAATATAAGCTTCATCTCTTCTTAAGATGAAAGGACTAAGTCCGCGAATTTTTCTAACAGCGTTAATTCCTGCCATCAACCCTAAACCGGCTGCTTCTTCATATCCAGAAGTCCCAATAATTTGGCCTGCGCAATAAAGACCTGGCCATCTTTTTAACTGTAAACTGGCGTCAAATTGCGTTGGAATCAATGTATCATATTCAATCGCATAAGCATATTTCAATATTACTGCCTCACTTAATCCTGGTAAAGATCTAATCATTTTATCTTGGACATGAGTCGGCATTGATGTTGAGAATCCTTGTATGTAAATTGAATCCATCTCTAAGGATTCAGGTTCCAAAAACAACTGGTGTCTTTCTTTATCGGCGAAACGAACAATTTTATCTTCAATGCTAGGACAATATCTTGGCCCCACCCCAGTTACTAATCCTCCATACATTGCTGATTCAGACAAATGATCACGAATTATTTGATGAGTCTCTGGAGTTGTATATATTAAATGACATGTGATTTGTTTATCAAATGGCTTAAATTCATTTGTTTCAAATGAGAATGCTAATTCGCCTTCAGTTCCATACTGTGGTTCAGCTTTTGAAAAATCAATAGAAGAACTTTTAATTCTCGGAGGAGTCCCTGTTTTTAAACGAAATAACTCAATACCCATCGTTTTTAAATATGGTGATAATCCTAACGAAGGATTCTCGCCATCTGGTCCAGCGCTTACACTTGAATGTCCAACTAGAATCGTTGATTCCATATAAGTCCCCGTAGTCAAAATCACTGCTTTAGCAGTAACTTCTTCATTATTTAAGAATCTCACTCCAAAAACTTTTTCTTCATCATGTAAGAGACTAACAATCATCCCTTCTCTGACCATAAGATTCTTGTGTTCTAGCAAAATACTTTGTACATGGCGTGGATATGATAGTTTGTCTTCTTGAGTTCGTAAACACTGCACGCCTGGTCCTTTACCTGTATTGAGCATTTTCATTTGTAAATACTCATGGTCGGCGGCCTTCCCCATTATTCCCCCAAGAGCGTCAATCTCTCTTACCACGATCCCTTTTGCCGATCCCCCAATCGAAGGATTACATGGCATATTCGCTATCATTTTAATATTTAATGTAATTAAAAGAGTATGAGCACCCATATTTGCGGAAGCTAAAGCAGCTTCAACACCAGCGTGTCCACCTCCAACAACAATTACATCAAAATTAAATTTCATACTTATCCAACACTGCCTTCCATATCCATTTTTATTAATTGATTCAACTCTACAGCATATTCCATTGGCAACTCGCGACTAAATGGCTCAATAAACCCCATAATAATCATCTGTGTCGCATCTGCTTCACTTATTCCACGTGACATCAAATAAAAGAGTTGCTCTTCACTAATCTTGCTTACTGTAGCTTCATGTTCGATGAAAGAAGAATTATTCATAACCAAATTAACAGGAATTGTGTCACTTTTAGATATATTATCAAGAATTAAAGTGTCGCACTCAACGTGACTCTTACAATTAGTTGCGTTTTTCCCATGACTTACTTTTCCACGATAATTTACCACTCCACCCTTTTTAACGACGGATTTTGAAATTATTGAAGAAACGGTATTCGGCGCCAAATGAATCATTCTAGCGCCGGCATCTTGGAACTGGCCCTTCCCTGCAACTGCAATCGATATGCACGTGCCCTTAGCGCCATCGCCCGCCAAAACGCAAGCAGGATATTTCATATTTACTTGGCTGCCAATATTGCCATCAATCCATTCCATGTGGGCGTGATCCATAACCTTTGCCCTTTTTGTAACAAGATTGACTATATTATTTGACCAATTTTGGACTGTTGAATAGCGGCATGTTGCACCCTTTAAAACGATAATCTCGACAACCGCTGCGTGCAAAGATTCACTTGAATATGTTGGTGCTGTGCATCCTTCCACATAATGTACACTTGCACCTTCATCGACAATTATTAAAGTACGCTCAAATTGCCCACTTTTTTCATTATTAATTCTAAAATACGATTGTAAAGGCTTATCTAAAGAAACTCCTTTGGGAATATAAATAAATGATCCACCTGACCAAACAGCGCTATTTAAAGCAGAGAATTTATTATCACGAGTTGCAACAACCGTTGCAAAATATTGCTTAAATAATTCTGGACAGGTTTTTAATGCTGAATCGGTATCAAGAAAAATAACCCCTTTGTCTTGAACTTCTTTAAGCATATTATGATATACAACCTCAGATTCATACTGTGTAGAAACTCCTGCAAGGTATTTTTGTTCCGCCTCTGGAATTCCAAGTTTCTCAAATGTTTCTTTAATTTTTTCTGGAACATCATCCCAGTTTTTTTCAACTTTATCACTTGGACGAATAAAATATGTGTAAGTAGAAAAATCAAGAAAAGATAAATCGGGGCCAAAATTAGGCATAGGCATTTCAACAAATGCTTTATAAGCATCTAAACGAAATTTTAGCATCCATTCTGGTTCATTCTTAATTTTAGAAATCTCGCGTACAATTTCTTCGTTTAATCCTTTACCTGTTTTAAGTACAGATACATCTTCATTTCTAAATCCATATTTATATTCCTCATCAGGTATTTTATTTTTCATGTTTTTCACCTTCGATCTCATCAAGAATTTTTTCCATACCATTCCAACCGATTGTAGCGCATTTAATACGACTTGCTTGTTTAGAGGTATTTATAAACACAATGGCTTCATCTAGCAATTCGCTGTTGAATGGTTCCTCTTTTATCATCTTATTGTAGGCATCTATAATTTCTCGAGCTTCGTTAATCGTTTTTCCAATTAAAAGTTCAGTCATAATCGATGTTGACGCTGTTGAAATAGTACAAGCTACTCCATCAAAACAACAATCAAGAATTTTTCCATCAACTATTCTGGCAAATACATCAATATTATCGATACATGAAACAGAATCCATATTAACTTTAATATATCCGTTTTCTGTAGGCTTTTTTTTGTTACGAGGATTCTCGTAATGATCCATGATGATTTGTCTCATCATTTGGGGGCTAATTGAAATAGGCATCGAGGAAGTCACCTGCTTTCTTACACGCTTTCACAAATCTATCTATTTCACTTTTAGTAGTGTAAAAGTAAAAGCTAGCACGGACCGTCGCAGGAGTTTTTAAAAAATCCATTAAAATCTTTGCGCAATGTTGACCACTTCTCACACATATACCTTGCGAATTAAAATATGTCGCAGCGTCTTGTGCAAAAACGTCTTTAATATTAAACGAGATTATTCCAGATTCAGCAGTCTCATTATATATTGTTATATTTTTAAGTTTTTTAAGTTTCATCATCGCATAATCATGCAGTTCTATTTCATATTTTTCAATATTTTCCATACCAATTTCATCAAGGTATTGAATTGCTCTTGCTAAACCAAGCACACCTTCAATATTTTGTGTGCCAGCCTCAAATTTTAATGGAGGTTGTAACAATGTAACTTCACCGCAAGTATCAAATCTTGCATTCATTCCTCCACCAGAAAGTAGAGGGTCCATTTTTTCTAATAATTCATACTTTCCGTAAAGCACACCAATGCCTGTTGGGCCACACATTTTATGCCCAGAAAAGGACAAAAAGTCACAATCTAAAGTTTTTACATCTGTCTTAAAATGTGGCACGCTTTGAGCTCCATCCACGACAGTAATTGCACCGTATTCATGTGCAAGCTTGCTAATGGCCCTAACATCAACCATATACCCTAGTACATTTGTCACTTGCGCAATAGCAATAATTTTCGTGTTTTTTGAAATTGCTTTACGAACATTATCGACCGTTAAATGTCCATCTTCCGTTAAATCAATATATTTAATAATGCATCCAGTGGCCTTTGCGACACTAAACCATGGCAGAACATTAGAAGCGTGCTCAGCTTGTGTTAGCAAAATCTCATCATCTTTTTTAAGAAACTTCATTGCGTATCCGTAAGCAATCATATTAATCGACATAGAAGTTCCGGCTGTAAAAACTACTTCTTGCTTATTAGCGTTTATAAATTTTGCAACTATTTGTCTAGATTCATCGTATTTTGTGTCCACAATATGAGCTAAATCATAATCTCCACGGTGCGAGTTTGCTGTATAGATATTATAATAGTCCGCAATTGATTTTAAGACACACAATGGTTTAAAAGATGTAGCAGCGTTATCAAGATATGCAAGCTTGTGACCTTGCATTTTTTGCTTAAGCATTGGAAAATCTTTTCTAATTTTTATTACATCAAACATAATTACATCCTCGCCTCAATCGTGGAAACAATCTCTTTTTTTATTTTTTCATCAAAATAGTAATCTGCAATTGGCATGAGATATCCAGTAGTAATTAATCTTTTCGCACTCATTTCGCTCAAACCGCGTGAACACAAATAAAATAAATGCTCCTCATTTACTTTTCCCACTACAGAAGCATGGCTTGCTTCAACATCGTTTTCGTCTATTTTAAGAATTGGATCGGCTTTTGCCACACATAACGGATCAAATACCATGATTTTTGCTTTTTGGTAAGTTTTTGACTTAGACGCGCCATTGACTATATGGTTAATTCCAGAAAACTCTACTTTACCTTCTCCTTCAACAACACCAAAATTATTCATGCTAGCGTAAGTCTTACCTACTTTATGAATAAAATTAACTGAAAAAGCTTTTTTGTCTTTATTTTTTGATAGACATGCCAAATGCCATTTTGCTTCTGAGTATTCTCCATTAAGGTTGAAAACTGCGTTCAAAGAACTAACTCCGGTCGCGAAATCCGCAAATGCCACAAGGATATTTGCTTGAGTGTCTAATTCAAATCTATAATTACAATTCACAGAATGTTTTAAAGAAAGAATATTTAATACAACATTTGAGTTTTTACCTAAATTAAAAACGACTGTTTTGTTAGTGTTTTCGTGATAATTTAATAAAATCTTTGCGTCACTATCATCGTGTATATCAATTACTACTTCATTTTCAACAACTTCACTCAAATCTAAAACATAAGGGTGTTCCGATACACCACTAACATTAATTATGCAAGTTTTTCGTACTTTATTTTGCATTTTTTACAACTTCTTTCGTCGCACATGTGCCAATAATCGTACTTGCAACTAAAGCTTGTTTTTCAATCACAATTCCGAGTTCTTCACGTATCCAATCATAGCCAGTTGTATCAATACGTTTGATAATATCTACGCCACCTTGGACGGCAATTTTTCCATTAATCATTACCGCTACACGAGTCGGAGTGATAAGATCATACAATCTTGCATAATGAGAAATTACTAGAAGACCCGTTCCCAAAGCTTGTTGTTCTTTAATAGAATGTGCAACTGTTTGAAGCGCATCCACATCCAAACCTGAATCGATTTCATCCAACATGGCAAAAAGTGGATTTAATAAAAGCATTTGCAAAATTTCATTACGCTTTTTTTCACCGCCAGAAAATCCTTCATTTAATGAACGGTTAGCCAAATCTAAGGGGATTTTAACATCTTTTAAATTCTTTTCTAGTTGTCGATAAAATTGCGCAAAAGTTAAAGGTTTTTCTCTTCTAACATTCATAGCAGCTTTCAAAAATTCAGCGTTAATAACACCTGGAACTTCACTTGGATGTTGCATTCCTAAAAATATACCGGCTTTTGATCTTTCATTAACAGGTAAAGAAAGTATATCAACGCCATCAAGAATTACTTCGCCATCAGTTACTTCATATTTTGGATGACCCATAATCGCTGCGAATAAAGTAGATTTTCCGTGTCCATTCGGGCCCAGTAACGCGACGGTTTCGCCACTATTTACTTCTAAATCTACTCCTTTAAGTATTTCTTTTCCTTCCACATTTACATGGAGATTTTTAATTCTTAAATTTGCCATTTTCATCACTCCTAAAATTGCTCTATTATCTTACACCAGAGTGGGCATTTTAACAAACAATATGATAAAAAAGTAATAAAAAAGGGCAAAGTTTTCTTTGCCCTCTAAACTAGCAGCCGCAGCCAGTCCAGCAACCGCAACCAATGATAACTAATAAAATAAATAGTACAAGGATAATCGCAAAGTAATTGTTGTTCATGATAAATTCACCTCCCTAAAATTTATGTGTGTTTGTTAATATCCGCAGCAACCGAAACCACTGCCGATAATAGCAATTAAAATGAAGAGAACAAGGATAAATGTAAAGCCTCCGCCAACACCATTTTGTAAGTTCATAGATAAGTACCTCCTTTGTTTTTCACGATATACTATGCGTAGAGCAAAAAATGGTCACGAATATTCTTAATTTTGGCCTCGTCCCGCCTAGATTTGCCCAGAATTACTAGACATTTATCGATATTTACGGAAAGAAAATGATTTTCTTCTTGAATTAGAGACTATTATTGTATACAATAACAATGCTATAAATTAATAAGGAGGAAAGCTATTTATGAAAAAAAGTAATCTAGCATTAGCATTAGTATCAATTTTAGCTGGTATATCGCTATCATCGTGTAGCAGTGACCCAATTAAGTCTAATAAAGATGCAATTATCACAATCAACAATGGTAAAGATTCTGCACAATCTATCAAAGTTGATGACATTTTTAATAAATATATGTTAAAGTCTGCCGGTATTTCCGCATACTATAACGCTATTTGCGAAGTCATCGTTCGCGGAACTGTTCCAGAAACGGATGAAATCACAAAGAAGGCTGAACGTAGTGTCACAGACATTAAGGATCAAGCCAAAAGTAACGCAAGTGCTAACGGCACTAGTTATGACACAGAGTTAGAAAAATTACTAACTGAGAAAAAAGCTGAAGATTTAGATGAGTTAAAGGACAATTTTGTCTATGACTTGCTAAAGGAAAAAGCATACGATCAATATTTTGATGAAAACGTTGAAACATTGCTATCTCGCTATGTTAACGAGATGCTTCCATATCACGTTCGTCACATCCTTGTAAAAGTAAGTGCCTCATCACTCGATGGTGGGTATGATGGTCAAATTACTGAACAAGAAGCCAAAAACCTTACTGCGGTTATTGAACAACTTGCTGGAGGATCAACCTTCGGTAGCGTAGCTCATACTCGCAGCGAAGACGCCAATTCCGCCAAAGTGTTTGGAGATCTTGGTTTGATGACAACTGCAACTACATATGTAAATGAATTTAAATTAGGTTTATTTGCTTATGATGCATTGTTCAATAAAACTGCCACTCAAACTACTCGTAAGACTCACATCAACATTACCGATGATGCAGAAACCTATTTAGATTCAAAGGGTATCGGAATGATTGAATATAGTGATGTTTTAAAACTTAAGAATTCAGCGGATATCGTAAAAGATAACGAAGGTAACAAAGTCAATGATGACGATGCATCCTATTATCCACGTAACATCTACTTCAACCGTTTCTTTAACAAGCATACCATGCAAGTTATTGTTCACAATCAAGCAACCAAAGGCTTTAAAGCTGTCGAAGATATTCCAGAATTAGTTGGAGTAATTCCTAATGGCAAATTTGTCTTAGTTGATGAACTCGGACATGTGGTTTTAGCAGTTCGTTCTGGGACTGGAAGCGGAGATTCTGGATACCAAGGTATTCACTTCATCACTGTCCAAAAGTCACCATTGGTCGAATCCAACTTAAATACATACTACAAATACAACGAAGGCGTTGAATATTACAACAGAACCGAAGTATTAGGTAATTCATTTGTTGGTTTCATGCAAAACACGAATGCTGAATATAAAAAGCGTGCTGAAACAGTTGAGAACGAAGTAAAAGGCTTTGACAAGATGATTGACGCCGCGATTTATCACAAACTTAAAGACGCACTTAACGATAAGGATGAACCAAAGTTTGTTATCAACAGTGAGATCAAAGTCAGCGTTCCTGTTTACGATGCATCCGGTAATAAAACCAGTGAAACTGAAGAACTAACACTTGAAAGTGCTTTAGAAACCTACATCACAAATACCATTTCTTTCTACAATTCAGAAAATAAATTAACTATGAATCGTACATGGGATGAATTTGTCGAAAAACTTCAATTACTAGATACTTATTCAGTGAGACTCAAACCTCTCGTTTGTGCCGAAACTTACAAAAACAGCAATACTGCTACAGAATATCAAACAGGAGGTGCGTGCTATGTTAAAAAATAAAAAACTCTTAGTTCTTGCTTCTTCTGTATTACTTCTTGCAGGATGCGGTGGCGATATCGAAGCTAGACCATCTTATGAAAAGGGAGAAAACTTCCTTGTCGGCGGCGAAATTGATAGCAAAACCAAAACTGAAGACTTAAAAAACAACCTAAGAACTGTCGTTTATGACGCTTTAGTCGAAGGTGGTAACATTAACTCAGAAGTTTTAAATGAAACATTATACATCCTTGCTCAATTAGAATTAGGATCCTATGAAGATTTAGCTAGCGACAGCGAATTAAAAGCTAAGATTAATGAAAGAATGGACGATAGACTTTACAGCGCTATTTCCTCTTCTTCTTATGAATACCGCAGCCAATTCGACGAAGAAGTATTCATTTCAAAATTAAAGCAATCACTTACTTACGAAATCCCATGCCCATCATATACAAAAGATTACGTTTTCTTAAACGACAGCCGTGATCACTTATATGCTGGCGGAAAATTCGCTGATGGCACTGCCTACACCGCTGATGCGAAAAATGGTGGTAAATACGCCTTAAGCTGTTCTTACAACAGATATAAGGAAGATGTATACCTCCCAGACGTATACCGCGAATTATTAGTGGAAAAATATATTGTTGATAACGAATATGATTCACTCGGAAGATCTTATGCTCGTAAAATTAATTATGTGGCAATTCAAGAAAACTCCAAACACCCAGAAGCTGCCGCCAACCTTGTTTACACATGGGTTGACAAATACATTACTAACAAAGAAGCTACTGCTGATTTAGATATGTTAGCGCAAGCATGGATTGGTTTCCCTGGCGATTATGGCGCTAACGCTGCCGAAATTGTCGAACTCCAAGAAGAAGCTGGATTAGTTGGCATGGGCTTTGATAACAGTTTATATGGTGACATCTTAACTGATTATGCAAAAATTAACATTGCAAACGAATTATTAACCGACAAAACTATTGAAAGCGAATTCACTGGTAGCATGAGTTATGCTCCTGAAGTTGGTAAAGAAATTAAAACTAACGCTTTACGTAAGACAGACCTTACTGAAGATGGTTGGTTCCTCAAATCAACAGATTTATCCAATTTGCCAGCAGCATTAACAAGCCGTCTATGGGATATTTCAACCGCTAACGGATTGAAAATTAACTTAAACGAAGCTCGTACAGAAACAGATAGTAAATTTGTTAAATTCATTAATGATGGAAATGGTGATGGTACATACTATCTTAAACCAGCAACATATGAATTAGGCGCTGATAGCAAAAACTATGACATCGTCTTCTATGATGAAACAAGTTCTACCTATTATATTGTCCAAGTACTAGAAGCAGTAAATGCCACAAAACTTAAAAAAGTTGAAGATGGCGAAGTCGCTTCTGGCAAACAATATACAGAAGCAATGCGTAAAGAAGCAGTTTATGAAATTGCTAAAAAATACGGTACACGTGACACGAACAAAACGAAAGCAATGGTTGAATACCTCAGAAACGCTAACATTATGTTCCACGATCAAGATGTTTACGACTACTTCTTGACAAATTACCCAGAAATGTTTGAAGACGAAGAATAAAAATACAAACTAGGAGAGGGTATGACCTCTCCTTTTTATATCACGAGGAGAAATGAAATTATGAAAAATTGCGTTTTTTGTAAAATAGCAAATAAAGAAATACCATGTACTAAAATATATGAAGATGATTACGTATTAGCTTTTTTAGATATCTCTCCCACTACAAAGGGGCACACTCTCGTCATCCCAAAACAACATTTTGACAACTATTTAGCTACTCCAAAAGATTTGATGCATAAAGTGATGGATGTCGCGCAAAATATTGGGCAAAAGCAAATCCAAGAACTACACGCTAAAGGGGTAAATATTCTCACAAACTGTTATGAAGCAGCAGGTCAAACTGTTAACCACTTCCATGTTCATGTCATCCCGCGTTATGAAAAAGATGACGGATTGGTTATTGAATTTCATACAACCAAGCAAATCGAAAGCATAAGTTTGCCAGCAATAGCAAAAAAATTAACTTCAAAAGATTAAAAAGTTAATAAAAAGAAAATAGTCCAATCGGACTATTTTTTAATTGGCTTATAAAACATACGTTCATCTAATGCAAATATTTTTTGGGTGAATTCGCCATCATTAACTGTGGCCAGCGCCTTATCTAATATAGTCATCTTTGCATCCAAATCATCAATTATATTTAGTAAGAGAGCTTCTTTAGTTAATGGCAATACTGGCGATCCAAACTCATATTTACCATGATGCGATAAAATCATATGCTCTAACAAAAGTGGTATTTCCCCCGCAATCTTTAGATTTTCTGCGCATTCACGTATTTCGCTTTGCATAATTGAAATATGTCCGATGAGCTTTCCTTCTAAAGTATATTTAGGCGCTATCGGACCAGATAATTCGATAGTTTTTCCTAAATCATGTAACAAAACGCCGCTTAATAGCAAATCACGATCACATCCGTAGAATTCCGCAAGTAAATTCGCAACTCTTGCCATAGACACAGTGTGATATAAAAGCCCAGAACAATACTCGTGATGATTTCTTACCGCGGCAGGATGTGTCAATAAGGCTTTATAATGTTTATTAGTTAAAAACCTGACAATTTGTGCACATTCTTCGTTCTTTATTGAATTAATATACTCGTTTAATTCTTCTTCTAATAGTTCTACGCTGACAGGAGCGCTCATTACATAGTCTTTATAATCAATCGAATTAACATCAACGTCTTCAAATGACATAATTTTTAGTTGCATGTTGTTGCGATATAGATTTGCCTCACCAACAATGTGTGCAATTTTGCCAGTTTGAAAAAATTCGATATCGGCTGCTGTCGCATCCCATCTTTTTGCTTCGATTGTTCCTGTATTGTCTTGTAAGGTAATAGATAAATAAGTCGCATTATTATTAGAAACACCCTTTGTGACATTGCTAACTAATAATTTGAGACTAACACTTTCTCCATCTTTAATGTCTTTAATCATTTTGCTCCTCCTCATACTGAATAATATCTTGATAATTATACCCTTTTTGTAGCAGTTTGGAAATAATATGTTCACGTAATTCTTTACCATGATATTTTTTTTCAGCTTTATTTTTTAGCTTTTGAAAATCTATTGCTAATAAATCACTTTCTTGTGATTCATCTTTTAAAATTAAATCTTCAATTAAACCTATGGTCTCCTCACTGCTAAATCCTTTTCTGGATAAGGATTCGAAAATCTGTTGTTTCTTTCTTTTGTAATTTGATTTTCCAAATTGCTTATTAAGTTTATTAATCAGATCAATAACTTCCTCTTGTTTAGAACTCATCTCATTTTCTAAGGAAGTAATAATGACTTCAGAGATACCTTTTCGTATCAAGTCCTGCTTAATAACTCGTGGTCCCCGTCCTTTGCGTTTACTTATCTCTACATATTCCATTGCGTATTGTTTGTCATCTATTAACCCAACTTTTTTTGCCTTAGATATAGCTAACGCTATTGCAGATTTTTCGTATTGTCTTTTTTTAAGTTTATCCACGATTTCTTTTTCAGTATAACTTTGGCGAGCAAGAATCCCATACATATACCGTACAGCCTCACTACTATTTACCGACTTAACTATTTCATTAAGGAACTTTAAGTCTAATTCTTTTCCAATGTATAACAAATGCTCTGCGATAACCTCTTCATTTATTTCAATATCATTTTCACCTTCAATAATCAAAAAAAACTTTTTTCTTTTTTTAATGATATTTTGAATTGTTAGTCTACCAGTATTTTCTGGTTGCACGATTGTAAACCTCCATGATGTTTTCATAGAAACGATCAATTGAAAACTCTTCCACTGTTTTCAAAGCATTCTCAATTATTTTTTGCCTTTGTCCCTTTTCCAATTTAATAATACGTGTCACCTTATCTTTAAAGTCTAGTTCATCATTAAAAAAATATCCTGTATCGTTATCACGAATAACATTTACGAGATTTTCATCAAACCTTGCTAAAAGAATAGTTTCACTGGCCATAGCCTCCATGAAAGTTAAACCCTGCGTTTCTGTAATTGATGCGGATACAAACACATCACCCACGTGGTAATAAAACGGAACCTCTTCTGCGGGAACTGGTCCGATAAATAGTACAGAATCTTGAATTCTTAATTCCTCAACTAAGCTTTTAAGATTAGCAAGTTCTGGTCCTCCACCCACAACGATAAATTTAGTTTTTATATTGGAGGTTTTTAAAAAATTAGCATAGCCTCTTAAGCACAAATCAATACTTTTTTCTTTCGCTACTCGACCCAATGATAGAATAATAAAAGAATCTTCAAGATTGTTTTTTTGCTTAAATTCTTTGATTTTTTCAGGTGATGTTGCCCCAGGAACAAACTTTTTAAAATCAATTCCTGTCGGCACAACATTAATATAGCCGTCAATACCATAACCTCTTAAAATATTTTTCGTTTTTACACTAGGAGAAATGAACTCAGTGGCATTCTCTGCGATAACCCGCGAATAGCTCTTTACAATTCTCTTTGCGACACGATCAAAGTAACCTCGCCCTTTTGTAACATAATAAGTATAATCTTCGTACATCGTATGATATGTATATACCTGAGGCAGTCTCAATCTACGAGCAACAATTTTACCAAATATTCCAACACCTGCATCAGTTTGAATATGCACAACTTGTGGTTTAAACTTTTTTAAATATCTCATTGCATTAGAACTATATATGTTCGCCATGCGATATCCATAAAGTTTCTTCATTTCTATACCAGGTACGCGCAAAACTCCATCTTTTAATTCACTTTTGCGACTGAAAGGATTTGTTGTAACTACACAAACATTATGTCCGTATTCTCTTAAAATGCTAACCAAATTATACGTTGAAGTCGCAACGCCATTAATTTCAGGTGGATATGTATCTGAAAATATTGCAATGTTCATTCAACATCACCTTCATTTTTATCAGTTTCCTTTATTTCCTCAGTTTCATCTTCTTTAGATCTATGATTAGATTTATTCTTAAAAAGTGATTTTCGTAAATTCTTCATTTTAGCTTCAATCTCAGCGCGAGATAATTGCTTAGTCGCAAAGGCTGTATCACTAGACATTTTACGTTCTTCAAATGTGGAAATTTGCAAATCAACGAAAGTTTGAAATTCACTTTTGCCAGGAGCTGAAACTTCTTTTGCTGAAGTGCGATAAAGTGCACTAACAAAACCACCAATAAGCAATCCAAAATAAAACGTTACTGTTCTCCATAAGATATTTGCGGCGTGTGTAATTGTTGAAGAAGCATATAAACTTCCAAATAATTTTTCAAAGAAGTATTCGGCACCAGCAGCGCCAGGAAGCGGAATCATACCGGTAACCATCTGCAAATAAGAAGCCATTGCAACCCCATCAAACCACGTGCCATTTATTTCACTTTTAAGAGCATATCCCGCCATGTAAGGTATAGAATAAAATAGTAAGTATCTAATAGTAAAGAAAACAGCCACGAGGATTGTAAAAGGAATATTAGATTGTAATCTTCTTAATTCTATTCTAAAGTTTTCTACTTGAACTTGTAAATTAGAACGAGTCTTTTCTTTATCTCTAACAAGCTTAAGTTTAGCGCCAATATTAACACCTGTATTTAAAATAAACTTGTGTAATCCTTTAGAGTACGACATAACTAGCAAGCCAACTATTACAAGAAAGTTTATCGTAAAACCTAAAATACTCAACCCAACAGCGTTAAACTTGATATCAAGAATCACGATTTCGCCAATCATGCCAACAAATTCATTATATTTAGCGATAAGAGCAATAGCCCCTAAAACTACTAAGACAACTTGTGAGACAATAAAATGCATAACAAGAATACTAGCAGCGCTCGCCATATCAACACCTTGTTTTTTGAATGTATATGCTTGCGCAAATTGTCCTCCACTAGAGGATGGCGTAATTCCGTTATAGAACACCCCTATCATCGCGTTAGCGATTGCTTGGTGTAAATGATACTTTGTCGTGTAAAGTCGCGCAAAAGCCATAAGAATTAGCCCTTCGACAACATATGTTAATAACATAATTCCAAACATTGCAAGAATATATCCGACATCACCATTAGCAAAGCTTGCAACAACTTGATTAAAATCATCTTTGAGCAGCATATAAAAGGAAAATCCGGCAATAAGTAGAACGAAAATAATGTTAAAAACATATTTATTAAACTTTATTTTTTTCTTCTTTACTGGTTTTTCAATTTCTTCCATAATTAAGCCCTCATTGAAATATTATATCATAAATAATTAAGATTATTTATTCTTAATAAAAAAACGCCGAGAAATTCTCAACGTTTCTTATTTTTCTATTTTTCTTCTTCCGATTCTTTACTGGATGTGTCTACTTTTTCAACACTCACTGAACGTCGATTTTTAAGTGGTTTTACGAAAAACCGAATTATAAAGAACATAATTGGTAATATCGCAATCGCAGCAAGAATGTATGAAAGATCAGCGTTCCCTGTCCATTTTGTGAATAAATAAATCCCGGTTTGCTGTAAAAGAAGATTTGGTATTGAAGTTAACGGGTAAACCGCTAGTCTCTTCCATTCCCACTTGCTTCTGAACGCAATAAGAGCTTGCATGGTGTATGCCACCGGCAATAGTACTACAAATGAAACTAAGTTAGGAATGTCAAATTCCATAAACCAAAAACTGAACTTGATTAGCAAATTGCTATCAATAAAAATATATCTAGTGAATATAGATACAACTATTCCAAGTACTGTATTAATTCCACCTACGAACACAAATCTAATTGATTCTTGTTCCCATAAGACACGAATTAATGATTCTACTTTGCCTAGAAATGATTTTTCATTTTTAATAAAGCGTTTCATTAAAACTTAATTTTTGGAGCATCCTTAGCTTCTTCATCAACTTTAAATAATTCAGCTTCTTTGAATCCACGTGCATTTGCAACAATACTTGATGGAAATACTTCGCGTAGATTATTATAAGAAAGAACAACATCATTATAGAATTGACGTGAAAATGCAATCGCATCTTCGGTTGATTTTAAGGTGTTATTAAGTTGAGTAAAGTGTGTATCTGCCTTTAACTCTGGATACTTTTCGACAGTTAACGCAACAAGTTTGCTTAATTGTGATGAAGCTTCCGCCATTTGGCTAACTGATCCATCTTTTGCACCCGCAGAATATAATTTGCGTGCTTCGGCAAATTTTTCAAAAATATCTTTTTCATGTCCGGCATAACCTTTAACGGTTTCTACCATGTTTGGTATGAGATCAAATCTCTTCTTTAATTGAACATCAATTTGTGCCCATGAATTTTTAACCTTATTTCTACCCTTTACTAATTTATTATAAATTTTTATATACCAACCAATAAGAGCGACGGCTAAAAGTAAAACTACGCCTACAACTACTAAAGCAATAATACCACCAATTCCCATTAACATAACCATAATTTTTTCCTCCTTTTATGTAAGTTAATAATATCATTATTAAATGTAAAAATAAATATATAAATTAGCGCATTCTCATGCCAGATCCGCCACCGCCAAATGAACTACCGCCACCGAATCCTCCACGTCCTCCGCCACCGCCGTTTGAGCTAGATCTTGCTGCTGCTGCTTTTGCGACTGTTTGCGTACCAATATGATGCGCCGCCGAGATTCGTGCCATGTAGTAGTAACTTAAAGATGGGTATCGTAAATAAGTGGAATTTGCCATTTCTTTTTCCATATTCATTTGCGAATATTTGAATCTTAGCTGTTTCTCAACTAATTCAGCTATTCCAAACGCAGTCGCGTACACCATATAATGTTCCCATACAGTAATACCGGGCATTGGATAATCTTTGATATTTGAAAATTCTTCTAAAAACTTTTTAAACGCAACCCATCTTACATAATCCTCATTACCTTTGATCGTGCGTCTGTTTATATTCGCACCATAATTAGCGAATATCAAGGCCAGAGATACACCAATACTTGCAATGATAAACGGTATTGCGATCATCTTATCTAAAGTCATACCTATTATGATAAGAATTACAGATACTAAGAAATAAATTCCACCTATAGAAGACGTCACTTGCTTTGCCTTTTTCGTACTTTCAAAGAAGTTTTCTTTGACGCTATCATTGATGATTTGTTGATTAAACTCTTTATTACACCTTTGATACTTGAGTGCATCAGGTTCTTTACGATTGAAATCGTCAAGTTGATCAAGAGTTAAGACATTTCCCTTAGCAACAACTCCAAAAAACCAGTCAATCAGCTTATTTTCATAAGGTTTCAGATCTTTTCTTGGCAATTCTGTTAGGATCATTTTATAATTAGGTTTTTTGCTAGTTAATGACTCACCTTGATAGTCAATAGTTATAAATCCACGACGAATTAAATCTAATAATGTTGCGGAAACATCATTTTTATTGACCTCTTTTTCACGATATAGATACCCCATCACTGCTGGCCCATACTCGGCAGGAAGTTCGCGGTAATACTCACCAAAGAAATCACTATGATATTCCTTATCATATTTGCGATATACTCTAATAAATAAGAACACCGACGCAACTAATAATACTGCACACACAGAGTAGGATGTATAAGTAACTATTTGTGTACGAACATAAACTTTATGTCCGGCATCATTTTGTGCTTTCTCAAAATTTACGGCCCACGCTATATGATTGTCATTATAAACATTATGATACCCACTAGAAGTTGAAAACTGACTTGTATCAACTAAGTTAGTTGGAAACATAATTCTTGCTTCAATTTCTTCTTCTGGCAACAACTTTTTAGAAGATAACTTTATTTGGAATGGATTTGCATCTTCGTGCACTACTTTTCCATCGGTTCCGTGACCGTAAATATAGATATCATCTTTATTGACAGTATTAGTGACGGTGGTAGGGAGGTTAATTGTAACATTCACATTACTAGTACGCATACTGTTTGTGGTCGCAAACTTCCAGTTGATTTCAGCTGTATCATTAAATAAAACAACCGCGCCTTTAATTGCATAAGTATATTCTATATATACGACTGGACTAAACTTGTCACTCTTATAGAGATACATTGTTTCTGCTGGTTGAACACAATTCTCTTCTGGTTCCACTCTCACGCTTGGATAGCCACCGTAGGCTGCAGTTACACCATTTTTCCACGAAAATTGTAACATTTGACTTGATGAAGAACTTCCAATATTTGCATTACCGTTTCCTTCAATTATGACAGTTCCCGACTCATCATATGCTTTAACATAAACGGCTGAAGTATCAAACGAAGGAGTATGAGTGCCATTAGGCACATATCCGCCATTATATGAAATATCTTTAAAGATTTCGCGAGCAGTGGTTTTGAACTTCATGGTCTCTTTCATTATCATCGTACCGTCATCAGTAATATCCACGACGACATTATTTGATAACGTTTCCCCTAAATTAGGATCAATATCATATTTGGGTGCAAATGCTATTGAACAGAATATAGTTGTAAACCCAATCAAAAATAGCGAAAACAAGACGACAGGTAAACTCTTTTTAATAATTCTTTTCATATTCTTCCTCCTAATTCTTTATATACTCGCGGTATAAATCAATATTTCTTAATCTAAATTCTTCGGCAATTTTGGCAAAATCTTCGCGACCTTTAATTAAATTACCGACAAATCTTGGTTTATCTACGATAATCTTACGTTTGCTTTTCCCATAATATACACTATAGACTGGAATATCTTTTTTCGCTTTTAAGTTATAATAATGAATTAATGATGCAAAACCTTCATTAAAAACTTCAATTTCATCTAGATACCCCTCATTCGAGTTTTCTGGAAAAATAAGAATGGGATGCCCCATTTCAAGATGTTTGATACTATTTCTCAATGTTGCGGTTTGTCTTATATCTGGATACGTTGGAATCAATGACACACCACCATAAATTATTCGAATGACAATTGAAAGCAAGGTCGCTAGAATAAATGATTTAACCTTACCACATTGTTTCTTTTGTCTAAAGAATATATAGTATAAGTATTTCCATCTAGTTTTAAATTTTTCTTTGACCTCAAACGTTCCCCAAGGAACTACCTTAACAGGAAAATCCGCAATGAAAGAAATTGGGCCAGATGCTCCGGAATGATTAGCGATATATATCGCTGGTTCATTATTTAAAGGAGATTCTGTTAAATTAATAATTGTAATTTTTTTCTTAAATAATCTGATGATAAAAGCCAAAACATATATAAACCACGATCTCTGATTCTTTCTAATTCTCTCTTTGCGCATAAATCTTCTCCTAAACATCTTTATTATACTCTATATAGCAGTTTTTTACATATATTATTATTATTTTAACTAAAAGAAAAACCAACCAAGCAATTGGTTGGTTCACCTTATTAAAATGATTAGCCGACCATCGTAGTATGAATACCAGTAATATAACCGCAAAAAAAATTTTTTTCAATAGTTTTGCGGTTAGAAATAGAAATTGTCTTAATCTTTCGGAACTCTAACATTCCCTGTTACGCGCGATATGTTCCAGAAAAATAATGTCTTGGCTGAGATTTGAATTTACTTTTTTTAACAAATATACTTAACATTATGCCCGTTAATCAAATGAAAAAGAGTACTATTACAGTACCCTGATTTCACATAATTGGTGAACCGTACAGGATTCGAACCTGTGACCCATTGATTAAGAGTCAATTGCTCTACCAGCTGAGCTAACAGTCCAATTCAACTTAAATATCTTACAATAATAGATGTTATTTTTCAATATTTAAATGAAATTTCTTTAAAATATATATGCTTCCTCTTTATTACATGGTTCTTTATATGTCCCATTTGATTTTCCAAACTTAGGTCCCCAGTTATTATAGCCAAGATACTCTTGAAAATTAAGGTAATGATCGCTCGTGTAGAAAATCTTCCATGTAGTTTTGCTATATACGATTCGATATCCTCCGCGATTTTTAAGTGTACCCGCGATATCACATTCAATATATGATCTAGTTGTTACAGCCGGAAGGTAGCCTTCATAATTGCCAAAGCTCATTCCACCTACGTCATACAAGTTATTATCATAACTTCCATTATCACGTTGGGTTTCGGTAATATAATTTGCAGGTAGCTTATGAAAAGTCCGTATATATTGCGCGACTGTGTCTTTTTGATCGTAATACACTCCTGTTTGCGCGATTGCGGTCGGAGTGCCTTTATCCGTATATGTGTAATTTATTGCACAATTTGGACTCGGAGTCCACGTTGAAACTGAAACACTAGGACTAACTGAAACGCTAGGAGAAATCGACGTAATTGAAACCTCATTACTGATACTTTCACTGTCGCTTGGAGTTGTTCCTCCACATGAAGAAAGTAGCATTGCTGCTAAAATAAAAGATAGTTTAAATCTGTTTTTCATTTAAAATCACCAAATAGTATTATATCACAAAAATACATAAAAAAATACCCGCTAGTTTTACACTAGCGAGTAAGTTTTTAAATATAGATTTTAGACAGCTTCTTGAACAAAGTATGGAAGCATTCTGTTTTTCTTGAATGCACCCTCTTCGAGAGTGTAATCATAAATTAGATAATAAACATCGTATGTTTTATTATTGCTTGTTCCATCAGCGTTCATGTATTGATCTAAATCTCCATAAAGCGTTCTTGCCGAGGCATCCGCTGGATAGAAACCAATATATTTGCCTGTGGTATCCGTAACTTCATAAGTTGGGTTACCGTATGAGTTTGTATAGATCAACAACTTACCAGTTGCCTTATAGATTCTTCCATAGGCTGTTCTGTCAGCGTTGGTTAAGGCCATGACGTTAGTAATTGTTTCAGTAACAGCACCCGTTAAAGGTAATGCTTTTTTCTCAACGTTTACAACACTAAGTTCAAGCCCTTCATCTGCGGTAGCGGCAAGTTGATGAGTTCCACTATAAGTACCGACATAATCAGTACGGAAACCTGTTACTCTGAGTGTATTACCTTGTGTAACAACGTTTGCGCCTTGGTCATAAATAAACATACAACCAGATGTATCACAAACATAGAATCCTGCCGATGCGGCTGCTGGTTTAGCAGCAACAAATACGACACCTTCGACAGTAGCTCTTTCACCTGCTGCAATAGCACGTGCAGCTTCGGTAGTTATAACTGAATCACTATAATCAACTCTTGGCATTACAGTACCGCTAAACTTTTTAGTAGCGGTTGCTCCCTTATAGGAAGCGGTTGCTGTTAATGTGTATGGAACTGGATCAGATCCAATAGCTGGAAATTTTGGAGTTGCATATACAACATTAGAAGCATCGATTCCTGTAAAGGTCCATTTTAATGCTTTATCTGCTTTCCAAGTAATTTTCACTTCAACTTCATTATCTTCAGCATCTAATACAGTAACAAGTCCTAAGCATTGTAGTTGACTTGTAACTTCACCATATTCATTAATGATTGCAACTGAGTTTGCTGCATCCGTTGCAATTGATTTGCTCGCTGCATCGCTACAACCAGCTAAGCCGAGCGCACTAACTCCAACGATTAAGACTAACAAATTTTTAAATAATTTCATTATTTTTTCCTCTCATTGTTTTTAGACAACTTTGGTAATATATCCAAAGGCAATATTGTTATTAAATAATTGCAATTGATAATTATCAAAATATGGAGCTAAATAACCTTTTACAATATATGAACTTCCAACTTCAAATAAAGTTTCCGATGCATATGGACTTGATGTTCCATCAACACGAAGATTGAATACTACACTATTGTTGAGTCTAGCGTAGATTGTCATGTTGTTTTTAGCATCTTTTTTGAAGTAGGCTGTTTGTTCTGTGCCAGAAATAATATTTCCGTCTTGATCATAATCGCCGATTTCAACATTACGAATGGTAACAGTGGTAACAATGAAGTGACCAACATGATTACTTAATAAAGTCTTGGAAGCGGTTGTGTTATCGATCGCGACAGGATCAACATTAATCTCTTCAAACTCATCAGTAGGTCCAGTAATATTTTTTGCAATAATTTCGAATTTTCTGTTTCCGGTAGTTTTTACGTTAATATTTGATAATTGCATATTTCCGTTAAATTTTCCCGCGCTACAGTAGAATTTGACAATATATCCAACTTTGACATACGTAGCAAGTGTTGAGCCATAAGCTGCGAAAGCATAAATACCAGCATAGTCTCCATTTTCGTCTGGTTCAGTATCGCGTAAGACCATGTTATCACCAATCATACCAACAACTAATGCTTGTATAATCAACATTTTTCCACTTGTTTCGCCTTCATCGTCTGTTCCATATTCAGAATAATTTTTACGTAATTCTGCAATGTTAATCGAATACAGTGTAACGCCTGGATCAAATCCTTCATCTATTTCTCCATAGACTTTTGCGCCACATGCTTCAGCATGCTCGCCAGCCTTTTCGAAATATTGGAAATAGGCTGATGTTGGCTCATACATATAATTTCTAGTATAACCTAGTTCAACTAGTTCTAAGTTAAGCATTCTTAACTTTGAAGACTCGGTTGCTTGATACCAAACAAAACCTAGATATCTGTTGTTACTGTCCATTGTGTCATAGATATCTCTTTCGTTATCTAAGACAATTCTATAAGCAGTACTAAGTTTGCTTTTGACAAAATTGCTAGCTTTAACTCCCCAAGCTTCAATTCTACCAGTTGACTCTGGCGTATCAATTGCGTTGTATCTAATTGTAATCTTTTTTAAATCTACACCAGCTGTTCCAACATAGAAATTAGTGGTGTCGCCATCTACAAGTGATGCCACTGTAGCGATACCAATACCATCAGTAACAAAATTCTTTCCGGTATAGCTCGCCCTAATATTCATGGCGTCTGTTTGATTTGTATTAAGATCTGCTGGAGTTAATGCTGTTGAAGTTCCAGAGGAACCACTATCTGAAGATCCACCACAGCCAGCAAGAACAATTGCGGCTAAGAGAACTGAGAGTCTTAAGACGTTCTTTTTCATTTTATTTACCTCCTATTTTTCAACGTATTTAGAGAGTTTTTTGTATAAATGTGCAATGATTTCTGCAGGTGTTTTTTGAACTCCGCTGATACCATAGAACATCATTGGCATAGCATTATCTACTTCAGTACGAATGGCACTTGATCCAAAGAATGCAGGATCTACGAATCTTGTCCAAGTTCCGTCACCATAAACGTTGTTTGCAACTTTTGCGGCATCAATACGAGCCATATCTGCTGCTTTTCCGTCTGTAAGGGCTAAGAATTCTTGATATGTATCAGATTGTTCTCCACTCTTTGTAACTGGCAAGTATCCAGTTGCGACTGCGAAGTCTGGGTTACCAGTTGTAGAAAGATATCTAATTAATAACCATGATGCTAAGCTCTTTTCTGCACTTGACTTAAGCATAGCTAAGTTAGTTCCTTGGGAAATAACAAATTTCTTATCTGCTGATTTGTATGGAATTGGTGCAATACCAACTTCAAAACTTGCGCCATCAGCTAAGTTGTATGATAAACCAGCACTTGAAGAAATTGTCATAGCGGCTTTTAACGCTTTAAATGGTACTGAACAGTAGGCAGCAGTTGGATCCCATGTATATGGTATACCAAGTTGTTTGTTTGTATTCATCGACTTAAAGAAGGTTAAAGCATCCTTTGTTTCTTGGGAATCGAACTTAACATATCCCTTGCTTACATCAGCGCCTGCTTTTGTATATTCTCCACCCCATTGCTTGACTGAAGTAATAAAGAAGTTTGCTTGTGAGTCATATGCAACTGGATAGAAGTCTTTTTCTGCAACGTTAGAGAAATCAAATAGTGGGTCAACTTTTGGTGTGGCAGGTTGGTTGTTTTCATCAAGGTATTGGTTACCATCGATGTCTTTACAACTACCATCTTTTGAATCCTTATAGAAAACTCTTTCATCAGGTAAAACATAGACTATTTTACCATAGACTGCTTTCATCTTGGTTAACAATGAACTTGACATAGTTACCATTTCATCCCAAGTTTCAGGAACGGTCTCACCTAAGAAATTTAATAATGTTTTATTATAAACCATGACTTCAGTAGATTTGTTAAATGGTAAGCCCATCGTGTATGGGTTGCCATCGTCTTGGAAAGCAAGTTCGTTATTTTCTCTTAAAAAATCTTCATTAAAGTCAGCAATATCAATTTTGACTTCTTCATCAGTTGAATTGATATAGTTGTTCAATGATGATTGAATTCCTTTATCAATGTATCCGGCGAAGTGGTCTGGATAACCTAAGACGACTTGAGGATATTTTCTAGTAGAAACAGCTAGTGAAACAGCTTTTTGTAGTCCAGTATATCCTCCTTTTGTTTCATGTTTGACTTTAATGTATGGGTATTCTGCCTCAAAGTTTTCAATGACTTCGTCAAGTCCGCCAGTAATGTCCTTACCGAACCCAGTCCAAAAATTAATTTCAATCTTAGATGTCTTATGAGCTTCTTTTAGCGCACTAAGTTCCATCATTTCTGGAATATAGACTTCTGCTTTTTTTTGATTGCTACAACCCGCTAGTCCAACTGCTGAAAGCAATACAGCTGCGGAGAATCCAAATGCTTTTTTCTTATTCATATTGTTTTTTTCCTTTCATATATATTGACACCATTTTGGTGAATATAACCTTATCCTTTAATACCACTTCTAGAAACACCACGCATAATATATTTTCTAAAGCAAAGGAAGAAAATAAACAGTGGAAGCGTTACTACAAATGAGCCTGCTAATAAAATTTCCGGTTTATTGCCAAAGTCTCCCTGGAATGTAGCCATTAATCCGTTCGATATAAGCTGCATAGTTCGTCCCGATATTGGATGTTTTCCGTTAGCAACTAATGTCGGCCAAATATATGCGTTCCATGATCCCATGACTGATAAAATTATAATTGTCACAATTGTCGGCATTGCAATTGGAATCATAACTTTCCATAAATATTTAAAGTCGCCATAACCATCAACCTTTGCCGCCAAATATAATTCATTAGGAATTTGTTGGAAGTTCTGACGCAAATAGAATATATAGAAGACGCTAACTGCGTGTGTCACGATAAGCGATGCGAATCGATTGTTCCAACCAAGGAAGAAAATCGTTTGCACGTTTGTAAGTACCATCATTTCGCCAGGTATCATCATTGTTGCTAATAAAACCATAAATATTGGTTCTTTCAACTTGAAATTTAATCTTGCAAAGGCAAATGATGCTAAAACTGTAGTGACAACTGTGATTGCTGTTGAAGATAATCCAACAATAATAGTATTTAAGAAATAAGTTAGAAACTGTGAATCATTATTCGTTCCTATCAAAATCGTTTTGAAGTTTTCAAACGTTATTGTTGGAGGAAAGAAATATGGAGTACCTTTTTGAATTTCTAATGCCATCGTCGCAGAATCTTTCAGCGACGTATTAATCATCCAGTAGAACGGTACTAACATAAACACTGCCATAATCGTTAGGAATGTGTAGAGGAGAACCTGTGAAATAGTTTTTGTAATTCTGTATCTTTTCATTGCCTTTTCATCAGCAAAGTATACTTCTTTTTCTGCCATTTTCTTACCTCCTCACTAATAGTGAACCCTTCTGCTACTAACAAGGAATTGAATACCAGTGATAATCATAATAATTATTAGTAGAATTATAGAAGCAGCTGCGGCCATTGTTAATCCATCGGGGACTTGACCATTAACGAATTGATAAATGTAACCAACAATCGTTATCCATTCTTTTTTTTCAGTTCCACCGAAGTTATCTGCACCAAATACCGCTATAACGCTAGTATATGCTTTGAATGATCCAATAAATGAAGTAATCATAATGTAGAGAATTTGCGGAGATAGAAGTGGAACAGTTATTTTTCTAAAGATTCTTCCCTTAGAAGTTCCATCGATTCTGGCGGCATCATAATATTGCCTATCAATACTTTGAAGACCAGACATAAATACTAATACTTTAAAGGCTAAACCAGTCCAGATTGTGTATGTGATAATTACAGTAAACATCGTCCATCTATCTTGTGCAATCCAGTTAGTATTAGTTCCCAGAATCGCATTAAGCAATCCAGTGTCTTGACTAAATACAACTTTGAACACCATACCTAACGCGATCGCGTTAGTAACATAAGGGAGGAAGAATATTGTCTGATATAATCCTTGTAGTTTTTTGATACCATTTAAACAAACGGCCATGCCCAAGGCAATGATAATTGTTAAAGGCACTGAGACAACAACAAGTATCAACGTATTAATTAACGCTCTGATAAAGTCAGGATCAGCTAGTACTTCCTTATATCCAGCAAGAGATGGAAATGACGCGAAGTCGTTGGCGAAGAAGTTAATAAATCCTCCCTCAGCCCAATCAAATTCGGACATAAACGACATCAGAACTGCATAGATAATCGGCAAAATCATAAAGATAACTAAGGCTATGAGAGCGGGCGTTAATGCTAACGCAGCTTTCCAGCCGTCTCTCTTACCTTCCATTATTTAATCCTCTTTCCGTCTTTTTCAAATGCGAAATATCCTTTAGGATTGAAACGGATTTTTTCTGTGGTGATTTTGCTTCTTAACTCAGATGGGATAATAATTCTAACTTTATTGTCTTGTCCAGAAATCCGTCCAACAATGGATATATCTCTACCAATATGCTCAACAAAGTCAACATCAACACCAATTATACCTTGTTCGTTAATCTCAAAGTTTTCTGGGCGAATTGCAATCTTAACTTCGCGATTCAATTTTTGCTCAGTTCTCAAATCATCCAAGGCTTTTCTGATTTCTTTTGCTTCAAGTTTTACTCCAAGAACTTCAAGTCTACGGCATAGTTCGGTTTCATCAACCTTTCCTTTAGTAACTTTCTTAGCAACTTTGGTTTCTTCTACATCTTCTGCTACTGGTTCGATAAAGTTATTAATAGCGTTCGTGTAATCTTCAAAACTTAAGCCTAATCCGATTCCAACTAATGCGTCATAAACATTTTGGCTATCTAATTCAAGTTTACCCTTGCCTTCAAAATGAGTGTCTAATGTCTTTCCGTTAACTAAGAGTTTGTTATCCTTGATTTCACCATCGAAAACATTAATCGCTGGTGATCCTAAGAACTTAGCAACAAACAGGTTTGCTGGTTGGTCATAAACACTTTGTGGAGCATCGACTTGTTGAATAACTCCTCTTGACATAACGACAATCTCATCAGAAATACTCATTGCTTCTTCTTGGTCGTGAGTAACGAAAATCGTTGTAACGCCTGTTTCTTTTTGAATACGTTTGATTTCTTCGCGAGTTTGTAATCTTAAACGAGCATCTAAGTTTGATAATGGCTCATCTAACAAAAGAACTTGAGGTCTCTTTGCTAACGCACGAGCAATGGCAACACGTTGTTGTTGTCCACCAGATAATTGTTTTGGCTTACGATCAAGATATTCAGCAATATCTACTAATCTCGCAGTTTCATTAACAATCTTGTTTATCTCTTCTTTAGAAATCTTTGGTCTGACATTTTCAAGTGGGAAAGAAATATTTTGTCTCACTGATAAGTGTGGGTATAAAGCATAGTTTTGGAAAACTAAACCGATTCCGCGCTTCTCTGGTGGTACGTTAGTGACTTCTGTCTCTCCAAAATAAATCTCTCCGCCAGTTGGTTTGTGCAACCCTGCAATCATGTAAAGCGTTGTGGATTTTCCGCAACCTGATGGACCAAGCAAGCCAACTAGTTTTCCGCTAGGGATTGTTAGGTTCATGTCGTTTACAGCAATTGTTCCAGGTCTACCTTTTGTGCCTGGGAAAACCTTGGAAAGATTTTTTAAAACAACTTCCATTTTTATATTCTCCTTCTTCTACAGTTGTGTACTGCATTTTACATAATAATAATAACACAAATATAATAATTTAAACAACCACAAAAATGCTTAAGTCGCAATATTTTGAAAGCGATTACATAGTAAAAATAAAAAAACGGCGAAAAACCGTTTTATTCGTCGCTTTCTAATGTTTTTTTCTGTTTTATGTCTTGCAAAAATTTCCTCTTTGCCGCCTCTTCTTGGATAGTTTTTTCTTCTTTGGCAATTGATTCTAAATGCTTAGCACGACTGTCGAAGATAAGAGATGTTTTATCATCGACCACCAATGTTGCAGCACAGAAATCATGCGCAGAGGAGTATGTTTTTGAAAAAACCATACATGTGAATGAAACAAATACTGAGATAAAGAAAGTTATGTATAATCCTAAGATGACATTTATCAAATAGAAAGCTGCGAATCTCACAATGATTTGCACCTTGGTTACTTTATAGCCTCCGTTATTAGTTAATGACATTCCAAACATAAGTTTTCCTAAAGTCTTACCATTTTTAAGGCATAATGGCAAGATTAAATAAAATATAACTACTCCTGTCGTGATGCAAATAAAGAACTGCATATTGAAGTATTTATCAGTGATTTTCGTTAGTTTTACAAAAGCATCTGATTTAGAAAATTGTGTAAGCGCATAATTATAAACGTTTTTCTCAACTTCTGCTTTTTTATCAATTTGATCTTGTTTATAAACTAATTCACCATTTTGGTCTGTTTCATAATAGTCTTTAAACCATTCCTCCATTAACACCGCTTCAGCAAAAGTTTTGTCTACAATTTTGCACGCAATTTCTTTCTCACCAGTTACACAGTAAGACTCAAAATACTCTTTAGATACAGAAATATAATTTTCTGCTTCCGCAGTCATTATTTTATTGTCTTCCTCGTTTCTATAGAATAACTTAGAAGCGATTTTAAAATCATCTTGCTTATTCGAAATTTCACTTATATTCGTATGTTTTTTATAAAGCGGTTGTACCACAAAAACAAGCATGACAAGTACAAAAAGCGCCATAATTGCTAAGTCTAATAACGCTACTAAAGACCTTTTTCCGGGGCCAGATATTGCCACTGTTTTTTTAATATCTTTCGTGCGATCTTCTTCAATTAATTCTCTTTTATCCAATTCTTCATTCTTCATATGAATCACCTCATTATTTACTGCTATTATATCAAAGTAATTTAAATTAACATAGCGAATATTTATAAGATTTTATACATATACATTAATCGATAGGGAGATTAATAAATTTATGGAAATTACATCACTTTTTCTTTATATAGCAGTCGAAGGGGATACTGTCGCATCGATAGCGGTTAAGTTTAGAACTACAAGAGATGACATACTACGTCATAATCCGATGTTGCGATTTAGAGAACCAATTGCAGGTCAACCACTAAAAATTTCCGATAATCGCGAGTCAATAAACAACGAAATTAGCAATAAAAGAGAGATGATTCCTCGTCCAAAAACTGAGTTTAATTTGAAAAACACCTTGCAAAAAATTGCGTTTTACACTAAAGAAGCTATCCAATCAAAGGCTTTCTTTTATGAGAATATAGCGCCAATTAAAAATGCTTTAGACGATCTTTATTTGAGCATTTTAAGCACATATTATAAGATTAAATCGCCAGAACTTCTGAATATTATTCGCACTAAAATATCAAATATCACCGATAAATTAATTGATTTTGTGGATGTAATACGTGAAAAAAGCACCGACGCCATTCAAAAATATAAAGCCGGAATTAAAAAAATTATTAACGAATTAAAAGTTGCACTTAAACTTTATGCTTCAAAAATAGATGGGACACAAGCAATTGAACTATTAGAAAGAATGTTAGAATCTTGGAATTTATTCACTTTAAAAACCGTCAGCAAAAAATTTGAAGAAGCCGAACAAATATTTGGAAAAATTATCTTAACATTTGAAGAAATCTCTCAACTACTAGACAATACCAAAGATTCAGCGCTTAACCTTACGAAAAAATAAACCATTTACAATTTGAAGTAAGATTGATAATACAATGCACTTAATTCTAAAAGATGGCCAAAAAATAAACAATAATGCCACTAGTACATCACAAATTATCGATCTAACCGCATATTTTCTAAATCTTTGATGAAGTTCTTCTTCAATATTTTCTTTACCAACTAAAAAATAGAGGCCCACTGGAAGTAAACCAACTAATTCAATAATAATAAAAAAGATGATTTCCATAATAGTCCTCCTTTAAAAGTATTATAACAAAAAGGCCCAATGTTTGCACATTAGACCTTTTTTAATTTGTAATTTAAATTACTTGGTAATTTCGCTGACGGTACCGGCACCAACAGTGCGGCCACCTTCACGAATTGAGAACTTGGTTCCCTTTTCAATTGCGACTGGGTGAATTAATTCAACAGTTAATTCAACGTTGTCACCTGGCATAACCATTTCGACACCTGCTGGTAAGGTGATAACACCTGTAATATCAGTTGTACGGAAGTAGAATTGTGGACGGTAGTTGCTTAAGAAAGCTGTATGACGTCCTCCTTCTTCTTTGGTTAAAACGTAGATGGAGGCGGTGAATTTTGTGTGTGGAATAATTGAACCAGATTTGGCAAGTACTTGTCCACGGACGACTTCTTCACGGTTAACGCCTCTTAATAAGACACCAACGTTGTCTCCAGCCTTGGCGAAATCAAGTAATTTACGGAACATTTCGATACCTGTAACGACAGTTTTCTTTGTGTCCTTAATACCAACGATTTCAACTTCTTCTCCAAGTTTGACAGTTCCACGTTCCACTCTACCAGTGACGACGGTTCCACGACCAGTAATGGTAATGACGTCTTCGATTGGGAGTAAGAATGGTAAATCATCATTGTGAACTGGATCAGGAATATAAGCATCACAGGCATTCATTAATTCAACGATAGCTTCAGTGTATTTTGCATCGCCTTCAAGGGCCATTTTGGCAGAACCACGGATAACTGGGATATCATCTCCTGGGAAGTTGTAAGAATTTAAGAGTTCACGAACATCCATTTCGACTAAGTCGATTAATTCTGGATCGTCAACAAGGTCAACTTTGTTTAAGAAAACGACAATGTGTGGGACACCAACTTGACGAGCAAGTAAGATGTGTTCACGAGTTTGTGGCATAACGCCATCGGTAGCGGCAACGACTAAGATACCTCCGTCCAGTTGGGCGGCACCGGTCATCATGTTTTTAACATAGACAGCGTGGCCCGGGCAGTCGACGTGGGCATAGTGACGTTTGTCGGTTTGATATTCGATGTGTGAGGTATTAATTGTTATACCACGAGCTTTTTCTTCTGGTGCGGAGTCGATTTGGTCGTATGCTTTAGCTTGTGCTCCACCTTTTTTTGCTAAAACGTTGGTGATAGCCGCAGTTAATGTGGTTTTACCGTGGTCAACGTGACCGATAGTACCGATATTAACGTGGGTTTTACTTCTATCAAATTTTTCTTTTGCCATTATTGAATTTCCTCCTTATGTGTTAAATATAAATTCAATTGAATTCATAATATAGCAAGTTATTTTTAAAATCAATACCTTAAGGGTATAACTCTAACTATCTGTTACTCATTCCTGATTTCTTAATAATTTCATCTGCGACGAATCTTGGGCATTCCTCAAAACGTGCAAATTGCATTGAATAAGTTCCACGTCCTTGTGTAAAGGAACGCAAATCAGTGACGTAGCCAAACATTGTCGCTAATGGGACAGAGGCATTGATGATTTGAGCGTTTCCACGTTGCACCATTCCATCTACCGATCCACGACGTTTAGTGATGTCTCCCATGACGTCACCCATGTATTCTTGTGGGACTGTAACTTCAACTTTCATGATTGGTTCAAGAATTACAGGATTACATTTTCTAGCAGCTTCTTTTAACGCCATTGAAGCAGCAATTTTATATGCCGATTCACTGGAGTCAACATCGTGGTAAGAACCATCGAATAAAGTAGCTTTGATATCAATTACTGGGAATCCAGCAACTAAACCACGGTTTAAAGATTCTTTCAAGCCTTCGCCTGTTGGTTTGATGTATTCGCGAGGAACGACACCACCGACAATTGCGTCAACAAATTCAAATCCTTTACCTGGGTTTGGTTCAAACTTAACCCAGACGTGACCGTATTGTCCACGACCACCGGATTGCTTAATGTACTTACCTTCACATTCGGCAGTTCCACGAATTGTTTCGCGATATCCGACTTGTGGGGCGCCAACATTAACTTGAACGCCGAATTCTCTTTTTAAACGATCAATTAAGACGTCTAAGTGTAATTCTCCGACACCTGCAATGATAGTTTGCCCAGTTTCGCTATTTGTAGATACACGGAATGTTGGATCTTCTTCCGCTAACTTAATAAGCGCAATAGTCATCTTGTCTTGATCAGCTTTTGATTTTGGTTCAACAGCTTCTTCGATAACTGGTTCTGGGAATTCCATCTTTTCAAGAATGATGTTTAGTTTTTCATCACAGAGAGTATCTCCTGTTGTCGTGTTCTTAAGACCAATAACAGCAGCGATGTCTCCTGCGTGAACTTCATCAACTTCTTGGCGGTGATTTGAGTGCATTAGCACTAAACGGCCGAATCTTTCCTTATTTCCTTTTGTGGAGTTAAGGACGTAACTACCCGCCTTAGCAACGCCAGAGTAAACTCTGAAGAAAGCTAAACGGCCAACAAATGGGTCAGTAGCAATTTTAAAAGCTAAAGCTGCTAATGGAGCGTCATCAGTTGCCACACATTTATATTCGCTGCCATCGGATAAATGTCCGACTGCTGCTGGAATATCTAATGGACTTGGTAAATATGCAATAACGGCATCAAGTAATAATTGAACACCTTTATTCTTGTAAGCAGATCCGCATAATACTGGGAAGAATTCTCCAGTTAAAACGGCCTTACGAATAATAGTTTTAATTTCTTCAACAGTCACTTCGGCGCCATCAAGCACTTTCATCATTAATTCATCATCAAAAGCAGCTAATCTTTCGAGTAAATCTGCTCTCAATGTTTCTACTTTATCAGCATATTCACTTGGAATATCGATTTCAGTAGGAGCTGTACCTTTATCATCAGCATAATGCCATGCTTTTCTTTCAATGATATCAATAATACCATTGAATTGGCTTTCAGTACCGATCGGGTATTGAATCGCAGCAGCGTTAGCGGCTAATCTTGAATGTAAAGTTTCAATACACATATCAAAGTCAGCACCAATAGCATCAAGCTTATTAGTAAAGACGATACGTGGAACATTGTACTTCGTACCTTGTCTCCAAACGGTTTCAGTTTGTGGTTCAACACCATTTTTTCCATCAAGAACAGTAACTGCTCCATCAAGAACGCGTAATGAACGTTCAACTTCAACAGTAAAGTCGACGTGTCCCGGAGTGTCAATAACGTTAATACGATTGTTTTTCCAGGTAGCTGTGGTCGCTGCAGAGGTGATAGTAATACCACGTTCTTGTTCTTGGACCATCCAGTCCATGGTAGCAGCACCATCATGAACTTCGCCTACTTTATGAATTTTTCCAGTGAAAAATAAAATACGTTCTGTTGTTGTGGTTTTACCAGCATCGATGTGAGCCATGATACCAATATTTCTGGTATGGGCTAAATCAAATTCACGAGCCATATTTCATTTTCCTCCTACCAACGATAATGTGCATAAGCCTTGTTAGCTTCAGCCATTTTGTGTGTATCTTCGCGTTTTTTAACAGAAGCACCGGCGCCGTTGGCGGCATCGATGATTTCGTTTGCTAATCTATCTTCCATGGTTTTTTCATTTCTCAATCTTGAGTAATTGACTAACCAACGAAGTCCTAATGTGATTTTACGATCTGGCGTAACCTCAATTGGTACTTGATAGTTTGCTGAACCAATGCGGCGAACTTTAAGTTCGTGCTCTGGCATAATATTGTTTATCGCAGTAGCGAAAACATCCATTGCAGGTTTCCCTGTTTTTTCTTCGATTTTCTTAAAAGCATCATATAGAATGGATTGGGCTGTGCCTCTTTTTCCATCTAACATTAATTTGTTGATTAAACGTGTAACTAGCTTTGAGCTATATAGTGGGTCTGGTAAGACATCACGTTTAGCAACACTTCCTTTACGTGGCATATAATTTCCTCCTTCCTTAAACAATTACTTAATATTTGCTTAATGTTTATATACAACTATTTTGGGGCTTTTGGTCTTTTAGTTCCGTATAACGAACGGGATTGGCGGCGCTTTTCAATACCGGCGCAGTCAAGTGTTCCACGTACAATATGGTAACGAACACCAGGTAAGTCTTTAACACGACCTCCACGAATCATAACGGTTGAGTGTTCTTGTAGGTTGTGTCCTTCTCCACCGATATAAGCGGTTACTTCATATCCGTTAGATAAACGAACACGAGCGTATTTACGTAAAGCAGAGTTAGGTTTCTTTGGAGTCATTGTTCCAACACGGGTACAGACACCACGCTTTTGAGCAGCGTTTTGATTTGTTTCTTTCTTTGCTAACGAGTTCCATCTTTTGTTGAGGGCTGGCGCTTTAGACTTGAATTCGCTTCTTGTGCGGCCACTACGAACTAATTGGTTGATTGTTGGCATTATTGTATCCTCCTTTCAGGATGTTTATTTAATTGATTTGAAGCACACAATTCCAGGAGTATCAAACATACCTCTAAAAAATTGACCTAATAGGTCTAGTGCGCATACGAAAAGATATTACTACCATAACTAACTAGTGTCAAGAGATTTTTATTTTTTTCGTGCTTTTTTTGGTTTTGGCATTGGTAAAGCTTGATAGGTTATATCCGCTAATGCATTTAACCAAATTTCATCTTCTAAGTTTTCAATAAGCAAGCTTGGTGTTGCACCTTTGTACATAGGCGCTAAAACAAACTTACCAATATATTCCCGTCCCTCTTTTGTATCTTTTAAAAACAGTTGATTATCACATATACCGCCAATTAGTTTTTCGCGGAAGTATACTAAGTATTCTCCCATCATTTTTCGATATGAAAAGCCTTCAGAGATCTTTAGCTTTTCCGTGACGTAAGTTAAATATTCTAATTCTGTTGCCATTGTTACTCCTTCAAAGTTATTTTTATTTCTGCTTCTTTATCATCTAAACTAATTATCTCTATCTCGTAATTGAGCGTTTCTCCTCTATTCATCAAGATATTGTCAATTTTATCTCCGGCCTGCCACAAACTATTATTACTCATATAATCTCCGTTTAAAAATGTTTCCGCGTTATTTCGTTCAATTAAACGAATTAGCACATTATCATTCTGTGATTGTTGAAGAGTGTTAGAGTGCGCAATTGCTTTAAAATAACGTTGCCCTTGACTGTCATAATAATCAAGTAATGATTGTTCCACTTCATCAACATATCCAAAAAAAGTGTTCGTAATTGTTTTAAAATATCCTACTCTTGCATCCACATGCAATACTTTTATTCCAGGCTTATTCATCAGCGAAAAAAGATTTTTTCCATCTGAATAAGTATTCTTTGTATCATACTTGTTTAATCCTGTTGGAGTATATAACTCAATTGCAACGTATTCATCCATCGCAGAACCATTCCAATTATTTGCTAATACAATGCATTCCCCTGAAATCTGTGATGCTTTCAACTTTATTGTTGTCGAGCCTGTAACCGCATATGGTCTTGTCCAGTTCATTAACATTTTAGAGAAAACATTATGATCTCCGAGTCCTATATCCATCATGTCCATTTTACCAAGCGGACCAAATTTTTGTTTTGCATCCACGCTATAATAATCTGGTAGACCAATCAAGTGCCCAAACTCATGGATATATGTTCTTGCGTTCGGTGCAGAGTTAGTATATTCAATCGCCATATAATCTTGATTTATCATCATATAGTTTTTAAAGTCAGGTTTTTCAACATCTGGCGTCGCTTGCATAAATGAGGAGGCAAAAGCTGTGTTTACATTGCTATTTACAGATGGTGCCGCATAAACAAATGCAACGGCATCAACAAAACCATCGCCGTTTGCATCATATTTTTTAATATCAAATCCAGTATCGATTAACCATGTGTGTACTTCTCTTGCTATTTTAGCGGCATTGGTTTTAAGTGATGAATCATTAGCAATTTCCATGTATGTGACATCTGTATTAAACCAATCTAGTACTTCGCCTTCAATTGAAAGTTTACCAAAACTAGATTTATTATAAAAACTTGCCACTGATTCCCATTTCGTATTTTTGCTAACCCCGAAAAAAGTATTTTGAATTTTCATGCGCATTTGTTTACATTCTAAAATCAAACTACTACATGTTTCTCCACCCAAAACTACTGGAACTACCAAAAGTTTATCTTTACCAGTCGTCGGAGCATTAATCGTGCGATTAGTGTAATATGGATAACTTTGATAGACAGATTCATAACTTTCAGCATAACTTGCCGGTTTATAATAACCACTTCCTTCAATTCTTTGATAATCATCTTTATCGACAATATTATTTTTATAAGGCGTAAACGAAATAACACCGCATCCAGAAACGATGCTAGCAAACGCTAATAGTGCCGCAATTTTACGATGTTTCATTTAATATCACCCTTTTTATTATACTACCACAAGAACTACAGATTTATTTTATCATTTTTCTTATCAAAAAAATATATAGAAAATGAGCTAATTGCTTAGCTCATTTAAATCTTTATGCTCTTACAAACTCGATTGTTGTTGATGTTGAACTCATCGCGGTAATCTTGAATTTTAATCCTAAATCTAATCCGCTATTAAACTTAAAGCCACTGAATGTTTCATAACCAAATGAATCATTTAATTGGAATAAGGTAGCGTTAGTTGCTGTAGCACTTCTTCCTTGACTTACAAATGAGTTATTACCAGATGATTCGAGTAAATGAATTTGCTTAAATTCTGGATTTGCACTTCTTGATCTGGTGTTCGAATTACCGATATCGTAGTGTTCATACTTTGTACCAATTACATCAGTATAGTCTCTAAATACCCATTTCGACATTAGGTTATTGTAACGGAATCCGCCAATACGTGAGTCGATGTGATATACCTTTACACCTACTTCAGTAAATAGTTGTGGGTAGTTTTGAGCGTATTTATGCTCAGAATCCCACTTATTTAATCCAGTCGGAGTGTAAAATTCAAGCATGAGGTATTCATCTAAAATGCTGCCTTTATCTTTAAGATACAAACCTTCATTATCTTCGTCTTCAATTTCGCCCCAGTGTTTTTTGACTAAAATACAGTCACCACTACTTTCAAAAGGTTGAAGAGTAACGGTTCCTGGACCAGTAACTACAGTTGGTTCTGTCCATCCTAATAATGATTTACTATACGCATTGTGATCGCCAATGTTATTGTCCATCATATCAAGAGCGGCTGCAGCGGCGTAGTCACCATCATCATCATATGTGTAGTAATCATTTAAACCGAATAAGTGACCAGTTTCATGAATCCAAGTATGAGAATCTGGAAGAACATTTCCGTTATCATCAGTTATTGGACCATAAACTCCATGTTCATCTGGAGCCTTGTCATCGTACATAAAGTTATAACTTGCCCAAGCATATGAATATGGATTTGGACTTGCAAGGTTTGGTACTTGGCTATAATCCCAGTAAACGAAAGCCCAGTATAAATTACTATTGGCAGGAATACCTGCTGACTTCAATTGATATGGAGCAGAGTAAACTAACCAAACAGAGTCAACGTATCCATCTCCGTCAGTATCATATTGTGTAATATCGTTGCCTGGTTGAGCCTTATACCATGCGACTGCATCACGAAGAACTAACCAACTTGGGTTAGGAATATCTCCTTCTTTTTGCGCTAATGCTGCAACCGTGTAACCAGATTGAAACCAAGGTGTTACTTCACCAGTTAAGCGAACGTTGTTGTAACTACTCTTTTTGTAAAAAGTAGAAACTGATTGCCATGCAGTGTCTTCTTCTGTTCCGAAAAATGATCTTTGGATATCGTTACGTACTCCATCGCATCCTCCGCGGTCAGTAAGCTTTGCACATGTATAATCTTTAAATTCTACTGGAATTACTAAGAGTTTTCTGTCACCTAGATTTGGTAAATCAGCCTTACTACCAGATGCAACTCTAAGTTCTTTATGTTGAACCTTATAGTCTGTAGAATCCGCCTTGAAGATGTAATCAACATCATCTGGCTCAGATGTACTCACACCTGTACTAATCGATGGACTACTGTCACTCTTTCCGGTAGTTCCACAAGATGCTAACGCCGCTAAAAGCGTTATGACGCCTAAAATTATTTTAACATTTTTCATATTTTAAGCTCCTCCTTAAGAATTTTTTGTTATTCTTATGTGATATTATAGCAAAGTAGTTTTGATTATTAAAGCAATTTTATTTTTATTTATATTTTTGCGCAATTCTAATAGCCATAATAAGTATTTTTTATTAAATACAAAACAAAAAGACGAGGATATTTCCTCGTCAGTTTTATTGTTTTTCTTCTACACGTTCAACGTATTGAGCTTTAACTTCTTCCATTTTTGCTCGGACATCGAAATTTGCTAATAACTCTTTTTCAGCCGCATCATCTAATAAACCTCTTCCTGCTGGAATTAGTCTACCGGTAATGACGTTTTCTTTTAAGCCATGCAATGTATCGATTTTCCCGCGAATAGCGGCATCAGTTAAGACTTTTGCGGTTTCTTGGAATGAAGCAGCAGATAATACTGATTCAGTTTCAAGCGCCGCTTTAGTAATACGTAATAACTCAGGAGCACAGATTGCTGGGCGTCCACCAGTTAATAGAACTTCCTTATTTGCTTTTGTGAATGTTTCACGATCCACGAATGTTTCTGGAAGTAAATTTGTATTTCCGCCATCAAGAACGTGAACTTTGCGCAACATTTGTGAAATAATAACTTCAATATGTTTATCACTAATTCCAATACCTTGTAAACGGTAAACTTTTTGTACTTCTTTTAAAATATATTTTTGTACTTCGCTAATATCAGCGTTGATCAGTAGTTCAGCTGGATGGATAGCACCTTCTGTAATCTTTTGTCCGTTCTTAACTTTGTCGCCAACCTTGACACGTAATCTAGCACCAAAGTTAGTAACTTCAGCCTTTTCTTCAATGTCATTTTTAACCACAACGCGGTAACATCCATTACTTTCAGTAATATCAACGACTTCACCAGCAATTTTACTAATAATTGCGCGTCCTTTTGGAGTACGAGCTTCGAACAATTCTTGAACACGTGGTAAACCTTGTGTAATATCGCTTCCCGCGACACCACCAGTATGGAAAGTACGCATCGTTAACTGAGTTCCTGGCTCACCAATTGATTGAGCAGCCATGATACCGACAGCTTCGCCGATTTCGACCTCTTTACCAGTAGCAAGATTGCGACCGTAACAATGTTTACAAACTCCATATTCGGTTTCACAGCCAAACAAAGAACGAATTTCCACGCGGGTTATGCCGGCGTTAATTATTTTATTAGTGATTTCTTCATCAATAAGTTCATTACCAGCGACTAAGATTTCTCCGGTAACTGGATCAACTACATCACGCATTGAATAACGACCAACAAGGCGGTCATATAGAGGCACAATAACTGCATTTCTCGCTGAGTCACGAATTTCTGCAACCATAAACCCTTGATCAGTATGGCAATCAACTTCACGAACAATAACGTCATGAGCGATGTCAACTAATCTTCTAGTCAAATATCCAGAGTCAGCAGTCTTTAAAGCTGTATCGGCTCCACCTTTACGGGCGCCGTGTGTCGCAATAAAGAATTCAGAAACAGTTAGACCTTCACGGAATGAAGATTTAATTGGAAGTTCAATAGTGTCGCCAGATGGGTTAGCCATTAAACCACGCATACCTGCTAATTGGGTAAAGTTTGAAATATTTCCCCGTGCGCCAGAGTCAGACATCATATAAATTGGATTGCGTTCATCTTTTTCAAATTGCTTTGTTAAAGCAGATTGAACTTCATCACGAACCTTAGTCCAAATATCGACAACTTTCTTATGACGTTCATCTTCGGTATATAAACCTTTTTCACATAGTTGATTAATCTTTTCAACTTGGTCATCGCCCTTTTTAAGCAACTCTTCTTTTCCTTGCACGACATTAATGTCAGCAATGGAAACAGTAATACCAGCGACAGTTCCGTACTTAAATCCTTGATCTTTCATTTTATCAAGAACAGCGGAAGTTTTAGATGTTCCGTATCTGTTAAATATTTCATTAATAATACGTCCTAAATTCTTCTTTTTAAATGGTTGTCCAATTGGGGTTGCTTCAATAACTTCTTTAATATTAGTTCCTTTTGGCACAAAGAATTTTTCTAAGTTGGAAACTAAGTTATCCTCACTAGTGTTGTTTAGATATGGGAAATTAATTGGGTAGATTTGATTGAAAATTATTTTTCCAACCGTAGTAATTAAATAACTATCAAGCATCTTTTCACTAAATCCTTCTTTACCAACTTCTTTGCCAGGAATAGCAATACGGTTGTGTAAATGAATTTGTTTAGTTTGATAGGCTAATAGCAATTCATCAATATTACGGAAGACTTTACCTTCACTTTGCGCGTATAATTCACATCTTTGGGCTTCATCTTCATCATTTCTTTCACGACATTTTTTGGCTTTCGCTAAGAAATCCTCTTTTGTCGATTCAAGCGTTAAATAGTAATTGCCGAGAACCATATCTTGAGATGGTGTAACGATAGGTTTTCCATCTTTTGGTCCAAGAATGTTATTACTTGCAAGCATTAAGTTTAAAGCTTCTTCTTGAGCGGCCTTAGAAAGTGGAACGTGAACCGCCATTTGGTCACCGTCAAAGTCAGCGTTAAATGCCGTACAGACTAATGGGTGAAGACGAATCGCACGTCCATCAACTAATTTAGGTTGGAAGGCTTGAATACCTAATCTATGAAGAGTTGGAGCACGGTTTAGTAAAACTGGGTGATCACCAATAATCTCTTCAACGATATCAAAGACAACTTCTTCATAACGATCGATAATTTTATCAGCTTGTTTATGTGCAGTTGCTTTTCCTCTTTTAATCAATAAAGAAACGATAAATGGACGAAGTAATTGAATCGCCATTTCACGTGGTAATCCGCATTGATACATTTTTAAATCTGGTCCAACCGCAATAACAGAACGACCAGAATAGTCAACACGCTTACCTAATAAGTTTTGTCTAAAGCGGCCTTGTTTTCCTTTTAAAATACTAGTTAAACATTTTAATGGTCTTCCGCCAGCACCTTGGACAGGTTTATTTCTACGTCCGTTATCAATTAAAGCATCGACAGCTTCTTGAAGCATACGCTTTTCATTCATTAAAATAACTGATGGCGCATTCATGTCAATAAGTTTCTTTAAACGTGAATTACGGGTAATTACACGACGATATAAATCATTTAAATCAGAAGTAGCAAAACGACCACCGTCAAGTTGTAACATTGGTCTTAAATCAGGTGGAATTACAGGTAAGACATCTAAGACCATCCATTCAGGACGGTTAGTACTATTACGGAAAGCTTCAATCGCATTTAAGCGCTTCATGACTTTCTTTTGCTTGTCTTTTTTTGTATCACACATTTCAGCGCGTAAAGATTCAGATTCTTTTTCTAAATCAACTTCTTTTAAAAGACGTTTAATTGCTTCAGCACCGACACCAAATTCTGCGCCTGTGTATTTAGAAATAAACGAAGAAATGGTTTGGAAATCAAACGATTCTTGTGGATTTTCCATTCTAGCAATTAATTCACGAGCGCGAGCTGAATCATAATGCTCTTCATCAATTTTTTCTTGGAAATCTTTAATCGCGGCAATAAATTCAGTTCTCGCATTCTTTTCACTTAAATATTGGCGATAATATAAAACATTTGAAGTTCCTGGATTTACACAAATGTGCGCGGCAAAGTAAATTATTTCTTCTAATTGCTTAGCTGGTAAGTTAAGGATTAATCCAATACGTGATGGAACGCTCTTAAGATACCAAATATGTGTAACAGGTGAGGCAAGTTCAATATGCCCCATTCTTTCACGACGAACTTCTTTAGAAATTACTTCGACTCCACATTTTTCACAAACAACACCTTGGTAACGAATCTTTTTATATTTACCACAGTGACATTCATAATCTTTAGCAGGTCCAAATATTTTTTCACAAAATAAACCACTCATTTCTGGTTTTTGTGAGCGATAGTTAATAGTCTCAGGTTTTTTAACTTCTCCGTGTGACCATTCTCTAATTTTCTCTGGTGATGCAAGGCTAATTTGCATCGCGGATAGGCGATTTACGTTAAACATTTACATGCACCTCCTAATCGTCCATCTCTTCAAAACTAGGCACATCTTCGGCTTCGACGATGTATTCGCTAGTTAAGTCGCGGATGGTTGAATTTATTTTACGTTCTTCAGCTTCTGCTTCTTTGGCAAGGGCATTCATATCAATACTCATACCGCTTTCATCAAGTAAATCAACATTTAAGGAGAGAGATTGCATTTCTTTGACAAGAACTTTAAAAGCTTCAGGGATTCCTGGTCTTGGTAATTCTTGTTGCTTAATAATTGCTTCATAAGCTTTGCGACGTCCTACTCTATCGTCAGATTTAATTGTCAAAATTTCTTGGAGTGTATGTGCAGCTCCATATGCTTCAAGGGCCCAGACTTCCATTTCACCGAAACGTTGTCCACCATTTTGTGCTTTACCACCTAATGGTTGTTGTGTAACTAATGAATATGGTCCAGTTGCTCTAGCGTGTAGTTTGTCATCAACCATGTGTACAAGTTTAATCATATACATGACACCGACTGAAATACGTTCATCAAAGCGATCACCAGTACGGCCATCTAATAAGATGGTTTTGCCATCATCTTCAAGACCGGCTTGTTTCATTAAATCGTAGATTTCTTCATTGCTAATTCCATCAAATACTGGCGTGGCAATTTTCATACCAAGTTTTTTGGCAGCCATACCTAAGTGAATTTCAAGAATTTGTCCAATGTTCATACGTGAAGGAACGCCTAATGGGTTGAGCATAATATCAACTGGGGTTCCGTCTGGAAGGAAAGGCATGTCTTCGATTGGTAATATACGGGAAATAACACCTTTGTTACCATGACGTCCAGACATCTTATCTCCTTCAGAGATTTTTCTTTTTTGTACAATGTACACGCGAACTGCTTCATTAACTCCAGGAGCTAATTCATCGCCGTTAGCGCGACTAAATATTTTAACATCTAGAACAATTCCAGCACCACCGTGTGGAACACGTAAGGAAGTATCTTTTCCATCTTTGGTTTTATCAGCAAAAATGGCTTGTAACAATTTTTCTTCAGGAGTTGGTTCGGTTTGACCTTTAGGCGTAATCTTTCCAACAAGAATATCGCCTTCTTTAACCTCAGCACCTGGAATGATAATTCCACGAACATCAAGGAAAGACTTTGCTTCTTCATTAACGTTTGGTACATCACGAGTAATTTCTTCGTTACCAAGTTTAGTATCGCGACATTCAAGATTGTACTCTTCAATGTGGATTGATGTGTATACGTCATCCTTAACTAAACGTTCAGACATAATAACCGCATCTTCGTAGTTATAACCATTCCAAGTCATAAATGCGATTGTTACGTTTTGCCCTAAAGCTAAATCGCCATTTTCCATTGCAGGTCCATCAGCAAGAACTTGACCAACACTAATTTCATCGCCAACTTTGACAATTGGATTTTGATTAATACATGTTCCTTGGTTTGAACGAGCAAATTTTTGTAGTCTATATACTTTTTCTTCACCATTTGGAAGAACAGTCACAATTTTAACAGCATCAACATATTTTACGACTCCATCAGCTTTAGCAACTATAGCACTGCCTGAATCGCGAGCAATTGAATGCTCAAGACCAGTCCCAATAAATGGAGCATGTGGTTTTAGTAATGGTAAAGCTTGACGTTGCATGTTAGCGCCCATTAAAGCACGAGTAGTATCATCATTTTCTAAGAATGGAATACACGCCGAAGCAATAGAAACAATTTGTTTTGGCGACACGTCGATATAATCAACTTCTTCGCGTTTAGCAATAATGTTTTCACCGTTTTTACGTGCAATTACGAATTCATCGACAATTTCATTGTTTTTTCCTAAACGAACGTTTGCTTGTGCAATAATATGAGACTTTTCGCGATCAGCAGAAAGATATTCGGTGACATCTAGAACTTTGCAAGTACCAGTTTCAACTTTACGATATGGAGTTTCAATAAATCCATATTTATTAACTTTTGCATAACACGAAAGGTTATTAATAAGACCAATGTTTTGACCTTCTGGGGTCTCAATTGGACAAATACGTCCATAGTGGGAGTGGTGAACGTCACGAACTTCAAAGGAAGCACGATCACGTGAAATACCACCAGGTCCAAGTGCAGAAATACGGCGCTTATTCGTTAATTCTGCCAATGGATTGGTTTGATCCATGAATTGCGATAATTGCGAACCTGCAAAGAATTCTTTAATTGCCGCAGTTACTGGACGAATATTAATAAGTTTTTGTGGTGTAACTTGAGATAAATCACTAATAGACATCTTGTCTTTTACAGTTTTTCCCATTTTAGTTAAGCCAACACGGAATTGATTTTGAATCAATTCACCGACACAGCGGATGCGGCGATTTCCTAAATGATCAATGTCATCGGTATCACCAAATCCATCAATAATGTTCATATAATAAGAGAAGGTTGCGACGATATCAGAAATCGTTACGCAAGCTGAGGTTAGATTTAAATCAGTACCAACAATTTTGGATACATGTGATTTGTTTTCATCAGAGTAAACCTTGACAATATTTACTCTTCCGTTAGTGTCTAAAGCAGTATTAATTGCTAATTCAACTTCATGAGCACCATTTTCAAAGAATTTTTCATTTTTAAGTTTCTTAACGATTGCTTTGTTCATTAATGTTCCTTTTTCATGAATTAATTCTCCATCTGCAGAAATTAAATCTTCAGCAAGCACGCGACCCGCTAAACGATTGTAAATTCCGAGTTTTTTAGCATATTTATAACGGCCCGCTCTTCCTAAATCATAACGTTTATGATCAAAAAGGCGTTGAACAAAATATGAAACCGCGCCAGCCTCATTGTATGGCTCGCCTGGTTTTAATCTCGTAAAGATTTCTTTAAGAGCTTTTGTCGCCGACTTAGTTGCAGCATCTTTTTCTATAGAATTTTGAAGCAATTCACTATCACCAAACAAATCGGTAATGGCTTCTGCTGTCTCAATTCCAAGGGCTTTTAGTAAAATAGTGGCTGGCATTTTTCTTTGACGATCGATTCGAACATTTATCAAATCTTTCGAATCAGATTCAAATTGTAGCCAAGTTCCACGAGTAGGAATCAAATCGCCTTCATAAATATATTTACCAGACTTGGTATCTAAGAATTTTCTTAAGTACGCTCCTGGCGAACGGACGATTTGTGAAACAATAGCGCGTTCTGCGCCATTGACAATAAATGTGCCACTGTCTGTCATTAATGGGAAGTCGCCCATAAAGACTTCTTCTTCGTTAATTTCACCAGTGTTTTTAAAATGTAATCTAAGCGTCACTTTTAGTGGGGCGCTATAAGTCATATCACGATTTTTGCATTCTAAATAATCATATTTCGTTTCTTGAAAACGACAATTGATGTATTCAATCATGACATCCTCGGCATAGTTAGTAATTGGAAAAACATCACGAAATACTTCATCGATGCCTTCTTTTAAAAACCAATCAAAAGATTCGGTTTGAATTTCCACCAAGTATGGTAAGGGTAAAGTACCACTGATTTTTGAATAATCAATGCGGTTGTTTGGTAGTCTCTTTGGTTCTTGTTTTGTCATACAATAGCCCCTCTCTTAACTTATTTACTATTTTCGTGCTTGCAGTATGTGATAACCTTTATCTTTTTTAAGTAGCACACAATTTTTAAACAGCGATTCGATGTAAGCTTTAGCGCTAGGCGCGCCATGACTTTTTCTAATGACGATATATAGTGAACCGCCATCTTCAAGCAAATCGTATGCACCTTTAAACATCGCGTAGATAACTTCTTTTCCAGCGCGTATTGGGGGGTTAATTACGATATTGTTGAAATGTCCTTCAACATTTTTATAAATATCACTCACATAACAAGTGACATTTGTAAGATTTAGTTTCTTGATGTTCTCATGTGTGAGCGCAAGCGCACGCGCGTTAACATCTATTAAAGTAAAATGAGCATGAGGAGAGAAGGAGGCTAGGGTCAAACCTAGCGCTCCATATCCACAACCCACGTCTAAAATATTTCCGGTTAATTCTAAGGGAATGAGCACTTTTAAAAAAGCATAGGTTCCTTCGTCAATCTGATTTTTTGAAAAAACTCCAAGATCAGTTTTCAGTTGAAAATGACGGGAAAAAATATCGTATTCAATTACTTTCGGTTTTGATGCTAAATCACTATCATTTTCGAAATAATGAGACATTTTCATCACCCCTTAAAAAGCGACAAAAACCCGCTAAAAAGAGCAGGTTTATTATCTTAAAATGCGAAGTTTAAACTATTTAATTTCAACTTCTGCACCAGCGGCAACAAGAGCCTTTTTGTGCTCTTCGGCTTCGACTGGTGAAATCTTTTCTTTAATGTTTGATGGAACAACGTCGACTAATTTCTTAGCTTCCATTAATCCTAAGCCAGTGATGGCTTGAACTGCTTTAATAACAGCAACTTTGGTTGCGCCAACAGCCTTTAAGATTAAATTGACTTCGCTTGGTCCTTTAACTTCTTCAACTTCAACGGCAGCAGCGGCGGCTACTGGAGCAGCGGCGGTGACACCAAATTCTTCTTCAACTGCTTTGACTAAATCGTGTAATTCGACAATGGTCATCTCCTTAACTGCGGCGATGATTTCTTCTTTTGTTAACTTTGCCATATTTTTTTCCTCCTGTAATTTAGTTTTGTTTGTCAGCTACTGCTTGAATAGCACAAGCAAATTGGCGGACAGGTGCTTGTAAGCACGATAAGAACATCGAAATCAAACCATCTCTTCCTGGCAATGTAGCGATTACTTTCATTTCATCCGCTGACATAACGCGTCCTTCGACAACGCCACCTTTAATGACGAGATGTTGGTATTTTTTTGCAAACTTTGCTAGCGTTTTAGGTCCTTCAATTGCACCTTTTGAACAAACAACTGCGTTAGGTCCACTTAAAGTTTCTTCTAAGCCTTTGTAGCCAAGTTTTTCGGCTGCACGCTCGACAAGAGAGTTCTTGTAAATGCGCATAGTTGCGTCTTGTTTCATTAATTCGCGACGAATTGTAGTAATTTGTTCCACAGTTAATCCACGATATTCAACAATCGTAACAGATTCTGCACCGCGCATATTTTCAGCGACTTCTTCAACCACTGCTTCTTTTGCTTTTAAAACATCTTGATTCATATAGTTCTACACCTCCTAATCTTTCTTAATAATTTCTTATGAGGCCTCAATATACAAATGAGAATTCTCACATTAGTGAGAGAATAATTTTATTATCCACACCTCGGCAACATTTTTAAACTGTAAACGTCGTTGCTGTCTTGGGTATATTGAATGCTTTCAGTTTTTAGCGACCGTCAAATGTAATTTTTACAGCTGGACCCATGGTCGTGTGGATAACAGCGTTTTTGATATAAATGCCTTTGACAGCAGATGGTTTAACTTTTACAATTGTTTCACAAATTGCGGTTAAGTTATCAACAATCTTAGCAGTTTCAAACGAGCAACGTGCGATGCTAACGTGAATATTGCCTTCTTTGTCAACGCGGTATTCAATCTTACCAGCTTTGATTTCAGCGATAGCTTTTGCAATATCAACTGCAACAGTTCCGGTTTTTGGGTTTGGCATTAAACCTTTTGGTCCTAAGACACGACCCATTTTACCTAATTCACCCATCATATCAGGGGTTGCAACGATAATATCGAAATCAAACCAGTTTTCTTTTTGGATTTTTTCTAACATATCTTTTCCACCAGCGAAATCCGCACCGGCAGCCTTAGCTTCTTCTACTTTATTGGTAACTGCTAAAACTTTTTTAGTTTTACCGTTTCCATGTGGCAGAATGATTGTTCCTCTAATTTGTTGATCTGCTTGTTTTGGATCAACGTTAAGACGGAAAGAAACATTGATTGTTGAATCAAACTTTGTTGTTGAAGTTTGTTTAACGAGTTCACAAGCTTCCGCAATTGTATACAACTTAGTTGCATCAATTAGTTTAGCAGCTGCTTGATATTTTTTACCTTTCTTCATACTTTTCCTCCTTGGTGGTACTAACGGGAACTACCCTCCCACTCACGTTTATTCGTCGATGACTATGCCAATGTTACGAGCTGATCCAGCTACAACTTTAATTGCGGCCTCGATGTCGTTACAGTTAAGATCTGGCATTTTGTATTCTGCAATCTTGCGCAAATCAGCTTTACTAATGTGACCAACTTTCGTTGTCTTAGCATTACTTGAGCCTTTTTGAATACCGGCAGCCTTCATTAACAATCCAGCAACTGGTGATGTTTTGATGACGAAATCGAATGATTTGTCTTCATATGCTGTGATGATAACTGGGATTACATCCCCTTTACGGTCAGCAGTCTTGGCATTAAAGTCCGTACAGAACTTTGGCATTAAGATACCCGCTGATGCAAGTTTTGGTCCTGGTTTTGCTTCACCAGCCATTAATTCCATCTTCACAACTTTTGCGATCTTCTTACTCACGTGACACACCTCCTATTTAGATATTTTGTCCGTGTCGTGGTCAGCGGATTAATCGCTTAATCCTTCCACGCAACTTGCCTAGAGACGCACATAAAAAGCGCGTAAAAACTCCATGCTTGGTTATTATACTAAAAGTATCAAGTCATTACAAGAAAAAAATACACTTTTTTCAGTAATTCAAAGAGACCTCTTTCGTTTATGCAAAAAAGCGCCGCACACAAGTTGCAACGCTCTTAAATTTAAATCTTTGATTTTTGTAATAACATAGTGAAGAAAACTAAGAAAAGAGATAATCCCACATCAGCTAAAACAGCAAGCCACATGTAATTTACTCCAACTGCCGATAGAATCAAAACAATCGTCTTAACTGATAAAGCAATCACTATATTAGTAATCGCCTTACGACGAGTTTTCTTCGATATCTCCATCATTTCGCCAACTTTTAATGGGTCATCATTCATTAAAACTATGTCAGCGCTTTGAACAGTTATATCACTACCCACTCCGCCCATAGCTACTCCAATATCCGCTCTCATAATACTTGGTGAATCATTAATTCCGTCGCCAATGTACATTGTCCCTTTTGAGTTTTGCATTTCATTTTCAAGTTTAAGTACTTTGTCTTGTGGTAACAATTCTGCATAGTAATCATCAATATCTAATTGCTTTGTTACATTTCTAGCTACATTTTCTTTGTCGCCAGTTAACATTATCGTTTTAATTCCGCGACTTTTCAAAGCAGTTACGAAAGCCTTACTTGTTTCTTTAATCTTATCTCCAACTATGACATATCCTTTGTAATCTCCATCTACGGCGACATAAATGATTGTTGCGTCATTTTCAATAGCGTCAAAATCAATATTGTGTTGCTTCATCAATTTTGAATTTCCCGCTAACACTTGTTCGCCTTTATAAGTTACTTCAATTCCTTTTCCCGCAACTTCTTTAATATTTTGTAGTTTTTCATTTTCATAGTGAACCCCGAAATATTGTAGAATTGAAACTGCAATCGGATGATTTGATGCACTCTCAGCCGCCGATAAATATTCTTCAAATTTCTCTTTAGTAATTTTGTCGTACTTAGCCATGATTACATAAAACTTACCATAAGTCAGCGTTCCGGTTTTATCGAAAACAACTTTTTCAATGGTATTCAACTGTTCTAAGTAATTAGCGCCTTTAATAATAACACCACGCTTAGCCGCCATACCAAGGCCCATAAAGTACGCCAAAGGAACACTAATGATTATTGCGCAAGGACAAGATATAACTAAAAACGATAAAGCACGATAAATGTATTCGTTCCAATCACCAGTAAATATAGGGACGAGACCTCCAATTATTACTGCTAAAACAAATACTATTGGAGTGTAAATAGAAGCGAATTTGCTAATAAAATGCTCGGCTTTAGCTTTATTTTGGCTTGAATTAGTGACTAATTCAATAATTTTGGCGGCAGTGCTGTCATTTGATATTTTCTCTATCTTTACTCTTACCGATCCAGAAACTAAAACCATGCCACTTAAAAGCTTACTATCAGTGGAAATTTCTAAAGGCAAGGATTCTCCAGTTAAACTAGAAGTGTCGACAGTTCCATTTCCTATAACCACGACACCATCAGCAGGAATAAACTCGCCGTTTTTTATTAATACAATATCACCAATTTTTAACTCTTCTGGCTGAACAACTCTAATTTCTTCTCCATCAATTAAATTAGCAGTTTCCGCTCTTAAATCAATCGTACTTAAGATAGCTTTACGAGACTTTTCCACCGAAACTTCTTGCAATACCTCGCCGATTTGCGATAGCAACATAACTAGAACACCTTCAGGGAATTCTTTGATGGCAAAAGCGCCAATCGTAGCAACAAACATCAGCATGTTTTCATCGAAAAATCTATGCTTAATAAAAACGTTTTTTATGACTTTGATTACAACATCATATGCGACGATAATATAGGATAAAGCATACAAAACTATGGCATAAACCATGTCCAACTTACCAAGCCGTTCATGCAAGATATAAGTTGTGGCTAGCACAATAACGCTTAACGCAATTCTTAATAATAATATTTTTGCTTTTTTTGTCATTGAAGCTTTTTCGATTTTACGCTTTTCTTCAATATCTTTAACGTCAACACCATCTTCTACTTTAGCAACTTCTTTATTTAAAAACTCTTTATCTAATAACATTTCATTTTCTGATTCTACATATAATCGCTTCATCACAAAATCAACACGCGCGGATTTCATGCCTTTGATATCTTTAATATGATTTTCTACTTCTCTTGCACAGTTGGGGCAATCTAGACCAATAATACAATATTTCTTTTCCATAATTATTCACCAACCTTTTCTAAGATGTGTGAATAAACTACTTCTAATAATGTTTTAACGTGTTCATCGCTTAAAGCATAATAAACTTTTTTACTTTCATTACGTGATTTTACCAAGTTTGCGTCTTTAAGTTTCTTCAGTTGATGAGAAATCAAAGACTGCGATTTTCCCGTCATTTCTTGAATACAGCAAACATTTTTTTCTCCATCAAGTAAGGTAAATAGGATTCTTAGTCTCGTTAAATCAGAAGTGACTTTTAAAAGCTCACTCATAGCGATAATATTTTTTTCTTCTGGCACAATATCCAGATTTAACATTTTGTGGTTATGCATAGTTTATCTCCTCATATGAATCTATGTTCATACATTTATTATATGAACAATTATTCATATATGCAAGTAAAATAATAAAAAACGTCATTTCTGACGTTTCGTTATGCATTAAATCTTATCTATATCTGAGAAATCTACTTCCACAGTCGTGGCTCTACCGAAGAATACGGTTTCGACTTTAACGATTCCAGCTTCTGTATTTATTTCTACGATTGGACCTTCACTACCTTCAAGTGGTCCTCTAAGTACTTTGACAAAGTCGCCAACTTCGTAGCGAGAATACATATTCATATCCACCATGCCCATTCTCTTTAAGACTGGTTCGATTTGTTCTTCTGGAACTGGGAATGGTTTTGTACCTCCACCAGATGATCCAACGAAGCCTGTAACCCCAGGCGTATTACGAACCATGAACCAAGCTTCATCAGTCATAATCATTTCGATAAATACATATCCTGGATATAAATTCTTTGTCTTTGTTTTTCCAGTGTTGATACCATCTTTAATTACAGGTTCTTCAGTTTCCGCGACGATAATGCGGAAAACAAAATCTTGCAAATCCATTGATTCAACACGACGTTCTAAATTAATTTTTACTTTATTTTCATGTCCTGAATAAGTATTCACGACATACCATTGCTTTTCTATTTCCATTTTTACCTCTATTTTGCGGCGCTGCCAAATGCTTCTTCAAGTGCCTTAAGCAATCTTGCAATAACATAATTATCAAGCGTTAACCAAAGAGCAGCAAAAACGGTAATCACTAAAACGACGACAAGTGACGTTAACATTACTTCGCGATTTGGCCATCTAACTCTTTTACCTTCTTTTACAACGCTAGCTGTGTAGTTTTTAACTTTTCCCATATTAGGAACCTCCTATTTGCTTTCTTTATGTAATGTTTGAGCATTACACTTTGGGCAAAACTTTTTTAGTTCAAGACGTCCTTGCCCGTCGTGTTTGGGCTTAGTAGTATTGTAATTTCTAGATAAGCATTGACTGCATATTAAAATGATTTTTTGTCTCACGAAATCACATCCTTTTATACATCTTGTTGCACTGATTTTAGCACAGTAAAACAATCAAGTCAAATAATAGTTTATATATCATTATATAAATCTATACCAAAATCTCACTTTTCAAAATGTTCTCCGTTGATTTTTTTAAATATCTCTAAGCGCATCTACAATAGCTTGAGGTTGTTTCATACTGCCTCTACGTTCCAAAACCTTTATTAGCGCAACATAACTACTCTCACTCATAAGGATTTGGAGTTTTCGACTTGTCAAAAATAAAGTCACAATTTGAGATTTTTGATAATAAAACCCTGCTCCCGTTGGAAGAAAAAGCGATTTGGTTCTAAAAGATGCTCCATTGATTTTTGAAATCTCGACAGCGCAACGATTTGCTAATGCTACAAGATATTTATCGGAGAGCATAACTCCACCTAAATTAGTCGCTTTAACTAATTGCTCTTCTATTGAATTTAAATCAATTTTCCTTTCATTAATTCTTTCCGTTCTTTTTAGAAATTTCTTAATTGAGTAAACTTGGAATACCAAAGCAAGAAGCCCTCCTGCAACAAGAACGCTGATGCCAACAACAATCAAAAAAGCGTTATTGCTTATTTCTCTCTTGATTACACACATCACGCCAATTATAAACGCTAAAAAAGAAACAATTATACTGCCATAAATCCATTTCATTTTTCTATTAAATTTCGCGACAAAACCTTTTCGTTTATTCATAAATAATCCTCACATCAACTATACCATTTGTTAAATTTAACTACAATAATTATAATTCGAACTATATATTAATGAGCTTTTATTTTCCATAAATCTGATAAATAATGTAATTAACTAATCGCATTGGTAAAATTCTTTTTAAAAAAATTAAAAGTTTGTAATTTACTCCAACAGTTGTTTTTAGAGGTGGTTTTCTCTTATGCAAAACTCTAGCAACTACTTTTGCTACTTTAGAGGCAGGCACTCCATTTTTCTCATCCTTTTCCATTTTTGCTAAAGATCTCGCAACACGTTTTTCATAAACAGTTTCTACTTCATTTTTCTTTCTTGCATTCGTAAATTCTGTTTTTGTATCTCCTGGCAAAACAACACTTACTTTCACTTTAAAAGGTCGCAACTCATTAGCTAAGGCAAGAGAATAAACTTCAATTGCGGCTTTTGAGGCAGAGTAGGCACTTTGAAAAGGAATCGCAAAATCCCCCGCAACACTGCCTATATTAATAATTCGCCCACGGTTTTCTCTTAAATAAGGTAAACAAACTTGTGTGGTTTTAATTAAACCTAAAAGATTCACATCAAATAAACGCTCGACATCAAGAGTATCATCGTGTTCACTCGGTCCACTAATACCCATTCCAGCATTATTTATTAAAACATCAATTTTTCCTTCTAAATTCGCGATATACTTAATTGCACTCTCTATTTGCACTGAATCGGTAATATCACATGATATGTAATTAATTCCCTGAACCTCGCCAATTCTTCTTGAAAGAGAATATACTTTATGATTTTTATCAAATAAAAGACCGGCAATTGCCGCTCCAATCCCTGAGCTTCCACCAGTAACTACGATTACCATTTTAAATAACTCCTAAAATAGTTAATACTTCCGCAATCTGTGAAGCAGCATAGTCGATTTGAGCCTTAGTGTGTGTCGCGGTATAACTAGTTCTTAATAAACTTTGTCCAACCGGAGTGGCAGGAGAAATCACAGGATTAACATATACTCCACGTTCAATAAGCATCTGACAACATTTAAAAGTTACAATATCATCATATGTATAAATAGGCACAATCGGAGTTGCGGAATCAATGATCTTTACACCTTTTTCTTTCAACTTTGTGCGCATATATTCACTTATTTCCAATAAGTTCTTTACTCTTTGTGGTTCACTTTCAAGTATCTCTAATGCCTTTAAAGCACATGCACAACTACATGGTGTAATCGAAGCCGAGAATATAAATGGTCGAGAAACATGTTTAACATATTCTACAACGCTGCGACTAGCTGCCATATAACCACCAAGACTTGCAAGAGACTTAGAGAAGGTTCCCATGTAAATATCCACATCTTTTTCAAGGTCAAAATGTTCTGCCGTTCCTCTTCCGTGCGCGCCTAAGACGCCGAGTCCATGTGCATCATCAACCATGACACGTGCGCCATAAATTTTTGCTAGGCGAACTATTTCTGGGAGATTACATATATCTCCACCCATACTAAAAACACCATCCGTAACAATTAAAATTCCGCGTCCAGAATGTTCTTTAAGCAAATCTTCTAATTCTTTCATATCGTTATGACCGTATCTAAACATTTTTGCAAATGATAAACGGCAAGCATCATATATGCTAGCGTGATTTTCACGATCACACAAGATAATATCACCGTGTCCACATATCGCACTGATAATTCCTAAGTTACTTTGAAACCCAGTACTAAAAGTCATGACCGCTTCTTTACATAGAAACTTTGCAAGCTTATTTTCTAAGATTACATGCAAATCTAAAGTCCCATTTAAAAATCTAGATCCAGAACAACCAGAGCCATATTTTTTTATAGCTTCAACACCGGCTTCAATAACTCTTTTATCGGAAGTAAGACCCAAATAGTTATTTGAACCTATCATAATAGTGTGTCTATTTTCTAGCATAACTTCTGTATCTTGCCCTGATTCTAGTTGATGAAAATAGGGATACAAACCAGCTTCTTTAATTTCTTTAATTCTTGTGTCTTTAAAACATTTTTCAAATAAATCCATATTTCGCCCTCCTACGAGCGTTTTTATTTTAGCACATTCTTTTTAAGTTGAAAAGTTTACATTACGAGATTATGTAGTTTCGTAAACTAATAGACTAAAATTTTATATGGTTTAGATTAAATTAAAGGAACTTATGCGTTTTTCGCATTATTTTTGCTACTGCTTTCTTATCCATTTTTAATTCATCTACTATTTCACTATATGAGTAGCCTTGCATTTTTTTATAAACCACTAGTTTTTCGATTCCATCAAAATATTTCTCGCAGTTATCATGCAACTGAAGCAATTTTTCATTAGACTCATAGTTTTTTACGACATCTTCATTAGGGTCAGCATAAAAACATAAAAATGGTGAGGAGTCATCTTCTGTAACTTTATTATCAAATGAAACCGCATCTAATAGCATCCTATTGCTTTTAGATCTAAACTTTCTCACTTCTCCGTATAGTTCTCTTTCGGTAATGAATTTCCAATAAGGATAGAAACCGGATTTATATTCATCATAACAATTTACGACTATAAAAAAAGTTTCCATAGCAATACTTTTTAAATCATCTTCTTCTATGCCACAGAATTTTACATTCCTAAATACCTTATTTGTAATATAATCAATCGCTCTCTTATAGCGAAAAAAAAGCATATTTAATGCTTCTTGATTTCCTTGGCGAATTAATAAAATAAACTCGTCGTCTGGTATTCTCATTTCTTACACCTCAATTTAAAGAGGATTACGATTATTATTTATTTGCGCTAACAAAACTGCTGTCGCCACTGACGCATTTAACGAATTAACGTGACCATACATGGGAATTTTAATTAAAAAGTCGCTATTCTTAATAACTAACTTTGAAACCCCTTCGCCTTCACTACCAATCACAAGAACTGTAGGCATTTTATAATCAATTTCACGATAATCTTGTTTTGCTTCTCCATCACTTGCGACAATCCAGAAACCAAAGTCCTTTAGCGTTGCAATAGCAGCATTAAGATTAACAACTTGTGCGACTGGAACGAAATTAATTGCACCAGTAGACACTTTAGCAACAGTGGCGTTTAACGACACCTGTCCGTGTTTTTTAATAATTATTCCATCGACACCAAACGCATCTGAAGAGCGAATAATCGCGCCAAGATTATGCGGATCGTTAATCCCATCAAGAATTAATACAAGCGGATATTGCTTTCCTTTGCATTTATGGATAATTTCTTCTAGCGAAGAGTATTGATAATCTTTTATTTGTGCAACAATTCCTTGATGAGCGCCATCAACTAGTTTGCTTAATTCTTCGTTTGATTTAATCTCAAAACTTTGTTTTCTATTGCTTAGTTCTTTTTCAATTTCTTCATGACGAAAACTATTAGAAAGTATCAATTTTTCAACTTTACCTTCTTTTAGCGCGCTTAAAACCGCATTCCTTCCATAAATTAATTGTGCCATATAAGATTTCCCTGGAGTCCTATCTTTATTCTAAAATTTAATTTCAAATGGATTAAGTTGACTTCTTAACTCATCACCATATGCAGAAATAGTTGCCTTTGAAGCATATGAGGTTGTTATAGTAATTCTAAGTGCTTCTTCATTCTTATAGACAACAATGTTAGTTTGAATATTTTTAATTGTAATACCATAACGATTAGCAAGTAGCATAGCTTCTCTTAAAGCTGAGGTATCACCACTTACAACTAAATGAATCTTCGGCGAGCGTTTATTAGCCCATCTTTCAATTTTTCTTAAGAAAATTAAAGTCGCAAACGCTAGCCCAGTTGTGATAACCGCGATAATAAAGTTTCCTGATCCACAAGCTAAACCTATCGCCATTACTAACCATAATGTTGTCGCGGTAGTTAACCCTTTAATGTCTATTCCTGTTTGGATAATTGTTCCAGCACCTAGAAAGCCAATCCCACTAATTACTTGCGCGGCTAAACGAGCTGGGTCACGATTTACAAATTCTGTGCCAAATCCATAAATTGAGATGATCATAATTAATGCTGAGCCTGTTCCGACTAGCATATGAGTTCTCAATCCAGCAGAGTGTCCATGATATTCACGCTCAAATCCAATAATGCCAGCCATCAAAAATGCTGAAATTAACGAAATAATAATTAAGGCTAGGTTGCCCCAGATTCCAAAGTCGTTGAACCATTTTACTATTCCACCATCAACCGTACTGACGAATCCACCTTGCAGCGTCGTCATAAAATTCGAGTAATTCATGATACTTCCTCCTATAAAATACCTTTAGCAATAAGGTTTCCTCTTAGTTCATCACTAAGAGCAAAATCCTTATCAGCTTTTGCTTTGTTGTATTGATTAATTTCCATCTTATCCTCTAAGGATAGGGTCGGATATTTTATCTCTAAACCTAGTATATATAACATATCTTTTAAAGTAAAGAACAAGCCAGTTAAATAAGTAAAATCACATTCACTTGCTCTTAAAGTCTGATTTATTTTCTTAATTATTTGAAAAAGTTCACTAAATGCATTCGCGGTATTTAAATCATTTGCCATTGCTTGCAAGAAGTTATCAATCTCGATTGCTTCCCCTTTATCAACATCGATATTTGCAATTTGCAACTTAACTGCAGCTTGTTTCATCGCGGTCGAAATTTTATTTAATTCGATTTCATTGCTTTGGAGCATTTCAGCAGCAAAATTGACCGGCGCGCGATAATGTGTACTTAACAACATCATTCTTAAGGTATTTCCGCCAAATCTTGCTAAAGCATCTTTGGCTGTTATGACATTTCCAAGTGACTTGGACATTTTTTCATTATCAATATTAATGAACCCATTATGCATCCAAATTGAAGCGATTTTATGACAATTACACGACATTGACTGTGCAATTTCATTTTCATGATGCGGGAATTTTAAATCAAATCCTCCACCATGAATATCAATATGCCCATGTTCAAATAACGAGTTAATCATTACAACACACTCTGTGTGCCATCCCGGCCTTCCTTTTGACCAAGGAGATTCCCAACTAATACCAGATACTGTTTTTTTCCAGAGAGCAAAATCTAGCGGAGATTCTTTTTTGCTGTTTTCATCAATTCTTGCCCCAACTAACAAATCATCAATCCTCATGTTACTTAAAACGCCATAATCGTTTATCTTTTGGACACGAAAATATACATCACCATCAACCGCATATGCTCCACCATTTTTTATAAGTCCACCGATAAACTCAATAATTTGCGGCATATACTCAGTGACTCGTGGCGTGATCGTAGGTATTTTAGCGTGTATATTTTTTAAATCATCTTCAAAAGCAGCAATATAAAAATCAGTAATTTCCTTTTCACTTTTTCCAGTCTCAATTGCTTTATTAATGATTTTATCGTCAACATCAGTATAATTACTAACGTATTTTACCTCATATCCGACGTATTCTAAAAATCTTCTAAGTACATCAAATACGACAACTGGGCGCATGTTTCCAATATGAACATAGTTATACACTGTTGGTCCACAAACATACATCGATATTTCATTTTTATGTAATGGTTTTAACACCTCAACATTACTGCTAAGTGAATTATATAGTTTAATCTCCATAGACGTTTCCTCACATATTTTAATTATATCATAATAGATAGAAAATAAATCACTAACGTAAAATTTTATTAGAGTATTTTCAACAAAAAAAGACTAGTTATCTAACTAGTCTTTAATCAAACTTAACGTGGAAATCTAGTCCTCGCATTATAGCTAGTATGCAATAATTCGTGAGCCTTGTGACCATTAGGTTTTCCTAAATAGTTGTCATAAAGTGCTTGAATTTGCTTGTTGTTATGTGATTGTCTAACCACTTGCTTTTCATCTTCGCTATAAAGTACTTTTGCACGTTTATCTCTAAATGTATCCAAGATGTTCTCTTCTTCGTTTGGTAAGAAACATTTCTTGACAAATGGTTGTCCGCCGCCGTTAACACAGCCGCCTGGACATCCCATAATCTCAATAAAGTGATATTTTGATTTTCCGTTTCTAATATCATCTAATAATGGTTTAGCATTTCTCATGCCATGTGCGATTGCAACATTGACATCTAACCCATTCAAATTTAAGGTTGCTTCTTTAATTCCATCAAATCCGCGAACAGCTTCAAATTTAATTAAGTCATGCTCTTTACCAGTGAGTATGTGATGAGCAGTTCTTAATGCCGCCTCCATAACTCCGCCTGTAACGCCAAATATGACACCGGCTCCAGAGTACTCTCCAAGTAAATCTTGGTCAAATTCTTCATCAGGTAGTTTTGTAAAGTTAATACCACTGCGCTTAATTAAAGCTCCGAGTTCTCTAGTTGTTAATACTGCATCAACATCTGGAAGTCCATCTTTATTTGCATTTTCTGGTCTTTCTTTTTCAAACTTTTTAGCGGTACATGGCATAATTGATACAACAAATATATTCTTTGGATCAATGCCACTTTTTTCAGCATAGTACGATTTAATAATCGCACCTTCCATCTCATGAGGAGACTTACATGTTGAAAGATTTGGTAGTAAGTCGCCGTAATAGTATTCTGCGTAATTAACCCATCCTGGCGAACATGATGTGATCATTGGAAGAACGCCTTTATTTGTGACACGATGCACTAATTCATTTGCCTCTTCCATAATTGTTAAGTCTGCTGCGAAGTTTGTATCGAAAACCTTAGCAAATCCCAAGCGTTTTAGAGCTGCAACCATTTTTCCTGTCGTTGAAGTGCCAATTGGCATTCCAAATTCTTCACCTAAGGCTGAGCGTACGGCAGGAGCTGTTTGTACGACAACGTGCTTGCCAAGTCTAAATGCTTCGTCGACTTTATCAATTTCGCTTTTTTCCATCAATGCTCCTGTTGGACAAACGTTAACGCATTGTCCGCAAAGAAGACATGGGGAATCTTTAAATGAGCGATTATAGGCAGGAGCAACGATTGTTTCAAATCCACGTTTTTCAAAACCGAGAATTCCGGTTCCGTGCGCTTGATTACATCTAAACACACAACGACCACACAATATACATTTTGATGTATCTCTAATAATTGATGGAGTTAACTCATCTAATGTGACCTCAGTACGAGCACCTTTAAATCTTTCTTCACGAGCGCCAGTTACGCGAGAAACATGAAGTAATTCACATTTTTCATTCTTATTACATTGTTGGCAATTCATCGAGTGATTTGACAAAAGTAATTCAACACTAGTGCGACGTGCAGCGGTTGCTTTTGGCGAAGAAATGATAATTTCCATTCCTTCATTAATTGGGTAAACACATGAAGCAACTAAACCACGAGCGCCTTTAACTTCGACTAAACAAACACGGCATGAACCTTGCGAACATTCGCCTTCTTTAAATGTACATAAAGTTGGAATATCGTATCCACATTTATGGGCGGCTTCAAGAATGGTAAGTCCTGGTTCTACTTGGTAGGCATGGCCTTCAATTTTAATATTAATTTTTTCCATTACTTGCACCTCTATTTCTTTATTATTGCCTTAAAGCGGCATGTACTTATACAGTTTCCACATTTAATACATTTTTCTTGATCAATTACGTATGGAGTTTTTCCAATAATACCGCTAATTGCGTCAGTTGGACAAGCTCTAGCACAAACACTACATTTCTTACATTTATCTTCTTCGATGAAGTAAATCATTAAATTCTTACAAACATGTGATGGACATTTTTTATCAACAACGTGAGCAATATATTCATCACGGAAGTGAGTTAATGTAGAGATGATTGGGTTTGCCGCTGTTTGTCCAAGTCCACATAATGAACCTGCTCTAACAGTTTCCCCTAATTCTTCTAATCTATCAATATCTTCTAATGTTCCATTACCTTCAGTAATCTTAGTTAAGATTTCAAGCATTCTTTTAGTACCAATTCTACATGGTGAACATTTTCCACATGATTCATCGCAAATAAACTCCATATAGAATTTTGCAACGTCAACCATACAGTTGTCTTCATCCATAACAATCGCACCACCAGAACCCATCATAGATCCTAAAGCGACTAAGTTATCAAAATCGATTGGCGTATCTAAATACTTTTCGGTTAAACAGCCACCACTTGGACCGCCAGTTTGAATAGCTTTAAACTTCTTACCACCTGGAATGCCACCGCCAATATCGTAAATCAAATCGCGGACAGTAGTTCCCATTGGGATTTCAACTAAGCCAACGTTATTTATTTTACCACCAAGAGCAAAGACTTTTGTGCCCTTTGATTTTTCGGTTCCGTAACTAGCAAACTTGCCAGCACCTTCACGTAAAATAAATGGGACGTTTGCTAATGATTCGACGTTATTAATAATTGTTGGTTTGCCCCATAATCCCTTAACTGCTGGGAATGGCGGACGTGGACGCGGCATACCGCGTTGACCTTCAATTGAGTTTAATAAAGCTGTTTCTTCTCCACAGACGAAGGCGCCAGCGCCTAAACGAACATGGACACGGAAAGAAAACTTCGTTCCTAAAATATTATCGCCAAGCAATCCAAGCTCTTCAGCTTGTACAATTGCCATCTTTAAACGATTAACGGCAGTTGGGTATTCAGCACGGACATAGAAATATCCATTTTGTGCGCCAATTGCGTAACCTGCAATCGCCATACCTTCAATAACTGCTAATGGGTTCCCTTCAAGAATACTACGATCCATGAATGCGCCTGGGTCTCCCTCATCACCATTACAAACGACGTATTTAGTGTCATTTTTTTGATCTAAGGCAAATTGCCATTTGCGACCTGCTGGGAAGCCACCGCCGCCACGACCGCGTAATCCCGAGGCTAATACTTCATTGATTACATCTTGTTGGCTCATTTTAAGAGCTTTTGATAAACCTTGGAAAGCACCATATCCTAATGCTTCATTAATATCTTCTGGGTTAATCACGCCACAGCCGTGGAGTGAAATTCTAACTTGTTTCTTATAAAAGTTGATTTCATCTTGTTTAGCAACTTTTTCTTGTGTAGCAGGATCGACAAATAATAATCTGTCGACGATTTCTCCGCCGATAATATCTTTTTCAATAATTTCTTCAACATCTTCAACCGTAACTAAACGATATAAGGTGTCTTCTGGGTATATTTTGACAAATGGTCCTTGTGAACAGAAGCCAAAGCAACCAACAAAGTTAATTGAAGCTTTATTCTCTAAATGTTTTTCTTTAATTAATTCTTCGAAGCGATCTTTAATGCTATTAGAGTTAGAGGACAAACATCCTGTACCCCCACATAAAACAATTGCTCTTTTTCCTTCAGCACCTGCAAACTTTTTTTCAAAACATTTTGAACAGCTTTGAATTTTTGCAACTAATTGTTCTGGAGTGTTAATCATTATTGGGCACCTCCTTGTTTACGGTAATCTTCAACAATGCCTGCAACTTGACTTACTGCAAGTTTTGGATAGACTTTGCCGTTAATTGTAACAGCTGGAGCAATACCACATGCTCCAATGCAACGAAGAGCGTCAATGGTAAAAAGTCCGTCCTTTGTTGTTTCGCCTGCTTTGATACCTAATATTTCTGAAAATTTATCACAGATTTGTTGTGCACCCTTGACATAGCAAGCTGTACCTAAACAAACACCAACAACAAATTTTCCTTTCGGTTCAAGTGAAAAGAATGAATAGAATGTGACCACGCCGTAGATTTCAGCGACAGGAATTCCTGTTTCATTAGAGATAATTTCTTGGACTTCAAAAGGAACATAGCCATATTTCTTTTGCACATCGCTAAGAATCATCATTAATGGAGTGGCTTCATTTTTGTAACAGTTGATAATTTCTTTAATATCTTTTTCTGCTACTGGACTTATTTTTCCCATAAGTTTCCTCCTCGTATTGCTTTATTATTTATTACTTTATAGTAATAACCGCAATGTCTATTTTACATAAATAGGGGTTATATATCAAGGTGTTTTGACGATTTGTCAGTTAATGTTAACCGCTTTCATAGACATTTTTAGATTATGTTTATAGCCAAAGTTACCAAAGACAAAAAAAAGAACTGATTACGACTTTTAAATCGCTCTCAGTTCTCTAAATCGAAGTTAGAATTTACTTATTATTCGGCTTCAACAAAGTTAGCTGGATTAAAGACGGTTCCAGTAAACGCTGTTTTAGTGGCATATGCAAAATTTAGGGTTGATGTAGAATTATAGACTGTTTTTGATCCTTCTAAGTACTTAATCGTTTCTTTCATGCTCGACACTTTTCCATCAGCAATTGTGAGTTCGTATTTTCCTTCAAATCCATACTCATCATCGGTTTCTACTTCAGTGAATGTTATAGACGCTTTATCTCCACTAATCGCAAAATCATCGATTGAATCAGCAAAATACTCAACAAAATCAAAAGCTACAAAATTGACATCTGATATTGCATAAGTATACTTGTAACTATACTCTGAATCGGATTTGTCATCATAAATAAAGTAGGCATTTGAAGAATCTTTAAACAATTGACTTTCATATTGCCAAGTAAAATTAGTTCCTTGCGTTTCTGTGCCTGTACATCTTACCATTGAATTCGTATAGACAGTACAAGTTCCATTTTCAGTTCCTGAAAAAGAGGTGCTCATCGAGTTCGTAAAAGAACCAACAATTGTATACCCAGATGCTTCTTGAGCAGCCATAATAGCGGCAAAAAGTCCATCACTATCTAAACCACCAACACTTGTAACGACACTTTCTCCAACACTCGTTACGACACTTTCTCCAATGCTTGTTACAACACTCTCTGTTACACTTTCTCCGACTGAATCGCCTACTGATGAGCTCGATCCTTCTCCACATGCTGCCAATAAGACTGCAATTGGTAATAACAACAATGCTTTTTTCATATAATTCTCCTTTGAATTAGTATAATGATACGCCTAGCATTTTTTTAAAACAACAAAAAGTTCAATTTTTCACACAATTTTCAGAATCGGCGATTGATAAGCAAATATATGCAAAATTTTGTGTGCGCATTCTTATTTTAAATGAAACATTCTTCGTAAAATGTTTTTCAATGCAGAATGTCAGGATACGTCTTTTTGATTTAAAAGAACTGAGTATTATCAATTTTTCAACCATATATTTATTACCTTTCTACATAAAGCGACAAAATCCGACAAAATAAGAAATCATAATGATAGTAAAGAAAAGGGGAAAATATGATAAAACAAATGAAGAAATGGTTTCTAGTTAGTATGCTTTTAATTCCGATTATGATAGCAGGAGGAAGTAACGCTTCACACGTCAGTGGGAGTAACGATCCAAGTCCAAAAAAAGCTATTATAATAGATCCTGTACCAATTAAATATTTGACTGAAAATGTCGAATATACAATTAGAAATGTAAATACAGGGATGTTTTTTGACTTGAAATATCGCGGTACTACTTCAGGAACCGAAGTTGAACAATATCATTTTGGCGGAGACACCAACCAACGTTTTAAGTTTAAATACTTATCAACTAATGTTTATGAAATTATACCTGTAAGTGCTCCCACCATGCGGTTAGATGTTAATGGAGGATACGCAACAGAAAATAGAAACATACATCTATATTCTTCAAATGACTCAAATGCGCAAAAGTTTAAATTCGCATACCGATCTGGCATGTTTACAATAGCCACAGGTGCATCAAACTACGAAAGATTTCTAACTGTAGCAAGTAATGCTGAAAATGAAGATATTATTCAACAAGCAAATCCTGTAAATGGAAAGTGGTATATAGAAAAATTTAAAGAGTTAAAGGTCGGCGAAGATCAAACTGTTTCGCTAAATCCATTACTTAATGGAAATTTTGGGATGTTGGTGAATAATACTTTCGCTGATAGTGTCTTGTACAATATAAGAAGTTACGGAACTACAGCAGTATCTTTGCAATTATATCTAAATGAAGAAATCGTTGCAACAGGATTTGCTAATGGTGATGGCAACAACAAAACAATTGTTATCCCTCCTGTAAGAGATAAGAATTACTTTCTTTTAGTTACTCCATCTAACCCAACAACAGGTTCAACAACAATTAAATTGTCTATCCCAGTGCCCCCAAGCGCACAATACGGAAATGAAATGGTAAAAAATGTTTACTATGGAGGATATTTCTCTTCAACAACCACGCCAAGTTATTTTAAATATAAAGCTTCCGCTACAGAAACTGTTCGTTTCTATGCCTACCACAACGCAAAAGTTCAAGTATACTCATCTAGTAGTCTTGAAAGTTCTACTCTGCTTGTAGAATATTATACTGATAATGGAACTACCTCAATTAACGTCGAGAAGGATAAATCATATTTTTGCGTTGTTACTGCCGGATCAGTTTACGCTGCCTATAAGACATTCTCCATTTCCGTTTGGAAAGAGGGAGATTTTAGTAAGTATGTAAATCCGAAAGAAGAAATGCATTATAATGGAAACAATACAATTAATGTTTGGTTTAATACCTCTTCAGGATATTCTACGAGCCAATCCCTAATTAACGTGTCTAATTATACATATAGATATGCATTTGAAACCGCGATGAGAATATGGAGTGCTGTTGGAAGAGTAAAATTCGTTGAAGTATCTAACGAAGCAGCAAGCAACTTAACAGTATCTGCATACTATGAAAAGACAGATGGCGGATATGCTGGATTTCAACCCCTATCGTGGACTCAAGTCAATGGGGTAAATCTAATTACTAAAGCAAGACTATTCTTCAACATGTACTCACCAGCCCAAACGTTAAATCACTATATTGAAATAGCATTACATGAATTCGGTCATAGTTTAGGCATAGGAGAATATTATCGAGATTTTTATCCAAATAAAAACGTTATGGCTGACGATGGCAACGGAAGAGGAATCGGGACTGGAACTTTAGGACCAGACGATATACGTGGCTATCAATACATTTATAATTAAAATAAGCAAAACTAAAGGAGTGTTGAATCTTCAGCACTCCTTTTATTTATGAATAAATCGAACTAAAATATCTTACTTATGTGGTTTTACTTTTGCTGATAATAGCTTTTTAACATCATCTAATTGAGTTCTTTTTGTGACTCGATATCGAATCCAGCCACCACTACCACATGGGTATCTATTTTCCCATACTTGTAGCGCATAATCACTTAATTCATTTTTGATTATATCTACTGATTCGGCACGGATTTGAAAAAAGACAGTAAAAGCATCTGCTTCAGCGTGAATATCACAAATGTGTTTATTCTTGTGTTTGTAATTCATACCCCATCCGTAATCTTTGCCATAAGGAAAGCGAATTTCTTTATTTAGGTCATAATTCTTTTGCAAGAATTCATCTAGCTCGATCCAAAAAGCACCGCTTTCCCCGCAATAGTTTAACATTTCCTCAAAAGTAGGTTTGTGACTTTTATCCAGCATTGTTTCATACATATAATTTATCCTTCAATCTTAATAATTTTTTATTGTTCCTTCATGGTAACACTCAAGTAGATCCATTAAGTCATCCATCTCACGTTTAATATTCATACCCCGATCTGTTTCCGCGACTGTTTTACCTTTTGCGTTAGGGTTTAGGATTTGAACCGAATGAACAACATCTTCATCTTCGCGAACCGCTTTCTCTTTTGAAGTAAATGGTTGATGAGCAATTAATTTCATTCCAAACGAATTATTAATTAAAGTGTATCCTGCAATTCCTGTCACTTTTTGATAAGCTTTAGAAATTCCACCATCAATAATGAACAGCTTTCCATTTGCTCTAATTGGTGATTCACCTTTTTGAATTTTAACCGGCATATGTCCATTAATAATAACGCTAGTTAAATCATTTAACTCAAATTCGCGAAGAATCTTTTTTGCATATTCCTCACTATCAATAAACTGATAGTATGCATTTTTAGGTTCTTCATGAAGAATTTTATCTTTCGAATCAACAAAATATCTTTCAAAAGTTGTAATTGAATCTTTGCCATGTAGCGGTGAATACTTTCCACACCAAAGATACCAATAAAAATCAATGGCGTCTTTCTTTGATTTATCATCAGTTTTTGAATAAAATCCTCTTCTTACTTTTTTATCGCAATAATCAAGAAATTCTTTTCCGGAATACTTATTCCCAGTATCGGAAGTAAAGACAGTAAATTCGCCGTCTGCATCAGTGGGAATACAACCATGAAATAATAGATTAGAATTATATTTCAAATACATCGAACCATGTGTTAGAAGGAATTCCATGTGCTTTTGAAACTTATCGCAATGTTTAAATGACAAAGTTAGTTTTTTAACTAACTCTTTTTCCGCTGCTGTCAACTTAAATGGATTTTTTGGATCAATGGTTGGAAAATTCCCATCAATTAAGTTATATGTTTTGCCATGCAACTCAATTGTGTTATTTTCATAATCAATCTTATCAAATTTTAAAAGATTCTCAGCGTGGTAGTTTGGATGGTTTTTAATTAATGCCCCTTCTAATTTAAACTCAATAATCGTAATCGCCTTATGCATCTTAGCAACAACATTTAAATCATTATCATCGACATCTCCGGTCTCATCATGAGTTGGAATAAAAGAAACACATGGATCATCTCGGTAAGTATTTAATGCAAATGTCACCAATGGACGGAGCGATATGCCATAACCATCTTCTAATGTTGAAAGGTGATTATATCTACAGGAAGTACGTATGACGTTAGCAACACACGCCGAATTGCCGGCACCTGCGCCAATATAGACAATATCATGATTTCCCCAAGTAATATCAATCGAATGAAGTTCGGTTAGTCTTTCCATGATGCGATATGCATCGCTTCCACGGTCATATATGTCGCCTAAGATATGCAGATGATCGACCGATAAACGTTGAATAAGTTTGCATATTTCAATAATAAACGCGTCAGCGCGACCAGTGATAATAATCGTATTAACGATTTCTTTATAGTAGTCTTCTTTATTTAAAACAAAATCATGAGACTGCATTAATTCTTCAATAATATAAGAAAAATCATTACTCATCGATTTTCTAACTTTCGAACGAGTATATTTTGAAGCAGTTATTTTAACAATATCGATTAAATCAGATAGAGTTTGATGATAAAACTTTTTATTAATCTTTCCTATCGAGCGTAAATAGTCCAGTTTCTCAACAGGATAATAAATAATTGTCGCTAATAAATCTTTTTCTTCATCACTATAATCAGGAAAGCTTTCAACAATCTTATCTTTGATAACACCGGATCCACTATTAAGCATGTGAATAAAGGAATCATATTCTCCATGGATATCACTTAAAAAATGCTCCGTAGATTTCGGAAGATTTAAAATCGATTTTAAATTAATAATTTCTGTCGCGGCACTTTGGATTGACGGATAAGACTTTGATAATAACTTTAAATACTCTAAATAATCAAAAGTAAGTTCCTTATTCATTTAGTTCACCCTCTTTTATTAATTTAACACATATTAAGATATAAGTCATTTTTTGCTAAATAAACTTTTTCGACTTTTAAAATAAACTTGGTTTTACTTAATGATTTTATAAAGTAATCTATATAAGGTTTCCGTTTCTTCATTACTCAAGTTTGTGCATGAATAAATTTTAGATGGTATTTCTAACACTTCATCTTTTAAATTTTCTCCTTTATCGGTAATATTAATTAAAACTTGCCTTTCATCATCTTCAGCTCTTTTCCTTGCTAGGAGTCCCTTTTGCTCCATTTTTTTAAGCAATGGAGTAAGGGTTCCAGAATCAAGCCAAAGCTTTTCGCCAAGTTGTGTGACATTCGTTTCTTTTTCTTGCCACAAAACCATCATTACGATATAGGAAGTATAGGTTAGTCCAACTTTATCTAAAAACGGCTTGTATTTTTTTATAATTTCCTTTGAACTAACATATAACGGAAAACATAATTGATTTTCTAATTTTAACTGATGATATTTATCCATGCGAATAACTCCTTTGTAATTCATTTACAATTCTTTTGATACACTTATTCTGATAACAACTTATCTATATCATCTTTAATATTCTCAGGTTTTGTCGTTGGCGCATATCTTTCAATTACATTTCCATTTTTATCAACTAAAAATTTTGTAAAGTTCCATTTTACATTCCCACCGAGCAAACCCTTTTTATTAGATTTTAAAAATTTAAATAAATCTGATTCATTTTTACCATTCACATCGATTTTAGCAAATTGTTTAAAGGTAATCCCATAATTAATAGTGCAAAAAGAATGTATTTCTTCCTCACTACCAGGGGCTTGTTTCATAAATTGATTGCATGGAAAATCTAAAATTTCAAATCCTTTATCTTTGTATTCATCGTAAAGTTTTTGTAATCCATCATATTGTGGAGTGAATCCACATCCAGTCGCGGTGTTAACTATTAACAATACCTTTCCTTCATACTCGCTTAATAATACTTCTTTCCCCGACATATCCTTAACTTTAATATTGTATAATGACATAATTTTTCTCCTTTTTAAATTGTATACAATTAAATTATAAACAATTTAATTATTTTGTCAATGCAAGATTAATGCTTTTTAAAAGTAGCATCTCAGCATATTTTATTATGTTGAGATGCTACTGTGAATTAATAATATGCTTTCACATTTTATTGTTTAATGATAGATAACCTTTCAAAATTCTTTTTCTTAGAGATAAATAAGAAATACATAAGATTAAGCTCAAAACTACCATTAATACACCTAGATCGCCTCGCTCGCCAAGTGCAAATAACACTAAAATAATAAGTAATGGGATAGTATTAACAATCCAAAAGGAAATATTTAATTTTTTTAAGTTTGATTTTACTTTCTTATTACTATTTATCTCACTTTTAAATCTTCTTTGTTCTCTTATCTGAAATATAATATAAGAAACAAATAAAAACGGAATTAAATAAACCATGTAAACAATTAAAATATTAATAACTATAACTGAGTGTGCATCGCCTAACAGCCCCAATAGTAATCCGATTATTAAAAACGCTATATTTATCATAATTACAAAAAAGAAATACTTTCTTATTAATTCATCACAATTAATCATTCGTATATCATTTTTATCTAGCAGTTCGGAACTGTTTATAGCGGTCTTGGTAGAAAACTTATTTATTGTTTCAAGAATAAAACTTCCAACAAGGAACACTGCTAAAATACCAAGTCCAATATAAGGTCTAAAGGCGCCATATGCTATTGCAAGTAATAATACAAATCCACATAATGATATTGCTCCAGAAATTAAACTTACGGTTTTAAACTTATTAATTGACCTTTCAACTAATCGATTAACTTGTTTATCAGTTTTCACATTATTTCTTTCACTAGGTTCATTCTTGCTTATTCTACACCCTTGCAAAATTTCATCGCTTGAAACATCAAAAATTTCAGCAATAACTGGAATAAGCGTAAGTTCAGGATACCCGTCATCACATTCCCACTTACTTACCGTTTTATTTGACACATTCAAACGATCCGCTAGCTCTTGTTGAGTCATACCATTTGATTTACGCAATATCGCAATAAATCTTCCAATTGTCTTTTTTTCCATAAATAGATGTCTCCTTTTCCTATTTAGTTTACGCCATCATTCTATTATTACAAGATAAAGAAAGACACCCTTTAAAGATAGATTATGTCCACGAATTAGAGAATTAATAATATTCACGCTACATTTTCTAAGTAGGAATCACAAATTTAAGAAAAAAAGCACATATTAAATATGTACTTTTTTACATGATTAGAAATCAACTTTATGCTCTTTCTCGCCTTTTTTAAATTTCATCTCGCCTAAATGAATACATGATACTGGGCATACATGTCCACATAATAAGCATCCGACACATTTGCTAGTATCGCAATATGGCTTGCGCTCTTCTTGGTCCCACACCATTGCTTGGTGTCCACCATCGAAACAAGAAATATAGCATCTTCCACAGCCTACGCATTTATCATGGTCAATTCGTGGATAAATAATATAACTACGATCTAACTCTTCCGCTGGAACAATGTTGCCATTAGCTAGCCCTATAATATCGCTTAACTTTTCGAATCCTTGTTCTTCTAAATAATGCGATAATCCACTTATCATATCTTCAACAATTCGATACCCGTATTGCATAATACCAGTTGTGACTTGTAAAGTAGAGGCACCTAGTAAGAAGAATTCAACAGCATCTTCCCATGTTTCAATACCGCCAATTCCACTGATTGGAAAGTCTTTAAGTTCTTCTCTTGCGCGCATTTGTTGAATAAACCGTAAAGCGATTGGTTTAACAGCTTTACCAGAATATCCTGATATGCTCGACTTACCGTTGATAATAGGCATACCAATTTTACGATTCAAATCAATATTGACAATGGATTTGACAGTGTTAATCGCGGCAATTCCATCTGCTCCACCGAGTTTAGCGGCAATCGCTACTTCACTCATATCGCCAATATTAGGAGTCATTTTAGCAAGCATTGGAAGTTTTGAACCACGTTTAACTGCTTTACAATATTTTTTTACTAAGTCTGTACTTTGTCCAACGTCACTTCCCATCGCGTGCGAAGTCATTTGTGGACATGAGAAGTTACATTCGATCATATCAGCGCCAGCTTCTTCAACTAACCGCGCTAGATCTTCCCATTGTTGTTCGTTTTCACCCATAATTGAGGCAATAAGAACTTTATTTGGATAATCTTTTTTCAACTTTGCAATTGCTTCTAAATTCTCTTTTAATGAGTGTTCCGCAATTTGCTCCATATTTTTAAATCCGACAAATGGAGTATCTTCTTTAACAAGGTGATCAAATCTTGGTGAAACTTCATTTGCAATAAAAAAGCCAATTGTCTTAAAAACTACTCCGCCCCAACCTGTGTCATATGCTTTTGCGCACATTTCATAACAATTACCGACAGGCGAGGACGATAAACAAAATGGGTTTTCAAATTTTACTCCACAGAATTCAATTGATAAATCTCTTTTTAACATTATTGCTTACCTCCTAAACTCTTGTGAATTGCGTATGCAGCTTCCTTACCTAGTTTCACAGCGTATACAACTGTTTTTTCGCCTTGAATAATATCGCCAGCCGCGAATACGCCAGCAACATTTGTGGCAAAATCTTTTACTTCGATTAAACCTCTATTTAAAGTAACACCTTTTAAGTTATCAACGTTTGCAACTTGTCCAACTGCAAGGATTATTTTATCTGCACTCATGACTAGTTTACTATTCAATCTAACGTGTTCAAATGTCACTTCGTTGTTATTAACTGCAATTGGTGTGAATCCATCAATGACAGAAACATTCATCGTATGCGCATCTTCAAATTCTTTTTTACCTGCTGGCAACTCATTGATCTCTTCTCTTGCTACACATGTAACTGATGTCGCTCCAAGCATTTTAAGTGTTGTAGCGGCATCCATTGCGACGTCTCCTCCACCAACTATAAGCACAGATTCAGGAACTTCTATTTTGCCTGGATTAGCCTTAGCACGGGCTAAAAATTCGACAGCGGTTTCAACATGCAAATTATTATTAAACATCTCGAGTTTGCGTCCATGACTAGAACCTATCGTGAGTAACACGGCGGCATTCTCTTTCTTTAAATCTTCTAAAGAAATATCTTTACCAATCTCTTTTTTGTTGATGAATGTAACGCCAAGATTCTTTATTCTTTCAATCTCGCGATCAACAATGACATTTGGTAAACGGTATTCAGGAATACCATGTCTTAACCATCCGCCAAGTTGTTCTTCTTTTTCATATACCGTAACTTGATATCCTAGTTTAGATAATGTTGCACTAGCTTGTAGTCCCGCAGGACCTGAGCCAACGATGGCAATTTTACCAAGTTTTTGCGTGCCTTTTTGTAAAATTTTCATGTTTGTGTCATATTCAAAATCTGTGACAAATCTTTGGATTTTGCCAATTTCGATTGGTTTATCAATACCGGAACGCGAGCAACCTTTTTGACATAGTTTTTCAGTTGGACAAACGCGAGCGCATATACTACCTAAAGCGTTATTCTCACGAATTACTTCTGCTGCACCTTTAAAGTTTCTAAAGCGCACTGACCGAATAAACTTTGCCGGATCAGTTTCAGCTGGACATGCTTTGCTACATGGTGCGTCATGGCAAAGCAAGCATCTTGCTGACTCTTTAATTACTAATAAGGGAGTGTATGGGGGTTCAAATTCTTCGTGATAGTTTTTCTTCATAAATCATTCTCCTTGTAAAAGCGTTAATTAATTTTACTATACTAGTATAGTTTATCACAGAACAAAAATTGCTTACAATCATAATTAGTAAAATTAAGGTATTTTTCTTAGTTATTTTTCCCATTTTTTTAGATTATAAAAAAACATCTCCAAAGAGATGTTTTAAGTTAACTATTTAACGAATTCGACAAGAGCCATTTCAGCGTTGTCTCCACGACGTGGGACAAGTTTAAGTACTCTAGTATATCCGCCTTTGCGTTCCATATATCTTGGTCCGATTTCGGCAAAGAGTTTGTCAATTGCGTTGGTTTCTTTTTCAGCATCCGCGACGATTGGGCGGACAAACGCTGCTGCTAAACGACGATTGTGTAAATCACCTTTCTTAGCATATGTAACCATTCTATCGGTAATGGCGCTGATTTCTTTTGCAATGCCTGCAGTAACTGTAACGCGTTCATGAACGATTAATTCTGAAACGACATTACGATACATTGTCTTATACTTACTAGCAGTATAAGCGGCCTTGAAGCGAACTCCACCCTTACCGTGTACGTTCTTACGTCCTTGAGTTTTCATGCTTTCTTCCTCCTACTCGTAATCCCGGAAGCTTAAGCCGATACCCATAAGTTTTTCTTTAACTTCTTTGAGTGACTTCTTACCAAGGTTACGTACTTTCATCATATCTTCTTCAGTCTTTTGTGTTAATTCTAGAACAGTTTGAATACCTGCTCTTTTTAAACAGTTATATGAGCGCACAGAAAGATCTAACTCTTCGATGGTCATATCTTCATATTTATTAGTTGCAAGTTCAACCGGTTCTGCAATGATATTAACATCTCTTGTGATTTCGTTAAGTTTTAAGAACTCTTCAAAATGTGAGACTAATACTTTGGCCGCAAGTGCGACTGCATCTTGTGGATTCATTGAGCCATTTGTCCATACTTCTAAAGTCAAACGATCATAACTAAGGTCATGTCCAACGCGAGTTGGGTCAATGACATAACTCACTTTAGTGATTGGAGAATAGTTTGAATCGGTTGGAATCGTCCCAATATTCATTGAGCCGCGCGAAAGTTTATTTCCTTCGGCTGTAACGTATCCACGACCATTACGGACGTGAAGGACCATTCTAAATTTACCGCCTGCAGCAACATTAGCAATGACTAAATCTTTGTTAATGACCTCGACGCCAGTTGGAACATTTAAATCACCAGCGGTGACTACGCGTGGTCCAGCAACTTCTAGTTCAATGTGCTTGGCAGTTGTGTCTTCTTCATCAATTTTTAAAACTAAATCCTTTAAATTAAGAATTATTGTAGTAACATCTTCTTGAACTCCTTCAAGTGCGGAGAATTCGTGGCGGGCGCCATCGATTTCAACAGCGTAAACTGACGCACCTGGTAAAGAAGAAAGTAGTACTCTTCTTAAAGCATTTCCTAAAGTAATTCCAAAGCCTCTTTCGAGTGGTTCAATGACAAATTTACCATAATTAATGGTTCCGTCAAATTCCGCGACTTGGAAACTTGGTTTAGCGAACGGGTTTACGATTTTGCTCATTTTGTTTCCTCCCTATCAAATCGTGTGTAAATACTTTCAGCAAACTATCCACGTGGACGCTTTGGTGGGCGGCAACCGTTGTGTGGGATTGGAGTGGTATCTGTAATCATTTGAATAACTAATCCAGCAGCTTGTAAACTACGTACTGCGGAATCACGGCCAGCTCCTGGACCTTTAACGTTGACATTGACGGTTTTAATACCTTGTTCAATGGCAGCCTTGGCACAAGCCTCAGCACATAATTGAGCGGCAAAAGGAGTGGATTTTTTTGCACCCTTAAAGCCTAACGCACCAGCACTTGACCAAGCGATAGCATTTCCTGCCTCATCGGTAATAGTGATGATCGTGTTATTAAATGTTGAGTGAACGTGAGCGACACCAACGGTATAGCTTCTTTTAATTTTTTTCTTCCGGGTTGCGGAATTGGTTTTTGCATTAGCCATATTTTTATATCCTCACTTTCTAGCCTTGGGAGGCTTTCTTTTTGTTTGCAATGGTCTTTTTTGGTCCTTTGCGAGTACGGGCGTTAGTTCTGGTACGTTGTCCGCGGACTGGAAGTCCTCTACGGTGACGTAATCCACGATAACTACCGATTTCTTGTAAACGTTTAATGTTTAAAGCAACTTCACGACGTAAGTCACCTTCAACTTTAACTTTACTAACTTCATTACGAATCGCGGTGAGTTGATCTTCGGTCAAATTCTTGACGCGGATATTCTCATCGATTTTCGCTGTTTTTAATACTTTCTTTGCGGTATTTAAGCCTACTCCATAAATGTAAGTTAAGGCAATAACTACTCTTTTGTCATTTGGTATATCTACACCAACAATACGTGCCATAAATGCATGTCCTCCTTATTAACCTTGTCTTTGCTTATGTTTTGGGTTTGCGCAGATGACCATGACGCGGCCTTTTCTACGGATAACCTTGCACTTTTCGCAAATTGGCTTGACTGAGGGTCTAACTTTCATAAAATAATCCTCCTCGGTTTCTTTCTATTTAAATCTAAATGTGATTCTGCCCCGTGTTAAATCATAGGGCGATATTTCCACCGTAACTCTATCACCTGGTAAGATGCGGATGTAATTCATACGGATTTTACCAGAAACGTGGGCTAATATTACGACGCCGTTTTGTAACTTTACATTAAACATTGCGTTCGGTAAAGTTTCAACGACTACCGCCTCTACTTCTATGACGTCTTCTTTTGCCATATCAAACTTGTTCTCCTTTGCTAAATATCGTTAGGATTTCGCATCCAGTCGCGGTAATAACAATTGTGTTTTCATAGTGACTGGCAAGTTTGCCATCAACTGTTTTTACAGTCCAATCGTCACTCATGATTTTGGTATCTCTTTTACCTTGATGAACCATTGGTTCAATAGCTAAACACATACCTTCTTTTAAGATTGGTCCACGTCCTGCCTCACCATAATTTGGGATTGCAGGGTCCTCGTGAAGGTGAGTACCGATTCCGTGACCAGTATAATCTCTTGGTAGAGAGTATCCGGCTGCTTCGCAATATACTTGGATTGCATTTGAGATATCTGATAAGTGAATGCCTGGTTTAATAATTTCAAGAGCGTGGAAGAAACTTTCTTGCGTAATACGAATTAAGTTCTTTGCTTCCTCACTGATATTACCAACAGCATACGTTCTAGCAGCATCCCCATGATATCCTTTGTACTCTGCGCCGACATCGATTGAAATAATATCTCCTTCTTTTAAAGGCTTATTACTTGGAATTCCGTGCACTAATGTGTCATTAACTGAAGCACATATCGAGGCGGGAAATCCGTTGTATCCTTTAAACGATGGAATCGCCCCATGATCGCGAATAACAATTTCTGCAACTTCATCAAGTTGTTTAGTCGTTACGCCTGGTTTTATTAGCGGCTCAAGGGCATTAAAGACCTCGGCCACTATTTTACCAGCTTCGCGCATCAGCACAATTTCTCGTGATGATTTGACGATTATCATTAATTCTTTTCTCCTTCGAGAACTTGATGGATAACTTTGAAGACATCTTCTGGAGATAATAAGCCGTCAACGTTAATCAATAAATCGCGTTTTTCATAAAACTTTACTAAAGGTAACGTTTGCTTCTCATATGCTTCCAGTCTGACTTTTAAACTCTCAATGGTATCGTCTTTGCGTTGGATAAGTGATCCTCCACATGTATCGCAAACACCTTCAACTTTTGATTTAAGGGTTTCAACATGATATGGGGTGGCACAATCTTTGCAAACTCTACGACCTGAAATTCTTCTAATTAGAACACTTTCATCAGCGGTCATATTGACAACGATACTAATTGGACGTTTGATATCTTTAGTTAAGACTTCGAGTGCTTCCGCTTGCGGAATAGTCCGTGGGAAACCATCGAGTAAATAACCTTTCGCGCAGTCATCTTTTGCTAGTCTTTCTTTGACTAAAGCAATTGTGACTTCATCAGGGACAAGATTTCCCTTATTGATATAGCTAGCAGCTAATTCACCAAGCTCAGTTTTATTAGCAATTGCTTCTCTAAACATATCTCCAGTAGAAATATGTGGAATATCATAACTTGCAATAATTCTTTTGGCTTGTGTACCTTTTCCGGCACCTGGTGGACCCATTAATATCATATTTAACATTATTGACGTCCTCCTTTTTGTGACAATTCTTCAAAACTTTTTCCCGCTAACAAACCATCGATTTGGGTCGAGATTTCTAATGCAACACCGACAACGATAATTAATCCGGTTCCGCCTAGCGCAAGTGATTGCGGCAAGACACCAGTTAAAACTAATACGATTGGAAGCGCTGCGATTAATGCTAATGCTAATGCACCTATACAAGTGACACGATTTAAGACTTTCTTAACATATCTTTCGGTTTCATTACCAGGACGAATGCCAGGAATATATGAACCGTTCTTTTGGAAATTTTCCGCCATTTGTTGAGGGTTAATTTGCAAATTAGAATAGAAGAAAGTAAATAGAATCGTTAAGAATATATAGATAATGAGTCCCCATGGCATTTGCCAAGTTGCCCCATTAAACCACGGCATTGTTACCATAGCAGATGAGTTGAAGATTTTTAGCCATTCGCTATTAATATCTGCCCCCGAAATGAAGCTAACAATTACTTGTGGAGCCATCATTAACGATGAAGCAAAGATTACAGGAATAACACCAGCGGAGTTAATCTTAATTGGTAAGAAACTTGCTTGTGAATATTTTTGTCCACCACCTGATTTACCGACGTTCTGCACTGGTATTTTACGTTTTGAACTTTCAATGAAAATAACAAACGCAATAATAAGTAAGAAAGCTAATAAATAAAGCGCGAACTGTGCAGCACCTTCAATAATACGTGATGGAATACCGCCTGGTATTCTTTCACCTAAATATTCGCTAAATGCTGATTGAATTTGTGATGGTAATCCCGCCACAATACCGGCGAAGATGATAACAGATATACCGTTACCAATACCTTTAGTCGATATTTGGTCACCAAGCCACATCACGAGCATACAGCCCGCAATAAGGATAGTAACTATATAAGCGTACGACATGAATGAAGTATCTGTAACTGTAATAAATTCAGATGCTTCCATCGTTTTAATAATTCCGTAAGCTTGTACAGCGCCAAGTAATAATGTGAGATAACGTGTTGTCATTTCAATCTTTTTACGGCCATATTGTCCTTGTTTATTTAACTCTGATAGAGCTGGTAAAACATCCATCGACAATAATTGTACAATAATTGATGCGGTAATATATGGTGATACGCCTAGTGCCACCACCGAGAAACTTTGCAAAGCTCCTCCCCCTAACAAGTTCATCATTCCTAGAACGTTTGAACTATCAAACGCTTGATCGGAAACGACAATCCCTGGAACGGTAATTGCTGCACCGATTCGGAAAATAAGTAATATTATCAACGTAAAGAAAATACGATCGACAATTTCTTTGTTCTTGAAAATCTGTGCGATTTTTTTCATCTTAGATCACCTCAACGGTTCCGCCGGCATTCTTAATAATCGCTTCGGCTGTCGCGGAGAATTTATTGGCAGAAACGGTTAACTTCTTTTCAAGTAAACCTTTTCCTAATACTTTAACACCATCATATTCTTTGCGGACTAATCCAGCTTGTTTTAATAATGCAGGGGTAACATGAGTGCCATCTTCAAATTTATTTAATACTTCAACGTTGATGATTGCGTAATCAACACGTGAGACATTTGTAAATCCACGTTTTGGTAAACGACGATAAATTGGGTTTTGTCCCCCTTCAAAGCCTAAACGGACTCCGCCACCACTTCTTGAGCTTTGGCCTTTATGTCCCTTACCGGCAGTTTTTCCGTTGCCGGAACCGATACCACGGCCGACACGAAACCCTTCTTTGCGCGATCCTTCTGTGTATTTGAGTTCATGCAGTTTCATATGTTTGCACCTCCCTAGTTTTTATTTTAATTATTTACGTAAAGCAACGACTTGGTTGTATGTCTTAACATTGTTTAAGCCATCAGCGGTAGCACGAATGATATTAATCGGTGTGCGTGAGCCGTAGACTTTTGAGTAAATGTTTTTGATTCCAGCAAGTTCAAGAACGGCACGAACTGGGCCGCCAGCAACAATACCGGTACCTTCAGGTGCAGGCTTTAAGAATACTCTACAAGCCCCGAATACACCAGTGATTTCATGAGCAATGGTATCACCTTTTACCATGTGAAGCTTGAAAATTTCTTTTCTAGCTGCTTCAGTTGCCTTTTTGATTGCGTCTGGTACTTCACCGGCCTTGCCAGTTCCGAAACCAAAGCGACCTTTTCCATCGCCAACTACGACGACAGCAGCAAATCTAAGACGACGTCCACCTTTAACCGTTTTACTAATGCGGTTAATAGTAACTACGCGCTCTTCAAATTCTTTTTCTTGACGCATATCGCGACGTGGACCCCTGCGATCTCCCTTACGATCTGGACGATGAGCGCCATCACGATGTGGACGACGATCTCCGTGTGGATGTTCGGATTTAGGAGCGACGTTTTCTTGAACTTTTTGTTCAACTACTTCAATTTTTTGTTCTTCCATTTGTCATTTCCTCCTAAAATTTCAATCCGGCAGCACGTGCAGCCTCAGCGACAGCTTTAACACGGCCGTGATATAAGTAACCGGAACGATCAAAGACGATAGTTTCGACTCCTTTTTTCATAGCTTTTTTAGCAATGTCATTACCGATTTTAGTTGCGGCTTCGATATTACCTCCGTGTGCTAATTTTAATTCTGCGCTAGATGAACTAACGATAGTGACGCCTTTAACATCATCGATAAGTTGGGCGTGAATATGACTGTTTGAACGATAAACACATAACCTTGGGCATGCTTCTGTTCCGCTAATTTTAGCGCGAACTCTTGTATGACGTCTGGCACGGATAACGTTTTTTGCTTCTTTTTTAATCATGTTTCCTTTTCCTCCTTACCGACTACTTCTTACCAGCGCGTTTACCCTCTTTACGAAGGATAACTTCTTCACGATATTTAATACCTTTGCCTTTATAAGGTTCTGGTTCGCGAACAGCGCGGATACGAGCGGCAGTTTGACCGACTGCTTGACGGTTGATACCTTCAACAACGACTTCAACGTTGCTTGGGGTAGAAATTTTGACAGTTTCGTCTGGGGTAATAATTACTTCATGTGAGTAACCGATGTGTAATAACAAATCTGTTCCCTTCATTGAAGCTCTATAACCAATACCGACGATGTCTAATGTTTTCTTAAATCCGGTTGTAACGCCAACAATCATGTTACTTAAGAGCGCACGGGTTGTACCATGTAATTCTCTCATAACCTTTAAATCGTTTGGACGCTTAACGGTGATAATACCATTTTCGATTTCGAAAGTGATATTTTGATTGAATTGTTGAGTTAAGGTACCCAACTTTCCTTTAACGGTGACGAAACCGTTTTCATTTTTGAATTCAACTCCGGCTGGAATTTCAATAATTTTGTTACCAATACGTGACATATTATTCCTCCTACCAAATATAAGCGATAACTTCACCGCCGACGCCTAGGGCGCGGGCTTTTTTATCACTCATAAGTCCTTTTGAAGTTGATATAATTGCGATTCCTAAACCTTTAAGAACACGTGGAAGTTTTTCTGCTGGTGCAGTAACACGAAGTCCTGGTTTGGAAATCTTCTTTAGTCCTGAAATAACGCGGATACCTTGTTGATATTTCAAGGTAAGGCTAATTTCTTTTTTAACGTCACCAAGAACGACAAAGTCGTTAATGAATCCCTCTTCTTTAAGTATCTCAGCAATTCTAACCTTCATTGTCGAGCTAGGCATTGTGACGACTTCGTGACGCATTTGATTGGCGTTACGAATTCTTGTAAGCATATCTGCAATAGGATCTGTCATAACCATAATTACTATTTCCTCCTTACGCTTACCAGCTTGACTTCTTCATTCCAGGAATTTCGCCCTTGTAGGCTAATTCGCGAAGACAAATCCGGCATAATTTAAATTTACGAATGACTGAGTGAGGACGTCCGCAGCGTTCGCAACGGGTATATTCTCTGACGGCGAATTTTTTAGGTCTATTGTAACGGACCTTGATCGATGTTTTTGCCATTTTTGCTTGTCCTCCTTACTTTTGAAACGGCATACCGGCTAAATCAAGAAGTGTGAATGCTTCTTCATCTGTAGCGGCTGTCGTAACAATAACGATATCCATACCACGAATTTTTGAAACCTTATCGTAATCGATTTCTGGGAAAATTAATTGTTCTTTAACACCTAATGTGTAGTTTCCACGACCATCAAAAGCGTTTTTGTTAACTCCACGGAAGTCTCTCACGCGTGGTAACGAGATCGAGATTAATTTATCAAGGAATTCATACATGCGAATGCCTCTTAAAGTAACTTTACAGCCAATTGCTTGACCTTCACGAAGTTTGAAACTTGCAATGGATTTCTTTGCTTTTGTGACAACTGGTTTTTGACCAGTAATTTCACCAAGTTCACGAACTGCATCATCAAGTAACTTCGAGTTAGTGGTGGCATCGCCAACACCAATATTAATAACTACCTTTTCGATGTGTGGAACTTGCATGATGGAAGTATAGTTATACTTTTTCATTAAAGCTGGCACAATTTCGGTTTGGTACTTAGTTTTAAATCTATTAGTTTCGCCTTCAACTTTTTTAGCTTTAGCGACCTTTTTGACTGGTTTTTCTTCTTTAACTTCTGTTTTTACAGCTTTTTCTTTTGGAGCCGCAACCTTTTTGGCTGGAGCTTCTTTTACTGTTGCTTCTTTAGCTGCTGCAGGTTTTTTAGCGGCAGCTTTCTTGACTGGTTTTTCTTCTGCTACTGCTTCGATTTTTTCTTTTGCCATTACTTGCTACCTCCTAATCTATTTGACTCTTGCTGGCTTTAGTAACACGGACTTTTTTGCCCTTGACTACTTGGTATCCAACGCGAGTGGCTTTCTTGGTTTTTGGATCGACGATTGCTACGTTACTAACATGAATTGGCGCATAGATTTCAACTTTTGAGCCTTCTGGGTTAGCTTGAGTAGGTTTTTTATGTTTTGTACGAACGTTCACGCCTTCTACAACGACTTTTTCGATAGATGGATGAGCCTTTTGGACAATTCCAACTTTTCCTTTGTCGTGACCAGCGATAACGATTACTTTGTCACCTTTTTTGATTTTCATAATCTTTACCTCCTATAAAACTTCTGTGGCCAAGGAGACGATTTTCATAAATCCTTCACCTTTTTCACGAAGTTCACGTGCGACTGGTCCAAAGACGCGAGTGCCGCGTGGTGTGCCGTCTTCGTTAATTAAGACGACAGCGTTGTCACCAAATTTAATGGTTGAACCGTCTGCACGGTTAATGGCCTTGGAGACTCTGACGATAACTCCTTTAACAACATCACCCTTTTTTACTTTACCGTTTGGGATTGCATCCTTAACGGCACAGAGTACGATGTCACCAATGGATGATGATCTGCGGAATGATCCTCCGTATAAACGGAAGACACGCACGGAACGAGCACCAGAGTTATCGGCGACGACCAAATTTGTTTCATTTTGAATCATAGTGATAATCCTCCTTTACTTATTCCGAAATCGCTTTGCTAACAATAGCTAGTAAGCGGAAATGTTTTTGTGCTGAGATTGGACGGCATTCCATAATGGTAACTACGTCACCAACTTTGGCTTCGTTCAATTCATCATGAGCTTTGTATTTTTTGGCATACTTGACACGTTTACCGTACTTAGGATGCTTTTTCGTAGTTTCGACTAAAACTGTAACTGTTTTGTCCATTTTGTGTGATGTAACTACACCTTGTAGTACACGACGTTTATTTCTTTCTTCCATGTTTCAGTCCTCCTATTTAATTCCTAATTCGCGTTCTCTTAAAACGGTATAGACGCGAGCAATATCTTTACGAATGAAATGCAAACGGTTAGCTTGCTCAAGTTGTCCAACTGACTGCTTGCGGCGGAGGTTGAATAACTCTTCTTTCAATGCGTAAACTTTTTCATTAAGTTCAGTAGTGCTTAATTCTCTAATTTCACTTAATTTCATGTTTACTCACCCTTTCCTTTCGCGATGACGCGTGTCTTAATTGGAAGTTTGTAACTGGCAAGACGTAATGCTTCGCGAGCATCGGCCTCCGCAACTCCTCCGATTTCAAACATAACACGGTTAGTCTTTACGACTGCCACCCATGACTCTGGGTTACCTTTTCCGGATCCCATCCGTACTTCGGCAGGTTTCTTGGTTTTAGCCAAATGTGGATAAATTCTAATCCAAATTTGACCACTTCTTTTGGTATAACGTGCAAGCACGATACGAGCAGCTTCGATTTGACGGTTTGTAATCCAGTTACCGGAAATCGCTTGAAGACCGAATTCACCAAATGAAATTTCGTTACCAGCTTTTGAAACGCCTTCGTACTTAATTCCGTGTGGCTTTCTATACTTGACTCTTTTTGGTTGTAACATATTAGATTACTCTCCTTTCTTTACTTTTTTGGTTGGGAGCACTTCACCGCGGCAAATCCAGACTTTAACGCCTAAACGACCATATGTAGTGTGTGCTTCAGCAAGTGCAAAGTCGATATCGGAGCGAATGGTGTGTAATGGAATAATACCTTCCTTATAACCTTCACTACGTGCGATATCTGCACCGGCTAACCGACCAGAGATTAAGGTTCTACATCCCTTAGCTCCTGCTTTGCGAACATCTCTAATTGCAAGTTTTTGAGCGGTTCTGAATGAAGCACGTTCTTCTAACTTACGAGCGACTGTTTGCGCGACAATATTTGCATCTAAGTTTGGTTCCTTAACTTCAATAATTTCAATGTTGAATTTTTGATTTTTAAGAACTTTGTTTAAATGCTTCTTGATTGCGTTAATGTTATCACCATTTTGTCCTAAGGCAACACCTGGACGAGCAACGTGCACCATAATTTTGGTAGCAAGTCCTGCATCAGTTTTGACTCTTTCGATTTCAATGTGTGAAACAAGTGCATCTTTTAAAACTTTTTTAAGATATTCACGAATCTTAATATCTTCGTGAAGAAAGGTTGCATATTCTTGGTTATTGGCGTACCATCTTGAATCCCAATCACGGGTAATGCCTACGCGCATGCCAATTGGATTAACTTTTTGTCCCATTTGTGCTTCCTCCTATCTCTCTTTAACCACACATGTGATATGTGCAGTTCTTTTTACTAAACCTGAGGCCGAACCTTTAGCACGTGGTAAGAATCTTCTCATACGTGCACCATCGTTGGCATAAATCTCAGCGATATATAATTTTTTCTCTTCCATCTCATGGTTATTGATGGCATTGGCTGCCGCGGACTTAACAAGCTTTGTAACAATTGGAGTTACTGACTTGTTTGTATTGGCTAGAATGCCAAGAGCGACGCTAATATCCTTACCACGGATAAGGTCGATAACTAAACGACATTTGCGAGGAGTAACTCTAACCGAGCTAACCGTTGCTTTTGCTTCTGTTGCTTTCATGTTCTTTTACTCCTTACTTACCGGACTTTGCCGCTTTATCTTCAGCGGTATGTCCTGTGTGTCCCTTATAGGTACGAGTTGGGGCAAATTCCCCTAACTTATGACCAACCATATCTTCTGTGACATAAACGGTGATGTGTTCATGACCGTTATACACTGCAAAGGTATGTTCAATGAATTGTGGGAATATTGTTGATCTACGTGACCAAGTTTTAATAATTTCTTTTTTACCAGACGCATTGAGAACTTCCACCTTTTTCATTAAGTGGTCATCACAGAATGGTCCTTTCTTTAAACTACGAGCCATTTTTCATTTCCTCCTTTGCCTATTTATGATTGCGTCTTCTGACGATCAATCTGTTTGATGCTTTTTTGCTATCGCGTGTTTTCACACCAAGAGCCTTTTTGCCCCATGGTGTACGTGGTGCGTCGCGTCCGACTGGGTTTTTACCCTCACCACCACCGTGTGGGTGATCGCATGGGTTCATAACAGCTCCGCGGACGGTTGGGCGCTTACCTAACCAACGATTTTTACCAGCCTTACCAAAATTGATTAAGCTGTAATCTTCATTACCAACACTACCGACAGTTGCACGGCAGGTTTTTAGAACCTTGCGTACTTCTCCGCTAGCGAGACGTAAAGTGACGTGTTTGCCTTCTTTACCTAATACTTGAGCACTTGTTCCGGCAGCGCGGCACATTTGTCCGCCTTTACCTGGATAAAGTTCAACGTTATGTACTAAGGTACCTTCTGGCATGTTGCCTAATAACATTGCATTACCAATTTGTACGTCAGCAGTTTCATTTGAGATAACTTTATCTCCTACTTTAATATCTTTTGGTGCAAGTATGTAGCGCTTTTCGCCATCTGCATAATTTAATAAGCAGATATTGGCATTACGGTTTGGATCGTATTCAACAGTTGCGACTGTTGCGACGATTCCGTCTTTATTTCTAATAAAATCGACAATACGGTAACGACGTTTATGTCCTCCACCAATGTGACGTGTGGTAATGCAACCCATATTGTTGCGGCCACCGCTTTTGGAAAGATTAGTTAATAAACTTTTTTCAGGAGTGCTAGTCGTTATTTCTTCAAAAGTCGTATTTGTCATATTGCGACGGCTTGGTGTCGTCGGCTTATATGTTCTAATTGACATGTTATTTCTCCTATAATTATTTTTCTTTTCCTATATATATAAGGAACTATTCTTTAAACAAATCTAACGCTTCACCATCAGCTAAAGTTACAATAGCTTTTTTGAATCCGGATTTTGTTCCTGGATACTTGGTTCCGTTCTTTACAGATTTGCTGTTGACATTAACGACGTTAACTTCTTTGACTTTAGCGTTGAAGACAGATTCAAAGGCGATTTTGATTTCGGCCTTATTTGCTTTGTCTGCTACTTCTACAGTCACTTTGCTTTGGTTTTGCATCATCGCCATGGTTTTTTCAGTAATAACTGGACGAACGATGGTATCAAATTGCTTGATTGTTGGTTTGCTGAAGCGACCTTTTTCGATCTTAACTTCTTTTTTTGCTCTTGCCATTAGTTAAGTGCCTCCTCAATCATTTTAATTGCAGCTTTGGTTGTAACCATGCTGTCAACATTCAATAAGTCATATACGCTTACGTTTGTTGTTGGAACAATCATGATGCCTGGGATGTTTCTAGCCGCTAAGATAACATTGTCGTTTTCTTCATCAAGAACGAGCAATACTTTCTTACCAGCATTAACTTTTGCAAGCACTTCAATCATGGCTTTAGTTTTAGCTTCAGCCATTTCTAATTTTTCAAGGACGATAATTCCTTTTTCAGCAACTTTTAACGATAAAGCGGAACGAAGGGCTAATCTGTGAGCGCCTTTATTCATAGCTAGTGAGTAGTTTTGTTGACCTGTTGGTCCAAAGACAACTCCACCGCCTACCCAAATTGGGGAACGGTTTGAACCCGCACGAGCGCGTCCAGTACCTTTTTGTTTCCAAGGTTTGCGTCCGCCACCTTTAACTTCGGCGCGGTTCTTGGTTTTAGCAGTCGCTTGACGTCTATTAGCTTGGTAAACTTGTACAGCATCAAACATAACTTGTTTGTTTGGTTCGATTCCGAATACTTCACCCTTAACACTAACAGTGCCAGCTTTTTCACCATCCATTGCAAGAACTTGCAATTTGATGTCTTTAATCTTTTCTGTCATAGTTCTTCACCTCTTACTCGTTGACCGGAGCGGTGTAATTAACTAAAGGTTTTACAGTTCTGTTCTTCCTTTGTACCTTTACAGCACTTCTGATCTTCACGATTGATTTAGTTGGTCCTGGAATTGCACCGCGAACTAATATAGCATTCTTTTCAACATCGACACCGACGATGACAAGATTGAGAATAGTTGCGTTTTGGTCTCCATGGTGACCAGCAGATTTTTTACCTGGTTGGATACGATTTAAGGTTGTACCATTGGTGGCCATTGAACCTGGACCTCTGTGGTAACCTGAACCATGTCCCTTTGGTCCAATGTGGTAGTGCCAGCGCTTGATTGCTCCGGTAAAACCATGTCCCTTACTTGTGCCGAGCACGTCAACGACGTCTCCTGCTTGGAATAAGTCGGCTTTAATTAAATCGCCAACATTAAACTTCATCATTTCTTCACCCTTAAGTTCTCTTAATTCGTACTTTGGAGTGGTATTGGCTTTCGCAAAGATTCCTTTTTCGGCTTTGTTAGCGCGATTTTCTTTCTTTTCTTCATAACCAATTTGAATTGCTTCATAACCATCTTTTTCAATGGTCTTCTTTTGGGTAACGACGTTAGGTAAGACTTCAACTACTGTGACTGGATACATTGTTCCGTCTGCAGCGAAGACTTGAGTCATTCCCATTTTGCGTCCGACTATTTCTTTCACGTTGCTACCTCCTATAACTTAATATCGATGTTAACACCACTTGGAAGTGAGAGTCTTCTTAATGACTCAACAGTCTCCTTGGTTGGATTAACGATATCGATAAGCCGTTTGTGTGTTCTAATTTCGAATTGTTCGCGAGCATCTTTGTACTTGTGAACCGCTCTTAAGATTGTATAAACTTGTTTTTCCGTTGGGAGTGGAATAGGACCTACAACCTTTGCCCCAGACTTTTTCGCTGCTTCGATAATCTTTTCGACTGATACATCGAGAAGTTTGTGATCGTAAGCTTGTAAGCGAACCCGAATCTTCTTACTTTTAGCCATGAATATTTCCTCCTTTGTCTAAATCAGGCTTAGACGACGCTCCATGTGAATTCCCTGTTTCGCTAGTCGTTCATGACAACGACTGTCCGCGTATCAGCAACCTCGCACTTCAATGCGCACATCAACATTTGAAATTATACTTAATGGAAACACGTAAGTCAACATATTTTTAACATATTATATATAAATATATTAATTGCTGTTCTCACAAAAAAAAGCGCCATTGGACGCTCATCTTTTTAGACTATATTTTTTTGTTCTCGATGTGATTGAAGTAATTCAGGTTTAACAAAATTAATTATAGACGCTGCCAAACCGAGCATCATATAACCAGATATTTGGAAAAATAATGATTGTAGATTTAAATTAAATACTTCATGGTTATAAATCCAAGCGACATCTTCGTAATAAATCGTTTCCACAAAAAGCAAAATTGCAAGAGCAAGAATTCCCGCAAGACCTAATCCTTGAGCACAAACAGTTATTAACGAGACAAATTTGTTTTTGATAAACAACGGTAAGACTAGCCCTAATACGAATATAAATACGCAACAAATTGCAGCAATCATAAATTGATTAACCGCCATCGTCGCTGTACCTAGCAACGGATAAGATGCGAACTCTAGTTCTGTAAAAGCTAAAAGCGTATTTTTTTGGATAAAAATTACTACTAAATTTAACCCTCCTATAAAAATTGCAATAAATGCAGCGGCATATACAAACGGTAAAATCTTTTTTAACATATTGTGTTATTTCTCCTCGGCATAATTCTACCACAATTCTTGCACTATCAATATAGTGTTTAGATATCTTTTTTCTTATTGTAGGTATATTTGCACCCACAATAAGTCTGTTGATAAAGATTGTATTTTATTCGCATATCTCTTGCTATATCAATGCCTCTATTTTTCTTAAAATCCGAGACAAAGTATTTGCATATTTTCATGCCGTTTTCTAATTCTTTCCCTAAAGCATTGAGATATTGCGCATCTTTTTGCCTCGATATAGTCATCACAGTGGTAAAATAATCAAAGTTATTATTTTCGGCGTAAAGATAGCCTTGCTTTAAGCGTTTTTTAAAACAAAGTTTGCATCTATTATATCCCTCATCTTCGTTTTCATATTGATCTAGATCTAAATTGTATAAATCATTATCGTAACTTTCTACAATAACCTTGATGCTTTGTTGATATTCTTTATTGAACTCATCAACAAATCTTTTTAACTCTTCAAGTCTTCGATCATATTCTGATCGCGGGTATATGTTTGAATTATTAAAATATATAGTTACATTAAATCCGTTCTCCACCAAAAATAACAACGGATATGTTGCGCAAGGTCCGCAACAAGCATGCAAAAGAATGCTAGGATTAATTCCTAGACTTTTATTTCGTTGAATTTCTTCAATTGATTTAAGATAATAGTTTACTTTATTCATAAATAAACATTGAGTCCCCAAATGAGAAAAAGCGATATCTTTCCTTAATTGCTTCATTGTATGCTTTTAATATAAGCTCTCGATCTGCAAAAGCAGAAATTAGCATGACTAGTGTGCTTTTAGGCAAATGAAAGTTAGTTATTTGTGCATCGATTGCTCTAAATTTGTATGGTGGATAAATAAAAATATTAGTGTCTCCTCGACATTCAACAAATCTATCATATTTTTTCATAACTGATTCAAGCACGCGAGTTGATGTCGTACCTATTGAAATAATTCGACGATTTTCTGATTTAGCTTTATTTAGTTTGTCCGCTGTTTCTTTATCCATTTCATAGTATTCCGAATGCATTTCGTGTGCTAAAACATCATCCACTTTCACTGGCCTAAACGTTCCTAAGCCTATATGAAGCGTAACATCAAGAACTTCTACTCCTAGATCTTTAATCTTTCCAAATAGTTCTTCTGTAAAATGGAATCCTGCGGTAGGCGCCGCACTACTTCCTTCAATTTTAGCGTACACGGTCTGATATCGAGCATTATCTTCACATTGTTGTTTAATGTAGGGAGGTAATGGCATTTTGCCTAGCAAATCGAGCACTTCAAAGAAAATTCCCTCAAAAATCATTTTAAAAAGTCGCAATCCTTCATCGCGGATTTCTAAACATTGTGCTTTTAGTTCGCCGTTGCCAAAAACAACAACTGTTCCTATTTTGACAGTTTTGGCATTGCCGACTAAGCATTCCCATGTGTTTTCTTTTTCTTGCTTCAGCAATAATAATTCAACATGCGCCCCCGTATGTTCTTTAACTCCAAAAAGACGGGCTGGTATTACACGAGTATTATTTCTAACCAGTACATCACCAGGACGTAAATAATCAATAATATTAAAAAACTTTTTATGTTCGATAGTTCCGGTTTTTTTATTTAAAACTAGCAATCTCGATTGATCTCTTTTTTCACAAGGACTTTGCGCTATTAATTCTTCAGGCAAGTCAAAATCAAATAAAGATATGTGCATATTAAAAACCTCTCTTATCGCCAAATTTAGCCATAAAAGCATCTTTAAAATCACCAAATCGATCTTCTTTAATTGCAATTCGCGCTTGTTCCATCATACTAATCAAAAATCTAACGTTATGAATAGATAGTAATCTCTTACCTAGTATTTCATCACATTTATATAGATGTCTCAAGTATGATTTGGTAAAGTTTTTACATGTATAACAATCACATTCTTTATCAAGAGGTGTAAAATCTAACTCATATTTTGCATCGCGAATATTAACTCTTCCGGTCGAGGTCATTAACGCTCCATGACGAGCGATTCGGGTTGGCAATACACAGTCAAACATATCGACACCCATTGCGACACCTTCTAGTATGTAATCAATTGATCCAACTCCCATTAGATATCTAGGTTTATCCTTGGGTAAATAAGGGACGGTATATTCCACCATTTTGAACATTACATCTTTTGGTTCGCCAATTGAAGTTCCTCCAATTGAATATCCTGGAAAATCCATTTTAACTAATTCTTCAGCACACATTTTACGAAGATCCGCAAATTCTCCACCTTGAACAATCCCAAATAAAGCTTGTTTCTCAGGGTTTTTATGTGCATCTTTACCGCGTTTTGCCCAACGTAAAGTGCGTTCAACACTATTTTTCATATATTCATGTGTGACAGGATAAGGTGGACATTCATCAAAAGACATGATGATATCGGCACCTAGTTGGTTTTCAATATTAACTGCGATTTCAGGTGAAAAGAAAAGTTTCGCTCCGTTTAAGTGATTTTTAAACGTCACGCCTTCTTCTGTGATTTTCCGTTTTTCTGAAAGCGAAAAAACTTGGAATCCTCCTGAGTCAGTTAACATCGGTCCATCATAGTTCATAAACTTATGAAGACCTCCAGCCTTTTCCACAACATCTGCACCCGGTCTTAAAGATAGGTGATAGGTGTTTGAAAGAATTACTCCGGAACCACATGCTTTGATTTCTTCCGGCGATAGAGCTTTAACTGTAGCGAGTGTTCCAACTGGCATAAACATTGGAACTTCGACATCTCCATGCGGGGTATGTAAAACTCCATATCTAGCGCCTGTTTGCTTACAAATATGTTTAATTTCTAAATAAAAATCCTTCATATAATCAACTCCTAAAACTCGATTTATTATATCATAAAGGCTTTCTTTGTTACATACTATAAATCCGCAACAGCAATTAAACAAAGATAATCAACTATCTATTTAAAGTAACCAGTTATGAGTGTCTAAATACCAAAACAAAATTGCTGTTAAGACCAACGCTAATGGTATCCCAAGTAACATTGTAACCAAGTATTTAAATTTAGTTTTCGCTTTAGTACACCTTTTTTTCAAGGCAAAATACAGAGAAATCGACACCTTTTTCATACAATATTCGTTTCCATCAATCGTATGAATCCATAGTGCTGAAGGACCAACAGGGCGTGTTCTAATCGTTCCAACTTCTGTTAAAAGAACAAAGTAAATCTTTTCAATATCTTCCATTGGAATAACTTGTCCATCAATGATTATTTCATTATCCAAAAATGCAACATAATATTTATCTCTTTTCTTTCGAACAAGAGAATACACTCCCGCAAAGGTAAATGCAAAAAATAATGTAGTGACAAATATAGCAATAATCGTCTGAAAAACCTCGTTATCAAGAGGATTTCCAGTCAGTACCCAGAGTGGCAAACCCATTACTATAAAATAATATAGGAAGAGAAAAGTTAACACTATCGCACGTTGTCCATAAGCTTTTTTATATTGTTTCATTTTTTCTCCTATTAAAAATAAATTTAATACTTTAATTAAACAATAAATAATTACTGCTTTCAATCATATTTTAGTCGTTTTGTATTTACTTTGCGTAAATAAGTATTATAATGCTTTTAGAAAAGGTGTTCCTTGCAAATAACCACCTTTTGAAAAAAACAAGGAGTATATTTTATGTCAAAAATAAAGGTGAAAGATCTTTCTCAAATTGCCATAGTGGCGGCATTATACGCCGTTTTAACAGTGGCGATAAGTCCATTATCATACGGACCACTTCAATTTCGATTTTCTGAAGCCTTAGTCTTATTATGTTTTTACAATAAACGTTACAGTTGGGGATTAATTCTTGGTTGTTTCATCGCTAATTGTTTCAGTCCTTATGGCGTTGTTGATATGGTGTTTGGCACTCTATCTACAGTTGTCGCAGTTTTGGGAATTGTATATCTATCGAAAAATCTTGCAGTTGCAGGGATTTGGCCAATTCTTAGCTGCTTGATTGTCGCGGGTGAAATTAGTATTATTGAAAATCTACCTTATTTTATAACTGCCGCCGAAGTGCTATTAGGAGAAGCAGTTATTATCACTCTTGTTGCAATACCTTTATATAAATACCTTGAATCTTCAAAGAGTTTCAAATATATCGTTGGAGATATTAAGATAAAAGATTCTAAACAAAAATATAGCATTGATTACCTCAGTATTTCAATGTTTGCAGTTATACTAATTATGTTTTTTTCCCTACCAATTTATGAAAATCCAATAAGTAGTTCTTCGGTTAGCGGAACTTTATATTCTATAGCCACAGATGGAAATTGGCTGGTAATTGCATCAATTTGCGTACCATTTCTTGGAATTATTCTGAATCACTTTACTTATAAAGCGATTCGTTATCTTCTAGTTGGGGCTTCCAGTATGATGACATTTGGAGCGTTAATATATCTTTTTATAGATTCATCATTAACATATTATATCGCTTCTGTTGTACTTTATATAATCGCGTTGATGGCACTTACATATTTTGAAATCATTTTTAAGCCTCTAAAAGAAAGAAAAATCCAAGTGGAATAATCACTTGGATTCTTTTTTTAATTGCTTGCGGATTTTTTTCTTTTCTTTTTTCTCAGCTTTTTTTATTTTTTTGCTCTCCGGTTGAACCATATCTTCAACAGGCTTATCAGATATCGCCGCAAATATTTGATCGGCAATATTCTTTTTAATTTGTGCTTCAATCGCTAGTTTAAAAGCAATCAATGATAAACCAGATTTCATAAATTGCTCTGCTTCTTCATCTTGTCCTCTTTTAACGTCATTTTCATATTTCTTCTCAATAATTTTTAAGCGACTAGAAACTTCAGTTTGCACTTCATGAAGTCGTAAGTTTTGTGTCTCTTGAAAATATTGATATATCTTCTCAGTAGTTTGAGCTTTATGTCTATCAATATCAAAAAGAGTGGATATGTCAGAAATAGACAAGATTTGCTTAATTGAGCAAATTCCAAATAAATATGCAATTTGTTCTTTATTGTATCTTTTTTGGGTTGGGCAAGCGATAAGCCCCGATTTAACATAGTTATTTATCATAAAAGGCGTTAAAACTTTATCAAAATTATCATTATTAAGTGGCTTTAACTTTTTCTCCATATATGTCATAACTTGATCCATATATAAATCCATTTCAGGGAGTTGCTCCCATTCTGGCAAAGAAAAATCTCCTAAATCTTCAACCCATTTTAACAATTGTGTAACGGTGTCTTTCACTGACATCACCTCAATAATATTGATTATATCAATAACATCTTAAAAAAACAATAATTGTATCAGCAGTTCGCTTGACTTAGAAATTAAAACAAACTAAACTAGTTCATATTACTAAATTAACCAAAGGAGATTAATATATGTCATTTACCATCATTACCGATTCCTGTGCCGATTTACCAGTTGAGCTAATAAAAAAGACTGGAATAATAGTTATGCCAATGAGTGTAACAATCGATAACAGAACCTATAAGATTTTTCCTGATGAACGAGAATTAAGTTTAAAGAATTTTTACGATGAATTGCGCAACAAAAAAGTCGCAACAACATCACAAATTAATACCGCAGAATTTATTCAATTTGCTAAACCTATCTTAGCTAAAGGCGAGGATGTCCTCGTAATTTCTTTTTCCAGCGCTTTAAGTGGAACATTCAACTCAATCCGCCTTGGCTGCATAGAATTACAGCAATCTTTTCCGGAAAGAAAGATTTTTCCAATCGACTCTTTAAGTGCTTCTTTAGGTCAAGGCTTATTAGTTCATTTTGCCCAATCATTTAAAGAACAAGGTTTAAGTATTGAAGAAACCAATCAAAAAATTATTAACTTAATTCCACGTCTTACACACCTATTTACTGTTGATGATTTAGGAACGTTAAAAAGAGGCGGTCGCTTATCCGCGACGGCATCATTTATCGGCACTTTGTTTCAACTTAAACCAATTCTACATGTTAGCTCAGAAGGAAAATTAGTCCCAATCGGAAAAGTCCGTGGAAGAAAAGCTTCCTTAAGAAGACTCGTTGAATTGGTAGATGAAAAAATTGATGAATATGACACATTATTTATTTCTCATGGCGATGATCTTGAAAGTGCGGTTAAAGTAAGAGAGATGATTTTGTTAAATCATCCTCATATTAAAGAAATTATTATGAACCCTATTGGTCCTACAATTGGCGCACATAGCGGTCCTAACACTGTAGCGGTATTCTTTATCGGAAAAGAAAGATAATAAAAAGACAAAGATCAGTAAGTAATTTACTGATCTTTTAATTTAAATCCTATAGTTTTCTGTCTCAGGGTAAGCAGTAGGAGTTTTTGGATTGCTCAATCTATTAAACTCTGTTTTATTAGAGCAATAAGGATTTCCGGCTGTCTCTGAACCAAACCGCAGACCCCAACCACCTTCATAATTTAAATATTCTTGGAAATCATTATAATGATTATATGTATAAAATACGTGGCGATCGTTTATGTCTGTGATTTTACTTCCATTTGAATACGATGCGGTATAGACAAGTCTTGCTGCTCCGCGATTAATGCTATATCCATTATTATAAAGCTCTTGATCGTATGAACCATTTGAATACCCACCGATTGTACCGAAATCTGTTTCAACATATCTATAGCGTTCGATTTCCGCTAATTCTGGCTCGTAAGGATATTTATATGTATCATTAGAAAAATCATCAAAATTTACGCGCCCATATATTCCCCAGTCTCTTATTGCGTCTTGCTTACCATCAGTTTTATCATAATTTGAATTAGGTGGCAATTCTCCAAACGCTAAAATATAGGCTGCGACATCTTCTAATGCGGTATATGCCGCTCCAAAATAAATAGTATTTCCTAGTGACCCATCTATCTTATTAATTCGATAGGATGTCAGTTTATTATTTTCATCAAAAACATAATTTGCATTTAACACGCGATAGTATCTATCTCCAGACTTATATGAACCAGTTTGATCGACTGGAAGGTGTCCTTGAGGCGTAATATCTCCCGACACAAAGTGATTTGCTGTCCGATACATTGCGTCTTCGTAAGAGTCCGCCCGTTCGTAAGAATTAACATTATAAAAATCGTCGCTTCTTGTAGATGTATATGGATCACTCAATGGAATAGAGACACTATCACTTATAGGCACACTAATACTGACGCTAGGAGATTCGCTACTAGTTGTGACACTTGGGCTTTGTTGAGTAATATTGTTACTAACCTCAGAGGTATTACTAGATCCACATGATGCTAATAAAAAAATAGCTAGTACAGAAATTATTTTTTTCATTTTTTTCTTCCTTTCAACTTTTCTTTAACTTAACGCTTTAAAATCTGGGCTTTAGAATATCATTTGCTAATCCTAAAAACAAGAAACTTCACATAGTTTTCAGACTAAAAGCTTTAATTACTCGATATGAAAAGCGGGGCATTTCCCCGCTTAAGTCTTATTTATTTGGATCGGTATCTATTAAGTTGAAGTCATTTTTACCTTTTTGTTTGACATCATACATCGTTAAATCCGCACGATCTAATAACTTCTCATAATTAAATTCTTTTGGTAAAGCTAACACAACTCCTATAGAACTTGTCACACGAATTTTTTCTTCGCCTTGTTTGTAAGTTTTATCTAACAAATGACAGAGCTGCTCCACTTTATCGCGCATCCATTCTTTTGAAGGAATATTTTTGATAAACATGACAAATTCATCTCCACCTAATCTTCCTGAAATTGCTTGTTCTCCAAGGAATGTGGAGATAGTTTTAGTAATATCAATCAACACGCGGTCTCCATACAAGTGACCAAACGTATCATTAACGGCCTTGAAGTTATCTAAATCAATCATTAGTAACGCACAACTTAGATGATCTTCACAATTTGAATTTAGTGAATCATTTATCATTAATTGCACAGTTCTTCTACTATATAAGCCTGTCAAATCATCGCGTTCTGCACGTTCTTTTAAGCTTAATTCTGTCTTTTTACGCTCATCAATATTTCTAACATATGCAAATCCGATAATATCACCACTATTTGGTTCTTTCATTAGATTAATTGTCATCATTACCCAAACAACTTTTCCACCTGATATCTTGCGCAAATACTCAACCGACACTGAGTTTACACCATTTTTATAGTTTTCAAGTAATACGTGGTAGTTTAGTTTTTTATAAATCTCATCACGCTCTTTGGGAGCAGAAAATAATCCTACTCGACTTTTAAGTAATTCTTCATAAGTCAGCATTTTATTTCTTGGACTCTCTTCATAATCATCTTCACTCTTATAAGATTCGACCCAATTACGAGTAAAGTTAATTCGATAAGAAGCAACGAGTTCTGGATTTATTGAATCACGATACAACATTTCGCGACGATATCTTTCTTTAATTTCACTGTCATTAATGAGATATTCTAATGTTCCAATTGCGCGCACAGGTTTACCTTTTTCATCAAAGATATTTGTGTATGTAACTTTGAACCATTGATATTCTCCTGCCGCGTCTTTTTGCTTTATGTCGGCGGTTACAACTTTTTCTCCGTATGATAAACGCGCATATAATTCACGAATATCCTCAGCAGATTCAGGGTGAATAACGCCATTTTCAATTAATGACTCTGGCACATTTTTCGAAGTTGCTACTAATTGTTCAGATTCTTGTGAATATTGTGTTTGCACCAATGTTCTTTTATTTATATCATACTCCCAAATACTTGTTTTACTTTGTTTCAAAACAATACGCAATCTTTCATCACTGATAAGAAGTTCGCGTTCCAAGTTTTTCTCTAAAGTAACGTCATAGGAGATCGAAATCAATATCGTTTCATCGCCACTTTGAGCGACAGAAAAGCCACACTTAATCCATCTAGTTTTCTTATCTCTACATAAAACACGGAAAGAGAGAATTATTGAAGGGTTTGTAGTTATATCTAGTTTTTTAATTTTATCGTGCACATATGATGCATCTTCACCGGATAAACAATCAAAAAGATTACCTTCTAGCTCAAGAGCGGCTTGCTCGCGAGTATAACCGCAAACTTTAAAAAACTCTTCATTCGCAGAGTAAATCTTGTATGGATGTTTTGCGCTTGATTGCACAAACGCACCAGGAAATACACCCATGTATTGTAACATTTGTTTTCCACCGACATCTAAACCTAATTCTTTATTAAATGTTTTTGTAATATATGCCATCTCGGCTGCATCAAAAACAACAAAAAGAGTCGCGCTTTTTCCTTGCCATTTAATGATTTTAGAACGCGCAACATAATTCTTCTTTGATTTTGGGTTTTTAAAGCATTCCCATGTATTGCTACTTGCCTCAATATTTTTTTCACTTTTAGGTTGTGAACATAATCTACATTCACCAAATAAAGATTTAAGAGTTTTTTTACCATCTAAAATAGAATCATCAATATTGAATTCTTTTTTAAATAACTCATTGACGAAAATTACTTGATGAGTTTCTGTATCGCAGACGCACACAATTTCATCAAGCTTCTTGATAGTATTTTCTATCTCTAGTTTGTTTTCCATAATGGTGCTCCTATCTGCATATAATGCTATGTGTTTTAGAATAACCTTTTTTTAAATTGGTGGAGCTGACGGGGATCGAACCCGCTACCTCTTCGTTGCGAACGAAGCGCTCTCCCAGATGAGCTACAGCCCCAACTTCTAGTCATTATATCATTACATGATATGTCAAATCAAGACTAAAACACCGCCGGTCCAGCAGCGACAAAATTATATCGTAAAATTTTCGATTAATTGTGTACTTAATTCATCAATGTACGACACGTCGTAAACCATTTTTCCAGCTTTATGTTCTGAATAAAACTCTCTTATATCTCCTGTTGAAAAAGCGTACGCACCTAATTGGGAAAATATCAAATCATTACTTTTAGAAAAATCACTATCAACTCTTGAAGAAACACTTACTTTTTCTAAGTTTGATGCAGTTAGTTTAATGACATTGCTAGTATTTAGGTCGTACAAAGATACTAAATTCGTTGTCTCCATCACATCTACTTTTAAACCATCTTTTTCTAGTTTTGTTTTTAAAGGTGTGGCTACAGCTAAATCTCCTGCAATTACCGCGTCAAAGTAGTTTTCTACATTGGCGTTAACCTTTTCTACTTTCATAACTAAGGCAGGATTTTTAGGATAAGCCAAAATTGTAGTTTTAATTCTTTTTTCTCCCTCAATAGGCTTTGAATAAAACACTTGTTCAATCTTTTCTCTTGCATCAACTTTAATTGCTACACCATCTACTGTTGAACCCATGTGGTAATCTTTATAAAAAATGTAATCACCTTCAGAAAGTTCGCGCTGCACTTGAGAAGAATTATCTTTAAATAAACTAATACCTTTATTAAGATAATCTCCATGTTCTTGGTAATGATGTTTTGCCTCCGTTGCGTTACCAGTGGAGCAAACATTTACCAAATGTACATTTTCAAAATTTATATTTCCACCTATTGAGTAGTTTTCCGTAGTCAAATGCAATTGATCACCGTACACAGCAAAATCACCGTTAACAGTATCCTTTACGTACTTATCATAAATTGCTTGTGACTTTGTTTCACTTTTGCCACACAACGTAACCATATCTTTACTTTTATTCGTATCTGTAATCAATTCATAAATCGAAGTTCCTACTGCATAAATTAAATAACTTGCGAGCACTAAATTTACCACAATTAAAAGGCCGCGAAATCTACGTTTCGCACTTATTTTGCGTTGAAATTCTAATTCTTGCTCGTCAGTAATTAACTCTGCCATAAGGTACTCCTTAATTCTAATATTTTAAGTTATTGGGTGTTCTTGGAAATGGTTGGACATCACGTATGTTAGTTATTCCGGTAATGTACATTATAAATCTATCAAAACCGATACCAAATCCGGCGTGTTTACAACCGCCATATCTGCGTAAATCTAAATACCACTCGAGGTCTTCTCCAGGTATATTCAATTCATCCATTCTCTTTTTCAATAAATCATATCTTTCTTCACGTTGCGATCCACCCACAAGTTCACCAACATAAGGAACTAATAAATCACATGCCGCGACTGTTTTATTATCTTCATTTAAGCGCATATAAAATGCCTTGATATCTTTTGGATAATCAGTAATAAAAACTGGTCCTTTAACTATTTCTTCAGTAATATATCTTTCGTGTTCACTTTGCAAATCCATACCCCAGACAATATCCGAGTTTTCAAATTGAACGCCTTTTGCTTTAGCGGCTAGTAATTCGTCGATTGCTAAAGTATATGGGAGTCTTTTGAATTCAGCGTGTAACACACGGTTTAAACGTTCCAGTAAATTAGTATCAATCATTGTATTAAAGAAGTTCATTTCTTCTTCACAGTTATCTAGTACATATTGCGTGCAAAATTTGACACAGTCTTCAATTAAATCCATATCATCTGCTAAATCTGCAAAAGCAATTTCTGGTTCAATCATCCAGAACTCACTTGCATGGCGAACTGTATTTGATTTTTCCGCTCTAAAAGTTGGTCCAAATGTATAGACATCGCGGAAGTTAAGCGCAAATGCCTCGACTTGCAATTGACCTGAAACCGATAGACAAGCACTCTTTCCAAAAAAAGCTTTTGGATCTTTATCTTTCGTCGTAACAAAGAAAGCTTCTCCGGCTCCTTCTGCATCATTTCCCGTTATGATCGGCGTATGAACGTAAACAAATCCTTGCGATTGAAAGAATTCATGAATTGCCATTGATAATACACTTCTAACGCGAAAAACAGCATTAAAAGTATTTGTACGAGGACGCAGATGCGCGATATCTCTTAAAAACTCAAAACTGTGACGTTTCTTTTGCAAAGGATAATCCTCATCTACATCGCCAAGTAGAGTTATTTCAAGTAAACGAATTTCAAAAGGTTGCTTCAACTCCGGAGTTAAGACAAATTTACCGCGAACTGAAATTGCTGCTCCAGTTTTAAGATGGCAGTAATCATTAAAATCTTTTACTTCGTTTTTATCGTAAACTAGTTGGGCATTACGAAAATATGTTCCATCATTAAATTCAATAAAGCCGATTGAACCATTATCACGATTAGTTCTAATCCAACCTTGAAGTTCAATTTCACTAATTACTTCCTTTTCGTAAGAATCACCAAATCTACATGTTTCGTATAATTCACGAACTGTCTTAAATTCCGCCATAAGATATCCTCCATCAAACACTTAATCCATTATATTCTTTTTTGCAATACTTTGTCGATACTAAAACATATATGTTTTAATAATCACGAAATTTTTCTATTTCCCAACTAGGATCCACCGCTACATCTAGAGATGCAAATATCCCAGCTTCATATAGTCTCTGACCTAATTTAGCTATCATAGCGGCATTATCTGTGCAGCACCACATGGGAGGTATAATAACATCAACATTTTTGTCCTTTAATTTATCTTGAATTTCCGCTCTTAAATAACTATTTGCAGATACTCCTCCAGCTAAAACAACTTGAGCAACTTTAAATTCATCAACAGCTTTAACTGCTTTTTTTATTATCATATCTATTGCTGTCTCTTGAAAAGAAGTACATAAATCCTCGACATTTACCGCTTCGTTTTTTTGATTTAATCCATGAACCAGATTTATAACAGCAGTCTTTAATCCAGAATAGGAAAAATCATAATTTTCGCCAGCATAAGGAGTTGGCAATTTATATGTATGCTTACCAAGTTTTGCAAGCTTATCAATAGGAATCCCACCTGGATATGGTAAACCTAATACCCGTGCAACTTTATCATAACATTCTCCAACCGCATCATCTAATGTTTGACCAATTACTTCAAAATCTAAGTGACTCTTAAGAATTACAAACTCTGTATTTCCCCCACTAACCACAATTGCCAATTGTGGGAATATTAATGGTTTAACATACTCATTAGCGTAAATATGCCCTGCTAAATGATGAACAGGAATAAGAGGAATCTTATATAACATACACAAAGTTTTAGCGGCTTGCAATCCAACATGGAGAGCTCCAATTAAACCCGGACCTCTAGTGACAGCTATAGCGTCGATATCTTCCATTTTGAGTTGGCTTTTTTCAAGAGCTTCCTTTAAAACAACCGCAATGTTTTCAGCGTGTAATCTAGAAGCAATTTCCGGCATTACTCCTCCATATTTAGCATGCATTTCGATTTGTGTAGAAACAATATTGGCAAGTAAGTTATCACCTCTTACAATAGCTACTGCTGTTTCATCACATGAAGATTCAATTGCTAGAATAGTCTTTGGCATTTAATTCACCTACCCTCTTTATCATATAGAAAGCATCATCGCCATTTTCGTAATATTGCTTTTTAGCTAATATTATTTCAAAACCGTTTTTTTCATAAAATGCGATTGCTGACTCATTTTTTGTTCTTACTTCTAATGTAATTAAATCTACTTCATTGTTTATAGCGTACAAGAATAAATAGTGTAACATTTTTGTCGCGTAGCCTTTTTTTCTTTTTTCTTTTTTGATGGCAATTTGATTTATTTGGCATATCTCAAAAGTTATCCAGTAATCAATAAAGCCGACAATCTCTCCATCATCTTCAATTACTATGCACTTAGCATACGGATTTTCATTCAGTTCATATTTGAATTGTTCTTTTGACCAAGGACTAATAAAACTTTCGTTTTCAATTTCTAATACTGCATGTAAATCTTCTTCAATCATTTTTCTTAAATTCATAACTAATCCTTCATATAAATTGGCTTTAATCCCAGTTTGTCTTCCACTTGGATAAGACTTGGTTTTAAATCATGCATTTCTTGTATGACGTTTGATAAAGTCGCAGTTATGTTTAAGTGTGAACTTTCTCCACAAATAAAATAGTCCTTGTGTTCGCTTATATACTTTATTACTTCATCATTGCTCATAATTGTGTCTTCCATCAAAGTTTCATTACCTTTATATACTCCAATGTAAGAACGATTACTCCGAGCGTTTATCACACATATAGATGGCTTATTACCAGATTTCCTAATTCTTAAAGAAGACACAGTGTAAAGTGGAATATCCAATGTACACGCCATTACTTTAGCAATTGTTAAAGCAATTCTCACTCCTGTATAAGATCCAGGTCCAATGCCCACAACTATTTCATCTATTTTAGTTCTATCTATGTTATTTCGTTTCATCATTTCATCAAGTTCAGGAATCATTAATTCACTTTGCCTTTGCCAAGCATTTTTAACCACACAATCAACAAGTACTCCATTAATTGAAAGGCCAACCGCTAAATCCGTTGATGAACTATCAAGATATATTACATTCATATTATTTAGCCTCCAATGCTTTAAACAGATCAGCGTATCGAATATTTTTAGTGGATATTTCGATATATCTTTTATTATCTCCACGATGAGTAAGGTTTATTTCAAGTTTAGTTTGCGCATCAATCAACTCACTAATAAATTCTGGCCATTCAATTAAAGAGATGCCATCACTATCAATAAACTCTTCCAATCCTATGTCTTTATTTCCATCTTTTAAACGATAAGCATCAATGTGAAACATTGGAACTTTTGCGTGGAAATAACATTTCATAATATTAAAAGTTGGACTATTAACACGTTCATTAATTCCTAGCCCTTGCGCGACACCATTTGTAAAAGTAGTTTTGCCTGCTCCTAAATCTCCTGTCAAGGTTATAACACTAGTTGGAAATAAAAATTTCGAAATTAACTTGCCAAGTTCGATTGTTTCTTCTTTTGAATTACTTGTGATAAATGCTTTCATTTTATAGTCCTCATTGGCTTATATTATAGCATATAAGTTTTAAATTTGTGCCATTGCCGCTATTTTTTTCTCCACTTGCACGTATCATTGTGTATAATAACTATTGAGGAGAAAAACTATGCTAGATTTTATTATTGTCGGCGGTGGTCCTATTGGCATGAAAGCCAGCATTGAATTTGCAAAACTAAATAAATCTGTTCTTTTAATCGAAGCCAGCGAATCATTAGGTGGCCAACTTGCAATGTTATATCCTGAAAAAGAAATTGTGGATATTAAAGAATTTGCATCAATCAGAGCAATTGATTATATTAATGAATTAAAAAAAGAAATGAACTTATATCCAAATTTAGAAGTCAAACTTTCTTCAAAAGTGACAAATATAGGAAATGATAAAGAAGGCGTTTCCGTCATGATTAATTCGGATGTTTTCCATGCAAAACATCTACTTCTTACTGTGGGTCTTGGTTCCTTTGTTCCAAGAAAGATGGATCTTGCATTTCAAGATGATTGCGAGAATATATTATACTCTCTTACTAATAAAGAACAATTGTCTGGAAAGCGAGTACTAGTACTAGGTGGTGGCGATTCCGCACTTGACTGGACTAAAGAAATAGCAAAAATTAGTGACAAAGTAACGCTCATTCACCGGCGCAACGAATTCCGCGGAGATGTGAAGACTATAGAGAATGTCAAAAATATTAAAATCCTCACTCCGTTTGTGCCCCTAGAAATTATACATAAAGGAAATAAACTGACCGAACTCGTTATTAAAAGCGTCTTAGATAATGACATATTACGTTTAAAGGCTGACTATGTTTTTGTTAACTTTGGGTTTTTACCTCTTGCAGATTTGTTTGGCCTGCCAAATGAAAATGGCGGCTTAATTGTCGACGAAAAAATGTTTGTTTCTGGAACAAATGTGTATGCAATTGGCGACGTCGCCCGTTATGAAGGTAAATTAAGACGCATCGAACCAGCTTTAAAGGAACTTGAAATAATTCTAAACCAATTTAGATAATTACTTATGACAAGTTTCAAAAATTTTATATTTTAAAATCACTTCTTGATCAATAAAGGGATGTGATTTTTTTTCCATCATTATGACTATTTTTTTAGTTATTGCTTTAAGCACTTCATCTAATCTATCTTCATATTCAAATTTGATTCGATGCTTTTCATATTCTTTTTCATCGAGAATCTTAATGTTTCCATCAGGATATAACTTTAAATCTAAGTCATAATCTATATATTTAATTTTGCCGTCGTCTTCGATAGATGGTGATGCAATATTGCAATAATAACAAACGCCATCTTCCTTAAGCATGCAAATAACATTGTACCATTCTTTTTTTGAAAAATATGTAATCGCTGGTTCGTGTGTAAACCATTTTCTTCCATCAGCCTCGACTACTCTTGTGCGAAAATTTGCCACAACAAAATAATCCTCGTCATCTTCGATGACATAGCTCTTTTCCCAATATCTATGCAACAACCCGTTATGTTTGTAACTATGTATTTGCACCCATTTGTTAAGTAAAGACATACTTCATCCTTCTTTCACTAACTTAAAAAAGTTCTCCTTATTATATCACTTTAGCAACTAAGTAAAAAGTTTTTTATCCTACTCTTAAGACTAATAAAAAAGCTAGTTTGTTAACTAGCTAATATTTTTATAGAATTTCGATGATTTGCAATACTTCTTGTAAGTCTTTCGCGTATTTTTCAAAAGGTTTTTGGCTCATCTCATCGTAAAGTGGCACCACCATTACAGTATCAGCATAAGACATTGCAATTGATAAAACATCATCAACAACGCTAACAGTCAAATCTAACAAATATTCATCAATTTCAAACTTAGACACAATTGAAATTAGTTTTTTATATTTATTTAATGCGGTATCATTTTCAGCGTACACAACAATTTTTTCATCATCTTTAACGTTAGTTAAACCTTCTAAATCACTTGGTCCCGCAAACTCGCCTTTTGGCTTGCGATAAACGATTACTCTAGTTTCCGCTGGTTTTTCTAATTCACATTGCAAGAATTTTCCACAAAAAACAATTTTCGATGTTTTAGGATCTGTTCCTGTTTTAAATAATGTATCAGACATCTTTATGCTTTTATTTGCAAAATCAAATTGAATATCACATCTTGATTTTACAAGTGAAATGTCTTTCATTATTTTGGCTTTTTCAACATCTTCACGATTTATTTCTAAGTTATTGAATTGCTTATACTCTTCAATACCCGCGTGATTTAAAGCTAATTTTGATGTAACTTCGTAAAAATAATTAATATAAGCGTAGGTGCGTTTATTTAAAGATTTTTTTGTGATTTGCGTGTACGCAAACAATCCAACCATAATAACTACCGCTCCGGCAATAGTTATTTCTGCATTATTAGGAAATGCGATAAATAATAAAACTGCCGCTGCAAGCGCTGCAACTAGCACCACCATATTTATCGTTTTTTGACGTTTAAAAGCTTTTAAAAAATCTAATCTTTTTACTTCAAATTCTTCTTGAATATTATGCATAATATCACCTCATTGGTATAATATCATATTTCTTGTTTTTGCACACGAATATCTCTAGATTTTACATAATTACTTATAGGGTTATATACTAGAATTCCGACAACAATAACACCTATTGTAGAACTAAACATGTACATACTATTGTAAATGGCGGAGTTGATAAGTGTTAAATCATAAGCTAACATTCCTGAAATTGTATGAAAAATAAATCTTATCAAACAACAAACAAAGATAACTGCAACAAATAATTCTTGTTCTCCGCGAATTGCTTTTTTAAATAAACCAGCAAATCCAATTACACCAAAAGCAAAAAGATAATCAAAGAAAAAACTTGCCCAGTGGAATGCATAGCCATCTATAATAAAATTTAAGACTCCATAACTAACTGCACCTATTAATCCATACTCAAGACCTAACGAAAACGCTAAAATAAACAGCGGCAACATCGCAAGAGAAAACGATCCTCCTTGCGGCATTCTTAAAATCGGAATCAGTTTCATAGTTAAACTAATCGCGAGTGCGAGTGCGACCATCATCGCGCTCATAGTGAGTTTTTGTGTTTTATTCATAATGTACCTCTTTCCATAAAAAAATCCTCACACACAAGCGAGGAATGAAAAAAAATACATTCTTCCTACGCTAGTATTACCTAGTTCAGGTATGGTCTACTTTCGTATCAAAAGTACTCTCAGCCTAGTTCACTAAGCTCCCGAAGTAATGTTATCACCATATAAACATTATTACAACATTTTTAATAAAATAGGCACACTCGCCTAGATAATGCATATATTTTGGTAGTGCCACAAACTGGCTTAAGGAGAAAATGTTATGGAGAGAATGCAACCACCACCAAATTATTATGGCGCCCCGCTTGGATATGGTAACAATATGGGGCAAAATGGACAACCGCCAACACCAAGAATAATGAATCCTCAACAAGGAGGACAAATGCAACCACAACCTTCGAATCCACCAATAGAAGAATATCCTCTGTTTCCAAATCAAGATAACGGAGCTACAGGACGCGGATATATCTCATTATTCGATGTAACAAACAATAATCGCGGAAAACCAGTTCGAGTATATTGTAGTTTCACAGATTCAAGTAAATGGCATGATGTTATTTTTGAAGGAGACGTTTATTATGCTTCTGATGATCACGTCATGATTAAAGAAAAAGGATCTAGTGTCTACGTTGCTATTGTGAGTGTTTATATTAACTATGTGGAGTTTTTGGAACAACCAGCATTGCCCGCAAATTAAAGAGCTTAATGCTCTTTTTTTAATTTTTCCACTCAATTGGAGTGAGATTATTTTTTAACAAGTAGTCGTTAACCTTACTAAAGTGATGATTACCAAAGAACCCTCCACGATTTGCGCTTAATGGTGATGGATGATTAGACGTAAGAATTAAATGCAATGGATTAGTGAGATATTTTTGTAGTTTCTTAGCAAAAGCGCCCCACAATATAAAAACAATTGGCTGATTTAACGAATTCAGTAGTTCTAATACATGTCTCAGCAAGATCTCGTATCCGTGATTAGCATGAGAGAGCGGCTCTCCTTTTCTTACAGAAAGAATTGCGTTTAAAAGTAAAACACCCTGTCTTGCTAAGTAACTCAAATCGCCATTTTTATTCATGTTGCAACATATGTCATTTTGAATTTCTTTATAAATATTTTGTAAACTAGGCGGCAACGTCATTCCACTTGGCACAGAAAAAGCTAGCCCCATAGCCTGATTGGGTTCATGATATGGATCTTGCCCAATAATAACAACTTTCACGCTTTCCAAAGGGGTCAGTGCAAATGCGTTAAATAACATATCTCTAGGCGGATATACTACTTTATTTTCATATTCAGAATGCAAAAAAAGATTAAGCTCTTTTAAATAACTTAATTCCATCTCACACTCTAAGAATTCATTCCATGTTTTATAACTCATATTTACTCCAAATCAATAATTGACTCGCTGGAAATATTTTCTGTAAGTGATTTTTTTACTGGATCAACAGGAGTAACATTCACTGACGGCCTCAACTTATTCGGCTTCAATGGTTTTGCTAATTTTAATTCTTTTGCTTTTTCTTTATCAACAGGTTTTACAAGTTCTATTGTTTTTGCGGTTTTTTCAAAGTTTTGATTATCAGATTTTAAATCTTTTTTTGCAAATACATCTAGTTTTGGCGACAATGCAACTTTTTCATTTTGTGAAGATTCAACTAACTCTTCTCTTGCAGGCTCGTTTTCTATTACTAAATGTTTCTCAGAAGAAGCCTGATTTATTATGGTCGGTTCTACATCTAAATTCTCAATAGGGTAAACTATCTTTATAGGTTTTCTTTCTAATCGTGGTGTTTCAATATGCTTTATTTCTCTTTCCACGACTCCTAGATCTGTAATACCATGTGAAATTGCATCAAAATACTCCGATTTACTGCGATTATAACCTAATTCTTTTTTAGGAGTAACTTTAGCAATAGTCTCAACTATTGATTTGTTATGCTTAAATTTAGCGTGCTCTAATATCTCTAGATTTTCAACAATCAATTCTTCTTTTTGGCATTGTTCTAAACGTTTTTCATGATCTCTAAGAGCCTTATCTGCTTTCATTTTTGCAATTGGCTTTTTAAGCATCGCCGCAAAAATAGAACAGATTGCCCAGTATATGAAAGTAGAAGCAATCATTCCTAATACAAACACAATTAAACGATACGCTAAATCATCGTTATACTGCGGAATAATCGCTCTATCGTAAAAACTAATTGACCCTTTGAATAACGAAAATATGAATGGTGAGGTTGCTTTAAGTTTTTCTTGCGTGTCTTTAGAATTAAGAACAATAAATTCCAAGATCCAAAGATTAAGCGGCAGCCAAATAAAAGCTAGTCTAATTATAGGCATTTTTCTTTCGAATAGAATTGGGTCGAACTCACTTTTTGGCAATGGTGATTTTTCAATTTCTTCTTTATTTTGCCGATTTTTGGCGCGTTTTTTAATTGCTAAAACAATAAAATATATCGAAAATACAATGATATTAATCAATAATAATATAACTATATTGCTAATAATTCCGTTTGTTGCTCCAGCTTCATCTAAAACTGGAAGCTTAATCAATTTAGCTAGACTTAAGAATAAACCATCGATCCAAGAAAAAAAGGAATGAATGAAAGAAGGAAGTATATCCACGCTGTTTGGCGACAAGAAAAGAATTGCACAAGTCAATTCGATGAATATCATAACAATGGGGAAAATCCATTTTTTCATAAATCCACTCCTCGAGTACACTTATTATATATTATGCTAAAGCATTTTTCTACTTTTGCTTAAACAAAAGCATGCCTTCTAAGTTGATTTATTTTCCAGTGCGCACTTTAAAACATGTTTTTGAATGCACTTCTTATCTCGGATTAGTATAAGCATCTTCGCATCAAGGTTTTCTTTTACTTCGATGTTCATCTGACCATCTTTATTCGGTGCGAGCAGTTTTTGACTATTTTGACTATTGTAGTCTATTAGCATAACTATTTTTTCTTTTCCTTTTTTTATTGCAATTCTCACCTTATTTTCGCTTATTTTAATTAATTCTAATTTGGCGCCCGTATAAAGTGAAAAATTATTTTGCTTATTTTTTGTTTTGATAAAACATAAAAATCCTTTGATATTAAATATAAGAGGGTAAGCGACTGCAAATATGACACTAATTCTTTCATTTTGACCCTGACACCAAAAATAGTTTTGAGGAAACATTGTCCCATAGTCTTTTTCAATGTATCCTAACCCATCGATTGAATAAGATTCACCAAAGCAAGTTAAATTCCCGCTAACAGCGTGATTAAACGAGATAATCGCGTGATTACATTTATTAGGCAAATATCCAAAAATCCCCATCGCTGAAGGAGTAATAAGAGTTTTAGTAAAACAATCGACATTTTCATAATTTACATCCACGGCAATTCCTTTACTAGAAAAGTGAATTCCTTTCATAGAGAATGTGTTATGCGCGATTTTAATCTCCATATTTTTTTTACTAAATATAAAGTCTCTAATATCAAATTTAAAGTTTTTAGATCTTTTTTGATCTATATATTGTACAAAAGCATGCTTATCATTCTCATAAGTACTAATGCCCACGATAAAAGAAAAATTTATACTGTCACTTGTGTGTTTAAAATACCATCCCTCAAAATAGTTTTTTTTGCTTTTGCCAAGGAAATTTTCAGTTTCTAATATTTTATCTATCATATTTTTTTCTATACTCAATTTTCTCAAGATTTTTTAAAGCTGGTCCACTTACTAATAGAACACCATTGATATCAAACCTTGAGCCGTGACATGGACAATCCCAAGTTTTTTCATCTTGATTAAAATTTAATGAACATCCTAGATGAGGGCAAATGGCTTTGACCATATATATTTTTCCTTCTTCATCTTTATAAACGCCTATTCTTTTTATGCCTTTTCTAATAATTGCTCCCTCATCATTGTTTATATTCCTTAATTTTTTTGCATCAATATTGAAAACCAAATTAAAAAAACTAAATGATATGTCTTTAACATCTTCAAATACCTTTCTTAAATTCTTTATAAACGTAATTCGTCTTGTTGAAAACAAACTCTTATACTTCTCATTATCCATAATTTTCACTAACTCACTAGCACACGCAAAAGAATTAGTAAATCCCCATTTATTAAATCCAGAAATCACGAAAACATCCTTTTTAAAGTGGCTACATCTCCCAACGTAAGGTAGTAGGTCCAATGACATGCAGTCTTGCGCCGAAAATTCAGCTTTTATCGATTTTTCGTCGACATTGAAGTTTTCGGATAGATACTTTTTAATCTCATTAAATCGAGCTTGATCACCATTTTTTCCAGATCTAGCACTTTCGCCTAAACACAAGTTCAAGTCACCGATTGCTCTCAATTCGAAGCCGTTTTTGTCAACACTTTCATAAATGTGATTGAGTTTTAGATTCTCCGAATAAAACGCAACACTATAGCTACGATGTTGATACATTTTCAAGAAATAAAAGCCGGGAAATCTCATATAAGGAAAGTGCGTAGTCAAAATAGTTTTTTTTGCTTTGACTTCACACCCATTCACTGCAACAATATTCTTTTTAACATTTGAAGTTACAAAGCTATTTTCGTAAATAATAACTCCTTTACTCGTTAAAATCTTAGCTAATCCGACAATGAATTTATAAGGATCTATTGTCGCTTGGTTTTTAATCAAAATTGCTTTTTCTATATGTTGATTAATTTCATTAATTTCTGTATATTCTACTTCTATTCCTAGTTTTTTGTATGCGTAATATTCTTGCTCGATTTTACTGCTTTCATTTTTATTTTGACTATATAATATGAAATCTTGAACACGAAAATCGCAGTCAATAGTGTACTTATTAATAATTCTTTTTATTTCTTCAAATCCTTGTAATTGTAGGTTGTAATACTTTTTAGCCGCTTGTTGACCATATTTTTTCATCAGTCTATAATAAATATTGTCGTGCACAAAAGACAATATCGCCGATGATCCAATAGTTTGACCTCTTCCAATTCTATTACCTTCAAGCACTATAACTTTTTTGCCACTTTCAAGTAGCTTATATGCTGTCACCAGTCCTGCTAATCCACCACCAATTATTACTACATCTGTTTCTTCGTTCTTGTTAATATGAGGAAAATTGATTCCCTCGCCCTTATCCCAATATGATTTTTTGTGACTTTCTGAAAAATGCATGTTTATTCCTCACTTATATGAATTAGTATTCACCAAAAGCGAGTTTATAATTATTATAAAAAATACTAAATGATCATTTGCAAAACTCAGTTTTGATAAACATCATCGCAATTCTTAAAATAACTAACAAATGCAAACTTTTTTATCATGATAAATCAATTAATTTATTGTATAATTATCATGAGGTATTAACATGAAAATACTTTTTGTTTTTAATCATCCAGCTCCTTATAAAATTAACCTCATTAATGAACTAGCAAAAGAGCATGAAATTGATGTTATTTTTGAGCGCGATAAAAACAAAAATCGCAATCCGCTTTTTTACCATAATTCATTAAAGACTACGCAAATTAAAATTTCCGGAATTAGATTCGGCGATGAAAATCACTTTTCTTTTTCTTTAAAGAACTACATAAAAAAGCACTATAAAAAATACAACTTGATAATTATGAATGGTTATTCAACAATTAGCGAAATTATCGCAATCAACTTTATGATAAAGCATCATATACAATACTCGCTTTATGTTAATGGTGGAATTATCAAAAACGATAATAAAAGAAAATTTAATCTTAAGAGTAAATTGATTTCACATGCAAATCATTACTTTTCTCCGTGTAAACAAGTTAATGATTATTTAATTCACTATGGTGCTGATGCAAACAAAATATTTAATTATACTTATTCAACTGTCTATGAAAAGGAAATGCTAGCAAATCTTCTTTCTCAAAAGAACAAACTATTAATGCGTGAAAAACTAAATATAAAGGGGGAAACAATTCTTGTTACCGCTGGTCAGTTCATTGATCGAAAAAATAATGAACAATTGCTAAGGTTCGTGAAAGACTATCCAGAAATTGTATTATATATTATTGGAGATGGTCCAAATAAACATAGTTACGAACGCTTTATTAAAGAAAACGACATGAAGAATGCCGCTATTTTACCTTACAAATCAAAACTTGATCTATTTGAATATTTTAGAGCCGCCGACATGTTTATAACTCTAAGTAAAGAAGATATTTATGGCCATATGATAAATGAGGCATTTTCTCAAGGTCTGCCAGTTATATCGTCAAATAAAGTTGTCGCTGCAAGACACTTAGTTAAAAATGGTTTTAATGGCTTGATCGTTGATTTAAGTGACTTAACACCAATTAAATCATTTATAAAAAATCCTGAAAATGATATTTTAGCGCAAAACTCATTAGCCACCGCTCATCAAAATACAGTGGAAATCATGGTTTCTGATCATCTTAACATTTTAAAGGAGATAGAAAAATGCATGTAATCTATTTTACCTCCTCAACTTCAATAAAAGACTTTGAAGCAAAAATTAAAGTTTCCGTGTTAAACCCAAGTAACCAGAATTTTCATCATGCATTAATTAAAGCATGTTCTGTTTCCTTTGAAACTATAGTTATCTCATCAGCAGTTCCCATCAATGATGAGGTACTTTTAAGACCTCTTGAATTTCAACATACCGAATACCATTTTATAAATTCTACGTATCTTGAATTCCCACTAGATGAACGTATCGGAAAAATATTAAATGGAAAAACAATTAATCCAAAAGAATGCATATTTGTCATCGATTCTTTAAATTATAGACTAGCATCCGCAGCAAGGAAATATGCTAGAAATGAAGGGATCGTAACTGTGGGTGTCATTACTGATAATCCATTTAATATTTCTAATTTGTCCATCCTCAAAAAGCTTTTATTTGTTGACTCGTTTAAAAAATATGATAAATATATCACGCTAACGAGTGATCTAGACAAACTCGCAAATCGTAAAGGAAAAGACAATTTAACCATATCAGGTTGCGTAGAGCCTAGGATTAAGCCCGCGAGCGATTTGATAGTAAGCGACAAACCTTACTTCTTTTTTGGTGGTGCTCTTTATAAAAAATATGGAGTCAAAACACTTGTAGAGGCTTTTTTAGCAAGTGAATCAACGTATAATCTATATATTGCTGGTCACGGCCCGCTGACTAGTTACATGGAAGGTATCGCCCATAATCATCCTAATGTAAAATTCTTAGGATTGATTTCTCAAGCCGCAATTAGAGGCTATGAAATGTCTGCCATAGCAAGTATTAATCCTCGGCCATTTTCAAAGAAATTTGATAAATACTCTGTTCCTAGCAAAGTAATAGAATATGCAACAAATGGCTGTGCTGTCATTTCTACATACCATAGTGATTTGCATAAGAAATTTGGAAAAGTAATTTATTGGACTAAAGAAGATAAAAACTCGCTAATAAAAATGATAAATAAGTTTTGCAATGAAGAGATTAAAACTATTTCAAAAAAAGCGAAATCCGTGCAGATTATCGCTTTAAGAAATTACAGTGTAAAACATGTGGGCTTGCAACTTGCAACTTTTTTATCTAATAAATAGAATAACTATTTTTTAATTGTTTCCAGCAATACTTGCTCAATCTGATTAATAATTCTTTCTACACTTAAATATTTATAATAGTATTCTATATTTTTTTGTCCCATTTCATCACGTTCATGTTTGCTTAAACTCAGCAACTTTTTGATTGCATTTTCAACTTCAAAAGAGGAGTTTCCTGTCACAATTGATCCTCCGGCATCATTAAGAAGATCCTTAGCGTCTCCGCTAAGCGAAGCAATGATAGGTTTAGAAAATTGCATATACATCGAAAGTTTATTTGGAATCGTCTTTCCAATTATTGTTGAATCATCGAGCGATAAGTATAATGCATTTGCGCAGTTTAGGTATTTGGCAGCTTTTTCTGCAGGCATCGCGCCTAAATAAACAATGCTTTCGCTTAATCCTTCTTCTTTCACTTTCGACAAGAAACGATTTTTGTCACTTCCTAAACCAATAATATTGAATCGAACTCTCTCTTTAATCGATCTCATCGCATCAATAATTAAATCTAAATTTTGCACTTCCCCTAAATTTCCACAGTAAACAATATTAAAGAAATTATTGTCTAAAACTAGTTCATTATTTTTACTGAACCCTTCCATTACCGAAGGTTGAAATATGTATTGGCATTTTTCTTCATTTATCCCGATGACATCTTTAAAATAAGATTTAAATGAAGGGGACGATATCAAAATTTTATCTGCAGTTTTATATAAACTCTTGGACCATGATTTTATTAAGCTATACATAATGGTGTCTTTTTTTATCATACCTGTTGCCACGACAGATTCAGGCCAGATGTCAAAACAATAAAGCACATGCTTTTTGTGGTGCTTTTTAGAGTATTTAGCGGCTGGAGCGATTGAAATTACCGGAGACAAGGAGAAAGAGAACACTAAATCGAAATCTTCTTTCAATCGATTCACTTTCGTTTTAGCCTTCGCCCAATATGAGAGATAGTTTCTCACAATTGAGATTTTACTTTCTTTTCTAGGGTATGTGTTTACGCGATGGATTTTTACACCATTAATAATTTCAAAGTTTATCTTCTCATATCCGGGAATAATTTTGTGATATCCATAGTTCGGTTTGGAGGTTAAAACAGTTATGTCATGCCCGCGTTTTATTAATTCTTCAGCAATTTTTGTTACTGAGAACGGCTCTGGATAATAGTACTGACTAACTATGAGTATTTTCATATTCCCCACCACCTTATTTATTTTAAGTGTAGCACTTTTTTTAAGTCACATCAAACTAACAAATGTGCAATAAATAAAATACCTAGTATTTTAAACGTTTTCGATATAAAATATCTTCAAGGAGAATTATATGCAACAAAACATTCGTTATAGCGTAGTAGCTAACCTTATTCGCACGATATGCTTAACTCTGCTTTCTTTCATTAGTTTTCCATTTGTGTGTCGTGTTCTTGGCGAAACAACACTGGGAACGTACACATGGGCTAATACATTTGTGTATTATTTCTTAGTAATTGCCAAGCTTGGCATTCCCACGCTTGCAATTCGTGAATGTTCCAAAGTAAGAGATAATCCAAAAGCACTCAGCAAGAAAGCACAAGAGTTTTTCATCATTCAAGGTATACTGACTTTGATATCGTTTGGATTAATGTGCGTAATTATATTTACCATTAAGGGTGACTTTTGGCTTAATAAAGATCTGATATTTATTTTAAGTATTAATTTTCTTGTAGGTGTCTTCTCATTTGAATGGATTTATATCGCATTAGAAAAACATTTTTACATTGCATTTCGTTCCATTGTTTCTTTAGCATTAAGTGCCTTATTAATTATATCCTTGATAAAGTATGATGACCAAGTATACTTATACGCTCTTTTAACCATTCTAGTAACTATCACCACAGTTATATGCAACCTTTTCAACTTAAAAAAACATATCTCATTTAAGAAAGTTGAAAAATATAATTTCAAGCAATATATTCTACCACTCACGATTATATTTTCCATTTCTCTTATTGGCACGCTTTATAACTATACTGACACATTCATAGTAGGGTTAATAGATTCCACAAAAGCTGAAGTAGGTAGTTACTCTGTGGGCATTAAATCAATAGAAATCATCATCACAATCATAACTTCACTCAGCGCAGTCTTTATACCGCGTGCGACAGAACTTTATAAAAAAGACAATAAGGTATTTTTTAATAACTTAACTAAATATGCATTTAACATTTGCATTTTTATTGCGGTGCCCGCGATTGCTACAATGACTCTTCTGTCTTCACAAATTACTTCAATAATATCAGGTAACGCAATAGGCTATATAAACGCACCTTATACTTTAATGATTTTAGCTAGCATGGTTTTAACCTTTTCACTCGCGGATATGATCTATTCACAAGTTCTTCTGCCAATGCATAAAGAAAAATATTATCTTTATGTCATGATATTTGGAACCATTCTTAATATAACCGCCTCTATCATCCTCGGATATATATTTAAAGATTCTCCTTCAGTTGGGGTCGCAATTGCTACCGCTACTACCGATGTACTTATCTTGCTTACACTTGTTATAATCGCGCGTAAACATGTTGCAAAAGCAATAATAAATTTAAACACCTTAAAAATCTTTGCATCAGGAATCCTGATAAGTATTATTACATTTTTCCTCTTGCCTGCTCTTAGTACTTTAGAAAGTTATTTACAACTTATCATCATCATTATCGTTGATGGCGCAATATACTTACTCACACTACTTGCCTTAAAAGAAAATCTCGTAAGCTCATTTGTAAATAGAAACAAAAAGTAGATATATTTCTATATCCACTTTCTATTTTTTATGGTCTCGGAACTCCGAAATTCACGATAACAGTTTTCTTTTCCACGTTATCATAAGTTTCATAACATGCCCAGAATTCCTTAAAAGTTGTAGGTTGTTCGCTAACCTCAAAGTTTAGGACTAAATCTGGACTACAACCTATAAATACATAATTATAGATAGTTTTTATCTTGTTATAAAAATACAAACTTGTTAAAGAAGTACAATTTTTAAATGCTTTTTCCATTACCGTAGTAATCGAAGAAGGAATATTAATATCAGTTAGGTTTATGCAATTCTCAAAAGTTGAAATATTAATAGTTTGAAATTCTGAATTTGATTCTGGTAATGTGATTTTTTCAACGCCTGAGTTTTTAAAAACCGAATCAAACACTGCTTTAACTGCATTTGGTATGACGATCTCTTTTAAACTAGTTGTTCCTTCAAAAGCAGAAGTTTTAATTTCTGTATAATTTGGTACTGATTTAACAACTGGAGCCACCATCTTTGACTCCCCTACGTACATGTGAGAACTATAGTCTTGAAATGTTATTGTTTCTAATTTTGTACAATTCTTAACTACTTCACTGCTGATTGCTGATAGGGATGCTGGAAATTCTATAGAGGTTATAGAAGTATTTTCAAATGCGTTATTTCCGATATCTGCAAGCGTATTTATAATTACATTTTTACCATCAATACTTTTATCAAGTTTAGGAAATATAACAGTTTGAAGATTTATAGAATTTTTAAAAGCTTCTTCACTAATCTTCTTTATCCCATAATAAGCTGGATTACCCACTAAATCCAGAATAGGTGCCCCAAACTCATCTACTTTAGCTTCAACATTAGGTAATATAACCTCTGTTAGATTAGAGCAATCCGCAAAAGTGGCCTTACCAATTGATTCTAAATTTTTAGGTAACACTATTTCTGTTAGCCCTGTTTGAGCAAACGCTCTTTCGCCAATGATAGAAATACTGTCGATTTCGTTTTCAATTTTTTCTGTTCCGTGAGTGTTTATACTTGTTAATGCTTTACATCCCATAAATGCTTCTCTACCAATTGTTGTAATGGTAGAAGGAATTTCAACATTTTCAAGCATCTCACAGTTTTTAAACAACCCATCACTTATTGAGGTGAGTTTATCTGAAAATTCAAAATTCTTGATATCAGTTGATTCAAAGGCGTTTTCTCCGATATATTCTATTATATCTGAGTTAAGTGAAACTTCACTAAGTTTGACACAGCCCTTAAACGCATTATTTCCAATCCGTTTAATACTATCAAACTGTACTTCTTCAAGATTTACACAATTTAATAAAAGGTTTTCTTTTATCTCGGTAAATCTGCTTGGAAGACTAATAGAGACAATACCTGGCTGATTTGCAAATGCACCTTCCGCGATACCTGTAATATAATCTTCTATATAAATTGTCTTTTCTTCGATGTCCTCTGCAAGTTTATCTTTTTTATCTTTAATTACAGTGCCTTCTTCAATTTCGCCATTGTATTTATATAAAATAGCGCCAACTGTAATTAAGCCTTCTTGATTGTAACCTACCCAATTTTTCGAGCCCAGGAACGCATCTGTTCCAATGTTCACAACACTGTGAGATCTGTTCTTTATTTCAGTGAGATTCTCGCAATTGCTAAATGCCCCTGTTTGAATTGTTGTTACTGTTGAAGGTAGTGTAACAGTTTCTAAACGATCAAGTCCCGCAAAAGCGTATTCACCAATCGTCGTAACAGGATATCCTAACAACTTTGAAGGAACTTCAAAGTTTGCTGGATATTTTTTATCACGATCAATATTCATAATAGTGACTTCTTTTTTGGCATCATCACCTAGGCCACTATAAGTATATTTAAATATAATGTAAGGCATATTTTGATAGTCTTTTAAAACATATTCAATTAATGCCCAATACGCAGTGCCTATTACAGCAGCGGCAAGTGCTAATCCGACAGATAATTTAATATATTTATTCATCTTTTGCACCTACCTTCTTCTTGGAGTTTTTCTTAGCTTCTTCGATATATTTTTCAACTTCGGCTTTGTTACCTCTTACATAATGATGAGGCTCAATCTCGTACAAATCCGCAGGATCCTCATCATAATGATGAATTGAAGGATTATATTTAATAACTTTCTTCTTTCTTTCAATCAATGGATCTGGCAGTGGAATTGCTGAAAGCAATGATTTGGTATATGGATGAAGTGGACATTCAAATAGTCTTTCCGCGTGCGCTAATTCAACTAGTTTGCCTTGATAAATAACCGCAATACGGTCTGAAATATATTTAACAACCGATAAATCGTGGGCAATAAATAAAACTGTAAGTTGTCTTTCTTCACGGAATTCTTTAATTAAGTTTAAAACTTGTGCACGAATAGATACGTCAAGCGCAGATATTGGTTCGTCAGCAATAATTAGTTCAGGTTCCATAACCATGCATCTTGCAATACCAATACGTTGTCTTTGACCACCAGAGAATTCATGTGGATATCTTTTTAAGTGCTCAGGACTTAAGCCAATGCGCTTAATCATTTTTCTAACTTTTTCAATTCTATCTTGCTCATTTTCATATAAATGGAAAGCCCTTAAACCTTCACTAATAATGTAATCAACATTACTTCTTTCATTTAATGAAGCAGAAGGATCTTGGAAAATCATTTGTATTTTAGTTTTAAGATTTCTTTCTACTGACTTGGCAATTTTTCCAGAAATTATTTGGTCATTATCACCATACAATATTTTTCCACCAGAAACTTTATTAATTCTAATTAGTGCTCTTCCGATTGTGGTCTTACCCGAACCAGATTCACCGACTAACCCAAGGATTTCTCCTTTATAAATATCTAAATTTAAATGTTCAATAACGACGCGTTCAAACGCTCCATGCTTAAAGGAAACTCTTACGTCGCGGAATTTAACTAAAACTTCGCGTTTAACAGTTTCAGAATGAATTTCTGCATATGTTCTAATATTAGACATTGCCATCACCTACTTCGCGTTTTAATTCTTTTGATGCTTCCGCCATGCGTTTCTTTAAATTTTGAATAATCTTTGGCTTTTCAACTTTTGGTGCACGTGGATCAAGTAGCCATGTTTTTGCACTATGTGTATCAGTAATTTTAAACATTGGCGCTTCTTTTAAGAAATCAATCTTAAGCGCATATTTATTACGAACCGCAAAAGCATCACCAATAATCTCGTGAGTAAAGGTCGGTGGATTACCTGTAATATATGTAAGTGGTTCATCCTTACTTCCCAATTGAGGAAGAGATGATAAAAGTGCCCAAGTATATGGGTGAGCTGGACGATAGAAAATATCTTCGGCAGTACCATATTCAACAACTTGACCACCATACATAACTGCGACGCGGTCGGCAACACTTGCCACGACACCTAAGTCGTGGGTGATAAAAATTGTTGTCCATTTGTATTCATCTTGTAATTCTTTAATAAGCTGTAAAATTTGCGCTTGAACTGTTACGTCTAATGCCGTTGTAGGTTCATCACAAATTAAAATCTCAGGACGACATGCAAGTGCGATAGCAATAACGACTCTTTGTCTCATTCCGCCCGAATATTGGAATGGAAAATCGTGAAATCTGCTTTCAGCACCAGGGATTTGCACTTTTTTTAATAAATTAATAGCTTCAGCTTTTGCTTCAGCTCTTGTTAAGTTGTGGTGCAAACGCAACACTTCGCATATTTGATAGCCGATTGAAAATAATGGATTCAATGAGGTCATTGGATCTTGGAAAATCGTAGCAATTCTTTTTCCGCGAATTCCCATCCATTGCTCTGTTGTCTTTAGTTTTGCTAAATCCATGCCATCAAATATAATTTTGGAATCTTCGCCAATAAATCCATTAGCGTCGATCATACCAGTAAATGTCTTGGTAAATACTGATTTACCGGAACCGGATTCTCCGACAATTGCTAAGGTTTCACCTTCATAAACGTCAAGAGAGATATCTCTAATGACATGTACTTTTTTTCCGTGCGAAACAAAGCCAACTTTTAAATTTGAAACCTCTAATACTTTTTTCTTTTCCATAATACGTACCTCCTACCTGTGATTCTTCGGATCTGTGGCGTCCGCGAGGACTAAACCAAGATAGAAGAATGTAATTGTAAGCGGAACAATAACAACCATTGGTGCAAGTAATATATGAAAATGACCTAACCAATCATCCTTAGTCGCGTATGTGAGTACTTGTCCAAGTGTCACGTTTTCCGAGGCTTTAAAACTTAAGCTAAAGTATGCAAGCCCAACCTCAGCAGAAATCGCCTCAGGAATTGCAGTAGAAACCACAGTAACTATAACTGAAACTAAATATGGTAACAAGTTATGAGTAATCATTGCTTTTGGCGAAGTGCCTAAAGTTCTCGAAGCAATGTTATACTCACGGTTGCGAATAATGATAATTTGGTTGCGAATAAATCCAGCAAGTCCCATCCATCCAAACATACATAAGACAAAAACGATTGTCCAGAAACTTGGTGATAAGAATTGCATCAATAAAATGTATAATAATATACCTGGTATATTTCCAATAAAGTTTCTTAATTCAATTAAAATTGGATCTAGCCAACGGAAGTATCCCCATAGTGAACCAATAATAACTCCTAAAACAGTATCGATAAGCGCAACAACTACACCTAACATAAGCGATAGACGTGCGCCAGTCCAAACTAATGTCCATAAATCTAGACCTTGATATGGCCCCATTTTAGTGCCGCCAGCCACACCAAATAAATGGCTCCATGAAATTCCCTCGTAAATGGGGAACTCTTGTTTACTAGTGCCAATAACTCTATATGATTGAATCATTGGACCAAAAATGGTAAGCAAAACTAATAATGCTATAACAACGATACATACAACAGTAAGTGGCTTTTTCCATAATTGTTTAAAAGTCTCTCTCCAATAGGAATAAGGGACAGCATCAATTCTTTCAGCATCTTCTTCGGTCGTTCCAACGATTGTAAAAAGCTCTTCAATATCAACGCCAATTACATCTTCTAATTCTTTTGCCATGAACTGTCACCTCCTAATCCGCCGACGCAATACTAATGCGTGGGTCAACAATTGCGGTGACTATATCTCCCGACAAATAAGCAATAATTGAAATAAGCGCAGAAATTACGACGACACCTTGCAATGCGTAATAATCATTATACGAGTTTGCTTCGATTAAAAGATTTCCTAGACCATTAATAGAATAGATATTTTCGATATAGAAAGCACCTAATAATGCTCCTAAAACAGCAGCAGGAATAGAACGAACTAATGGTACAATTGCATTTCTTAAGACGTGGGTAAACATAATTCTGTTTTCTGATAAACCCTTTGCGCGAGCAAATTTAACATAATCAGAGTTGAATTCTTCCAGCATAAATCTTCTGACCCAAATAGCAATACCCGCCATACCTGTAAAGCCCATCGTCAGAGACGGAGCAAGATACGAAACGAAATTGCCATCCGCATATTTGCTTGGAAGACCGATTGCAAAGAAAAGTGAAAACCAAATGTAGTAATATGCTACGCCAGGGATTGCATCAATTGAGATAATGTAGGCTTTGCCAATTTTATCAATAATGCCATCTTTTCGTTTGGCCATTAAAATTCCTAAAGGATAACCAAGCATCAGTTCTACAACGACTGCTATTATGCCAATCTTAAATGAATGCGGCATTTTCTCCTTAAATATTGCATCAATTACATATGTTCCATTGTAGGATGGTATTTTAAAGATTTTACCTAAGTCCATGATAAAATTGCGACATTCTCTCACTTCCATATAAACTATTTGGCTACCATTAACGAGAACTGGTTCTGATAATGTTTCAGCACAAAGAGTCTTTGGAAAAGGTAAAATTTTGTAATAATAACTTAGAAGTTGTTTGAACACGTTTCCTGAAATACCTAACTGTTCCAGAACTTCCTTACATCTAATTTCTCTCACAATTTGAGGTAATTTAGCATAAGATCCAATAGCTTGACTACATATTGCGGTAGTATTCTTTAATCTAATTAATAAATAAGTCGCAGAAATTGCGAGCATGATGGACACAAGCGCACTACCAATTCTTTTAATCGAATAGATTAATAACGGATGCGCAAATACGTTTTGCACCTTAGCGTTATTTGCAAATACTAATCTTTTTGAGACCAATATGACAAATACTACAAAGAGCACCACCAGCGCTATAATTGTATAGCCAATAAGAAATATTCCCATTAGTTTCCTCCTAAAATTCAACATTTTTTACAACAAGAGATTAGGGCTTTTACAAACCCTAATCCCGTTAGTGTATTTTTATTTTTAGACTAAGCGTAGATGTTATATCCGGCAGCAAGGGCTGCTTTCTTATTTTCGTTATATAAAGCTTTAGCTTCAAAACGATCCGCAGATTTCATTGGTTCAGTTAACACATAAACGCCTTTAAGTTTGTATGAACTAAGTCCGTATGCTGCAGTTGGTGTTTCATAACCAGCGGCTTTTGAGACTGAGAACGTCCATCCTTGGCCCATCATGTAGATAGGTTTCATAATATGTGCACCAAATATTAATTCTACTTCAGCTTGTCCAAAATAGGTGAAGCGATTGTCGGTATTGTCATAAATAACTCTACCTTTAGCAACTAATTCATCGTATTTTTCTAGAATTTTGCCTTTTTCCACTGCGCCATCTACTATTCTATAGTCGATGACTTCTTTTTTGGTTCCAGTGTACATTGACATATCTCCACCAGTGACGAATGTATTCATAAAGGTAAGTGGGTCAGCATAGTCGGCTCCCCATCCAGAAACATACAAGTGATATTGTCCGCTTTCGCCCATGTTGATATAGGTTGCTTCGGTAACTTTTGTATTGTTGACGATTTCAAAGTATGGATACTTTCCACCACTACATAATGGTAATTTAGCAGTTACTTTGTTTTGGTTTAATGTACAAGCATTGACGTCTTGATTGAATTCTTCAATCCAAGCAGCATCATAGCCAGATTGTTCAGCATCCCAGTTTAATCCTAAGTATTCAACTTGGATTGGATATGTGATTTGTGCTTTTGCAGTTAATTCACCTTTTGAGTCAACGCCTTCAACACCACCATTATTGTTAACTAATGTAATAGCGTTTTTAGCTTTTGTCGCAAGGGCTGCGATTTCGTCTTTAGTATTTCTTGTATCAATTTGTCCTTGTTTTAATTCAGCTTTAGCTTCATCAAAAGTCATATTGAATTTATCTGCGTAAGCATCATAAACATATTCAATGTAGTCTTTACCATTGTCATCATTTTGAACGAATCCTTTTGGTACATATGTCCACATTTGATATTGGGCCTGAATTTGTTCAGTTGTTCCGTATCTTCTATTGTAGACTCCAAAGTCGATACCATTTAGTACTAATTCACGAACTTCATTAATCTTAAGGGCGCGATCAGTATTGACTAATGATGGATTGGTAAGATTTGTATACTTACTGACCATAGAGTCAGCATTGCTAGCATTGCGATTAACATTTAATTCAAAGACGAATGTTGAGTCAACAACTTCGATTTCACGTGAATATGTTAAGTCATTCGCTGGGTTATCAATTGTTCCAGTTCCGTCTGGACCAACAATATATTTAGTCCATCCAGCTTCATCGTTTTGTGAAACTCCGAAAGCATCAATTCTTCCAGCTTCAAATTCTTTACGAATATAGTCAAATGGAATATCACCTTTTAAGACGCTGTAATTGATTGTTTCTAAGTGAACAGCATTCTTATCCCAATAATGTTGATTTTTCACATATTGAAGTGATAATTCATCCCATTTCTTTAAAAGATATGGTCCACAGTATAGGAATTTTGAATTTGACTCACCAAAAGATGAGAATCCAACTTCATTAATGAAAGCAGCGTTGATTGGTAAGAATGGAGTATAGGTTAAAACTGATAAAAAGAAATATGAAGGATTTTCAAGTTTATAAGTTAAAACTGATTTACCATTTTCGGTTGTAGCTTTTATTCCAACACGTTCAAATCTTGAAATAGCAGGAATATCTGCAGCTGTAACGTTTAATTGAACGTTTGCAACCATTGAGGCAATCATATTAGTAGCAACTGCTAAACCGGCATCTGTTTTTAGTAATGCATCAGTTAATCCAACGTCAGCAGCGCTGTTATTATCGCGTAAATAAATTGCATACGTAAATGCCCAGTATTCATAACCACCCTTAATAAACATTGCTGGTAGGTAATAACTATCGGAAGCATTTCTAAAATCGAGAACTAATTTGGCTGCAGTTACAAAGTCATCTGCAGACACAACTTGTGGAACACGTTGACCTTGAACGGTTGCAACATATTGTTCCCCCTTATTAGTAACCCATGGAATATTTTGTTTAATCGTAAATTTGTATTCATCGTGGATTGTATTGACTTCTACTTTTTCCGCCAACGCCTTGGTTAAACGGCCATATTGGTCGTTTTCAACTAATCCATCAACAAAGTTTGCGATATGATCGCAGTCTTCGGCGGACATTGTCACTGCTGTGTTAAGATACTTAAGATTCAAACCAAGCAATGTGTTGTAAGTGTCCTTTACTTTGTAGGTGTCCTTGATATATTGGTTGTTACGAATAGTTCCGTCACTATCAATATAGGTAGAATTAGGATCAATAGAGGTTCCGGTTCCACTATTTGAACCAGTGCTAGTTGAAGCAGGAGTTGTTCCACAGCCAACTAGAATGAGTAGCATCGACATTCCTAGAATAATGCCTTTGTTTTTTAAATTCATAATTTTTTATCTCCTTTTCCTTATATAATCATATTATGATTATTAAGTATATTACTACTTTAGTATTTTCGTGTCAATCTTTTTTTACTATACGTGGCATTAAGTGTCGAATTTAGTAGCTCTTCATTTAATAATTTGTAAACAAAAAGCACCTACGTAGGTGCTTTATTGTGCAACAGCTATATAATAGGCAATTGTTGTAATAATTGCAGTAACGAAGGCAATAAACCAAGGTGTTCTTATCTCCCACAACCTCTCTATAAGTTCGTCTGGAAGTTTACCAGCCCAATTCTTTGTTTTTCGGCGATGTTTATTCTTAGCTAAATCGCTAGCAACATAGCCAATTAAAAGACATACAACCCCAATTCCAAATAACAAATAGTCAACGGTAATACTAATTTCTACGTTGAAAGACAATTGCAAAACTAGAAAAGTTATCAAGAGTAATATCAAAACACCACTATAAATAATAGTTTGGATTAATACAGATTTCTTTTTAAGAGATTTAATCATAATTTTCACTTCCTAGCTTATATCGTATCATAATTTTATGATTCATACATAGTTTCTTATTTTTTTATAAAGTTTTAGTGATATACTAAAAGTGTGGTGATTAAAATGCGAAATAAAAATTTAAAGGAATCAAAAATTAAGCGCGCAATTGCACTTTCTTTTCGCAATATTATAAAAATAACATCTCCCACTGCGTATGTTAAACTTCAATATAAGTACATTACTCATCATAAACTTAATTTAAAAAATCCAATAAGATACACTGAAAAATTACAATATTTACGTTTATATACTTATCCGAAATCAGCTCTAGCGACAAAATGCGCTTCAAGAGCGGGTGTGCGAGATTATTTAAACGAATTGGGTTTAGAACAATATCTAATTCCTTCTTTAGGCTTATTTGATAAATTTGAAGACATTGATTTTGCAAAACTACCTGAGCAATTTGTGATGAAATGCACGCATGCTTGTGCTTTTAATTATATTTGCAAAGACAAGAACAAAATTGACAAAGTAGCATTACAAAAAACATTCAAAAAATGGTTAAAAATCGATTATGGCAAAAAAACTGTAGAGCGTCATTATAGCGGCATAAAGCCACAGATCATTATCGAAAAATATATTGGTGGTCTAGATCTTCCTACCGAATACAAAATACATTGCTTTAATGGAATTGCAAGAAGTTTATACGTAGTTACTGGTCGCGGTGTCGATATTAGATATGATAATCTTTATATAGACTGGTCTCCTTTTGATGGTTCACAATTCAATGGATGGAGTAAATCATCAATTCCACCTACTAAACCATCAAACTTTTCTGAAATGGTGAAAATCGCTGAAAAACTTGCAAAGCCGTTTCCGTTTGTGCGTGTCGACTTATACAATGTGAATGGCAAAATATATTTTGGTGAAATGACATTTACGCCCGCAAAAGGAACTTTAATTCTCGATGATGATCAAGCAGATTTCGAAATGGGATCATGGCTTAAAATAAATAAGGAGAGTACATAATATGAAAAGAATATTCTTTATTTCATTGTTATTAGCACTATCTTCATGTGGTGATGCAATAGAAATCTGTAACGACAACAACAAAGTCTTTCCAGATAGTTTGGATTTCCCAAAGAACGTTGAAATTATCGATAGAATAAAAACCGATATCACCGGTATTATGCTAACAAAATACGAACAACTCCCAGAAGAAGAAAAATTAGATCGCAATGTTTTACAATACGCAAGTGATACTTCTTTAAAAAACACTGCCAAATTGGGGTCGGTTAAATATCTAAAGTTGTTTGATGGAGTAATTTCATGTGCTGGTGAAACTGCAAATTCGCGTCTCCATCTATATCAATCTGGAATTTATGTTGACTTAAACAAGCGCCTTCTTACAGCTGATCGTGTCGGAGCATATATGACAAGTTCTTCAAAAAATCTAAAAATGGAAGGTATGATAACCTTGTACAAGTTAGTTAACGCCTCCACAAAAAAATTTATTGCCTATGATTATACTTTTGAAACTGTTTTACCGCCAAATACAACCGCACCGTACTTTTATAGTTTCAAACTCTCTGAAATAAGCGCGGAAACTCCCACATTATTAAAAGATGTTTCAATGTTTGGATTCTCTTATAAGCGCCTTCCTCTTACACAAGAAGAAATAGATGCAGGAAGCTATACTCCCTACATCACTGATGAAACAAATTCTAGTTCATTTGTAAAACTTTATGATTTATCGATGCCTAATTCAACGTGGCACTAGTTAAAATCACTACTGTTTTTTTAGTCTTTTTGTTAAGGATACGAGACCACATTAATCCAGAACCAAATATTATTCCTAACAATACGAAGTCTAAGTAATTCGATATAATATAACTATTAAACACGAGAATTATGAGCGTCATTAGAATGATTAACACTATTAATTTATCAGCGGCGGTATTAACGCCGCTTTTAATATATTTACATGCACCATAAACTTGAAAAACTAAAAATACAATTAAACTAAGAAATGGAACTATCCCGCTATAATAAAGGACATCAAGCGGCATAATACCAGTCGCAACACTCTTATAGCCACTATTTTGATGCCCATGCCCAAACATACTAATCGTAGAAAAGACATGCTTTATGTCAATTAATCTTGGGCTAAGATTGGTTTTAGGTAATACGAACTCTTTTAAAAAATTAGTTTTATCTACTGTAGCTTTTAATCCCGAAATATTCAGTTGATACCCTATTCTTAGGCTCGCAAATAGCACGAAAAATACGCTCAATCCCACTATCGCGGAGCAAAAAAGCGCTTTATTTTTCCGTCTATAACCTACAAACAAAAACACTAACAAAAATGTTACTAAGAAAATATAAATGTGCAGACTAGAACTCAATAAAATAAGTGTTAAAGTTCCAATTAAACCACTAGCAATCGGAATTAGTTTAAAAGTTTTGTTTTTTTCTTCTTTTTTTATAAACAATATTCCAAATAAACCTGTACTTAGAATTAATGCATAATTTGCTAATACAGATATACTAACTTGTTTAATATCAAATCCAATCACAATAAATGATTTCTGAATAACTTCACTTAATTGCGGGGTATGGTTATAAATAATATTATAAAAGGGCGTTCCCATTTTATAAATTGTTGTTATAAGTGATACACCAACAAAAAGTCCTAACCCTATGTAAACAGCAGTTACTGCATTTTGAAGTTTAGATTTATTCGCACCAGCAAAAACACCATAAAACACTCCCAGAACAAAATATGATGCAACGCCAATGGCGACTGATACTTTGTTGACAAGATCGACATCTCCTGCTGAATTATTGAAAAACACCGAAAATACAGAATATAGAATTAGACACCCAACACTAATATAAATCATTTTAGCCTTTTTAAATTTTACAGTTTTAAATAGAGCGGGTATTACTAAGATTGCCATTAAAAATGCTAGGATTCGAAACCCCCAGGCTAAATTAGCCAGATTAAATATAGTTAACGCGACTAGTTCTAATGAAAAGAACCCAACCAGAACCTGACTATTTTTTTGTTCATTTATGATATCTGTTTCCATTACCAATAACATCCTTTCTCAACATCTTCTGCGCCTTCAATTTTACTATAAGGCTTTATCCATTCGCTAGTGCGATATTTTGTCACGTAATCTCTTGTTTCCCATCGCTTACCAATAACTCCAAATAATAAAGGCGTTGCGCCTCCGGTTTGAATTGCTTGCTTTTTTATTTGCTTTACAAATGTGCACAGCGGTGTTCCATATGCCCCTGCGCCAATTAACGCGACATCAAAATCCTGCTTCAGGATTTCCATTTTCAAATAATCTAATGCATCAAACCAATTATCAAAGCGACTATCAGTTTTTTTCGCCAATGTCTCCACAGCCTTTACGACTTTAAACTCGATCGTCTGTAGTAGTTCCACGCCATATGGTTCGATTTTACTCTCAAGTTGATGCCTTATTTCTTCTGCAAAAGAGGAGACAATTAAAACTCTTTTGTTTTTTAAAGCTTCAATCCATGTGCAATCAATAGGTTCAAATACATCATACCTCGCAATTCGTGCCTGCGAGCACAATTCTTTATAATAGTATTCCTCCATGTGCACACCGCTTATTCCTAATATATCAATGTTTTTTAATTCTTTTCTAAGTGTTTTGTAATACTTTGTTAAGTAAAAATCTTCACATGGAAAAAAACCAGCGTTATTTTTCATACTAAATTTCACTGGCATTTTGTATGTCTTTTTAAAGCCTAATTCAATTTTTCTTGCGTTATTTATAGCGGATAATTCAACAGCACCAAACCGAACTGCCGCAAATGGAACGCCAGATTCTATTGCTTGTTTCAACATTAAATCGCTGCTTTTCTTAGAAATATTTTTATGATTTAAGAACTTCTTCAATGACTTCTTTTTTCTAAATAGGCGGAACATAAAAACATGCCAAGCACTTCTTATGAAATAGCTTAAATATGTTAGTTTTTGCTTCACATTACCACCGCCTAGATTTATTATAAGTTTTTTTGGTTAAACTGTCGATAATATTACGATTAAAGAAAATAGGACTTCGACAAGAAGCCCTATTGCTTATTTTTATTTATTCGATCTCAAACTCTTTATTAGGAATGTATAGTTGACCAAGTGTTGCTTGATATGCACCTTTGGTAAGCCTAACAGTAATTAAAAGGTCTAAGGGCGCTACATCACTTGCTGGTTCTGTATACGCATTACATGCGGCACGAGTGTTGTCGTTATAATCACCAAATATTCTGCAAGCATAGCTTGGTTTATCCACAAATGGATTGCGGTTTTTGTGGAAACTTGTATAAATTGATTCATTTCTAGCGATTTCAAAATCTGAGACTGGTTCTTCTAAATGCCATTTTAATAGCGTAGATAGTTTTCCAATGCGACCATATTGTCCGGTTACAGCACTTGTTTGCGCAACATCGACTAATTCGACTGGATAGCTTGAATTGTTATAGTATCGTGTTGCAACATACATCAAAGCACGAGCAGTAATACCGCGATATCCCTTTTTTGGATAGAATATCGATTTACCTGAGTTAGTGTAGTTGTATGAGTCTGGGTCTGATGAATCTCCATAACTCAAGTTTCCTCCGCCTTCTCCATACGTTCCAGAACTACCACGTTCATAAACTTTTGGGCTTGAATAAGGAAGAATATCGAATGCTGAATTGCCTCTTACATTATTTAATTGTGAATCACATGGATAAACGTTATGTATGTCTGCACCTGGACTGCCATTAGAATGTACGCTGCTACCAGCTCCATACCAACTTTGTGGCCAAACGTGCTCTTTATTGGATTTGCTTGTTGCAGATCCTGAGGTATATGATAGGGCTGTTGCAGTATAAAATAGAATCATCTTTCCACCAGATACGTCAGTTTTTGGATAGTTACTCCACATACTCTCATACGAGTAGTTGACAAATCCTGCGGAAGTAACTGTCGATAATGCTCTTTTTAAATCATCTCCACGAAGTGTATTGCTAACTGTATTATAATAATCCCCCATATAAGTGTCAGCGGGTTCGTCTCCAGTTATAACAGTAGAATTCGACGTACCCGAACTGATTGGGCCCGTTGAAATTATTGTGCTAATCGATTCAGAGATACTCACTGAGCCACTGGAAGAAATTGGATTAGTCGTGCTAATAGATACAGGTGGTTCTGTATTATCAGAACCATTGCCTGAATCTACTGAAGCTGATGCGCCTGAATCACAAGAAGCAAGCATAGCGATGAAAACGATTCCCCCAATTGCTTTAATTTTATTTTTCATATATATTTCTCCTTTATGCGAAAATATCCGCAAAATGTATATAAAATAATTTATTTTTTAACTTTACTGTGTAACAAAAGAGTTAATTCACGAAGTGCCTTACAAGCTAATGCTGTTGACGCTCCACTAACATCTAACTGTGGTGATAGCTCAACAATATCACATCCGACGATATTATTCAATTTGGAAAACTCATCAATCGCAGATAATAATTCTTTAAAAGTGATGCCTCCACCTTCAGGAGTTCCGGTTCCAGGAAAATATGCAGGATCTAATACATCTAAGTCGATAGTAATGTATACATTTTTATCTTTCAATTTTTCTACACATTTATCTAAACCTACTAAATCAAATTTGCGTAAATTTGTATGACCTTCTGCAGCCCATTTAAATTCACTTGAATCTCCAGAACGGATACCAAATTGATAGATTTTTCCATCTCCAAGTAAGTCATAACATCTTTTGATAACAGTCGCATGTGAGAACTTTCTACCAAAGAAACTCTCTCTTAAATCAGTATGGGCATCAAAATGGATAATATGTAAATTATCGTACTTCTCATGCATTGCTTTAACAACACCATATGTTACAAGATGTTCTCCGCCAATCATCATTACTTTTTTGTTATCACTAAGAATTCTTTTCGTGGTTTTATATATTTCTTTTAAAGCGTCATCCGGGTCACCAATTGGCAAATCTAAATCTCCAATATCACAAGTATTATAATCCTTTAAATCCATATCTCTATATGGGGAGTACCATTCTACACCAAATGAATCTACTCTAATCGCGTTACCGGCAAATCTAGTTCCAGGTCTAAATGATGTTGTCGCATCCATCGGACAGCTAAATATAACAACATCTGCTTCTTTATAGCTGCTTACGCAACTTTGAAATGGCATTTCCACTGTTTTAAATTTCATCATATTTTACACTCCATTCATTCCATTTTTCGCCATCAACGATACTTAACGTGTCATCATCATAGTCACTTAAGAATGTTGAACCTTTACTTTCGTAATATCTAATCCGATCAATGATGTCTTTAGTAATCCTCTCCCCAGGGATTACCATCGGTATTCCAGGCGGATAAATCATTAAGGATTCGGCGCTGATTTCGCCAATTGCTTCATCCAATCCCACACGCTTTTTAGGCGCCATATGTGCCTCGCGTGGACGATAAACTCTTTCCGGAAAATTACAATTGAACTTAGGAATCGTTATCTTATTATCTTCTTCATAAAATCTTTTTGAAATATCTTTAAAAGCTTCAATAAGACGATCAACGTGTTCTTTATGTGTACCAATAGCAAATACGGCAAGCACAACATTAGTTTCGGCTAATTCCATTTGAATATTATATTCATCTTTTAAAATGCGATAAACATCAAAACCACTCATCCCAAGGCCATTAACTTGTACAATTAATTTTGTTTCATCATAATCCGCATTTGTTTTCAAAAAATAATTCTTATCCGGAGAAAACAAACCTTTAATTTTATTAATTTCTTTGCGAGCATAATGTGAGTATTCGATAATACGGTCTAACTTTTCGCGTCCTTCGAAATATAACATTTTACGTGCAGTATCTAAACTCGCTAGTAATAGACTATTTGGACTTGTGCTCTGTAATATATTTATATTCTTAAGAATCCTAAAATGATTTACTTTATTTCCCTTTGTTAGCAATGCTGAGGATTGCGTTAACGATCCACCTGTTTTGTGAATAGATGCGCTTGAGGCATCTGCGCCAGCTTCCATCGCAGATAATGGTAAATTTTCCGTAAAAACGAAGTGAGATCCGTGCGCCTCATCAACAATAACTGTCATGTCGTGTTCATGCGCCAATTTAACGATTCTCACAATATCTGTTGTAACACCAAAATATGTTGGATTAATAATTAAAATTGCAAAGCAATCAGGATTTTCTAGAATTGCCTTTTCATAGGATTCATATGTAACCGAATTAGCAATACCTAACTCAGAATCGATTTGTGGTTCCACAAAAACAGGGATGGCGCCACTGATAATCAGGCCATTAATCGCGGATTTGTGCACGTTTCTTGGGAGAATTATTTTTTCCCGTGAGTTCACGCTTGCCATAATCATCGCCATAATACCAACGGTTGTGCCATTAATTAAGAAAAATGATTCATCTGCTTTAAAAGCTTCGGCAAACAATGCCTCAGATTCCTTTATAACAGAGACAGGATGGTTTAGATTATCCATTCCTCTTGGTGCATTGACGTCTAAACGCATGACAAAGTCACCGACAGCTTCTGAGAAACCGGTGTGAATTTGTGACATATGATGTCCTGGGACATCAAAGGGGGTAACTTGAGACTCGGCGTATTTGACTAGTGCGTCAAAAAATGGGGTTTTGTTCTGGTTCATATACTCATTATATTACACCTTTTATTTAAAAATAGTAAACAAAAAAATAACAAAATACACTATTTGTTTTTAATCATAATTTTATGTCGTTTTTGACATGGTTTTGCATAAAAAAACGACTGAAATGACATCCAGCCGTCTAGTTGTTTTAAAGTAATTTCGCCTTCGCGACAAATTCGCTTAAAATCTTAATGTATGATCCTGGCGCTTCTATAACAAATTCGAATTTTTCTTCTTTGTTTTCGACTGCAAAATAAACAGCATAAGATGAAAATTTCATATGTTCATAATCGATTAAGATGTTTTCAAAATCTAAACTAAATAAAAACTCTCTCAATCCATACATCGCCGATAATCTAATAAAATTAATTTTATTTCCTTTAATCGCCACGCAAATTGATTTTGGAAATCTTAAATCTCGTGTTTGATTAGCCATTCCACTTGCTAGAGCCCCAATCGCGCCACCCCATGAGCTCATCTTCGGAGTTATATTTGAATTTCCAAACGCAAACATGGCCCTTTCATCAATCATGTCTAAATCTTTAAGTTTTCCTATAATTTTTTCCTTTTTCATTTAAAGTTACCTCTAATTTGATGATACCACAACAATATAACTATTTGTTATTTAATTTAGTTCTCTCTTTAATAGTTTCGCTTTAATAAATAAATTATCTAAAGTTAGGTTATAACAATACACAGTTTCTTTAGTGAGCAATACATTAACATTATATCAGTTATTCAAAGGAGATTATTGAATGCCCACAATTTCAGGAAGACTTATTTATGATGTAAACAGAACCACAGTGTCTTCGGGTTCGCTTTTAGGAATCGCAAACGTTCCTATTGTTTTACAAAACACCACCACAAACGAGACTTTAGCAGTCTTAACAACATCAAATGGTAATTACTCATTTATCAATGTTCCAAACGGGAACTATCAAATTGTCGAAAAATATGGATTCCAAGGAGCAATAGCTAGTCCTGGTGATTTTACAACCGCTATAATCGCCGATTTATTAAATGGCGGTACAGTTCCACCATTAAGTTACATAACTAATCCACCAATAGATGCGACAAATTTAGATTGCACAACCCCAAATACACTTTTAATCACAATTTCTGGATCAAACATTAGTAATTTAAATATCTTGAACGGACCGGTTAAATATACACCAATTACGGAAATAATGGATCAACATATCATTGTTTCACCAGATAATTTAGTTGATATCGCCGATGATGGCACATTTGGATCGTTTGCCCCAGGTACACCTTCCTTGACTTTTGCCTCTTCTACTTACACCGGAATCGGCGAAGGATTTACTTTTGTGCAAACAGTTCCTCATGACGGACAATATGCGATTGAAAATATCACTAGTCCTTTAGCGTCTAGTTATACTTGGTGGTCATTTGCAGATCATACAACTGGTAATGAAACCGGTCGAGCGATGATTATAAATGGCGACAATCCTGGTGCCTTGCTGTTTAATGAAACTGTCGCGGTAAAACCTAACACCTATTATTTATTCAGTGCTTGGATTTTAAATATGATTAAAGTAAGTGGATATCAGGCTCCAGCTTTTGGTGTGCGCTTAATTGACAATGAGGGTCATATTATTATCGAACAAACTCTAGGTCAAGAAGTCCCTGTCAATAGAAACGAACCAGAATGGGTGCAAATTGGTAGTATAATCTATACTGGAAACGATACATCCATTACAATTCAATTCATTAGTCAAGGTCCAGCTGCATTAGGAAATGACTACGCCTTGGACGATGTTTTACTTGCGGAAGTAATAACTCCTCCAGCTTTACCATTAGTCAAAAGCATAAATACAAATAACGCAGTTATTGATGATATCGTCACTTATACTGTTACAATGACTAACACATATACTTACGCAATAAATAAAGTGAACTTTAAAGACCTAGTTCCCGATGGTTTAGAATTTGTAAATGGAACCTTAAAAATCAATGGAACTACCTACCCAGCAGAAAATCCAAATAATGGCATAGCTTTGCCAGATGTTAATAGTGGAGAGACTATTACAGTGGAGTTTGATGCAAAAGTCATAAGTGTTCCTAATCCTAATCCGACTATAAATACCGCTCAAGCTAGTTATGAATATACATTTATTCAAGGCGGTATTCCAACTGCATATACGGTTGAATCTAATGAAGTTCCTTTAGCGGTAGAATTAAATGCCGATCTAGGAATAGTAAAGACTACTCTTCAAGAACACGTGGGAATAAACGAAGTATTAGTTTATATTTTAACAATACATAACTATGGACCCGCTAGCGCTCAAAATGTAGTAGTCACCGATGCTATACCGTACGAACTAAGAAATGTTGAGTATTCCATTGACGGAGGCTTAACTTGGAACTATTGGAATGGAGCGTACACTATTGGAGCATTATCTAATAACGCCACATTTACGATACTAATCCGCGGGATTGTTACCTCTTCTTCCGGTGTAATTATCAATACCGCTAGAGTAACAAGTACCACACCTGATCCAAATCCGGATAACAATCACTACACAGACGAAACACCTATATACGTTAACGCAGACTTATCTGTCATTAAAACAGCTTGTCCAATCGCAGTGGCACCTTGCAAGTTGATAACATATACAATTATCGTCTCAAACGCCGGTCCTAACGAAGCTATTGATGTTGTTTTAAATGATAAAATATCCAATTTAATCTATAACGTTGTTTACTCATTAGATAACGGACAAACATGGCATCCATGGTACGAATCAGTCAATTTAGGAAATCTAAATGCAAACTCCCACTTAACCGTTTTAATACGAGGATATGTAAAAGGATGCGCAACTGGAGAAATAAACAATATTGCTTATGTTTATTCACAAACTCATGATGCAAATCATCATAACAATAGATATGAAATCACCACAAAAATCAAAAAGTATTGTTGGAATGAATAAAGTAACTTATTAAAGTCTCGCCCACAAAATTAAAATAAGTCTATATAACTGAAGTACAATTAGTTATGTAGACTTTTTACATTTGTTTGATTTAAGTATAATAAATGAAAAAGAAGAGAGTGAACTCTCTTCTAGTTTTCATACATTTCTTAAAATTTTGGTGGAGGCGACGAGAATTGAACTCGTGTCCGAAAATGATCCCGCATAAGCCACTACAGTTTAGTCTATTTAGTTGTTTCATTAAAAGCAAGGCGAGTAGACACACCAACTTTTAACTAACCTATCGTTTTTCGAGCTTAATTTATAGATATCATTAAACCTTATTCTCTTTTTATTGTGCCATCACGAGATCAAGAGACCCATCACATGTGACATTCGTGCTTCCCTTTAGCGGGACTGTGTAGTATTAACTAAGCAGCGAAAGAAAGTTGTTGTTGTTTGCCGTTTAATTGGCTTTTGACCGATGACGAGGTCAACCGACTGCGTCTTATGAAGAATACATCCCCGTCGAAACCAGGACGCCCCCGTCTTTGTAAGCATAATTATCATTACCCTACACACAAATTATATAACAAAATCCATGTATTTGCAATAAATACATGGATTAGTTAAACAAGTATTAGATATTAAACTATGTGTTGGTTTTCTTCAAAAATGGTGTTTGCAACGATAAATTGCTTCATCTTGATTGTAAGCCAGAAGCCATAGATGCCAAGCGTAATAATTGTCAAAAGGAACCATTTAATATAGTGTCCAAATAATTGTCCGCCGGTACCTCTAAACATTAATCTCTTGTTATCGATGATTGTGTGTTTAGCATACCATCTTTCACTGTAACAAACTGCCCATGGCATACCGAGCCCCAAGGTAAAGAATGTTATCAAAGCCGTAACAATACCGACACCAATTAGACCTAGTAATCCACCATCAAACTCAGACTTAAGTTCTATCATTTTTCTTCCTCCATAACATCAAATTACCATATGTAAATAAATATATCAACGATGTTCGATTCTTACTCTTCTAAAACACCATATAATACATATGCTAAAGCGCGTTCAAATGATAACTCATCTTTTCCAACTAAGACTAGTTTGTCGCGAGCATTTAATTTAAAGTCAGGACCTGGAGATGTAAAAACTTCTTCTTTTCTAATGATAGCAACGATTGTTGATTCTGTATAATTATAAAAATATATATCTCCGACTGTATTTCCAATAACCCAACTGCTATCTGGAATGATCAACTCATCAAATTTAATTATTTCGTTGGTATGAAACTTATAAGACCCCATTAACTCTTCAAAAGTTTCGTGGAGTTTTTTATCTAGAATATCTTTTTCTTTCAGAAGTTGTTTTAGTCCATCTTCTTTGTTGTGAATTGAACTTGTCTTATCGCATTTTTCTTTAAATCTTTTCGCGTTTTCTTTCGAATTAACAAATATTCCTACGCCATGCTTCACTTCAACAATTTTTTCTTTATCTAATAGTGAGACCGCTTTTCTTATTGTTTCGGATGAAACACCATATTCAGAGGCCAAAATTGTTCTTCCGCGAAGAGTGTCTCCAACTTTGTAAGTACCTTTTAATATTTTTTCATTAATATCTCGCGCAATTGTTAAGTATCTTGCATCTTTTTCCATTATTATCACCTAATTAAAATTATAACATAGTTTTTTCATCATAACATGTTGTTTTTTATTCACTTCTGTTATAATAATTTAAAGAGGAAAAAATATGAAAAAAATTGATCTTATCACTTCTATTGTCGCAGGTTGTTCAGGTTTCTTAAGCATTCTTGGTGCTTGGCTTCTTGGTTATGTGCCAATAAGTTATGGGTATGGAGCTACTATTACCGATTTACAATTCAGTTTCAAACACTTTTTAGGTTATTGGTTTATATTCTTAATCTTAGGCTCAATACTTACTTTATTAGTTCGTATCACTTTAAGCCAAGGACTACTTTGGAACAAAAAAGAGGACTAGAATTTATCTGTTAAAATTAAGCGGATTTTCATTCATTTGAAAGTCCGTTTTTTTATGTTTTTTTCCTATATTTCCCACTTGTGAAAATAATTGATTTTTTCCTATTATCTAAAGATAGTCTGTGATACAATAAGAAGTCGCGCGAATTTCGCAGCTAGTGGGAGAATTAAAATGAATATAGAAGAATTAAAAGTAGGTAGTGAAATCATCAAAGCACTTAAAGGTATGGGCTTTGAAACTTTAACTCCCATCCAAGAAAAAACCATACCTGTCATGTTAGAAGGAAAAGACATAATCGCTCAAGCTCCAACCGGAACTGGCAAAACATGTGCATACGCAATACCAGCTATCGATAATATCGATACTGATTGTGATGATGTACAAGTTTTAGTTATGTGCCCAACCCGCGAATTAACCGTCCAAAGCGTCGAAGAAATTCGCAAAGTCTGTGCTCATAAAGATGGTGTCAGAGCATTAGCAATTTATGGCGGTCAATCAATCAACCGTCAAATTTTAGATTTAAAGAAACGTCCACAAATTGTCGTGGGTACACCAGGACGTATTATTGATCATATTGGTCGTCACACGCTTAAGTTAGCAAATTTACGTTTGTTAGTTTTAGACGAAGCTGACGAAATGCTTAATATGGGATTCCGTGAAGATATCACTGAAATTCTTAAAAGTGTTTCAAGCGAGCATCAAACTGTATTGTTTTCTGCCACAATGCCAGCGCCTATTAAAGAAATTTCTAAAAAATATCAACGTTCTGACGTGGCTTTTATTAAAACAACACGTGACAACGAAGAAAAACAACTTATCAAACAATATTACATTCGTTTAAAAGAAAATCAAAAATATGATGTGCTTTCAAGATTACTTGATTCATTATCATATCGCTTAGTCCTCGTCTTCTGTCGCACTAAAAAACGCGTTGATGAATTAACCGATTATCTACAAGAAACTGGTTATGAAAGCGAAGCGTTACATGGCGACTTAAAACAAGCGCAACGTACAAAAGTTATGGGTCAATTTAAAAAAGGCGTTATCAACATTCTGGTTGCTACCGATGTCGCGGCTCGTGGACTCGATATTGAAAATGTCGATTTAGTTATTAATTTTGACTTAACCGATGTAGATGAATACTATTTACATCGCATTGGAAGAACCGGACGTGCTAAAAAAGAAGGCGAAGCATATACTTTCTTAACTAAAAATCAACATTCAATGATTAAGGTTTATGAACAATTAACCAAAGATAAGATGATTGAATTTACACCTCCAAGTGGCGAAGTATGTAAAACTAGACGCCAAGCCCAATACTTTAACAATATTAAACCAGCTTTAACTGAAAAAGACTTAGATACTTATAAAGAATTAGTTTATGCTTTTGCTTCCGAAAATGCAGTTGACGTTATTGATGTTGCCGCGGCATTACTCCGTTTTGCAACATATAAAGAGGTCAAAGAAACTGTTAAAAAAGACAACGAAAATATCAAACGTGTTACTGGCGCAGGAGTTAAACGCTTCTTTATTAACCTTGGCACAAAAGATGAATTAACAAATCGCGGATTACAAACTTTAATTTGTGAATTTGTCGGTATTAAAAAAGAAGATTTCCTTGATACATACATGAAGGATAGTTATTCTTTCTTTGAATTACCAGAGAATTTTGCCGATGAAGTAATTAAGCAAGTTGATGGTCAATTCTTTAATGATCGCCAAATTGCGGTTGAAGTCGCAGATAAAACTGATAAAGATTCTAATAAAGGAAAACCTTCAAGAAAGCCTCGTAGCCAAGGTAGCGAAAGTAGTTATTTTAAAGAAAGAGACAATAAGAGTGGTTTTGGTTCTTTCAATAGAGGCGGAGAACGTGGTTCATCTAATCGAGGGGAAAGACGTACCTCAAGCTATTTTGATAAACCTAAAGAAGGAAAAAGCTTTGGTGAAAATGACAAACGCAGAGATACGAGAAGTTTTAGAGATTCAAGCAAAAACCGCGAACCAAGGAACTTTAGCAGAAGCGACAAAAGAAGCGAAGGATCACGTGGTAGTGACCGCTCTTCAAAAAGTCGTCAAGCTGGTAACGAGCGTAGCGGAGAACGTAAAAGAAATAGATACTAATTATTAAACCACACAGAAAATGTGTGGTTTTTCTATGTATGATTCGACAATATTGTTTGTTTTTTTGATTTTATGCGTTAAAAGCGCTATAATTTAGAATAATAAATACATGTATTTATAAGGTGAGTGATTCAATATGAAAAGAAAAGGTATTATCGTTGTCGGATGTGGCAAACTTGGAGCCAGCATTGCAACACTTCGTTCCACAAAAGGCGAAGATGTTTTAATCATTGATCCAGATTCGAATTCTTTTAGACGTCTATCAGAAAATTACAGTGGTTATGAGATTATAGGAGATGGCACTGACTTAAAAACTTTAGAAAATGCCGGAATTAAACATACCAGACAAATGATAATAACCACTGATAACGATTGCACAAATATACTTATCGCTCACATTGCTCACTTCATCTATAAAGTTCCAAGTATTTTTGTTCGACTTGAAGACGTTGAAAAAGCTAAACTTTTTGAAAATACTTCAGTAAAGGTTATTTATCCGTTTATACTTTCACTTAATGAATTTACACGGATGGAAAGCGAGGAGGAATAATATGCGTATCGTAATTGCGGGTGGCAACCACGAAGCGGATTTTATTATCCACACGCTTAAGAAAGCCAAACATAAATTGCTAGTTATTAACGAAGACGCCCAATTATGCAAATATTTAAGTGCACAAAATGGAATTGCAGTATATAACGGTGATCCTACTAAAAAATATTCTTTGGAAGAAGCCGGTGTTACAGATTTTGATGTTTTAGTTTCTCTTTCAGAAAGCGATAACGACAACTATGTTGTTTGCGCGATGGGTAAACAAATGTTTAATATCAAGAAATGCGTTTGTTTAGTTAAAAATCCAAAAAACGTGGAACTGTTTCGTTCTCTTGGCATTGATAGCGTCATTTCATCTACCTATTTATTAGCGCAATTTATTCGTAATGAATCAACAATTGAAAATGTCGTTAAAACATTATCAATTGAAGACGAACAAATTGTCATCACAGAAATTGATGTTGAGGCTGATTTTCTTATTGCTGGCAAAACGATTATTGAGTGTCAATTTCCTCAAGACATTAATATCAGTTGCATTTTTAGAAAACCACGTGTAATTATCGTAAATGGTAGTACAGTCATACAAGCGAAAGATCGCTTAGTTGTTGTCTCGACTCCAAAAGAGCAGCAAAACATTATCGAATTTATTCAAAGGAAGAAATAGTCATGAGCGCGCAAGCAACAGTAATTAAAAGCGAAGTCAGTGGATACCGTTTATTATTCGGATATCTTGGCATCTTCATCAACATGGTTGGTGTTATTTTGTTGTTGCCATTACTCGCGATTCCTTTTTACTTTGGAGAGTTAAAGTATGCTTGGTATTTCATCGTTCCTAGTGTGCTTGCTCTTATCATTGGCACAACATTAAATTTCACACTTATTCGTGGACGAACACGCATTAGACTTAAACGGCATCAGGATGCCATTCTTATGTTGCTTATATGGGTTGTTTCTATTGTGTTTGGTTCCATTCCTTTTTTACTGTCTAGAGAATACACGTTTATTGAATCGCTTTTTGAAGCCACTAGTGGTTTTACAACCGCAGGCCTTTCTGTCATTGATGTCACTAACTTGCCACACATTCTCTTATTCTTTCGTAGCGTCCTCCACTTAGTTGGCGGAATAGGTTTAGTGCTTATCTTTACTTCTACAATCTCAAACCACTTCAATATGAAGTTATATTCTGCGGAAGGTCATACAGATCGCCTAATGCCAAACCTAGTAAAATCCGCACGCCTTATTCTTTTTATATATTTGGGCTATATTATTTTGGGGACTATTGCTTATATGATATGCGGAATGAATGGTTTTGACGCGATTAATCATGCGATTTCTGCTTTATCTACTGGCGGTTTTTCCACTAAAACAAATAGTATTGGTGAATTTAATAGTTTAAGCATCGAAATCATTACAATGGTGTTAATGTTATTAGGCTCTACTAGTTTCTTAATTCATCTTTATATTATTAAAGGAAAGTTCAAAAAGGCATTCAATCACGCCGAACTCAAATTTCTACCGATACTTGCAATTGTCTTCATTCCTCTACTAATTAATAGCATCATGAGTTTTTCTAATTTTGGATTTACGCTTGGCGAGTCATTCCGTCACGGCATATTCTACTTCATCTCTTCAATGACAACGACAGGGTTCACTACGACAGTGCTTCCTATCGATTTACCTTCTCAATTCACATTCTATCTTATTATAGTAATGCTTATTGGTGGAGGGCTCGGTTCCACATCAGGTGGTATCAAACAAATGCGATTTATAATATGGATGAAAAGTTTATATTGGAACATCAGAAATCGTCTAAGTCATAAGCGGACGATTAGAACTAATTATATAACCCGTCTAGATCATAAAGACATTGTGACTCCAGAGGAAATCAACGAAAACAACTCATTTGTAGGCACATTCATGATTGTCCTTATTGTTGGCGCAATTGCGTTTACACTTCTAGGCGCAACCTTTGATGATGCTCTCTTTGATTTTGCCTCTTCATTAAGCTGTACAGGCTTATCAAGTGGTTTTATTTCACAAGCAAGTCACCCACTCGTTTTATTAATTTCAATGGTGGGGATGTTGTTTGGTCGATTAGATTTAATAATTGTCTTCATCGCTATGGGAAAATTTGCGAGTGATGTAAGTCGCAAGCGAATAATGTAGGAGGTACATATGGCACGTAGAACAAATAGGTTAGGGAACAAAGAACTCCCCTTTAAAAAAAGAAGTGATGTAAAGTCATATACGGTTAAAAACAATATCAAATTGCTTGAGTTTTTACTATTAACTTTAAAAGATAAATCCCGCAACAACGTCAAAGCATTACTATCTCATCGCCAAGTTTTAGTTGATGGAGCTCCAGTTAGCCAATTTGATTTTCAACTAGCTAAGGGTGATATTGTGATGATTAATCCAAGTCCGGTTAAGCGACTAGAAGGAAAATCAAAATTAGACATTATCTATGAAGATAGTGAACTTATTGCTATCAACAAGCCCAGTGGCTTACTATCTATTGCAAGTGATCGTGAAAAAGAGATTACTGCTTATCGATTAATTACTGATTATGTCCGCACGAACGACCCAAGAAAACGTATTTATGTCGTTCACCGCATTGATAAAGATACATCAGGAGTCTTAATTGCCGCGAAAAACGAAGAAATTCGCGATTTACTACAAGATAAATGGAATGATCTTGTTAAGCATCGTGGCTATTACGCAATTGTGGATGGTAACCTAAAAGACAAATCTGGGACAATTAAATCATGGCTACGCGAAGCCTCGACAAGTTTAATGTATTCTAGTCGGAAACCAGGTGATGGTAAAGAATCAATTACGCACTATAAGGTAATGAAAGAAATCCCTGATTTCTCGCTTTTAGAAGTCAAAATTGATACTGGTCGTAAAAACCAAATTCGTGTCCATATGAAAGACTTAGGACACACTGTTTGTGGCGATGATCGCTATGGATCTATCACCAATCCTATCAAACGCTTAGGACTGCATGCTTACTTATTAGAAGTTATTCATCCCGTAACTAAAAAGACCTTAAAGTTTGAAGCTAAAATGCCAAAAGAGTTCTCAAACTTATTTGGAATTAGTAAATAAGCTTTCAAAATCATATATATAAATAATTGTTTCAAGCAAAAGACAAGTTAATTCATGTCTTTTTTCTTTTCTTCTTTCATAAAATTAATTGAAAAGAGGGATATTATGGAAGAAGTCATACGTATCAAGGGTAATAAACTATTGAAGGGATCAGTTAATATATCCGGTAGCAAGAACTTAAGCGTTGCTTTAATTCCTGCCGCTTTACTATCTCGTGATAAAGTTACTCTTTATAATGTTCCCCCAATAAGTGATGTTTATATTCTTATTGAAATTCTTGAATATTTACACGCTAGTGTGACGTATCAAGGTGATACATTACACATTGATGCCACTAATATTGTGTATAAAGATTTAGATATCCCACAAATGCAAGAATTACGGGCTTCGTATTATTTATATGGCGTTCTAATTGGTATGTTTAAGCATCTCCGTACTACTCTAATTGGTGGATGTCGCATCGGCGCGCGTCCTATTGATTTGCATTTAGATGCTTTTGCTAAATTAGGAGTGGGCATCGAATATAATGATTACTACGAATTTAATGGTGACGTGTTAATTGGTAATGTTATTCATTTTGAGAAAGTATCAGTAGGCGCGACAATAAATGCAGCGCTTTTAGCAGTAAATATCAAGGGCACCACAACAATAACTAACGCTGCTTTAGAGCCAGAAGTAACCGAACTTCTTCGTTTCCTAGTTGCAATGGGCGCCGATATTCAAGGGGTTGGCGAAAAGATCGTTTACATACATGGTGGTCTTCCACTGCATGGCTGTGAATTCAGTAATATTCCCGACCGAATAGAAGCTGGAACCTACGCATTAATTGGGGCTAGTTGCGCTAAAAAAATGCAAATTAATAATATTATTCCTGAACATCTAGGCGCGTTATTAAATGTTTTTGACGCCTTAGAAGTTCCATACACTCTTGGTAAGAACTCACTTACTATTTCAAAAGCCAGACCAAAAAGAGGAGCGGTTATCTTAACGATGCCATATCCTGGCTTTCCAACTGACTTGCAGCAACCCCTGACTTCTTTTTTGTCAGTTAGCGAAGGAACGTCTGTAATTATTGAAAGTATATATGTTAATCGTTTTGCACACGTTAAAGAACTCGTGAAAATGGGTGCAAATATTAAATTAGTAAATCGCAGTATTATCATTCATGGCCAAGAAAGCCTAAAAGCATGTGTCGTAACTGGAAAAGATTTGCGAGGAGGAGCATCCCTTGTTATTGCTTCATTACTTGCGCGCGGCACTAGTGTGGTTAGAGGCTTAAAGTTTATCAATCGTGGTTATGAAAATATGGTTAAAAAACTTATTGAAATGCGCGCAGATATTAGTCTTGAGTCTAGATTCTTTAAGGAGGACGAATAATGAAAAAAATCATTTCTTCAATTTTTGTTTGCGGTAGCATGTTACTTTGTTTATCATCATGCAATCGCGACAAGTATTTTGTTCCGTTAGGGAGTTTTTCTAGCGATGTTATTGCCAGTTTAAGTGAATCATCAAACGTCTCAGCCAAAGACTACTTTAGTAGTAAAACAATGCAAAGTGGCGAATTATTCAAAATTATTGACTCAAACGCTTCCTATTACCTAAACGGCAAGAAACTCCCTTTCTACAGTGTCGCCACGAAAGCCAAATTCTTTGTTATTAATATCGGTTTAGCTGATGTTCTTCCTTCAATGAATATAAACCCAAGCAAAAACATCGTAGAATTTGATAATGATTTAGTAGATCGGCAATTAGAAGTATTCGAATATCATTTGTATCACAGTCTAGACATGATTAGAGATATCAATGCTTCATCACCAATTCTCTTACTGGGAAGTTATAACGAATATAAATTTGAAGAACCAGAAAGGTTACTTTACGCCACAATTATCTCTCGCATTAATAAGACCATCCTAAGCGCTGGCGCGGATCATAAAACGCGTTATGTAAGTCTACTAAATATTGAGGAACGTGTAGATGAAAACTACGAGGCAAATAAAGCCCAATTAATCGCGGAAATCGTGAAGGAGTATATCTAATGGATCAGAATAAAACTTTATCGCATATTACATGGCTGTTTGAAGCAAATTCAGCGCAATTCCGTTACATTTTAAATGACATCAAGCGAGCCTTCACTTTTAACAACTTTCAAAAATCGCAGTTATTTAATAAATATGCTAAAAACTTAGAAACCGCTAGTGTACTTCTTAAGCAAGGTGAAAGAGCTTTTACCAGTAACCTTAAGAATGGAACATTGTCTCAACAAACGATGACGCGAATCCACAACTTATACATTAAACGTAGCTACTACCAAAGTCGTTTAGCTTTAGAATATTTATCACAAATTGTCTACGATACCGATTTAAATAGTGATCCAACTTATAAGAATATCTATTCAAAAACTTATAATCTCACTCGTCTATTATCTGAGTTAGACCAAAATTTCGCTTATTATATTAATTCTTATTAATATAAGAAAGCGATTTTTCTTTATAAATGAAGTGAACTTGACTATAATAGATTTACTGACGAGGTATAATCTATGGATAAAATCAAGTCGTTCTTCCAAAATCAAGTTAATAAACTAAAAGATAAAAACCATATCTTTTGGTATTTTATGTTTTTGCTCGTACTAGCAATCTTAATGAGTGTGGTGGTATTAGCAGAAAATAATTTCACTCTTCCTTTATCAGGAGACTATACTCAACAACAAATTCCATTCTATACGAATGGTTATGATGATTGGTGGAAGTTTTTCCGAACTGGTGAATTCCCACTTTGGGATTCTAACACGATGCTTGGAGCAAGCAACATCGGTTCGAACTCTTTCTATTATTTCTTAAATCCTTTCTTCCTACCTATTTTAATCTTTCCGCGTTCAATGATACCACAAGGATTAGCAATCCTGATGTTACTCAAGATGGCGCTTGCAGGTTTATCGTTTAGAGCTTACTTGAAGTATATGGGCGTGAACGAAAGAACTTCGCGTCTCGTAGCGATTGCGTACGCTTTCTGTGGATGGAACTTATTCTATTTATGGTTTAACCATTTCCTTGAAGTTTGTGTCGTATTCCCGTTAATTCTGCTCGGTATTGAAAAATTATTAAAAGAAAAGAAACCGTTTTTGCTCATTATTTCCTTATTCTTAATGGGACTAAGCAATTACTTCTTCTTAGTATTTGCTTGCTTCGCTGGCGTGATATATGCTGGCTTCAGATTCTTCCAAACTTGGAAATCTAATAAGGGGAAAGATAAAGCAATTATTATCGGGTTAGGGTTCTTAGCCTTCTTAACTGGTTTAATGATGTGTGCATTTGTCTTACTTCCCTGTATTTCAGTCGTCACTGGTGGCGCGCGTGTGCAGAACGCTAATTTCCTTGAAAATCTTAAGGAAGCCTTTAGTACTAAAAATTTCGATGCACTTTTCAACTTGCTTTTCAAATTTAATCACGAAAAGAAAAAATATTATCCACTTATCTCATTCCTCTTCCCAGTCATCTCTGACTTTAATAGTATCTTAATTGCTAATACAGGGTACGACAACACGTTATCTGGATTATTTATTTATACGCCAATGATGTTATTATTAATTCCTTCCATGATTGAAAGCTTTAGAAAAAGAAAAATATCTCATATTGTCGCAATGTCATTCTTCATCATTTCGCTCTTCACTCCATTTATGTATTACCTTTATCACGGATTCACACTCGATTATGGGCGATGGGAAATCTTCGTAGTTACTTCAATGCTATTATTTATTGCCAAGAATTTTGAAAAAATTAAAGAATTTCCTAAATGGTATTTTGACATTTCGGCAGTTATCCTTCTTGTATTAATGGGTTGGATCGTTGGTCAAGCTATCAAAATGCAAACCTTACCAAGTACTTATGAAATAGGCGAAAGAATATATATTGTTATATATCAAGTCGTAGTTTTAGCGATATCTTATGTCGTGCTGCGATTTAATTTCAAAAAAGAAAAGTTATACCAGTATGTCACTGGCGTTATCTCTTTAGAAGTAATTGTCATGGGAACATTACTATACCAAAATCACGGTATTTCTAAATATCAGAATCTAGCGGGTGGCATCAACAACTATAACGATCAAGTAAAAGTTGTAAAGAACATCAATAAGCAAGATAGCGATTACTTTAGAATCTTTAATACAACCGCGGATAAGTCGACAAATAACCTTGGCATGCGCGAAGGTTACAACGGAGTAGGTGCCTTCCATTCACTATACAACTTTGAGATCCAAGATTTCTTGTGGTGGTCACATATTCCGTATCATGAAACTACCTGGTCAATGGGTGTTCATGAAAAACGTGCTAACTTAGAAACATTCCTAGGTGTTAAGTATTACATCACAAGAAATAGTGATTATAACTTGTGGGTTGACGGAGTGTTACAACCATTTGATGTTAATCTAGTTAATGTGCCTTATGGATATATTCATCGTCCAGATTTATCAACTGAGATCACAACAGTCTTTGAAAATACAAATTACATTCAATTAGGCTACGCTTTTGATAATATCATTCGCGTTAACAATAGCTCAGTGTTTAAATCGACCTATTCTGCTGATCATATTTTACGCGCTGAAGAAGCGTATTTAAGTGGGGCAATTATTAAGAATGAAGACCTGTACGCAACATATACTGAAGATAGTTTAGGATTTGTAAGTGATACGACTTTAAATGAAGGATTTGAAGACTTTGATATCAAAGACTACAATTCTCCAAGTTACGCAAGAAAGAGTATTAAAGGCGTGCGTTATGATTGTTCTAATGGAGGCTATGATCCTTTAAAGCCTACTGATAAAAGTTCTTGTAGCATAATTCCTAGCGCAAAAGAATCTGAAATTCCATATAAGAATGGCGTAACACATTACGAATTAACTCCATATACCGGTTCAACTTTCTGCAGTCTATCTGGTAGTGGCAACGATTGTTATATTTCACTTCACTTGTCAACCGATCGACATGCTTGGGTTTATTTATACGACGAAAGTAATGAGTTAATTACAATGGATTATCACCAATGGATTGATCAATCCTATAAATTCTTAAGAGGCTTTTATAGTGATCGACCAGTCGCAAAGATTGTTGTAAGACCAGCAGTTAATTACGATACAGTAAAAAATCATAATTATATCTCTAGCAGCGGTTTCGTTCTTTATGAAGAATACTATTCAACTTATAAAGCGCGTTTAGATAAGCTTAAAGCTAATGAATTTAGTGATATTAAAGTTACCACTAACACGATGAGATTTAAAACTAACTATACTGATAAGAAGTTCATTGTCCTAAGTACACCTTATGATGTGGGCTGGAAAGCCACGACTACAATTAATGGCGTTTCTTCTCCAATCAAGATTATTAAAGCTCAAGGTGGATTCATCGGTTTCTTCGCCGCGACAGGTGAGGTTGAATATTATTTATCATACTTTACTCCTCAACTTACTAATGGCATTTATTTATCACTTTGCGGTTTCTTCTTATTCGGCGTAACTTACGGTGCGTTTGCATATTTAGAAAAAAAGAAAAAGAATAAACAAAAACCAGAAAACGAAGATCACAATGACGCATCTAAAGATTTGGTTATAGACGCGATTAGTTAATAAAAAATAAGGCAAACTCCAAGTGGTTTGTCTTTTTTTCTATAAAAAAAGAGTGATTTGTTTCACTCTTTATTAATAATAGTTTTGATTATTAGGGTTTTGAGCTTGGCTGTTATTAATCATATCAATGATGTAGTCAACATCTACTTTAGTTCTTTTTTTCCAATAGCCTCCGTAGAAACCTTCAAGTGGCGTTTCTTTTCCACTTATTGAAAACGTCCACGCCTCAATCATAATTGCATCAGCATAAGGAATAAGTTTGATGTATCTTGGCATCGTGAAGAAACCATCACCGCGGCGATATGTAACTTCCTCACCATATCTATAAACATAATACTTCTTACTGATTAAATAATTGTGAATTTGATTTAGCATCAATTCCTTGTCACCAGTATGTGGGAGTGTAATCGCAGATCTAATACTTCCAACTCGTCTATTTTTACCGTTAAAGGACTTCATTTGAAGAAATGTGACCACAATAATAATTATAATTATTACTGAAACGCTGGGATACGAGATAAACATAATCCACACCTCCTGTTAACTATCATCAATATATCATGTATATGCGAGGTCCGCTACAAAAGAGTTAAATTATTTATTTATAAACTAATATGTAATCCTAACCAAAGAAAATAAACTACCAGAAGCCAATTAACGATGTACTTTAGACTCTGTTTTTTTATAAAAAGTATCAAGTTCTTCTTTTAACCTTCTAGTGCGTGATCAGGCAAAAACTATCTGTGTTTTTTTCGCTGTAAATCAACTTCCAACTTAAATCTGAAAGCATTGGCATCATTAATTGTCCATCGTCTAAAAATTCTTATTCTCTTTTCATTACCATTTTCCCATTTTAAATAAACTGCACTAAATAACACTATACCAAAACTTCATACGCCATTCTGACCATATTTATCAGTTATATTTTACACTAAAATAGGCACATCTTACTTAAAATAAGACATGATTCCTGCCTCGCCATTAAAGATGGAAAATTAAATTTTTAATTATGATATATTTATTATTCTATACGTAAAACAAACAACACGAAAGTATTATTGAACTTTAAAATCACCTATCATTATGAGATAGATGATTCTTTATAATTAAAACTTTCCAATAGCATGCGCCAAATCTTTTATTTTTTCTAAATCTCTTTTCCTGGAAATATACATCGAAAATAACACTTTATATTTACTGTCTATTTTTTCATATTCTTCAAAAGTAAAAATATTATCATCTATTTTTCTTTTAAACTCAATTTTCTCATCAATGCTAAGCAGAGCTAGTAAGTTTTTCCATTTTTTTACACTTCCATTCTGCTCATTTTCTTTTCTTTGAATAATAAAGCGTTCTGGCATTAAAATGATCTCTAAAAATTCTTCTTCGTTCTTTCCAAAAGCATGCTCAAAGAATTTCTTTTTTGCTCCAACAACACCATGAGTCGCATTCAAAATGCATTGAATTCCTCTTAGGTCTTTCTTAGTCCATTTCTCGCCTAAAAACTTTCTATCTTTACAAAACTCTCCCTTTATTGGACTATATCTCATAGGGAAAGACCAAATGCTAGTTCCATAACCCTTTACTGTAAACTCTTCATTCAAATCAATATTAACTCTTATTCTTTTATATAAATCCAGCGGCTCATCTTCAAAGTTAAAAAGCATATAATTAGACAATGTTTTAACACCATATCTTGCTGCTAACCTCATCGCTCTTTTGTATATTTCAACCTCGCTTGGTGCATAAGTATCAAAAGCAATTCTTAGAGGCCTAATTTCTAATTTCGATAATAGCATCATCTTTTTTTCTGTTAATAATCTTGCGTCTGTTCCTTGATTAAAATCAATATATTTTACTTGTTTTCTTGTTTTTCCATCTTTAACTTTAGTATGATTTTTATTCCCTCTTTCATAGCCTAACTCCAACAATTCGTCTACAATTAGTTCTAAATCTGAAGAAGCCAGAACATTATTATCCAAAAGCATAAGATTTCGTCGATCACCATACTTTTCTTTTACTTCATTTATCTGTTCTTTAATTGAAATTCTAGAACAGTAGATTGGTTCAAGAATTGGAACAGCACAAAATGCACATTTTCTTACACAACCTCTTGTTGCGTATGCGATAAAGCAATTATCTACAGGATAAGAGTAGTTTAAGTAAATATTAGTTGTAACATCTATAATGGAATAATCCGGTGTTAGATGGTCTATTATTAGTTGATCATTTTTATCTAAAACTCCAGGTTTATCAAGCAAGCCTGTCAGAATTGTGATGTTTTTAAAATCAAGCTCATTCTTAAACTCCTCAGTTATTATGCTTGCAGAAACGCCACCTAAATATATACTATAGGGGTTTTCAACGGAACTAAAATAAAATTTAATTGTGTCAACTGTAATGTTCCAATAAAAAGTAAAAAGAGTAGTAATGTAAATCCTATCCCATTTTTTATTCTTTAATTCTTTATTACAGCCTTTAACAAAAGTCACTTCATCACCTTTTTGTTTGTGGTAAGTACTTATTTTCATCAACCCAAGAGGTGGATACTTATTTTTATATTTTGGCTCAACTAACAAGATTCTTCTCATAAATCCACTACGCTTTCTTTCTCATATTCCTTATTATTGATTCATTCTTTGACTAATCGACGAATATAATTCAAAAAACAATTGTTTTTTATCATTACTAGTTAAGAATTGATAAACAAGAGTCATTATTGTTCTATATATTTCTTTTTCTTCATTAGAATAAGAATCATCTAATTCAAAATTGTAATTTGGGCTATTGTCTATTTCGTCAGCAGAAGTGCTTTCAATTCTTTTTACGGTTTTATCATCGTTTATAACATCTTCATGTTTTTTATTTAAAAAATAATTATTAAACTCTATAGTTTCAGTGTCGATGTTTACAAATTCCAAAAAAGAATCTCTTAATGCGTTTTTTTGTTTTTCACTTTTTTCAGCAGAATTAAAATATAAAGACGCTTTATATCTATATGAGTGCATTTTATTCATAAAATCCGAGATAGCATCTCTTAAAAAAAGGCTTCGTTCATCGATAGAAAACCATGTTCTACTTGAATTATCCCTTAAATCATCGGTCAAAACTAGCAATTCTCCTTGAATACATTTTATACCATTGTTCAGTTGGCCCAAAGTCGTTTGACTAAGAATGCTTTTAGCTGCCACTTCTGCAAAAATGGTACCTCCACTTAAAAGCATGTTTTTAGATCTTACAGATATGCCGAAATTCTTAATTGATTTAAATACCATATCAAATGTAAACCACATTATTCCGATTTTTTTATTCTTAACGCCAAGCGAATCTGGAAAATTAAACTCTACAAAATAGATAGGTTTATTTTTTGTTTCTGTACCGTACAACTTTTCTATTTTTTTATTATTTAAATAAATGTTAAATTGATAATCACTTAAAGGTGTCAAAAAGTAATCCTTATAAGATTTTTCCACTATCATTTTATGTTCGAACTTTGCCGAATAAGGTACAGGTAATATCTTTGATAATTCATTAAATAAAAAACTTTCATTACTAATGAAATCCATTAAGTATTTGTTCACTTTTGAAAGCGTAACTTTAAAATAGTGCTCAGTATTATCATTTGCTTCGAAGTCAGCAATCGTAATCATTTTTTCAAAAGTATCTTCTAAGGCATTGTTAGGATTATCTTTTAATATCGTTAAATATTTCAAATTGGAAACAATCATTTTTTTGACATTATTTTCACCACTAAACTTACTTTCAAAAATGAGTTCCTCACAAAAGGGCATTCCTGATAATCTGCCTATTCCTTTGAATCCAATCATGTCATCCGATTTAAAAGAATTTGATATGCTGAACATTATTTTGTCAAATTCATTTTGCGGTATTCCATAACCATTGTCAGTTATAGTTATAGTGCTTTTTGCTTTATCAATATTGATGTCGACTCTAAAATCTTTTAATCTTCTACCACCACTTATGAAACTGTCAATAGAGTTTTGAACATATTCTCTAAAAATTACAATTGGGTCATTATATAGAGAATTTGTAAGTGTCTCCAAAAGTCTTGTTCCTAAAACTAATTTTGTCATAATTGCACCTCTTTTTGATATTTATCTAAATACGTTCTTAACCAATTCCATTTCTGCAACTCTCGCAATGTTTTTTCATTTTCACTAAAAATTTTTATGTTTTTATCGGTAAATTCTAAACAATTTGGTAACCGATCTTTCGAATCAAAATATCTCATAAAATCAATATAAGTCAAACCATCATCGTCTTTCGCAACAAGTTCAAAGGAATCATCCACTAATCCGTTTTGAAATATCACCCTAGGAAACACGGCGTTTTCTTTTTCTAATTTATACGCCGCCACAAAAGCAGGCCCGATAACTTTATTCTCTTTATAATTTGAAACTAGATTACCTTTTGCGATTCCGCCTCTTAGCAAAAGCCCATGATCACTCAATAAAATTAGTTGCAGTAGCGCAATTATTTCAATCAATTCTTGAAGATATTGTTCCTCCACTCCTATAACAAAAGAATCAGAAATCTCCATGTAACATATATCACTATTCGGATTTTTGTTTCTGTAATGATTAATGAGAGTATCAAACGTCTGTGTGATAGATTGTAGAGTTAATACTGCATTCTCTGCACTTTCTGCGTTAATACTTTTCATTAATTCACTTGTTCCAATCATATCCAAAAAAGCAACGATCATTTTTTTTATATTTGGCTTGCCAAGTTTTTCTTCCTTGCTAAGTTTCTTCAGCCTATCTTCAAAGTCTGATATTTTTACTTTTAATTTTTTTTCATCCATTTAATCACCTACTTAATGTAAAAGCGTCTTCACACTCCTGATTGCAAATTATATTTTCGCTATTTTATAAGCATTTTTAATAAAAGTTATTTGCTCATTGCTTTGTTTCTAATTACTTTTTAAGCAACAAAACAACTGTTCCACATGAAAAGTCATAGGAAACATGTCGACCGCACTCACCGTTTTTACTTCATACACCTCACTTAAAGCCGCGACATCTCTAGCTAGAGCTGACGGGTCACAAGAAACATAAACTATTTTTGTGGGTGTTATGATTAAAAGGCTCCTAATGAATTGATGGTTCAGGCCTTTTCTTGGAGGGTCGACAAATACAACATCATATTTTGCTTTTGTCTCCTTAGATTTTAACATAAAGTCACTTGCGTCGCTAGCATAAAAAACAACTACCGTTTCCACATGTGTTGTTATCAGAATATTGCTGATTTTGCATATAGAGAAATAGAAGAAACTTTTTAGAAAAAGTGTAAACATTAAAAAGTTTTAGATTTTGAGCTAGTCTTTCTATCAACACTATTTTTTAGTTTTTATTGCCCTCATCATTAACTTCAGCTATTCCAACTACTACAATCTTAGAATTTTGTCCAACAGCAATATTAACATTTGTATTAATATAGTTTTCATAAGAACGTACACCATATCTTGTAAACATTGCTCGAGTATCTCCTCGCAAAATTTCGCCATTATCTTTCATAATTTTGAGCGAAAAATAAAATCCTGTAAAATATGAATGTAAATTTTCAAATCTTACAGTATAGTATTCACAATGCCTAGAAATAGCTTTTAGTCTATACAAATCAATAACGTTAATTATTACAACAGGAATAATTATTAAACTAGTTAAAATCAAAGGAATCAGCGGCACAACTGCTAGTTTTTTTCCATGTTCCATGGAAGAAAAAAAGAAATAAATTGCCATACCTCCGAACACTGCCATCATCGAAAAATAGATAATTAAGTATACGATCAATTGTTTTTTACTTAATTTATACTCTAACCATTCTTTCATTGAATCTAGCTCCTTTAAAGTATTATAAAAACTTCATATTCAGTATAACATACAACAAATAAAATAATGTTACAAAATCCATTTAGTTAAAGAACTCAGAATAAACTACATTGAAGTGGCTATCAAATGATAGAGAAAAATTATTCGATGAAATTTTTGAAAGCAATACTATGGTCTCCACATGTGCCGAGATTATCAGATTGCTTTGATTTTTGATGTTGAGACTGTCTATATTAAAATACCTATTAAAGTCTTTGTAATATTCTATAGCAAAGATAAGTTAGATACGGAGAAGTTTTATTTTTTTGTCCAAAGTCCCAACCTTTAAATTTTTGATAAACTGATTCTGGTGTATATAAGCCATCTTCTGTTTGCTTATCGATTATAATTTGTACCATCTGCTTAAATCTATAATCATTTCTTGCAAATTCAAATTTGCTCAGACAATCAGTTACACTAATAATATCATACCACATTGCAGGTGCTTTTAGTTTTCTAAAATCTGTCCCCATATAAAACATATAAGGATGTTTTTCTCTACTATTTTCCCATAAAGAGAGTATTGTTTCAATAATACTTTTGGTAATCTCACTATCTTTAAAGGCAGGTAATTCTGAATAGAGTTTAAGCATAATAAGATTTGCATATGGACAACAATCATCTTTTCGACCAGGCCCTCTAAATTTCCCAAATTGCTCCGATACAGAACAAGGAAAGGCTTGTTCTTTAAATAGCGAAGTAAGGTAATCAACACCTTGTCGAATATGATTTTCATAATCAACTCCAGTCTTTACCAGTGCTAGATGCAATAAAGGGGCATCACATAAACACCACCCAAAGGTATCCTCGCCGGTCCCACCAAAGTGTATTGGAATATTTGTTAATGACTGGTATATTCCATTTTTATCTTTGCGTTTTAATATTTCATTAATTGCCTTATCTATTTGAGGTAAAGAACTATCTAAACCTATATCCAAAAGAAATAACAACTTGTGAATTGGAAGTTCAGGGTCTTTATGATTTCTTACTAGTATACTATGATAGTTTGCTACATCCTCTAAATATGATTTAATTTTATCATCATTTAATACCTTATTTTTTAAATCAATGAGATTATCTTTTGATTCGCCTAAAATATTTAATCTAACAGCATATTTTAACCAATCATCACCATTAGATAATAAATAATCAATAACCTTCATAAATTATACCTCCAGAGCTAATATTTGATTTAAAAATATATTTAGATATGTTTCCACAAACAGCATTTTTTATTTTCGAGTAAATAAATAGATACTTTTTACTGAAAACCTAATTTTTAGAGAAAATCATTTATTTATTAATGTCTTGATTTTCACTATAGCATACATTTAACTACCTATTTACGTTCGAGCAAACAGATAGTTTCAACGTGAAAAGTCATAGGAAACATATCGACCGCACTCACCGTTTTTACTTCATATGTCTCACTTAAAGCCGCGACATCTCTGGCTAGAGTTGATGGGTCACAAGAAACATAGACTATTTTTGTGGGCGTTATCGTTAAAAGACTCTTAACAAATTGATGGTCTAGACCTTTTCTTGGGGGGTCGACAAATACAACATCATATTTTGCTTTTGTCTCCTTAGATTTTAACATAAAGTCACTTGCATCTCCGGCATAAAAACTAGCGTTCTTAATTTCATTAAGTCTCGCATTTGCTTTCGCATCTATTATCGCTTCTTCAATGATTTCGATGCCTACTACTTCTTTAGCTTTTTTACTGGCAATTAAACCAATCGTGCCGATTCCGCAATAAGCATCGAGGATGGTCTCTTTACCGGTCAATCCGGCTTTATTTATTGCGTTTTCATATAGTTTCTCGGTTTGAACTGAGTTGACTTGGAAAAATGATTTCGCAGATATTCTAAAATTGACGCCACAAAGTGAGTCTTCAATAAACCCTTTTCCCATCAGTATGTTTTCTTTAGTACCCATAATAATGTTAGTTTGCTTCATGTTGACACTTTGTACAATTGTGCTGATTTCTGGGCATTCTTTATGAATATCTTTAACGAGATTATTTCTACCTGGGAATGAATCCCCGTTTGTTATAAGCACCACCATAATTTGCTTCTTATAGTGACTAGTTCTAATTAATAAATGTCTAATTATTCCTTCATGTTTATCTTCGTTATATGCTTGTATCTTATGCTTTTTCATTAGCATTTTAATTTTACTAATAATAATGGCAGCTCTTTCATCTTCAATGTAACATTGATCAATTGGGATAATTTCATGCGATTTGGTCCGGTAAAACCCACTTATTATTTCCTTTTTTTGATTCATACCAATTGGCATTTGGATTTTATTGCGGTAGTTATATGGATTTTCCATGCCGATGATTTCATCAACTTTTATGTTCATGCGCGCAATCTTACGAAAAGCTTCTTCAACTTTTCTTTTTTTAAACGCTAATTGCTCTTCATATTTAAGTCCTTGAAAACAACACCCTCCACAGGCGCTGCCGACAGGACATACTGGTTTAATACGATTAGGTGATAAATTGTGTAGTTTAGCAATCTTGCCATAAGTTACCGTGCTTGTGTCAAAAGTTAATTTAACATCTGCGGTTTCGCCGATGATTAAACCATCAACAAAAACGGGTTTCTTTTCGGTTCTAATAACCCCTTTACCTTCATGAGAGTAATCGACACATGTGCCGGTTATTGTTCCTAAATCAAATTCTTTTTTCTTTTTCATAGATGTTCTCCTGTTTCGGTAAATTGCTAATTTACATCATACCATTTTTAGCAACAAAAGAAAAAAGCAATCTCAACTAATTGTGATTGCTCATTTTGTTTTTGATAAATTAATTATTCTTCATCAATTCCTTGATAAATTCTACTTCCACCACTAGATCAAGTCGTGGGAATAACGGTTCAGCTTTATTAACCTTAACATTAGCTAATCCACCAAACTTACGAACATCTTCATAAGTTACTTTGCTAGCATCTAATCCTAATTGCGTTAATGCCGCATCACTGACATTAACTAAGATTGGTCTTAATAATATCGAAGCTGTAAATAATACATTTGCAAGATGTGACATCACACTTGCTAACTCATTAACTTTACTTTCATCTTTAGCTAACGCCCAAGGTGTAGTTTCATCAATATATTTATTAGCTCTTGAAATAAGGGCAAGCACCGCGATAAATGCATCAGTGATTTTAACTTCTTCAAATGCCTGTTCGTATTTAATTAATGTTTCTTCGGCTAATTCACGAAGTGAAGCATCAAAGGCAGTGATATCTCCCTTATATGAAGGAATAACTCCATCAAAATATTTGCTAATCATTGAAATAGTGCGATTTAATAAATTACCAAAATCATTAGCTAAATCGGTATTAATACGTTCAATGAATTGCTCAGGTGAGAAACTGCCATCATTACCAAAGATTGTTTCTCTAACTAAGTAATAACGTACTGCGTCGACACCATATCTTTCGATTAAAGGAAATGGATTAACAACGTTTCCTTTTGACTTTGACATTTTGCCGTCTTTCATCATTAGTAGTCCATGCACAAACACACGATCTGGCAACTTTAAATCTAACGCCATTAAGATAATTGGCCAGTAAATAGTGTGAAATCTTGTAATATCATTACCAATTACGTGTATTATCTCAGTATCATTGCTCCAGTATTTAATAAACTTATCACATTCATCGCTTAAATATCCTAACGCAGATATGTAGTTAATGAGTGCGTCAATCCAAACATAAATGACATGCTTGGGATTTTCTTTTACTTGTACGCCCCATGTAAAAGTTGTGCGACTAATACATAAATCTTCAAGCCCTGGTTTTAAGAAAGTATTAATCATTTCATTCTTCCGTGACTCTGGATAAATGAAGGTTGGATTATCTTCGTAAAACTTTAATAATCTTTCGCTATATTTGCTGACTTTAAAGAAATATGCATCTTCTTCGGCTTGATGAACGGGACGTTTGCAATCTGGGCAAAGATGTTCTTCGCCAACTTGTGTGTCTGTCCAAAACGATTCACAAGGCGTGCAATACCAACCTTTATACTTACCAAGATAAATATCACCTTGGTTTAGTAAACGGCTAAATATTTCTTGTACAACTTGCGAGTGACGTTCTTCAGTTGTTCTAATAAAATCGTCGTTTGTAATATGTAACGCTACCCATAGCTCTTTAATACCCACGACAATGTCATCAACAAATGTTTGCGGATCTTTCCCCGCAAGAGCAGCGTTCTTTTCAATTTTTTCGCCATGTTCGTCGGCGCCAGTTAAAAAGAATGTATCAGATCCACGCATTCTTCTATAACGTGCATAAACATCACACATTGTCGTGCAGTACGCATGACCAATATGCAACTTAGCACTTGGATAATAAATCGGGGTGGTAATATAATAATTCTTTTTCATAACTTAGCCTCCTTTTAATAAAAAACCGTTATCACAAAGTGACAACGGTCTACGTTAACTATAATCTTATTTGATTCCGTATTTCTTCATGAAGCGATCAACACGTCCGTCAGCTTGATTAAAGCGTTGTTTACCTGTGTAGAATGGGTGACAGTTTGAGCATGTATCAACACGAATTTCTTTTAAGGTTGATCCAGATTCAAATGTTTGGCCACAAGAGACACATGTAACAGTGACTTTCTTATAGTTTGGGTGGATATCTTTTTTCATAATTGCTTCTCCTTCCGCCTTAAGCTTTTTGCTTAAAGTAAGTTTGCTAAATTAGTGTATCATCATTAATTACATTAATCAAGTTAATAATTAACTAACTCACGATGATTTTAATCAATTTTTGTATCTTCTAGAGTGTTCTCCTCATTTTCTAGATTTACATCTTCTTCAATCACTTTATTCTTATTAAAATACTCGTCCTTATATTCCTCACTCCAGTAACGATCAGGAAGGTACATTACCTCATCAGTCGTTTTTCTAGCCATTAAAATTAAATTGATACCTGGTTTAAAATTTGCAATGTGAGGCGGTCGAACATAACAAATAGAAATATAAGCTAAATAGCCTAAGTTATATGGTTCTGGTATTTCTAAATAATTTGGCTCTTCCACATTACTAAGTAATATTTGTTGTAGTCTTTTTTCAATTTTGTTTGGTTTCTTTTTTAAAGTAACCTCTTCTAATTTCGTGGCAATATCATAGTAAAATCGTGGATTGTTTTGCAAATCTTTACTTGGTGAGAATATCACCCAAGAAGGAAAATTCTTATCTTGGCTAAATTCATTAATGAAACTTTTAAAAGTTAATGCATAGATAATTTCGCCAAATGAAAACAATTCATCTCTTTTACGATATCCACGAGAAAACAATCCGTGCAACTTTCCTAGCCGATAATTCTTACCAGCATTAAACTCACGATCGAGTGGAGTAAAATCTATTCTTTTATTGGCAAAATCCTCGTTGAGAGATTTTAATAATTCTATATCTAGCATTGTATCACCACATTTATTATAACACTTATGAGGATGATTAAACCACGAGAAGATTATTGTTGTATTATCTTTTTAGATAATATATTTATTTATTGTGCTATAATAGCCTCACTACAAGGAGGAGCTTTATGATTACTAAATCATTAGCAATCCGCGTAATTAATGCTGGTCTAGCCACCGGCGCTGATTTTGCGGAAATATTTTTAGAAGAAAAACAAACTTCTGTCATTAGTCTAGAAAACGGAGACGTCGATACGATTAACTCCGGAAAGACTTATGGGGCGGGCATTAGATTATTAAAAAATCTCCAAAGTGTATATGGATACACTAACGACATATCCATACGGGGGCTATTAAATCTAGCAGAGTCGCTTGCCAAGTCTTTTAATGGTCAACAAGAGTATAGTGTAAAAACTTTCTATCAAGTTAAAGTCCCTAATAGACACGGCACTACTCGTCCATTGCATGAAGTCAGCAAAAAAGAAAAAATTGCTTTATTAAAAGAAATCTCAAACGCAATTACAACTTTTGATAAACGTATCGTTAGAGCCTCAGTTGGCTTAAGTGACAACACGCAAAACGTTGTCATCTTCAACTCAAAAGAAAAGCTCTTTAAAGATACTCGTTCACGGGGACGCTTGTTTATGTCCGCAATCGCCAGCGATGATGGCGTCATTGAAACTGCATTTTCCGGTCCAGGTGCACAAAAAGGGTTTGAATACTTCACTGAAGATTTAGACATGATTAAACACGCTAAAGAAGTCGCGCAATCCGCGATTACTAAGTTAACCGCTTTAGAATGTCCAAGTGGTAAAATGCCAGTTGTCATCGGCAACGGTTTTGGTGGAGTTATTTTCCACGAAGCATGTGGCCACGCCTTAGAAGCTTCAGCGGTATCGAAAGGCTTATCAGTGTTTGCAGGAAAACTAGGTAAACAAATTGCTTCACCACTTGTCACTGCAATTGACGATGGCACGATAGCGAATGCCTGGGGTTCAAGTAACATTGATGATGAAGGTAACAAAACTATTCGTAATGTCTTAATCGAAAAAGGAATACTAAAGAATTATCTTATTGATGACTTTAATGGTCGCCGTATGAAAACTGTTGGCAATGGAGCAACAAGACGTCAAAGTTATGCCTATGAGCCAACTTCACGTATGTCTAACACATACATTGCCGCAGGTAACAGCACTCCTGAAGAAATTATTAAAGCAACAAAACTGGGTTTATATGCTAAATCACTCGGCGGAGGTTCAGTAAATCCCGCAACTGGTGATTTCAACTTTGCGGTCGAAGAAGCTTACTTAATCAGAAACGGTAAAATTGCCGAAGCAGTAAAAGGTGCGACATTAATCGGAACTGGCGCGGAAGTATTAATGAAAATCGATATGGTTGGCAACGACTTAAAGCGTGCCCAAGGTATGTGTGGAGCTTCTTCTGGAAGCATTCCTACTGATGTTGGACAACCAACAATCAGAGTTTCAGAAATTACAGTCGGTGGACGTGGAGGTGCTTTAAAATGATTAACTTTAACCAATATTTTGCTCTTGCCAAAGAAAAAGGCATTGAAAATTTAGAATTATACTATGAAAACAATTATTCTTTAAGTTTTTCTTTATTTCACCGCGAATTAGATTCATACACATTATCAAACAAAATTGTCTTGGCTGTGCGCGGTATTTTCCAAGGAAAAATGGGTTATGCTTTTAGTGAGAAACTCGATCGTCACACGCCTGAATTTATAGTCAATCAAATTATTGAAAATGCAACATGCATCGATAAAAATGATGAACCTGTAATTTTTGAAGGTAGCGAAAAATACAAACGTTATAATCCATTTAATCCAAAGCTATCACAAATGAGCATTGATGAAAAAATCGCTCTTCTGCACCAAATTGAGGATAAGCTAAAAGTATCAGATCCACGCATCACTGAAATCGGTGGTTGTCAATACGAAGAAAGCGCTGGAGAAATAATTATTGCTAATTCTTACGGCTTAAAACTACGTCAAAAGCACAATCATTTCGTGATATATGCCGACGCTGTTGCAAAAGTTGGCGAAGAAACCAAAACTGGTTATTGCTTACATCTTGGTAACGCCCCATATGAATTCAAAGTTGATGAATTTGTTGAAAAAGTTAAAAATGAAGTCGTCTCTAAACTTGGTGGCAAGCCATGTGCAAGTAAAAAGTACAAAGCAGTTTTTGCTCCACGTGTCGTTGCTAATCTTCTCTCAGCATTACTCCAAAGTGTCGTTGCCGAAGAAGTGCAAAAACATAGTTCATTATTTGAAGGCAAGTTAAATACACAAGTAGTAAGTTCAAAACTTACAATTAGTGAAATGCCTTTAACTAAGAACATCTTCTACCGCGGATTCGATGATGAAGGTGTTGCAACTTATAACAAAAACATTATTGAAAAAGGTGTCCTTAAAACATATCTTTATAACTTAGAGACCGCTAAAAAAGATAATGCTCAGTCAACCGCAAACGGCTATCGTCCAAGTGCGACTAGCGCTGTTGATACTAGCACTATTAATATTACGATTAAGCCAGGTAATACGAGCGAGGAAGGATTATTGGCTCTCGCAGGAAATGGTATCTACATTAGTGACATCCAAGGATTACACGCAGGATTGAACGCCAAATCAGGTAACTTCTCCTTACAAGCAAATGGTTTCTTAATTGTCGATGGTAAACTAGGTGCGCCTGTCAATTTAATTACTATCGCAGGCAATCTCATTGATGTATTTAATGATGTTAGTAAAGTAGGTAATAACGCAACCTTGCTACCTTCATCAACAAATGTTCCAAGTCTATTAATTAAAAAAATCGCTGTTTCTGGCGATTAATAAATTGACCCGAGTAAAAAATAAGAACTCGGGTTTTTTTATCAGAAAATCTCGTATTGAGTTTAATGGTAATAAATGGTAGCATTTATCTATAAAGGAGGATTTCAATAAATGAAATCACAAAAAGAGCTCAGGCTTTTAGCAGCTGTCTTATTATTTGTTGCTGGCGCCGCGATGTTCTTCGGAAATGTATTTGTATCCGGAGTTCCCGCACGTCACGTAGTTTACGCCTTATTAATTAGCGGATCTTATGTCTACCTTGGTGTATCACTCTTAGTCTTCAAACACAAACTAAGAATTCTAAACATCATTCCATTTACAATAATTGTTTTAGATGCCGTAGCAAAATTTGCTATTCTAATCGCGCAAATTGTTGAAGCTGGCGCCTTGCCTTCAGAAGTCGCGTTCTATATCGCAGCGATAGCCATTATGGTTTTCCTTGCAATTACTATCCTTCTTCTTGTTTACGCCTTCAAAAAGACCGACATTTTGATGCCATTTGCAATTCTTGGTGGAGTCTATCTTGTGTTATTCGTTACCGCCGCTATCTTAGAGCCTTCAGTATTTGCCGAAGTTGGCGCAATCATCGAATTAATCTATACAGCCTTGTGGTTATTAGGAATTGGTGTCACATTAATTTATTATAAACTTGTCGATAGAGAAAATGGCGAAACCGAAGAACTTCACTGCTTTGGTCGCGAAGTTAGAAAAGCACACATCACTGGTAAGAATTTAGGTCATGTTGAAAAACTTGCTAAATTACATAAAGATGGTGCAATTACCGATAAAGAATTTGAAGAAAAGAAAAAAGCACTTCTTGACCACGTCGAATAAATAATTCAAAAAAATCGAGCATGCTCGGTTTTTTGTTTGCACCAAGGTTGAGGTATCAGCATCAAAATGCTAAAATATGAGCGAGGATTTCGGCATGAAAACAAAATCAAATCTGCAGTTAGCGGCAGGAATAGTCCTGTTAATTACTGGTTTTACCGCTATTATATTCAATACTTATTATTTTTTTAAATACAATACTTATGGTACTCCACTCGATTACGCTTTAAGTATTTTCCTTGGTATTTCGCTGTTAATTCTAGGAACTTTCTATCTTGTATTGAACCGCAAACAAAAGATTTTCAATATTTTTCCTTATATTCTTATCTTAGGTGACCTCATTTATAAAATAAAAGTTTCTATCTCAGATTCCTCCCATCCACCATTTTACTTTTATATCATAGTGTTATCTTATTTAATTATCCTTATTATTCTAATTTTAAGTTGTTTTGTTAAATTTAACAGTTTCAAGTATTTCGCAGTTTTTGTTGTTATCTACATATTTGGCGTAGTTATCGAAGACTCTATCGCTCTTTTTTCTATAATAGATGTTCTTCATTACATCAAATGGATGGAAACCGCTATGAGAGCATCTATTGTAATAATACTCGATAGTTTCTTAATGCTATCCTGGTTAGCGGGAGCGTGCTTATTCTTACGAAATGAAAAGGAACTAAACCAAAAAAGAAAACCAAGCACGTATTGGGATAAATCGCCAAAACAATCAAGTTAGATAAAAAGAGTTAAGATATTTTGCATCTTAACTCTTTTCATTTACTTAGTAATATATAGAATTCCAATCGTCTTTTCGCCACAGTGTGAACTAATTACACACCCGGCATCAGTGACCATGATATGTTTATGATCAATAATCTCACTGAGTTTTTCTTTAATATAAGCTGCAGATTCATCAGCGCAAGAATGTGTAATCATCACAGTGTCTAAATCAACTTTACCTTCATTTAAATCTAGAGTAAAGTCTTCAATCATAATATTTAAAGCTTTAACCATATTTCCACGTGGAGTTTTATAAACTATCATTCCTCCATCTATAACTTTTATAATTGGGTGAGCGTGTAGCAATCTTCCAAAGAAATACTTTGTTCCAGAGCATCTTCCGCCTTTATACAAATAATCTAATTTATTAACCGCAAAAGAGCATTTAACGCGCTTAGCGACATCATCTATTTCTTTTCCAATTTCTACAGCCGATAAACCCTTTTCTTTAAGCTGTGCAGCCTTTAATAACTGCAATCCAATCGAACTTGATAAGTTAAGCGAATCATTAATGATTACGCGTCCTGGAGCAAATTCTTTAGCTGCGATTGCTGCCGCTAAATAAGTGCCAGAAAGCTTGCTAGAAATTCCGACATAAAATATATCAAATCCTTGATCAATGAACTTCTTAAATTCTTTGATAAATATGCCTGGTGCTACCGCAGAGGTCTTTGGCAACTCATCTAATTCTTCAACAATCTGATAAAGTTGTTTGCTAGTAATATCGACTCCATCAAAATATGTCTTATCTTTAAAGACAACATTTAGTGGAACGACTTGAATGTCATATTTTTTTATCTCAGCGGCATTTAAGTCGCAAGTACTGTCGGTAAAAATTTTAACTGGGTTCATACTATACCTCTATTCGTTTCTAATAGATTAATTATATAGTTTATTTACTTTAATGTAAAGAATAGTTATTTTATAACGAAGTTAATCTTTTATTCTATAAACTCCTTCTTAAGATATGAAAAAACCATCTTTTTTTGCTATTCTTTTGAGTTTCTTCGGCGCTTCGCTTGCTTGACAAAAGCTATAGATTATTATAGACTTTTTACATTGAAACAAATTAGTCAGACTAACTTTACTAATGCAAAAATGCTTTAAAAATGTTTTAGAAAACAACCAAATTAGGAGGCTTATTATGTTTAGAAGAATCATGAAAAAATTATCTCTATTTTTAATTAATCGTAAGTTTATGCGAGGATTTAAATTTTTTGGATTGAAGCGTAGTCTCTTAAGAAGGTGCGGTTATAAGATCGGCGCAAAAGTGAGAATCATCGGACCGATTTATATCTCATCGATTAGAAAATTAGAAATCGGAGATGGAACATTTATAAACCACGACTTTAGATTTGAAGGAAATGGACGACTTTTTATTGGTAAAAATTGCGATTTTGCGCCAAACGTGACAGTTTTATCCGGCGGTCACGAAATTGGATATGATGATAGAAGAGCCGGTCTTGGCCAAGTGCACGAAATAAAGGTTGGCGACGGCTGTTGGATTTGTGCGAACAGCACACTAGTCGGAACCATTGAAGTTAAAGATGGCGTTGTGTTAGCGGCATGTTCTTGTTTAAAGAATTCAACAGAGCCAGATGCTCTTTATGCCGGCGTTCCCGCTGTAAAGAAAAAGAATCTAGATCCGTTAAAAATAAAATCATAAAACTTATTTATTAAATGAGTCTATAGTTGATTCAAAAGTTATTTTTGCGTGGATTTTTTCAGTGTATTTATGTCCGTAAATACTAGTGAAATCATGTTCATATTTAACATCAACAGTATTTGATTTAGTATTAATATCAATTTGCGTTGTACATTGTGTCTGACGTTTAACCCCATTAACAATGAGATTGCCATCTTTAATAACTTTGATATATGTAATATTCCCATCTTTTTCACCAATAAAAGAAGTAAATTTTGTATCACTATAATTATCAATAATACAATCGACATAACTTTCATAGTCAACAATCATTAGTCCATCAATTAATTTCAGCAAATGCTGGTTAAAATACCTAATTTCTGCAATGTCGCTAGTGATAGCAATCTGAGTGTTTTCAATGTATTCGCTATCACCTTCATTTTTACTTTTGCTATGCTCATAAAAAACTCCTTCTTCTTGATAGTACCAGTTTTTATAGATAGTCCCATATTGATAACCACTACCAACTTCGGAAATTTGCACTTCGGCGTAATACATCTCACTATTTTTTTTATAAATCGTTGACTCTTCTACCTTATCTGTTCCATCCACGCTGTTTGAATCATACTTTATTGTCCAAGCTTCTTTTGTTTCAAAATTTGTATATAAAAATAATCTCATTAATTCATATGAGGTTTGGGCGTTTAACCGATCCTCGCTATTAACACTTGAGTTCTCACTACCGCAGCTAGTCGCTCCAATAAGCAAGATAGATATTAACATAACTTTTTTTATCATTATTGATCACCATATTTAGTATGCACATATGTCTAGTATTAATTAGTAAACCTACATATTTTGGTTTTGCTTTTCAATTCTTTACATAGTAAAATACAAATGAGGTAATAAAATATGAAAAAATTCTTTAATGATTTTAAATCATTCATTTCAAAAGGCAACGTGCTTGATATGGCGGTTGGCGTTATCATCGGCGGAGCTTTTGGGAAAATTGTCACTAGTTTAGTAAATGACATTATTATGCCGCTGGTAGCTTTAGCCCTAGGCGGTAAATCCATGAGTGGATTAGTAGTTGTCTTAAACAACCAACCATTATACCTGCCTGATAATGTCACACTAAATCCAGATGCACTTACTTGGAAGTATGGTAACTTTATTCAAACTATTATCGATTTCTTAATTATTGCATTTTGCGTATTCCTAATTATTCGTCTTACTATGAAAGCTAAAAATCTGGCCGATAAAAAACGCATCGAAGCTGAAGCTGCCGCGGCAAAAATCGCTGCAGAGGAAGCCGCAAAAATTGCACCAAAACCAACAACGGAAGATTTACTTGTGGAAATCCGCGATTTGCTTGAAAAAGCAGATAAAAAGCAATCAAAAACTAACTTTATATAGATATTTAAAAAGCTCACAGATTTATGTGAGCTTTTTAAATTTGTAACAATCCACTTACCATGTTTTTATAAGATCGAACAAAGCAACATTTTTATAAATTACTTCTTTACCTTTTTTCTCGCTGACTAAAAAGCCATTTGATTCTAATGCCTTCAGATAGGTTGTCGCAGTAACTCTTGATATATTCAGAGACTTTCTAAAATATTCATTTTTAGTATAAAAATCATAATATAAATATACTACTAGCTCTTGCGAATAGATCTTAGGCAGTCTTTCCTTTAGTAGTGCATCTGTTTTATTCATACTATTTAAAAATTGTGTAATAAACGAAATTGTGAAATCACTTGTCCAAGAAATTCCTCTTAACATATATTTAATAAATTCCGAGATATTTTTGGTGTTTTGCTGCGATTTCTGTAACAGTTCATAGTATTCTCTTTTATGATTATTGATATATTTGCTTAAGAATAAAACAGGGTACTTAAGTCTTTTTTTCATGACTAAATACAAAACATTTAATATTCTACCAGTCCTACCGTTTCCATCGTAATAAGGATGGATAGACTCAAATTGATAATGAATTATTGACATTTTAATTAAGTCATCTAGATTATCTATATCATTGTTTAAATATAATTCTAAATTTGTTAAATGATCTCTTATTTCTTCCTCACTTTGTGGAGGTGTGTGGACAATTTCTCCAGTTTTAGTATTTTTAACAACCGTTCCCGGAAGTTTTCTTATATCACCTTTTAATGGCTCCACTATTCTATGAACCGCGTTTAAAGTGTTTGTTGAAATAAAAGCGTTGCTTTCGACTAATTCAATTCCATGTAAAATTGCCGTCTTATAATTTACAACTTCTTTTGCTGCTTCATGGTTTTCTTTTAAAATTAATTCTTTATAAAGTTCATCATATGTAGTTACAATATTTTCAATTTCACTAGATTCTTTTGCTTCTCCTAAAATAATTGCATTTAAAATTACATTAGGATTGGGAAGCATTTGAATAACTCCATTTAATTCACCAATTTTACTATTTGCTTTTATTAATTCTTTAATAATCTCTTCATCTTGAAGTAAATTATTCTTAAGTGGAAGTTTTATCATGTTTTCACCTCGTGATTAAATATTACCATTTTCTTATCACGTTGTAAATACGTGATTAAATATTGCTGTTTTTTAATCACATCATTAAAATGTGATTAATCTTATTCTATTCTTCAATCTAATTAAAAACACGTACTACTTACTTAAAGTAAGGAATACGTGTTAACTTAATATCGAAAGTTACGCTACTTTTTTCTTCTTTTTGCCTCTTAAAATTGGAGCAAGAAGTTCGTGTGTAATTAATGGGAAAGCGCTTAATAAAGCTAACCATAACCACTCTACAAGACTTAGTTCAGCGGTTTTAAAGATTTCACTTAAGAAATGTACTTCGGTAACCGCGATTTGGAGAACAAATCCGACAATAAATGCGATTAGCATCATTGTGTTTTTCTTTTTAAATACATGTATAAAGCTTTGCTTGACATCAGACATCCCTAACATATGGAATAATTGTGCCATACCTAATGTTGTAAAAGCGAATGTTTGCGACTTAATACGTAACAATTCATCGTTTTCAAGTAAGGTGATAATTGCTTTTAAATCAAAGACATTTTGGCCTTGCTTAACTAATTCACCTACTGGTTCAATCATAAATGCAACTAACGTGATTAATGTTAATACCGCACCATAGAATATGGTGAATTTAAGACCTCCATGCGCAAATAATGATTCATTTGCTTTACGTGGCTTCTCATCCATAATACCTTTATCTTTTTTATCAGCACCCAAAGCAATCGCTGGCAATGAGTCAGTAATTAAATTCACCCAAAGAATGTGAATCGCGATAAGTGGCATTGGAAGTCCGATACAAATACAAATAAGCATAGTCATTACTTCGGCAAAGTTGGAGGATAATAAGAATAATACGGTTTTCTTAATATTAGCGTATATTCCTCTACCTTCTTCGACTGCTTTTTCAATCGAAGCGAAGTTATCATCACTTAGAATCATGTCAGCAGCGCTCTTTGCAACGTCAGTACCTGTAATACCCATCGCAATACCAATATCAGCGGCTTTTAATGATGGTGCGTCGTTAACACCGTCTCCCGTCATTGAGACTATTTGATTGTTAGCTTTAAAAGCTTTAACAATACGAACTTTGTGTTCAGGCGTTACGCGAGCAAATACTGTCGCAGTAAGCGCTAATTCTTTAAGTTCATCATCACTTAAACTATTTAACTTTTCACCATTTATACATTGTTCAGGTTTCTCTGCAATCCCTAAATGTCTTGCAATTGCAAACGCTGTTTCAATGTGGTCACCAGTAATCATAACTGTACGAATGCCGGCTTGTTTGAATTTTGCAACAGCCGCCGCAGCTTCTTCTCTTGGTGGATCAATCATTCCAACTAATCCAACAAGTACAAGATTCTCTTCTTCAATTGAATTACCTTCGCGGCATGTTAGTGCTAGAACACGCAATGCATTTGAACTCATTTCGCTTGTAGCTTTTTTAATATTTTCAATATCCTTTTGGGTAATTGCTCTAATATTTCCTTTATCAAGAATTTTAGTTGTTTTAACTAAAATCAAGTCAATGGCGCCTTTTGTAAATGAAATTTTCTTACCATTGTAATCGTGCATCGTCGTCATCATTTTACGATCTGAATCAAATGGAAGTTCATCCTTACGTGGGAATGTTGTTTCTAAATCTTCCTTTAATAAGTCGTACTTTTTACCCCATTCCAATAATGCTATTTCAGTTGGATCGCCGATGCGGTCTCCTTTAATTGAAGCGTTAGTGCATAACATAAATCCATGAATAAACATTTGGTCAGTATCTTTATTAAATTCTTCCGCTTTTTTTAACTCGCCATTGAAATATCCTTCAATAACCGTCATTTTGTTTTGTGTTAAAGTACCAGTCTTATCTGATAAAACAGTCGATACCGCACCAAGTGTTTCAACGGCTGGTAATCTTCTGACAATTGCGTTAGATTTAGCCATTTTTTGTACGCCCATTGCGAGCACAATTGTAACTACTGCAGGCAATCCTTCTGGAACTGCCGCGACCGCTAACGAAATTGATGTAATAAACATTTCTCCAACTTCACGACCTTGAATAAGTGCAACAATGAATAAGAAGACGCAAATGACAACAGCTAGAATTCCAAGCATCTTGCCTAAGTCAGCTAATCTTTTTTGTAATGGAGTCATGTCTTGATCTGTTTCATCAAGCATTGTCGCTATTTTACCAATCTCGGTATTCATGCCTGTCGCCACAACAATTCCTTCGCCGTGTCCGGTTGAAATTGCGGTAGACATGTAAGCTAAGTTAATTCTATCACCTAAAGTAACTTCCTGTTCGAATGTCATGCGGTGATCTTTTTCAACTGGCAAAGACTCACCTGTTAAGGAAGCCTCATCAGTTTTTAAGTTGTATGCATTTGTTAAACGCACGTCGGCGGCAATAATACTCCCCTCATCAAGAATGAGTAAATCACCTACCACAACATCTTCAGCTTTAATTTCAATAATGGCGCCATCGCGCTTAACTAATGCTTTTGGAGAAGACATTTCTTTTAAAGCTTCAAGAGCTTTTTCTGCCTTAGATTCTTGGATCGTGCCAATGACTGCGTTCAATAAAATAACAGCTAATATTATGGCGCCATCAGCAAATTCTCCTAAGATAAACGAAATAATACCCGCGATAATGAGGATATAGATCATTGGGTCATTAAATTGCATTAAAAATTTAATGAATAATCCTGGCTTCTTTTTTTCTACAAGTGTGTTTTTACCATCAGCATTTAGTCTTTTTAAAGCCTCTTCACTACTAAGACCATTAACTGCGGATGTTGATAGAATTTCTTCTATCTCGGGAATGCTTTTTTGTTCGTACATTTGATTTACCTCCATTTTTCCTTAAAAAAAACCTCTAGCTTTTTACTGCTAAAGGTCTGGTTCCTTGGTGCGGTTTCTAAGCCAGGCTCATTGCCGGGATTGTTGACTTAGAAATTAAACTACTCCCCTTTGAAAAATCTATTCAGTTTTTACATATTTAATACTACCATATTATATATATAAATGATAGCATTTATAACAAATCTGCAAAATCTGCTTCTTTTAGATATTCTTTCACGCGAGCAATCGCTTCTTCAAATAATGCAATCTCTACTTTTTTCTTAGTTATGTCTTTAATTTTCGCTATATTCTTTTTATAATTCTCTAATGCAATCCTACATTCACTGATGGACTCGTTAATGACTCCACTGATTAATAAATACGCTCTACGTGATGGTAAATACTTGTCATTTGCAATTGCTTTGCGTTCGCGATCATTTAAGGTCTTCCAATAATACTCTTTTGCTTGCTCAGCATCCATGCTATATATTTTGAAGTATACTTGTTGCGATAAAAGGTGTGTAATTGTATTAACATCAATATTTTTTGTGTCAATAAGCATTTTATCAATTAGTCTTTCTGCTTCTTTGCGTTTGCCTAAATCAAGCATTTCATAATATGCATACATGTTAACTAAAACTGTCATAGGTGTAATGTCTTCGTAAACTTTAACATTTTCTGCAATTCCGCCTTTTAAAACGTCTGCTTCAATTCTCATATATTCGTTATAAGCTTCAATATTACGTTTGTCTCCTAATAGTTTTAAGCGATACCCATCGTTTAATGTATCTAATGGAAGAGGGATAATATTATAGAACACTAATATGACTCCCACAGCAATGTAAATCATTCCGCCATATTTGATAGCTTCATTCAACCCAGGAATTAAAAATAAACCTAGAGCAATGAAAACCGATACAATATAACCTAACGCGCCTCCCCATAAAAACTTTTTAGGATTAGACTGTTCACTGATCGGAGTAAATCGACTTTCAGAAATTAATCCTTCTGGAGATTGGAAAGAAAACTCCCACTTATTTTCATTTTTAGCAAAACAAAAACCTAATATGTTAATTGATTTAACTTTGTATTTTCCTCTTTTTGCCCCTAAGATATGACCAACTTCAAAAATAACTGAAAACAACACCAAACTAATCAAGATACACACAATTACATATGTCACCATGCTCATATTTACAAGAACAACACTTTTGTTAGCGAAGGCAATAACTGTCTGCCCAACAACCCACGCAAGTGCCAGCATAATTACATAAACGACTAACCCCGCAAATTCATTTTTTTCCATTTTGCTACTCCTTTATACAAGCTCGAAATATTTTATCAGCAACTTTAAAATCTAATTCCTTGCGATGATGAGGTATTGCTTTTGTTTTATTAGCGCTCACAACATCTACAAGTTTTTCGATATCAACGTTTTTGATATATAAATCATTGTAATTCATTGGCATCCCAATGCCAACAAAATATTCTCTCAATACATGAATTCCTTCTTTAGCTGCACTTAAATCTTTTTTATCCTCAACTCCTATAACGTTACGCGCAAATTTTGCAAACTTTTTCGTATCATAATGTAAATAGTAGTCTGCCCAAACAGGAAAAAGCATCGCTAATCCTGCACCGTGTGCAACAAAATCATATTCACCACTAAGCGCGTGTTCTAACTGATGGACAGGCATATAAGATTTTTTACCTAAACTAGTTAGACCATTATGCGAAAGCGATGATGCGAGCATTAATGTTGCTCGTGACTCATAATCATTCGGATTAAAATAAACTTTAATTCCCGCTGTCATCACCGATTTTAATAAACCCTCTGCTAATTCATCCGCCAGCTCGTTTTCAGTGGACTCGTTAAAATATCTTTCTAATGTATGCATCATAATATCAACAATTCCGCAGGCTGTTTGAAACTTATCAACGCTAAACGTTAATTCAGGATTCATAATAGCAAACAAAGGACGATTAAAAGGACTATTAAAGCCACGCTTAACCTTTAGTTCGTCGTGACTGATAACACACGAACTAGACATTTCGCTTCCCGCTGCAGCAATCGTTAAAATTACTCCAACCGGCAAAGACTGTTTAGGTTTTTCTTTTGATATTACAAAATCATAAGGATCACCGTGATAATAAAATCCCTGCGCGATAAGTTTCGCGGAATCAATCACAGATCCGCCGCCCACCGCTAAAATTAACTCCACAGGATTTTTTCTAATTATTTCAATGCCCATTTTAACTAAACTCAAAGTTGGATTTGCTCTTACTCCACCTAGTTCAATAAATTCAATATTACTTTTATTAAGTTGGTTTTTTATTTTATCTAGCAAACCGCTCTTAATGACTGAGTTCTTGCCATAATGAATTAAGACTTTTTTTACTTTGTATTCATTTAAAACATTAGCAATTTCGAGTTCTTTGCTCTTTCCAAAAATAATTCTTGTTGGAGAAATATAGTCAAAATCATTCAATGCTGCCACCCCGGTTCTTAATCATTTCAGAAATTAAATCGATTGATGCAACTCTTTGTAATGATGACAATCGATTAATAATTAATCCGCTATCTTCCTTCATATCGCTTTCTGCCCATTTAACTATCATACTTGTCGCACTCGAAGCAAAGTACGCTGCAACAAATCTTTTTTCTTCACTAGATAGTTGCGATTTCGCATCTAGCCTACTAGCAAAATTCATTTCAAATCTATAAATCGCACTGTAAATAAAATCAAAGAATAAATCATGTCCGGCACTATCAAGCGTTCCTTTGACAAACGATGTATTTTTTTTAATATAATCAAAAGCAACTTGAAGTGCATCTTTAAAATCTCGCGCAATTTCCAGTTCTTTAATCGATTCGTTTAAATATACCCAGGTTAGTAAATCATAAATATCACGGAAATGATAATAGAAAGTTTGGCGATTGATTTTGCATAGTTCGCTAAGTCTTTTTACTGTAATAGTATCTAGTGATTCTTTACTCATTAACTTTTTTAATGCTTCCCCAAGCCTAACTTCAGTTTTCATTTTATCACCTCTTCATATTACAGAATTCTTTAGCAATCTCGGCTCCTACTCTTGCGTTATTTAAAACTAATTGTATGTTTGACTCTAATGAGTCTCCACCTGTCAACTCAGTAATTTTTGCTAATAAGAAAGGCGTGGATTCTTTACCATGAATTCCTAATTTTTCCATCTCCACGAGTGCCTCAGCGATAGCTTTATCAATTACATCTTGTTTCATTGCGTATTTTTCTTCAATTGGATTAGCAATAACGATGCCACCTTTAAGTTTAGCATCTCTTTTTGCTTTTATAATCTCTGCAGCTTCATGAGCACTTTGAATTGCATAATCAACTTTCAATCCACTATGTCTTGTATAAAAATCGGGAAGTTCTTCGGTTTTATAGCCAAGAACTGGTACGCCATGTGTCTCTAAATACTCAAGCGTAAGTGGTAAATCTAATATTGCCTTAGCCCCAGCGCAAACTACTGTAACATCTGTATTCGCTAGTTCCATTAAATCTGCAGATATATCAAAAGTTACTTCAGCTTTACGGTGAACCCCACCAATACCGCCGGTAACAAAGACTTCGATTCCTGCTTCTCTTGCAAGAATCATAGTCGTCGCAACGGTCGTGGCCCCCCAAAGCTTGCCAGCTATAATTACTGGCAAATCGCGTCTCGATACTTTAAGAATTCCTTTGCGCTTACCGAACTCTTCAATTTGTTCTGGACTCATACCAATTATGCCAACACCATCAATAATTCCAATTGTCGCAGGAATCGCACCATGTTCACGGACTTCTTTTTCAACTCTTAATGCAGTTTCAACATTTTTAGGGTATGGCATTCCGTGTGAAATAATTGTGGATTCTAATGCCACTACAGGAATATTATTTGCTAAAGCATTTTCAACTTCTTTAGAGATTTTTATCATATTCTTACCTCATGTTCTTTCTTCTGTTCAATACATATTTAGTGAATATTCTTTCAAACCAAATATAAAGTGGTATTGCTACAAGACATATGCAAACCCCAATAACGACCGTGATAGGTTTCAATAACTCAGGATATATGGCTAAGAGATTAAGCTTAAGTATTCCATTATAATACAAGAGTTGCACAACAATTGTGCAAATAATCGTTAATATTAAGACTGTAGAAAATAGAAATACTCTAAATCTATTAAAAGGCATACATATTCTAAACAAGACAACAAACCCCATAAAACTCATGACAAACACAGAAATAGTTACTGCAATATCACTGTTTGTAACTCCTGTAATATTTGGTATAAATTGTAAAGCAAAAGCAATGCATACAGAAACAAGAATTACTAACCCGCCTGGAATTGCTTTTGAGACAACGTTATCAACAAATCCACCATTAATCCTTCGCGTATTTGGTTGTAAAGCTAGGAAGAATGATGCAACTCCAATCGCACCTATTTCCCAAATATAGAGATTTCCTGAAACAAAGGGATATTGATTTTCTGATCCGGTTCTAGAAACTAGACCCGCTATCAGGAATACTATCGACAATAACACTGTAAAAGTAGTCTTAACTAAAAATAGCGACGCTGTGTTTTGTAAATTGTTGATTACTCTTCGTCCTTCTTCAACAACTCGCGGCATATTTGCAAAATTCGAATCAAGCAATACTAGGTGACTCACACTTTGTGTTGCTTCACTTCCTGATGCCATAGCTACCGAACAATCAGCATGTTTTAAGGCTAGAATGTCGTTTACACCATCACCTGTCATTGCTACGACATTTTTTCGTTCACGTAATGTCTGCACAATCACGGCTTTTTGATCTGGACTAACTCGTCCAAAAACGATATACTGGTCAACAATTTCCGCTACTTCTTCATTGCTCATTCCTTCGAGGTTAATATATTTATCCGCTTCATCGACGCCACACTGCTTAGCAATCTCAGAAACCGTAATTGGATTATCTCCAGAAATAATTTTAATCTTGACATCATTATTTTTAAACCAAGCAATTGTGTCATAAGCTTCTTCACGAATGTGGTCTTGAATAACAAACAATGCAACTGGATCAACCTTTTTGGGGACTATATCATTTTTTATTTCTTCTTTACTATAAGCTAATAGCAAGACACGAAGCCCTCTAGATGCTGCATTTTTAATAAATTCATCAACACTTTTTTCAATTTTTGAACAAACAAATTCCGGAGCACCTAGAATAAATGTTCCTTTTTCAGTAAAGGTGACAGCACTATATTTACGCTCACTAGAGAACGGGATGACTGTTTTAGACTTGTATGCATTATTTAATGGATATGATGCTTTTAGTGCGTTTGCAGTTTGGTTTTCATCGGCTGTCGCGCTTAAAAACGAACCCATCACTTCATTTATTTCTATTCCTTCAAAATCAGGCAATATTTTAGTTTCTTTAACATTCATCGTGCCATCAGTCAAAGTTCCTGTTTTATCAAAACAAATTATATTAACTCTTGCTAGCATTTCAATACTATATAACTCCTGAGCTAATGTCTTTCTTTTTACCAATCTTAAAAAACCAACCGATAACGTCATTGAGGTTAAAAGAAACATTCCTGAAGGAATCATTCCTATTAATGCCCCAGAAGTATATTTGACAACTTCAGCAATATCAGGTACTTGCTTATAATTAACAAAAGCAATCCCGATTCCAAGTGGAACAATAAAGTAACTAATAATTTTAAAGATATAATTCATCGATCTTAATAACTCTGATTTTGGTCTTTTAAATGTTTTTGCTTTACTTTGTAACTGTTCAATATAATTCTCAACACCGACTGCTTGAGTTTGTGCGAAAGCTTTTCCGGAAACGACAAAAGATCCCGCAAACAACTTATCGCCCGCTTCTTTTTTTACCGCAATAGACTCACCAGTTAACATTGATTCATTAACTTCAATCTTACCCTCAAGAACTACGCTATCTGCACAAATTTGCTTACCTGTACATAAAGATATGACATCATCAAGAACGACTTCTGATGCTTTGATAGTAATTTCCTTAGACTCTCTTATTACTTGCGCGCTTGGAGAAGTTACTAAACGAAGTTTTTCCATTGTTTTCTTAGCTTTTATGTCTTGAAATAAACCAAAAAACATATTAGAGAATAAAATTAAAAGAAAAAAGGAACCCTCAAAATATCCAACGGCAATTTGGGCTCCCGCAATAATAAATAGCAAAATATTAAAAAACGTAAAAACATTACCAACAATAATTTCCCAGTAAGATTTCGAATATCTTTTTTTAGTTTTATTCGTTAACCCTTGGCTAACTCGTTCTTCAACTTGTTCATACGAAAGACCCTCACTAGATTTGACCTCAAATCTAATCGCGTCACTGCTTAATACTTTTTTGGAAGTCTTGCGCATTTTACACACACCTTTTATAGTTATGTATATATCATATACATTTTTCGCTAATTTTACAATTAAAAAGGATTCTAGTTTTCACTAGAATCCTTAGTTTGTTTTGTAACTACTAGGCTAATTCAGTAAAGTCTTTTGGATCTAAGACAACATAACTTGCATCATCGGCAGCAGCGCCAACAACTTCGTAGCCGTATTCGTTGTAGATTTCTTCAACAGCATAGGTTTCCCAGTCATATTGCATATCATCAAGGAAGTAAGAGTAAATAATCTTAACTTCGGTTGCATCTCCGTTTTCATCACGTGCAATTTCAGCACAGATTTCAATGGTATACATATGTCCAACATACATATATTGTCCATCTTCAAATTGTTGTTCTGCAGCTTGCATCATAATATAAACAAGTTCGCTTCCTTCAGCTGGAGTGTAGTTATCGATTGTTGCAATACCAGCGGTAATTGCGTAGGTTAGTTCATCGCCCTCTCCGGCAAGGGTAATAAATTCATTAGCAGCATCAATAATTCCAGATTCAGAAATATTGAATACTTCTTCAGCAGACGCTCCTCCTAATGGAGTAACAGTCTTGTAATTGCCTTTAACTGGATCATCTGTGATGATAGCGTAAATATTATCGGCATCTGCGGTTACTTGGACACCATAAGCGTAGTCATCATCTTGGGTGGAACCAGAAACGTCTTGGACGATAACATTGTCACTATAAAGAGTAGTTAATACAGTTTGTTCTTTATAAGTTCTTGTCGAACTCATTTCGTTTAATTCAAATGATTCAACATATGAAGATGTTGCTTGTGCGTAAGCAATTTCTCCATTTTTTGCACCTGTGATTAAAGCAAGTAAATCTTCGGCTTCTTCATGATGCTCACCAGGTTCAACTTCTGGAATGAGTGTTCCTAAATCCATATAGTTAGTTGGATTTAATTGTACACCTTCAAATGCGCCATGTTCAACATATGCAAAGGAGTAACCAACGGTTTGGCTATAAACTGTTGCACCATAGAACCAGTACTCATTTTCGTAAAAAGCACCAACTAAGTTATTAGTTTCGTCAAATGAAGCAGAAACCTTAACGGTTTGTGATTGTCCGACGTATGGAGCAGTATATTCTTCGTACATCCAGTAAGTTATAGTGGTAATACCATCTTTTACAACTGTAAAGTACTTTTCTGTTGTTGCATCATATGCTGCAGAAGCAAAGTGTTGAATTAACAAGTACTCGAGTGAAGAGAAAGTGTTAGCATTTAAAGTAAAGTTAACATAATCTGCGCTGGTCTTGCCACTTGCCGTTTCATAGAAATAGCGATAATTGGCTGGGACTTTGTATGTTCCTGATCCATCATCAACGATGCTATAGACAAAGCCGTCTTGAACAAACGTTTGTTGGACATCGTTTCCAATGGTTGGAATGTCCGATTTAGAGGTAAGAGTTTCACTTGCGATTCCGCAATCGATAATGTCGTTTGCACCATATAATTTGCATGTGCCAACACTATCATATTTGGTATAACCAGTGTCATTTTCCATACCAAAAGTTGGGCCTACTGGTCCTTCTTCATAATGAACTTCACGAACTCTTGTTTTAGCGTTCTTAGAAGTTTTTGCAATTTGAAGTGTTTTCGAGAAAAATTGAGTTTGATTCAATCCTCCTTGGAAATTTGTAATTGCATCAAATTGTTGCTTAATTGTCAATTCTCCTCCAGTAGAAGTTGAATTTGATGTTGAAGTTGATGTTGAAATAGAGTCTGGTTGTGAGACGCTACCCGAATTTGAAATTGACCCTGCAACAGAATCTGGTTCTGATGTTGAAGGCTTTTTTTCTCCGCATCCGACGACTAAGGCTGCTAATACTAACGATGCAGCAGCTACAGCGACTTTTTTATTCATGTGTTTGTCCTCCTTAAATAATAAAGTACGTAGTCAAGATTTGACTATGTTTATGGTATTTTACTATCAATTCTATGATATGTCAATGAAATTATTCTGTCTTTTATTGCTAAACCGCATAAACCCCATATTTTTTGCAGTTCAAATTACTAGATTTACTATTTGATAAAAAAAGAAGCAACTAGTATCTTGCTTCTTAAACATTTTAAATATTAAATTTTTTCACTAAGAATAAGCGTTGCCATGTAATCAGTTGAAACTGTTACAAGCGCGATTGCTTTAGGATTTTCAAATGTTATATAAATCATTTCATTTTGCATATCCAACAAAGAAAAGCCTATTGTTATCATTTTATTTTTTTGTAGTTCTTCTTCTAAGTAACAATAATAAGTAATACCTCGATTGCTTTTGTTACTTTTTATTTCTATCCCATCAACATTAATCGTATCTAATGTAGGTTTTTCTACAGGATCATTGTTTAAAACAATAACAACTAAAACAACAATTCCAGTTACAAGAATTGCTGAGGCTAAAATTCGCACAGTTTTAAATAGCCACTTCATTTTTACATCACCATAGTTATTATGGCAAAGAAAAAGCACAAATATACCCTATTTGCGCTTGTTTTGAAAAAACTTCTTCAGTTGCTCACTAGCTTCTTGGTCTAGGACTCCACTGGTAATATTTGGATAGTGATTGAGATTCTTTTGCTCATATAAATTATAAGATGAACCTAGTGCTCCACCTTTAGGATCATAAGCACCAAAAACAACTCGTTCAATTCTAGCCCAGAGAATTGCTCCCGCACACATTGAACATGGCTCTAATGTCACGTAAATTGTCGCACCTTCAAGTCTCCATGATTTCTTTTTTTTGCATGCCTTCCTAATAGCAATAATTTCCGCGTGAGCGGTAGGGTCACTATAGGTTTCTCTTAGATTATGCGCTTTAGCAATAACTTTACCTTCATGTACAATAATTGCTCCAACTGGCACTTCATCCTTATTAGCGCTTTTTTCAGCTTCAAGAAGTGCTAATTTCATATATTTTTCATCATTTATCATGCTTTTACCTCTTAAAAAAACCATTGCACATGAATCGGTTGCTTAAGGCTGCTACATTCCTGTCCTGACCTGGTTCGCACTCTTCCATCGCAATGGCAAATATATTATAACATAATTTTTAAATCTTTATCACTAACTTTATCTTTTTATGACTTTAACACCCATATACTTTTGCAAAACTTCAGGGACATTAATACTTCCATCTTCATTTTGGAAATTTTCCATAATCGCAGCCACTGTTCTTCCTACAGCAAGGCCAGAACCATTAAGCGTGTAAACTAATTCAGCTTTCGCGTCTTTATTTCTCTTAAACTTAATATTTCCGCGACGTGCTTGATAATCAGTAAAGCACGAACACGAAGAGATTTCTTTATAAGCATTATATGCTGGTAGCCACACTTCAAGATCGTATGTTTTAGCACTAGAGAACCCAATATCTCCCGTACATAAACAAACTGTACGATAAGGCAAACCTAGTTTTTGAAGAATTTTTTCCGCATCTAAAGTTAAAGCCTCTAATTCTTCCCAACCTGTTTCAGGAGTAACAAACTTCACTAATTCCACTTTTTGAAATTGATGTTGTCTTATTATACCACGAGTATCACGTCCGGCACTCCCAGCTTCCGCTCTAAAGCACGAGGAATATGCTACGTATTTTATTGGTAATTGGTCCATATTTAAAATTTCATCGCGATGTAAATTTGTAACAGGCACCTCGGCGGTTGGAACTAAATAGTAATCGCCATTTTCTACTTTATAAGCATCTTCTTTAAATTTTGGTAATTGACCAGTTGAAAACATTGATCTTGCTGTCACCATATAAGGTGGTAAAACTTCAATATATCCATGTTCTTCAGTATGAACATCAAGCATAAAGTTAGCCACCGCTCTTTCAAGTTTAGCGATTAATCCTTTATAGACAGTAAAACGAGCTCCTGAAACTTTAGCGGCACGTTCAAAATCAAACATCTCTAAATCTGTCCCCAAGTCCCAATGAGCTTTAGGTGTAAAATTAAATACGCGAGGAGTTCCCCATTTGCGCTCTTCACGATTTGCATTTTCATCTTTGCCGTCTGGTAAGTCTTCAGCGGGCATATTTGGAGTAGTCGCTAATAAGTTATATGTTTTTTCGTCAATTTCTGCGATTTGGCCGTCAATTAATGCAATCTTATCGGCAGATTTGTTGATTTCATCGAATAAATGTTCAACGGGTTCTTTTTTCGCTTTTAAAACTCCAATCATTTTTGATTGTTCATTTCTAAAATTTTTAAGTTTATCTCCTTCAACAATTAAGGTACGACGTCTTTCATCAAGTTCTTTAATCTCGCGAAGGTAATCAAAATTCCCGTTACGACGATTGAGTTTACGAATAACACCTTCTAAATCTTCTCTTAATAATTTAATGTCTAACATATGTATTTCTCCTTTAAAATAAAAAAACGTCCAGCATGGGACGTAAATTACCGTGGTGCCACCCAAATTATGCACGATTTGCATATCTTTAGTGCCAAATAACGCTGGCAAGCGAAACGATTAAGTTTTCTCTAATGGGTGGAAGGGATTCTATTAAAGTTATTGCTTTTCACCATGCGCAACTCTCTAAATACTTTTCAAATCTTTTGCCCAAATTGTTGAGATAGTAATATATTAATGTTTTATATTATTTTTTGCAATAGCGGGCATTAATATTCATGATATTTTTATATTTACACTGACCCACTTCTTATTTAATTAGCGTTTTTAACCAGTTCATAGATTGCTTTAAGATTTTTTCCTAAAGTCTCAATAGAAAATTCAGTGATGATAAGTGAGATTTCCTTTTGATTTATTTTTTTATCAAAGTCCCGTAACTGAGTTAATCCCAACACCATGTCCTCAGTTTTCTTACAATTAATCGTAACTTTATTATTACTGATCGCATCAATGAGCAAAGTGCTTTCTTTTGCAAAAATCACACAATTAGACGCTAAAGCATCCAAGATAGTAACAGTTCCTACTAACTTAGATCCTAAAACACAATACGCTTCTGCGTTTAGCAATGCTGATAAATATATGTTTTCATCGACGATGTTTTGAAATTTTAAATTTTTGGGCGCATTTTTAATCAAGCTACGAATATTTCTTTTGGTTTTTAATGTAAATTTTCCAAACCAGAAAAAATTAATATCCGGTAACTTTCTTGCCAATTCATAAAAATCTCTTATTCCGGCGCTTTCTTCATATTTTCCTGTTGATAGGACTATAGGGTTGTTATTCTTAATCTCAAAATATCTTAAAAACAACGACATTTCCAAGTTGTTTACAGTAAATCTATCTAGGTTAACTCCATCATTTAATACTTTTATCGGAGTCTCGACACCATTGTGTTTCAAAATTATTCTTGCCATCTCGCTTGGCACTAGAACCAAATTAGCTTTGTTTAATACTCTTTTCGCCTTTGATTTTATCTCATACATTTCATTTTTCTTTATCAAAATACCGTTATAATCACTTTCGGTGTAAAGAACAGAAATAACGACTGGCGTTTTATTGGCTTTTAAATGGTCCACGCTAAACTCATGTTCTGTTGAAACAAAATGAGCAACGTCAAAATCGTCATTTAGATCATGTGTATATTCTAAACCAGAAAAAGCGCATGCTTGCGACAAATTTTGCCACAAACGCGCGCTTTCATAGTATTTTTTTTCATCTTGTTTAAAATATAACAAGACTTTCATCTTTACTCTCCGTCGACAAATTCTTCAATTTCTTGCGGATTTACAACTGCAATTGAAGAAACTCTTTGTTCTTCATCAAGACGAATAATTCTAACGCCTTGGGTATTTCTACCCGCGACATTTACTTGATTTAAAGAAATTCTGATAACAACGCCTGCTTTAGTGATAACCATTAAATCTTCTTCACCACTTACCGCTCTTACTGCGACAAGCTTACCAGTTTTTTCAGTAGCGTTAACAGTGATGACACCTTTAGTTCCTCTTGAGGTCAAACGATAATCAGCAAATAATGACTTTTTACCATAGCCGTTTTCAGTGACTACTAAAACTTGCTCTCCTTCAAGTGAAGTTGTAACGCCAACAACTTTAGCGCCATCAACATTCATACCGCGAACTCCGCTAGCGGTTCTACCCATCACACGGACGTCTTTTTCGTTGAACTTAACCATTTTTCCTTTGCTGGAGGCAATTCCAATTAAGGCATTACCATCTGTATGTTTTACATCAAGCAAGACATCGTCTTCTCTTAGTGATATGGCAATCTTTCCGTTTTGTCTGATTGAAGCAAACTCTTTTAATGCTGTTCTTTTAACCACACCGCATTCAGTAACAAATAAAAGACTGTGTTCTTCTAGATATTCGTCCACTGAAATAATTGACATAACTCTTTCATCTTTATCTAAACTTAATAAGTTAACTACCGGTAATCCTTTTCCAGTTCTTGAATACACTGGCACTTGGTAACCACGAATGCGATATACTTTACCTAAATTAGTAAAGAAGAGCAAATCTGTATGGGTTTTTGTGTGTAAAAGAATGCTAACGACATCATCTTCGTTCGTCGACATCCCTTTAACTCCTCTTCCACCACGATTTTGTGTTCTAAATGTATCTGGAGCTAAACGTTTAATATATCCGTTTGTGGTAAGTGTAATTACTACTTCCTCTTCAGGAATCAAATCTTCATCTTCAATAACCGAAATATCGTTTGATATCTCTGTTCTTCTTTCATCGCCAAATTTAGCCGCGACTTCATCAAGTTCAGAAACTATCAGCGTAACTATATTTTCTTTACTACTTAAAAGCGTCTTATATCTTTCAATATCTTCACTCAACCGCTTGATTTCGTTGAGAAGTTTATCTTTCTCTAATCCGACGAGTTTTCCTAAACGCATATCTAAGATTTCTTTAGCTTGGATTTCTGAAATTGCGAATCTTTCAATTAGTCTAGATCTTGCTACATCTTGTTGTGAGGATGATTTAATTATCTCCACGACTTCATCAATGTTATCAATTGCTATCATTAATCCATTTAAGATATGACATGCGTCTTCAGCTTTTTTAAGCAAAGTTTGTGTACGTCTAGTCACAACTTCAATTTGATGATCTAAATAACACTTTAAAACATCCGTGATTGGCAATACTTTTGGCTCTCCTTTAATTAGTGAGAGCATAATAATGCCATACGAAACTTGTAATTGTGTCATTTTATATAACTTATTCAATATAACTTCTGGAATTATATCGCGTCTTAATTCTATAACAACGCGAATTCCTTCTTTGTTAGATTCATCGCGAATATCAGTAATACCTTCAATTTCTTTATCTCTAACTAATCTTGCAATATTTTCAATCATCAGAGCTTTATTAACTTGATATGGAATTTCATTAATAATAATGCGTTTTTTTCCATTCGCAAGTTCAGTTATTTCGCTCTTCGAACGTAAAACGATTGAACCAGTTCCTGTTTCATACGCTTTTTTAATTCCGCCACGGCCTAGAATTGTTCCTCCAGTTGGAAAATCAGGACCAAACAAGTGTTCAGACATAATTTCTAATGGAGTAATATCAGGGTTTGCTGCCACAGCTTTGACTGCGTTTATTACTTCGTTTAAGTTATGTGGAGGAATATTTGTAGCCATACCTACCGCAATACCAGCACTACCGTTTACTAATAAATTAGGAAATCTAGCTGGTAAAACTACTGGTTCTTTCTCTTGCCCATCATAGTTATCCATAAAATCAACAGTATTCTCTTTAATATCTCTTACCATTTCAAGGGCAATTTTACTCATGCGTGCTTCTGTATACCGCATCGCGGCAGCTTCGTCACCATCTACTGAGCCAAAGTTACCATGTCCATCAACAAGGGTATATCTAATTGAGAAAGGTTGTGCCAACCGAACTAATGTCGAATAAATTGCGGAGTCGCCGTGTGGGTGATATTTACCCATGACATCTCCAACAATACGAGCACATTTCTTGTATGGTTTATTTGGTTGCATTCCTAATTCATTCATTCCATAGATAATTCTACGGTGAACTGGTTTCAATCCGTCGCGAATATCAGGAATTGCACGCGAAACGATAACTGACATCGCGTAATCTAAAAACGAATTCTTTACTTCTTGCGTAATATTTATATCAACAAGCCCAGGAACGATTCCTTCTTCAATATCTAGTAATTTGGCTTCATCTTCATCGGTTAATTCTTCGTCTTCAACTTCAACTTTTTCAAGTTCTTCTTCGAGTTCTTCAATCTCATCTTCATCAAATTTCTTTTCGTCTGCCATAATTCATCGCTCCTTTCTATACGTCCAAATTCTTAACGAATTTAGCGTATTTGCTAATAAATTCTTTTCTTGGTTCTACTTTTTCACCCATCAACGAATCAAATACCATATCGGCTTCAATCGCATCATTAAGTGATACTCTCATCATTTTACGGCATGATGGATCCATGGTGGTTTCCCATAATTGATCTGCATCCATTTCTCCAAGACCTTTATATCTTTGAATATCTAATTTAGCACCTGCTGGCATTTTAGATTTTAATATCTCTAGTTGCTCATCGTTATAGCAATAATAGTGCTTTTGACGGTAGCTCACTTTAAATAAAGGAGGTTGTGCGATATAAACGTATCCTTCTTCAATTAACGGTTTCATAAATCTATAGAAGAAAGTTAATAACAGAATTCTAATATGAGATCCATCTACGTCAGCATCAGTCATAATAACAATTTTGTGATATCTTATTTTACTAACATCAAATTCATTGCCAAATCCGCCGCCAATCGCAATAATCATATTACCAATTTCAGCGTTCGCAAAAATGCGTTTAGTTTGCGCTTTCTCAACGTTGAGGATTTTTCCTCTTAAAGGAAGAATAGCTTGTGTTTCACGATCGCGACCATTTTTTGCGGATCCACCAGCAGAATTTCCTTCAACAATATATAATTCGCATTTACTCGCATCTTTTGATGCGCAATCGCTAAGTTTACCAGGTAAAGAAGTAATATCTAACGCGCCTTTTCTTCTAGTTGCTTCTCTTGCGTTACGAGCGGCCATGCGCGCATTTGCCGCAAGCAAAACTTTATCCATAACAATCTTTGAGACTTTAGGATTTTCTGACAAAAACCGTGTGAATTGTTCTCCAACAACCGAAGAAACTATCTTACGAACTTCAGAGTTACCTAATTTTGTTTTGGTTTGTCCTTCGTATTGAGGGTTAGGATGCTTAACAGACACAATTGCCGTCAAACCTTCTCTAACGTCATCATTTGTTAGATTTTCATCGTTTTCTTTAAGGAATTTATTTGCCTTCGCGTAAGTGTTAATAACACGAGTCAAAGCCATTCTAAACCCTTCTTCGTGTGTTCCACCCTCGTGCGTATTGATGTTATTGCAGAATGAATAAACGTTAGATGAGTATCCATCGTTATATTGCATTGCCACCTCTATCACGATACCTGTTTCGATTCCTTCACAATAAATAACTTCTTCCATAATTGGTGTCTTATTTTGATTTAAATAGCGAACGTATTCGCTAATACCACCTTCGTAATGAAAGATTTCTTCAACAACTTCACTCTGACGTTGATCGCGGACAACAATCCGTACACCTCTGTTGAGAAAAGCCATTTGTCTTAATCTATCTCTTATGATTTCATAATCAAAAACAGTTGATTCTGTAAATATTGTTGGATCTGGTTTAAAGGTAACTTTAGTTCCAGTATCACTTGCTTCACCGATACGTTCCAAATGGTTTTCAACGTGTCCACCATTTGTAAACCTCATCCTGTGGATACCGCCTTCTTTATGAACGACTACTTCTAACCATTCACTCAAAGCATTAACAACCGACGCTCCAACTCCGTGAAGTCCGCCCGAAACTTTATATCCGCCGCCTTCGCCAAATTTTCCACCAGCGTGCAACACTGTATAAACTGTTTCAACCGCAGAAACTCCTGTTTTACCAACTATACCGACAGGAATACCTCTACCATCATCTTCAACCGTTATTGAATCACCTTCATTAATTCGAACAGTTACAGTTGTGCAAAATCCCGCCAACGCTTCATCAATCGCGTTGTCAACAATCTCCCAGACTAAATGATGAAGTCCAGCCGATGAAGTTGTACCTATATACATACCCGGACGTTTACGAACCGCTTCTAATCCTTCAAGAACTTGAATATTCTTTTCAGTATAATCTTCTGAGGCTTTTTCCAATTCCTCAATTTCTTTAGATTTATCTTCCATAAGAGATCCTCCTTACATTTCTATCCAACACTTCGTATGTCGAAGCATTTGTAATCTCAATCTTTGTCCCCGTTATAAACACTTGCTCAAACTTTTCAAAAAACTTCAATAATCTCTCCGCATGTTCTTCATCTAACTCCGACAACACATCATCCAGAACAACAATTGGCCGGTTTTCTTTGTCACCTACTAAAAAGTAAGGTGCTACTTTTAGTGCAAGGGCAGATATTCTTTTTTCACCTTGCGAACCAAACGCTGCTAAATTCTTGTTATTCAACGCCGTAGAGAAGTCTTCTCGGTGTACCCCGATAGTTGTGACCCTGCGCTTTAAATCGTTTTCTAGCGCCTTTGCAAACGCGTTTTTTGCTGATTCTAAGAATTGCGCTTTACTATTTGCTTCAACAAACGAGTTATACGTCAATGCAATTACTCTTTGTTTTTCGCTAATATTCTTAATCACTTTGTTAATTGTTGGTTCTAAATCTTTGATGAATTTAGCTCTATGCGTCACAATTTCATAACTAAGCTCAATCATTTGCTGTGTAACAATATCTAAGTGTTCTCGATTCACTTGATTACTTTTCAAGATTTCGTTGCGCTCTGCTAGAAGTTTTTCATAATCGCTCATTACTTGCAAATATATACGAGAGTTTTTAGCAATCGACACATCCATGTAATTTCTTCGAATTTTCGGAATCGCTTGAAATATTCCTACGTCTCTTGGCTCAAAGACAATTACATTAACTATTTCCGATAGTTCAGAAATCTTTTTAATCTCTTTTTGGTTGATAGATATTGAACGTTTGTCTTCACTAATCACTATTCTAACGTTGTGTGATTGAGTATCTCGCTTTATGTTTGCTTCTATCGCACCAAAGGATTCGCCATATCGGATCAAATCATTAGAATTCTGACTTCTGAATGATCTTGCCAACGAAAGATAATGGATTGCTTCGACAATATTTGTTTTCCCTGCGCCGTTTAATCCGCAGATGAAGTTAAGTCCTTTAGTAAACGTCATTTCGACTGTTTCATAATTTCTAAAGTTTTTTAGCTTCAGCGTTTCGATAATCATATTCTTTCAATGATGTAGTGGTCTTTTTGAATTTCAATTTTTGCACCCGAATATAACTTACGTCCCCGTCTGTTGTCAACGACTCCATCAACGAGTATTTCGTGCTTAGACAAAAAAAACTTCGCCTCTCCACCAGATCCGATGAGGTTGGCAAGTTTCAAAAATTGCCCTAACGTGACATATTCGGTTGTTATCGTAATTTTCTTCATATTTCAGGTGTTTTGTCCCTTTCAAACTACATATGAAGATTATAACATTTTTCAATAAAAAAAGGAATATATATATTCCTTTGATTTCTTTTATTTAAATTCTCAATTTAACGGCTAATAAGTTCTAACTGGCGTCACTAATTGTACAAGCGAATCATCTTTGACGTTTTTGATAACAAACGGCTTCATTTCCCCTAAAAACGCTAGTGTTACCTCTTCACTTCTGATTGCACGGATCGCCTGCATCACATACATTGCGTTAAAAGAAATTTCAAGTCTTTCTCCTGTATATTGATATGCATTTATCTTTTCTACAGCGGATCCAATTTGTGATGATTTTGCGGATACCTCGACACCTTCGTCGCTCACTGTTAGCTTGATAACATTTTCACGCTCAACTGAAAGTAACGAGACACGTTCCATCGCCGAAATTAATTCTTGCGCATTTGCTTCTAGATAGTAGGAAAATCCTCTTGGCACTATATTTTTAGTGTTAGGATATTCACCATTGATAAGTCGTGATGAAACTACCGTGTTATCGATAATAAAAACAGCTTTTTTTTCATCAATAGCAATTTGCACTGATGTATTATTTTCAATTAATCTACTAACTTCTATAACAACAGAGGCCGGAATGTTTGCGGTAATTACGCTTGTGCCGCTAATTTTAAGTGTTTTTCTTGCTAATCTCGCGCTATCTGTTGCGGTAGCGTTCAATTCACCTTCACGAATTTCTAAATTAAGTGCAGTTAAAATTGGTCTTTGATCTTTATTTGATGCTGCGAATGCAGTTTGATCGACAAGGGTTTTAAACTCTTCTCCACCAACAACCACATCAATACCATTTGTTTTCATATCAACATCTGGATATTCATCAACTTTAATAGAGTTTAACGTAAAGTCCGATTTTCCATCACTTACTTTAACTATTGTATTATCAATAACCTCGATTGTTAGTTCTTCACCTTCTAACCTTCTTGTTATTTCGGTAATATATTTGTTAGCGATTAAAGTTGCTCCCATCGTGACATCTCTTATTAATTCTTTATCGCCTTGCTTAAAAGGAATTATTGTCTCAATAGTTAATTCTGCATTACTTCCTGTGATGGTCAATCCTTTGTTTGATAAATCTAATTTAACATTAGACATTACAGGGATTGGCGACTTGCTTCCAATTGCTTTAGAAGCAACTAATAAGCCTTTTAAAAAGGGTTCTCGAATAATTGTAAATCTCATTTATTTTATCCTCCTAAAGAATAATAATAGTAATAAGGGGTGTGTAAACTGTGGAAAACTCAACTTTTACTACCAACTCTTCTAATTATAACATTTTATACTAGATATATAAATAGAAAAACTTCGCAAATTACGAAGTTAATCTCTTTTTTAATTCAGTTAAAGCAGTTTGCATATTTACATCAGTTTTCAACTCTTTCTCCACTTTTTTTACCGCACTCATAATTGTTGAGTGGTCTTTACCACCGAAGACTTGACCGATTTTTGCAAAAGGAAGGTCGAGTTGGTAACGGCACAAATAAATTGCGATGTGACGAGCTAGAGATATTTGACTAGTTCGAATTTTACCTGTTAGTTGAGAAGGAGTAAGGTTGTAATAGTCAGCAACTGTGTTAAGGATTCTAACTTCGTCGAGTTTTTTGCGTGCGGTTTTTGAATCAATGAGACTCTCTACGGATTCTAACGCTAAGTTTAAGTCGACGTGTTGAGATTGTTTCATATTTATTGTGTAGAAAATCAAGCGATTAAGTGCACCTTCTAGTTCGCGAACGTTGTTAGAAAAACGTTCAGCAAAGAAAGTAATGACATCTTCGTCAAATTTATCTAATTCTAAGCCATTAGCTTCGATTTTTTTCTTTAAAATAGCAATAAGAGTAGGGGTGTCTGGACGTGAAATGTTTGTGTTGAGACCAGAACTAAACCTAGTTACTAAGCGATCTTCTAATCCTTTTAATTCGCTAGGATGTCTATCACTTGTTAAAACGATTTGTTTGTTGCTGTTAACTAAAGCATTGAAGATAAAGAAAAACATTTCTTCAGTCTTAGTTTTATCAGCTAAAAACTGAATATCATCAACGAGTAAAACGTCGACAGATTTAAAGAATTCCTTTAGATCTTCTTTATCTTTATCTCCGCGAACATATCTTATATATTCATCCACAAAGTCATCAGTGGATATGTACAAAACTTTACTTCTTGGCGAATTCTTTTTTACATAATTGCCTATTGCGTGCAGGAGATGTGTTTTTCCTAAACCAGACTGAGAATAAATGAATAAAGGGTTATAATATTTACCAGGATTTGATGCAATCATTAACGCCGCTTGATAGGCGTCACGATTAGATGTACCGACAACAAAAGTGTCAAAAGTAAATTTAGGATTAATTTCTGAGTGTGCAAAAAACGAACTCTTTTTTTCCTCTACTTTCGCAGTTTCTATCGAAGGAATGCTTTGTTCAGAGATTATTGATATCTTGAATTCGCTTTCAGTTACTTCGTGAACCGCAGCGGCAAGAACCCCCATATATTGGGACTGGATAAGGACGGTAGATAATTCGGAGTTAACCGCAATAATCATTTCAATTCCTTGAATTTTATAGATACGAGACTCACCGAAAAAACTATCAAATAAATGTTTATCAGTAATAGACAAGGAAAGTCTATCAAGAACTCTTGCCCACAGCTTATTTAGTTCAGGCAAAGTGTTAGTTGTTGTCACGTGTAAGACCTCCGCTTCGTTATGATAATAGCATATGTGTTAATAAAAATTAAGACATTTTCAAGTATTCTTTATTTCTCCACAAATTATACCATAAAAAAGTCTTATTTAACTGGTTATTCACACTTTCCACAAAATTGTGCTGTGGAAAACTATGTGGAAAACTATATTCTTTGTGGAAAATGTGGAAAAGGTGGAATGGTTTCCACACACGTAATAAATGTCCACAATCTCAAATTCGGCTATTTATCGATTTAAATGATAGTTTTCCACACAATAAAAATTGATATTCCGCTAGGTTGTTAAATATTTAGACGAATCCTATTTTTGGCGACTCTAGCAATTAAGCAATGAATAGGTAATATTTTACATATTTTCTTATAAGTCTTGACTTATATATGCAAAAAGCCATATAATCGAAACGCGTATATGTATTTCACGGAGGTGTTAAAATGAAAAGAACGTATCAACCAAGCAAAAGAAAAACTCAATCAGTTCACGGATTTAGAGCTAGAATGGCTACTCCAGCTGGCCGTAGAGTGCTAGCAAGACGCCGCGCAAGAGGAAGAAAAGTACTCTCTGCATAGTAGAGTTCAACCACCGGTGTTTGTTGCTGGTGGTTTTTTCAATAGAAAAAGGAGTGATCATGTGATAAAGGTAAAATATCGGATTAAAAAACACGATGATTTCCAAAAAGTGATTCACTTACGATGTATATATAAAAACGAGATGTATATTGTTTATGTTAAAAATAACGATCTGCAAAATGCTCGTATTGGTATCTCGGTATCAAAAAAAATAGGAAACGCTGTTGTTAGAAATTTAATTAAACGACAAATTAGAGCAATGGCAAAAAATCTAGTAGATTTGAGAACACCAAGAGATTTAGTAATTATTGTTCGCAAAGACTATGACAGAACTAATTTTTCTAAAAGCGAATCAGAATTAAGAATTCTTTTAGGAAAAATCAAATAAGGAGGAAAATTAATGAAAAAAATATTTAAATTTGCAGCTGCGGCAGGAGCAGTAATGTTATTAGCCAGTTGTACTGCAAACTTTTGCACAAACAAAGACAAAGCGTCAATGTGGTATGCTCAATACGGAACAGCAGAACAAAGAAAGACTATTGTTGACGGAGCAAAGAGCACAGTTGACGTGCCTCATGAAGATTTCTGGGCATATGTCGATGCGAAAACGATCGAAGTTGCAAAGTTAGAGGGATCTTTCTATGTAGCAGACATTGAATCAAAGCAAACCGACGAAGAAATCGTTAAAACATACGGCTATGTGATGTTTTTAGATAATAAATATGGTGAAACTAGTAGTAAAAGAACAATGTGGAGCAACTTTGATAAATGGGTTGATGAAGCTAAGTTAGACAACACAATTGGTATTGCAAAAAGCCCTAATAAGGATTTTATTAAGTATTATAAAACTACGGTAGCAAAAGCTTCGTCTGGGAAAACAGCATGTATCACACCAACAGATGGTGTATATGGCCCAGATGGAACACAAATTGCTATTGAAGCAAAAACATGGGGCGATGCGTGGGATAAAGGAATTATCGAAGGGTTGCTTGTTTATCCAGTTTCATTGTTAGTTAACTCATTGACTGTTGCGTTTGGCGCTAATGGTTGGGGACAATTACTTGCTTTATTGATCACAACGGTAATTGTTAGAGGACTTCTCCTTGCGGCAACATTTAAATCAACAATGGCAACGCAAAAGATGACTGCACTTAAACCGGAGTTAGATAAGATACAACAAAAATATCCTAATTCGCAAACGAATCAGTATGAAAAGAGTGCTTTATCACAAGAACAGATGGCGCTTTATAAGAAACATAAAATTAATCCGTTCTCACAAATTCTAGTAATGATTTTACAATTCCCAGTGTTTATTGCCATGTGGGGTGCATTACAAGGAACAGCAATTATGTCATCTGGTAGCGTTCTAGGTTTAAATCTTAACGCTAGTCTAGGTCAAACGATGATGAACTTCTCTTCTTCTGGATGTATTACAGCAATTATCTTGTTTATATTGATGTCAGTTGCACAACTTGTATCAATGAAATTGCCACAATGGATACAAGCAAAAAAGAGCAAGAAAAACGTCACCAAACTCGGCAAGAATCCATCTGCGGATTCTCAAGGTAAACAAATGAAGATGGTTAATAACGTTATGTTAATTATGATTATCGTAATGGGCTTCTCTTTACCAGCTGCTATGGGAGTATATTGGCTAATAGGTGCTCTCATTTCAATCACACAAACCTTAGTTATGCAAAAGGTTATGGGGAGACACAAATGAAAACATTTACAGCTAAAACATTAGATGACGCTATCGCGTTAGCGTTAAAAGATACAAACGAAACAATCGAGACATTGATGTATAGTGTTATCGAAGAAAAAAAAGGACTATTCTCCAAACGCGCAGAGATTGCCGTTTATGAACTCTCTGATGTTATCGAATTTGCTGAAGATTATTTAAAAAAAGGAATTGCTGAGTTTGAGATTTCTGCGGAAACTAAAGCCACATTAGTGGACGATATTATCCGCATTCAAATTAACACTGAGCATAATTCTATATTAATTGGTAAAAACGGTAGAACATTACAAGCTTTTAATGAATTAACTCGTTTGGCGGTTGCGACAAAATTTAAAAGACGTTTCAGAATTTTGCTTGATATCAACGATTATAAAGATGGCAAGTATTCAAAAGTAGAAAGCATCGCGCGCAGAGAAGCTCGCCAAGTTCAAAGAACTAGAGCGACCGTTACACTTGACGCTATGCCTGCTGATGAAAGAAGAATAATCCATAACGCTCTTGCAGGAATGCCAAACATCAAAACTGAAAGCGTTGGCGAAGGACGCAGAAGACAAATTACAATTAAATACGTTGAATAACAGAACCCTAACGGGTTCTTTATTTTTGTGTTAAAATAAATAAGGATGTGATTATATGTTTGAAACTATTGTAGCGCTCGCTACTGCTCCAATGAAATCTGCACTCGCTATCATTCGTATGTCTGGTAGAGAATGCTTTCAAATATTCTCTTTAATGTTTAGTAAAAATGTAGAAAATACTTCATCGAGAAGCATTTTATATGGAAACATTATAGATGGTGAAAGGCATATAGATGAGGTTATTGTAAATATTTATGTAAGTCCGGCAAGTTTCACTGGCGAAAATCTTGTGGAGATTATGTGCCATGGATCCTCTTTAATTACGAGTGAAATAATAGAGTTGGCTATAAAACATGGTGCAAGAATGGCGACACATGGAGAATTTAGTTCAAGGGCATTTTTAAATAAAAAAATTGATTTAATTCAAGCCGAAGCAATCAATGATACGATTAACGCCACGACAAGTGAGGCAAAGGATTTGTCGTTAATGAGTTTAACGGGCAAGACTTCTTCTTTACTAATGCCAATCAAAACAATCTTAGCGGATTTATTAAGTCAGATTGAAGTTAATATTGACTATCCAGAATATCAAGACATCGAGGAAGTTAATGCACAACGTGTCATTAAGGATGTCGATAAATTAAAACTATTAATTAGAAGCTTAATTCAAGATGGTAAAATGGGACAGATTATTAAAGATGGAATTAAAGTTGCTATAGTTGGTAAGCCAAACGTAGGAAAGTCCTCATTGTTAAATATTTTACTCAGTGAAGAAAAGGCAATAGTTACTGATATTGCAGGAACTACTAGAGATATAGTTGAAGGAAGTGTCAATGTCGGTGGAGTTGTTCTTCACTTGTTAGATACAGCGGGCATTCGAAAATCAAATGATATTATTGAAAACATTGGCATTGAAAAATCTTATAAAGCGATTTCGAAGGCTGATTTAGTTATTTTAGTTCTAGATGCGACAACCGGTATTGAAAAAGAGGATAGTGAAATCCTTGAGTTGGTTAAGCATAAAAAAGTCATTATGGTTTATAACAAAAGCGAATTAAAGACTAGCCCCGGAATTATGATTTCGGCTAAAAACGGCGACATTAAAGCTTTAATAGATGAAATCAAGCAAGAGTTAGGACTTAGTGAACGAAATTTTTCAAGTCCATCACTTAATAGCGCACGACAAATTGGACTTTTGGATCGAATTAATTGTGACTTAACAAAAGCAATGGATGATGCAAATAATGCTCTGCCCATAGATTTGATAAGTGTTTCTTTACTTAACGCTTACAATACAGTTTTGGAGTTGCTAGGCGAAACAAATTATAATGACTTAAGCGCAGAAATCTTCTCGCGGTTTTGTGTAGGTAAATAAAATGTTTTTTGATACACATTGCCACCTCAACAGTGAGGGTTTATATGAACAACTAGATTCAGTTTTAAAAGACGCCCGTAATAAGGGAGTCTCGTTTTTCAATGTTGTGGGATATGATTATAAGTCAAGTGTGCGTGCTTTAAAAATTGCATCTACTAATGATGACATAGTTTGTTCATTAGGAATTCATCCTTGTGATATAGATGGGATTAGCGAACAGGAATTTACTGAACTGGAACGAATGTTAAAAAGTAATAAAGTAGTTGCAGTTGGAGAAATTGGATTAGATTATTACTGGATAAAAGATTTAGATGCTAGAGAAAGACAAAAGGATTTTTTTATTAGACAAATTAATCTTGCGAACAAGCTTAAACTTCCAATTGTCATTCACTCGCGAGATGCACTGGAAGATACTTACACTATTTTAAAAAACAACCAACCCCATTATGGAGGGGTCATGCATTGTTATAGTGGATCTAAAGAAATGTTAAAGAATTTTTTAGAATTAGGTTTATATATTTCTTTAGCGGGACCGGTCACTTTTCTGAACGCCGTAACACCTAAAGAAATCGCCTTTAATGTACCATTAGATAAACTTCTTATTGAGACAGATTCACCATATTTAACTCCGCATCCGCATCGTGGGAAAAAGAACAATCCCGGATATATTCAGTTTATTGCGGAGGCGATTGCTAATATAAAAAATATCAGCGTTGAAGAAGTTGCAAAATGTACCAAGGATAATGGAAATTTGTTGTTCCACGTGAAACAATATGAAAAATAAAATAGATGCGGTGATTGTTGTAGAAGGGCGCACTGATATTGCGTTTTTAGAGTCTTTTATCGATGCAGAGTTTGTTTTAACGAATGGTTCAGATGTTCCACGTGAAACAATAGAATATTTGAACTCTTTATCTATGATAAAGAAGATTATTGTTTTGACTGATCCAGACAGTCCCGGAAAAAGAATTCGCGATATATTAAATGCAAATATTTCTGGTCTTTATCACGCCTATGTTGAAAAGAAAAATTCAATAAAAAAAGGTAAGGTTGGAGTCGCGGAATGCGATAAAAAACACATCTTAGAAGCTTTGTCTAACTTGATGTTTAATGATGAGCATCCGACAGGTAATCTAACTATGAATGATATGATTGATTTAGGACTTGCGGGGGAAAGTAAAGCAAATAAAAATCGCTTGATTGTAGGAGCTAAATTCCATATCGGATACGCTAATGCAAAGACAATGCTTAAAAGAATTAATTCATTAAATATTTCAAAAGTTGAGATAATGAAAATGCTAAAGGAGAATTCAAATGGCTAAACCAATTGCTAGTAAAGAGTATGTTATTAATAAACTTGCAGTTTATGATGTTAAAGCAGAAAAAAAGTATGGTCAGAATTTTTTAATCGATGACGCTCTTGCTTTAAAAATTGTTGAAGCACTTCAAGTTTCTGATGGGGACGAGATTATAGAGATAGGACCAGGGCTTGGTGCTTTATCTAGTCACTTAGCAGAGATGCCAAACAATTTGTATTTAGTTGAGCTAGATCCAGTTATGGCAGAACATCTAAAAAGCGAGTTTACAAATGAAAATGTTTTCGTAATTAATGAAGACATACTTAGATATAAATTCTCTAATCACACTAATCCTTTACGGGTAATAGGTAATTTACCTTACTATATTACGACCGCGATTATTGAGATGTTACTTATTGAAAATAGTAAAATAAGCAAAATGGTCTTAATGGTGCAAAAAGAAGCATTTGATCGATTAGTAGCAAAAAAAGGTAGTAAAGAATACGGGCCTATATCCATCTTTATTGAATACTTAGGTGGCGCTAAAACCATCAATAAAGTAAGTCGCCATGCCTATGTCCCTGAACCTCATGTTGATTCGCTTGTTTTTTCGATTGAGATTAATAAAAAAAGAATCGTAAAAAATGAGAAAAAGTTTTTTGAAATAACTAAAGCTTTATTTTTGATGAGAAGAAAAACAATACTGAATAATTTGACTGCATATCTTCAAAACAAGACACAAGCTCAAGAAATTCTGACAATTCTGAAAGTTGATTATTTAAAACGCCCAGAAGAGTTAGGACTAGAATTTTACATTGAATTAGCCGAACGCCTTAGTTGAACGAATGGAGGCACATATACATAAATGAGGTGAGTATATGCGCGTAAACGACTTAGTGACGACAAGTAAGTATAAAGATGTCGTATTTAGAGTAGAAAAAGTAGAAAATGGAATTGCAACCTTAAGAGGTGAAGTGATAAGATTAATTTGTGAAGCGCCGGTGGAAAGTTTGACTCTTTGTACTAAGAAAGAGAGTGATCTACTACTTCTGCCGCACCTTAATACTTATGCGCATGAGCGTAGTGAGCTTTTAAAGGGAAAAGTGCTACACATTGATGGTGATGAACACTATTTGAAAAAGGCGATCGCAGCTTATAAACAATATGGAATTTCTGCAACAGGATATTATATTAGAGAAAGCGAAATGCCGAATAAAGTTGTTGAACTAATAAAAAAACACAAGCCAAATGTACTGATTATCACCGGTCATGATGCCTTAGAATTAAGCAGTCTTGATAAGAATGATGTAAAAGCGTATCGGAATTCGATTTTTTTTATAAAAAGTGTCGAAGCCGCACGCGAATTTCAGTCTGACAAAGATGCGCTAATCATTATTGCTGGAGCATGTCAAAGCCACTACGAGGCATTGATTGCGATGGGGGCGAATTTTGCAAGTTCGCCAAATCGAGAGAACATTCATCTGCTTGATCCTGTGATTATCGCCACTCAAGTGGCAACTATACACGTCAATGAATTTGTTCCTGTTGAAAAGATTTTAGAAAAAACGATTTCACACAATTTGGGTGGAATAGACACACGCGGCTCGGCTCGCAGAATATTTAAGGGAGGCAGTTAGAAATGATTGTCAAAGCAAACGCAAAAATTAATGTTGCATTAAACGTACTAGGAAAAAGAGATGATGGCTACCATGAATTAGATATGGTCATGCTTCCCCTTGAATTACACGATTCAATTGACATAAGTGAACAACCAAGTAAATTTGAAGATAGTTTCGTTACTTGTGATGACTTTTCGCTTGAAACTAACCAATACAATCTTGCAATGCAAGCAGTTTTGAAGATGAAAGAGCATTATAAATTTAAAAAATCATTTAGAATTCATATAAACAAATGTATACCAATGAGTTCTGGATTGGGTGGCGGTAGCGCAGATGCTGCCGCGGTTATGAGAGGAATCATTGCCTTTTTAAAACTTAAACCTAAAGATGAGGAAATTATCGAAATTGCTAAATCTATCGGCGCTGATGTTCCTTTTTGCTACTTTAATCAAGCTAGTAGAGCTAGTGGCATCGGTGAAAAACTTGAACCTATAAAAATCAAAGGAAAATACTATGTGTTAATTGTTAAACCACAAAAAGGTTTATCAACTAAAAACGTTTTTGCTAAATATGACGAAATTGGTCAAGGCGGAAGTGCGAATGTAGATAACGTCGTAAATGCCTTGGTAAGCGGAGATAAGAATCTATTGAAGGAATCAATGGGTAATGATTTGGAGTTACCAGCAATCGTATTAGCACCAGATATAAAAAACGTGATTGATAGCTTAAGAAAAGACGGATTAGATTTGGTAATGATGTCTGGCAGTGGATCTTCAGTATTTGCTTTAAGTGAGAATAAGACAGTTTTACAAAATTTGCAAATAAAGTATGCTAAATTAGGATATAAAGTAGTATTGACTCATACATTAACAAAGTAAAAATCCGGAGGATATAAATATGGAACTAAACGCAGTAATTCTTGCCGCCGGCAAGGGAACTAGAATGTGCTCGTTGGACATTAATAAATCGAAGGTTAGTTTTGAAATTCTTGGAGTGCCATTAGTTAAATATGTACTAACGGCAGTTGAGGCATTAAAATGTCAAGAAATTATTACGGTTGTCGGTTTTGGTGGGGAAACTACTAAATCTTTGGTTGAGCCTATCTCTAAAATTGTTTGGCAAAGAGAACAATTAGGAACAGGGCACGCTGTGATGCAAGCAGAGGAGCTTTTAAAAGGTAAATCTGGCAGTACAATCATTTTATGTGGAGACACTCCGTTATTGAGAAGTGAAACGTTATTGGAGTTGTGTACAAAACATGCACAAAATCTTGATGATTTGACAGTATTAACTGCAATCGTAGAGAATCCTCGCGGATACGGACGAATTGTTCGTCAATCAAACGGTGATGTTTTGAAAATTGTTGAGCAAGCTGACTGTGATGAAACCACCAACGCAATTAAAGAAGTTAATGTTGGAGTTTACGTTGTTAATAATTTGTTACTCTTAAAATATTTAAATGAAATATCAACGAATAACGCTCAAAAAGAATTGTACCTAACTGATTTAATTGCAATATTTAAAAAACATCAATTAAAAGTAGGAGCAAGCATAATTCAAAACAATGAGGAAATGCTAGGTATTAATAACCGAGTTCAGCTTGAAGAAGCAAGTAAAGTTTTACAACACCGCATAAATTGCAGGCATATGTTAAGCGGAGTAACGTTCATTGATAAATCTAATACGTTCGTGGGTCCTAACGTGAGTATTGGACAAGACACAATTGTATATCCCAACACACACATTTATGGTGAAACTAGTATTGGAACAAATAATGTGATTGGACCAGACAACTATATAGTGTCTTCTAAGATTGGTAATGGTAATCACGTAATTAAATCTTACGTTATTAGTTCCTCGATAGGAGATAGTAATCAAGTTGGGCCATTTGCACATTTGCGCGATCATGTTGAAATCAGCGAAAATTGCCGGATTGGAAACTTCGTAGAAATTAAGAAAAGTCAATTAAAAAAAGGCGCGAAAGCGGCCCATCTTACATATATTGGAGATACTACTGTTGGTCAATCCACAAATATAGGATGTGGCACTATTACGGCTAATTATGATGGCAAAAATAAATTTCACACTGAAATTGGCGATAACGTATTTGTCGGTTCTGGAACAACAATTATTGCGCCAGTTAACATAGAAAACGATACATTTATTGCGGCGGGTTCTACAATCAATAAAGATGTTAAAACAGGCGAGTTCGCAATTGCCAGAGCTAGGCAAGAGAATAAAGCAGAATACGCTAAAAAGTATCTTAAAAAATAAATTCAGGCCAGTTATGCTGGCTTTTTTTATAATTCTAAATAAAAAACCCGTTATTTCTAACGGGTTAGTTTAATTATTTCTTGGCTTTAGCTCTTTCTGCTTTAACAGCAGCTTGAGCAGCGGCAAGACGTGCAACTGGGACACGGAATGGTGAACATGAAACGTAATCTAATCCAACATTGTGGAAGAATTCGATTGACACTGGGTCTCCTCCGTGTTCGCCACAAACGCCGATATGGAGGTGTTTGTCGGTTTTACGGCCAAGTTCGACAGCCATTTTAATGAGTTTACCAACGCCATGTTGGTCAACTGTTTGGAATGGATCTTGTTCGAAAATTTTCTTGTCGTAATAATCTGGTAAAAATTTACCGGCATCATCACGTGAGAAACCATAAGTCATTTGTGTTAAATCGTTAGTTCCAAAGGAGAAGAATTTAGCTTCAGTAGCGATTTCATCTGCTAATAATGTAGCACGTGGAATTTCAATCATTGTACCAACTTCGTATTCCATTTTTTGTCCGCTGGCGGCGATTACTTTATCGGCCTCTTCGGTAATTATAGCCTTGACAAACTTAAGTTCTTTAATGTCTAAGGTTAATGGAATCATAATTTCTGGTTTGATTGTAATCTTTTTCTCAGCTTGAACTTGTAAAGCAGCTTCGATAATCGCGCGAGCTTGCATTCTACCGATTTCTGGGTAAGAAACGTCAAGACGGCAACCACGGTGGCCCATCATTGGGTTAAATTCATGGAGTGAACTAATACGGTGCTTAACTTGTTCAACAGAAATTTTAAGAGCAGCCGCTAATTCTTCAATCTTATCTTCCTCTTGTGGTAAGAATTCATGTAATGGTGGATCTAATAAACGGACGGTAACGTGGTGTTCGTTCATAGTCGCATATAAATCATGGAAATCTTTACGTTGAATTGGAAGAAGTTCTGCTAAAGCAGCTTCACGGGCTTCAACCGTATCAGCAAGAATCATCTTTCTCATTGAGAAAATACGATCTTTTTCGAAGAACATATGTTCTGTACGGCATAGTCCGATACCTTCAGCGCCAAATTTGAGTGCTTGTTCAGCATCTTTAGCGGTATCAGCGTTTGCGCGAACTTTTAAAGTACGAGCTTTATCAGCAAGAGTCATAATGCGTCCGAAGTAACCAGATAATTCTGCTTCGACTTTCTTGACATCGCCTTCATAAATTGCACCAGTCGATCCATCGATAGAGATGATGTCTTTTTCATGATAAACTTTGCCGTTTACACGCATAACTTTTTCTTCTTCATCAATGTCAGCTGCGCCACATCCAGCAACACAGCATTTTCCCATACCGCGAGCAACAACAGCGGCGTGAGATGTCATACCACCGCGCATGGTAAGAATACCTTCGGCGGCAACCATTCCTTCGATATCTTCAGGTGAGGTTTCGGCACGGACAAGAATTACTTTTTCGCCTGCAAGATGACGATCTCTAGCTTCTTCAGCAGTGAATGCTAAAGCGCCGGTCGCGGCACCTGGTGATGCTGGTAATCCTGTAGCGATTGGATTTAACTTTTTAAGTTCCTTTTGATCGAAACTTGGGTGTAATAAACTATCGAGAGCTTTTGGTTCAACTCTTAAGACAGCTTCTTTTTCATCAATGACGCCTTCGTCTAATAAATCGCAAGCGATTTTTAAAGCGGCAGCGGCAGTTCTCTTACCATTACGTGTTTGTAAGAAGTAGAGTGTACCATCTTCAACGGTAAATTCCATATCTTGCATATCTTTATAATGGCTCTCGAGTTTTGCAACAATTGCCATGAATTGGTCATAAACTTTTGGTTGGGCTGCTTTTAGTGAATCGATATCTTCTGGGGTACGAATACCTGCGACGACGTCCTCACCTTGAGCGTTGGTTAAATATTCGGCAAAGATTTTACGTTCGCCAGTAGCTGGTGAACGGGAGAAAGCAACGCCAGTACCTGAAGTGTTTCCTTTATTACCGAAAACCATTGATTGGACATTAACAGCGGTTCCCCAGCTTGCTGGGATGCCGTTCATACGACGATAAATAGTTGCACGTGGATTTTCCCATGAACGGAAAATTGCCAAAATTGCTTCCATTAATTGTTCATATGGATCACTTGGGAATTCTTCTCCAACATTTTGTAAGTAGAACTTTTTATATTTAGCAACAAGACCTTTTAAATCTTCCGCGGTTAAATCGGTGTCTTTTGTATAGCCTTTTGTTTTCTTGCATTCTTCCAACATTTTGTCCATTTCGGTACGTGGGAAGCCTTTTGCAATGTTTGTAAACATTAAGACAAAACGACGGTAGCAGTCATAAGCAAAGCGCTCATTTCCTGTTTCGCGTGCTAAAGCGGCGACGGTAACATCATTTAAACCAAGATTTAAAACTGTATCCATCATACCTGGCATTGATACGCGAGCTCCGGAACGAATAGAAACCAATAATGGGTTCTTATCGCCACCAAATGATTTGCCGGTGATTTTTTCTAATTCTTTAACAGCGTTTTTGATTTCTTGAACTAAAGTCGCTGGAACTTTTTTACCACTGTCATAATAAAGTGTACAAGCTTCAGTTGAAACTGTAAATCCTTGTGGGATTGGGACACCAATATGTGTCATTTCAGCTAAACCTGTTCCTTTACCGCCAAGCAACTCCTTGCCTAAGCCGTGGGATTCACGAAAGTGATAAACATACTTCTTCTCTTGCATTTACTTTCCTCCTATTATTTCCGTCTAATACTCATGTATTAGCGTAGTCAATGCTACTTTGATAGTTTAGCACAACGCGAACACAATTACACTTAAAACTGTAAGCAAAACGCAAAGTTTACATAAAAGAATATCTTGTCCCTTTGCATAATACAAAAAAGTGAATTTTAGGTGCAAATTTGTAGGTAAAAAATAACAAATTGTATAATAAACTTAAAGAATAGGATAGAATATAGAAAAGAAAGGAAATCTGATAATATGTTAGAGGCTATGATTTTTCTATGTCTATACTACGCTGCAACTTTGTTTCCATTAAGAGGTAAGGAGTTATCGAATCTTACTCCTGCTGAAATGGCTAAAGTTCAAAAACAATATATTGCATATACAAGACGCAGAAAATATAAAGATATTTCAATGGAAGAATTTTATCCTAAGTTACAAAAACAAGGAATGACATATTTAATAATTGGATTAATAATGATTCCAGTTTACATTGCTGTATTGGCATTTGTTTATCCTGCTTTACTTGCAGATTTGCAAGGTTAAACTAAGACCCGTGCGGGTCTTTTTTTATAAACGCAAATGGAAGCAACGACATTTATCTGCGGTATTGATGAGTTGAATACAATATCTAATTAATATATACTTATTGTAAGTAATCAAAAAAACGTCTGTATAAAAAGTCGCACATGTAAGTGTATGTGACAAGGTGAATTAAATGGCAAAAGAAAAATTAGTATTAACCTTAGATTTCGGAACACAAAGCGTGCGCGCTTTGATTTTTAACGAACGTGGTGAAACGCTCGCTTTAGTTAAAGAAGCATACGATGTTCCATATTTTTCAGTTAAACCAGGATATTGTGAACAACATCCTAATTATTATTGGGATAAGCTTTGTTTAGTTACTCAAAAGTTAAAAGAGGAAAATGCTCAATTAATGCAAAATGTTAGTTGCATCACAATGACATGTTTTCGCGATACCGCTGTATTGTTAGATGATAACAAAGAAGTAATACGTCCTTCAATTTTGTGGTTAGACCAACGAAAAGCTCAGCCTAAAAAACCACTTCCATTAATAAATAGGCTTTTATTTTTTATCGTTGGAATGTCTGAAACTGTGAAAATGAATCGCGAAAGAACCGCTGCAGTCTGGATACAAGAAAATGAACAAGAAAATTGGGCGAAAACTAAGCATTATGTTGCAATATCAACGTATTTTACTTACAAAATGGTAGGAAAACTTATTGATTCTTGTGCGAATCAAACAGGACATTATCCGATTAATTTTAAAAAACGCAAATGGTACAGAGATGGTGCTTTAAAAGGCTCCCTTTATGGTATACCAAGAAAATTGTTGTGCGACTTAGTAAATCCAGGAGATTTGTTAGGTGTAATTACACATGAGTGTAGTGAAAGAACTGGTTTAAAAGAAGGATTGCCCGTTTATGCATGCGGTACCGATAAAGGTTGTGAGACAATAGGAACGGGATGTCTTACTCCGAATATGGCAAGCATTTCTTATGGCACTGCATCTTCAATTGAGGTTTCAAATAGAAAATATCATTCGCCAGAGCCCTTTTTACCTGCATATCCTGCTTCTATTCCAAATCTATATAATATGGAAGTGCAAATCTATCGCGGGTACTGGATGATAACTTGGTTCAAAAACGAATTTGCCGAACACGAAACAATCGAAGCAAGTATTCAAAAAATGGCGGTGGAAGAAGTTTTAAATAAAAAGCTTTTGCAAATTCCTCCTGGCTCACAAGGATTAGTTTTACAACCATATTGGGGACCCGGATTGCGTAGACCTAACGCTAAGGGATCAATAGTGGGTTTTAGCGATTTTCATACTAAAGCGCATTTATATCGCGCAATAATTGAAGGCATAGCTTATGGTTTAAGAGAAGGATTAGAAGGCATTGAAAAAAGACAACACAAAAAGATTAATCAAATTACTGTTTCGGGGGGCGGATCTCAAAGTGATGCTATATGTCAGATTACTGCGGATATCTTCGGAGTTCCTGTAAATCGCGTGCAAACATTTGAAACTGGATGCTTAGGGGCGGCAATTGTTGGATTTAAAGCAATTGGTGTCTATAACACTTATGAAAAAGCTGTAGAATGCATGGTTCATAAATCTAAAACGTTCACACCAGACATCGAAAATCATAAAAAATATGATTATCTTTATAAAAAAGTTTATTTAAAAATATATGGTAAAATGAATAAAATATATTTGAAAATTAAAGAATTTAACAAGTAAAAAAGTGAGCAAATCCTGCTCACTTTATTCTTTTTAAAATAGTATTGATTTCGACATCACTTAATTCTCGACACGAACCTCTTTCTATATTTTCAGTGGTTAAAGAATCAAAACGAATTCTTTCAAGCTCCAATACTTCATAACCAAACATTTTAAACATTCTTTTTACTTGGTGATATTTTCCTTCATTGATTGTGATTTTTGCGTTATTTTTATCTAAAATAACTAATTTTGCGGGCAAACATTTATAACCATCTTCAAGAATCACTCCTTGTGAGAATTCTTCAATCAAATTCTTTGTTAAATCGTGATTTACATGCACCGCATATTCTTTTTCAACATGATGGTTAGGAGAAATTAAAAAATGGGCCAGTTTACCATTGTTAGTTAGTAGTAGAACTCCAGTAGTATCTATATCTAGTCTTCCAACCGGAGCGAGATTAAACGCTTTGTATTGTGGAACAAGATCGAGAACTATTTTATGGAAATTATCTTCTGTAGCAGAAATATATCCGGTCGGCTTGTTTAATAAAACATAATAGAATTCTTTGTAAGTAACTATTTTTCCGTTTATGATAACTATTGAGGTATCCTCAATGTGCATATTAGCGTTTCTTATTAAAATATTGTCAACAAAAACGACTTTTTTGGCAATTAGTTCTTTAACTTCTTTTCTCGTGCCAAAGCCGGCATGCGCTAAGTATTTATCGATTCGCACTTTGCTTTCTTCCTTATTTCAAAATATTTTAGGATTTTTTTATAGATATAAATTGATAATAATGCGGTCGCGGTTCCTAAAATTATTCCCGCTAGAACGTCTGTTGGGTAATGAACCCCGAAAAATAATCTTGAAAAAGCAATTAACGTAGCGAGAGCATAACCTGCATAACCAAGTTTTTTATTTGTAAAATATAATATGAGTGCAGCATTAAAACTTGAATAAGTATGGCCAGAAGCAAAAGAATAACTTGTCTCTTCAGGCATATCAAACAAATAAGAAATGGGCCGAGAAGTTAATAAGTAATCTTTAGCAAAATCAAAGAGATTTCCATGACCTTCGACATATATCGGACGTGTACGTTGTACAACTTCTTTTAATATGCTGTTCGTAATTGCTCCGACGGCAAGGGCGCCTAGTAATAGTACGCCTTGTGGACGATATTTTTTGAGGCAGATTAGTATTAAACCAATTGCTATCCAAACGAAACCTTTGTCACCTAAAAAAGTTATATATTTAAAAACTTTATTGATAAAGTCGTTGCCAGTTAAATTCTTGTTTAACCAGTCTAGGAATGAAAATTCAAAAGGCATATTTACTCCTCCACGACAGTAGTGGTTGAAGAATCTTCTATATTTTCAGGCTTAGCGTTTTTACTACCTAATTTAGATACAAATAACGAACCAATGATGCCGCCGATTAGTAAAACGGCTGCCAGAATTATTTGCCATGTATCTTTTAAGGTATCGTAGTAATTTGAGGAGATAATCTCATTATTATAGAATATTGCAATAATTGATCCGAGAATAAAACCCACTATACCATAGAAGGTTGGCACATGATGTTTTTTCAATAGATATGCCATTAATTTTGATATTAAGAAGAATCCAATTACGATGCCTAATGCTAAAGTTCCTAAGATTGCGAGATTATTTACGAGATTTGTAAATTTTAAAATTTCTGGAATGATTGTATTTAAAATGGGATTATAAAGTCCTAAAACGAGTAATAACATTGATCCAGATACACCCGGAACAACTAGAGCGCAAGCTGCTAATATTCCAGCACCGAAGACGAATAATAACGACCAGACACTTAAAGTGGTGAAATCATAACTGAGATTCATTGCTACTGATCCATAGCCTAAGCCTGCAGCGAGAAGCAAGCACGCAATTAGAATTAGAATGTTTGTTGGTTTAACATCTTTCTTAGATTTAATTTTTTTAGCAATTTCGGGGAAACCGCCAATAATCAATCCGACAAACAAGCAAATAGTAGGAATTGGAATATATTTTAATCCAAGAGTTAAGGGGAAATATAAGGCTACAAAGCCTAACAAACCGCCTAATGCAATTGGAAATAAAGTTTTCACAGATTGCTTGAAATGTTTTTTAACGCCAGATATCGCTTCGATGATGTCATCGTAGACATTCATCATGATAGCAAGAGTGCCACCGCTAACGCCTGGAATAATCATGGCTATACCAATTGCCATGCCTTTTAATACAGTTAAAATAAAATTGGATAATTTGTTCATTTTAAAATAAACCTCCGTAGTAGAACTATTATATCGTAAAAATCAGAATAAAAAAACTAAGAATGCAAAAACTACCTCTATATAAAGGAGATTTATTTATGTTGTATTTAAAATGTCAAGAAAATGGTTGTAAAAGTAATTACTGTGCTCATTGTGTAAAAGAAATGATAAAAGTGAGCAAGGATGCCTATTGTCACTCATATGAAAGTAAAAACGATATAAACTCTGATGAAGCTCGTCATGAGTTTGAGTTTGCATGTGAAGTTGGATTAGTTATGGAAGCAGATATGCATCATATTGTTTGTGATTCGGTTGAATGTTGTCATAACGATAGCAAAAGTTGTATGATGAAACAAATTCAAATTAGCAAAAAGACATGTGGCGCCAAGTGTGCTAGTTATCGTCCGAAGTAGTTTTTAAAAACAAATGCGCGAATACAGATCCTAAAAAAGCTATTAAAGGAAGACACACGCTAGCAATAACTCTAAATGCCAGGTCCGGATTCGGACCTGGATTTTGACCATTCACATAGCCAAATGCTCCAGAAACAATCATTATTACACCGACGACAATTAGTAATGCTAATCTTTTAGAAAAACTTGAAACTGCAAGAATTCCGGCTTCGCGTTGTTCATTGTTTTCTTTACGATCTTTATCAATAAGCGACGCCATAACTAAGTCAGGAGTAATTAGAACTCCTCCTAATAGCGAAAAACCAATTGTACATAAGATTAAAGCGGAAATGAAATTGAATGATAACCCTATTAGTAATATCCCTAAAGGAAAGCAATTAAAAGCTATTTTATAAGTGTAGCGATGGCCCTTCTTCTTTATTAACATTGTCCAGAAGCGAATTGAAACAATCGCCGCGGTGAACATAGTTCCAAAAAGAATCATCGTCTGAACTTCATTGATATGTAATAAATATTTAGTTACGAATGGCAAAATAGTCACAAAAGTTGATAGAATTGCTAAAAATGACGCAGCGGCAAGATTAAAATATAAGAATTTTTTATTGTTAAAAACTTCTTTTATTAGCTTTTTAAAGGAAAACTTATTTATTTCGGTGCTTGCTTTCGGTTCATGAATTTTGAACATACATATTGTTAGAATAATTAGAAATACGGCCGATATAATAACAGAAGTGTATACATAACCCACATATTTGATAAGCATACTTGTTCCAAGTGCCCAGACCCCAATTCCTGCCACTTCGAAAATCCGCATCAATGATGAGGTCTTTGCTCTTTCGTTTTCTTCTGAGAATACAATGGGGAATAGAGAATTATAATTTACATATAGAATTGAAGAGACATTATCAAATGTAATAGTGATGAATATATAGTACAAGAAGAATTGCAAGTTAGAGAATGGCGTAGAATTATCAACGATGTAAGTGAGGATGAGCATCATGCAGAATAAAGGCATTGCCATAACAATCCACGATTTACGTTTACCAAGTCTAAAGTTCGTTTTTTCCGATAAGTATCCAAAGAAGATGTCGTTTGCACCATCAAAGAGAATGAAAATTATTTTTGCAATACTGGCTTGCGCCATTGTGATAAGGGATTGACCCTCAACATAGTAGGAGTAGTTGTAACCATGGAACATTTGCGACACGAGTGTTAATCCAAAAAGAACGAGCGCAAAATATATTGGACGTGTTTTTCTCATTTTTCTCCTCCTCTATCTATGTTATAATATGCTAAGAAAGGTCTTTTTACGCTATGAAACTTATCGTTGGTTTAGGAAACCCTGGAAAACAATATGAATTAACCCGTCACAACATGGGTTTTTTAACTATCGACGCTCTTGCCGACAGGCTAGGGGTTGATGTTGATAAACATGATTTCCAAGGAGCATTTGGGCGATTTAAATTTCAAGGTGAAGACATAATTTTACTTAAGCCTTTAACATTCATGAACCTCTCTGGCAGTGCAGTGCAAGCTCTTGCTACTTATTTTAAAATATCTGTCGAAGATATTCTAGTAATTTTTGATGACTTAGCTCTAGAACCAGGAAAAATACGTTTAAGAGTTTCCGGATCTAGTGGTGGTCATAACGGCATACAACACATTATAAATGTTTTTAAAACAAATGACATTAAACGTTTACGAATTGGTATAGGGGAACCAAAGTTTAATGGCGTAGACTACGTACTAGGAAAGCCTAGTAAAGATGAACAAATCTTAATTGATCAAGCAATAGTTAAAGCAGTAGACGCAACCATCGATTATTTAAAGAATGGATTTCATCATGCAATGTCACAATTTAATTAGGTGAGCCCAATGAAAGAACTATTCAAATTACTTGAAAACCATATAGCGGTGCAAGAATTTTTTTCTGGTCGCAAAAACATTGTAACAGACGACAACGTCGGAGTCGCGCTTTTAACGGCGACAAATTTCAAGAAAAATCGCGGAAGATACAACATAATAACCTCTAACTTATATAATGCGCAAAAGATGTATGACTTCTTATCGACGCTTGTTGGTGAAGAGTCATGTTTATTTTATCCAGTAGATGAACTTTTACGCACTGAAGTTATGGCAAGTTCAAAGGAAATGTTAGCGCAACGTCTTTTTGTAATGAATGAACTCGTTACTAAAGAGGATTATATATTAATAACTCATGCAGCGGGTGTAATGAATTACATTCCATCTAAAGAGTTGTTTTTGAAGCATACCCTTCAATTCGAAGTAGGTCAAATAGTCAACATTGAAGAAGTTAGACGTTTGCTTGCGAACTCTGGTTATTTAAGAGTACCTCGAATTGATCAAAGTCTCCAATTTGCGAGTCGTGGAGATATATTAGACATCTATTCTGTAAATAATTCAAATCCGATAAGAATAGAGTTTTTTGATGAAACAATTGAATCAATCAGGTACTTTGATTTGGCGACTCAAGAATCTCTAGGCTCTCTAGAGAAAACAATTATTTTACCGGCGATGGAAAAGATTTTAAGTGATGAAGAAAAAAAGAATGCGACAACAAAGATATTACAGAGATTAGAAAAAGATCTAGAACAAACTCCAGTTGAATTAAAGAGTTGTCTCAAGGAAAATACACTTGCGTTTATTGAAAAAAACAAGGAAAAACTTTATTCTGCAGATGTTGGAAAGTTTTATGCATTTTTGCAAGAGAGTCATTCAAACATTTTAGAATATGGTGCTTCAGCAAGAACGATAATTGCAAATGAGGATGCTTTTTTGCAATCAACGAATTTATTATTAAAAGAATCTACGGATTTTCTTCTTTCATTGTTTGAAGAGGGTAAAATTATTTCGCATTTAAGCCTATATAATGAACCTAAGAGAGCTTTTAAACAATTAAAAAGCATTATTCAGATTAAAGAGTTGTCTTCTTCTAGCCAGGATGTGATTTTTCCTGTTCGCCAAGTAACTGGGGCAGCCACAAATTTAACAGAGGCAAAGATGATTTGTGAAAATTATATCTCGACGATGAGTAAAACAATTATCGCAATTGAGTCCAAAATGCAATATGAAGTAATTAAGAACGTTTTAATAGAGAGTAACATTGAATTTGAAGAGCGTAATGATTTAGGTTTACCAAAAGGAAAAGTGTCGCTTTCCAAGTGTTTTCTTGATGAAGGGTTTGAATTAGCGAGCGAAAATATAGTGTTTTTAACATCTAGAGAATTATTTAACTTTAAAAGTAAGTTTTCTAGATATACAAATAGATATAAGGAAGCAGTAATCTTACAATCTGAAAAAGATTTAGAACCAGGCGATTATGTTGTGCATGATAATCATGGTATAGGCCGTTTTCTAGATATTATTACTTTAGAAGTAGAGGGAGTTCACCGCGATTTTCTGCATATTCAATATGCAGGAACGGATGTTTTGTATATTCCTTTAGAACAATTTAAATTAGTTAGAAAATTCATAGGAAAAGAAGGCGCTGCTCCTAAACTTAATAGATTAGGTTCTGGAGAATGGGAAAAAACTAAAAAGCGCATTAAAGAAAGAATAAATGAGATGGCGGATAGATTGTTTAAACTCTACTCTGAAAGAACTGAAATTAAAGGTTTTAGCTTTGTTCAAGATGATGAAATTCAATTGCAATTTGAGAATGAATTCCCTTACGATTTGACAAAGGATCAGCAACAATCGATTTTAGAAATTAAACAGGATATGGAAAAGCCATTACCAATGGATCGTCTATTATGCGGTGATGTTGGTTTTGGAAAGACTGAAATTGCTTTTAGAGCGGCATTTAAAGCTATTTTGAGTGGGAAACAAGTTGCAATACTCTGCCCGACTACCTTGTTGGCTAGACAGCACTATGAACGAGCGTTAGAAAGATTTTCTAATTATGGTGTTAAAATTGCTGTGTTCTCACGGTTGGTTGATGAGTCTAGACAAAAAAACTACATTGAACGGATTAGAAGTGGTGAAATTGATTTAGTTATAGGAACTCATCGAATTCTTTCTAAGGATATTGTTTTCCAAGGGCTTGGTCTCCTTGTCGTGGATGAAGAGCAACGATTTGGTGTGGAGCAAAAAGAAAAAATTAAAGAATTAAAAACGACTGTTGATGTCTTGACTCTTACCGCAACACCAATACCAAGAACTCTTCAGATGTCTTTAGTAGGTCTTAGACAACTTTCACAACTTAATACTGCACCAACTAATCGCATGCCAATACAGACATATGTGATGCCACATGATAATGCAGTAGTAAAAGAATTGATTGAAAGAGAATTAGCGCGCAACGGACAGGTTTTTTACCTTCACAATAATGTTAGTAGTATTGGAGAAGTGGCTAATAGGTTACAGAAATCAATTAAAAAATCGATGATTGGTGTTGTGCACGGAAAAATGAATAAAGATGACGTTGAGGATGTCATGCTAAGATTTTATAATAATGAAATTAACGTATTAGTGTGTACTTCTATTATTGAGACAGGAATAGATATTGCAAATGCAAACATGATTATTATTGAAAACGCGGATAGATTTGGCCTTTCACAGCTTTATCAAATCAAAGGCCGTGTTGGACGAGGAGATAGGATTGCGTATGCGTATTTATTATATAAACCAGATAAAGAAATGACCGAAATAGCTCGCAAGAGGTTAAAAGCTATTCAAGACTTTACTGAATTAGGCAGCGGTTATAAGATTGCACAAAGAGATTTATTAATCCGTGGCGCGGGAGACATGCTTGGTCCAGAACAAGCAGGATTTATTGACACTGTTGGGATTGATATGTACATATCAATGCTAAATGAAGCAATTCAAGAGAAAAAAACAGGCGAAGTAACACCTCCTGCAGTTCCGGCTCGCACACTTGCGATAGATGCATATATTCCCGAGAATTATGTTAGTGAAAAAGGCGAGAAAATTGAATTTTACCAGCAAATCGAGTCTGCTTCTTCGCTTGAAGAGCACAAAGCATTAAGAAAAAAAATGCGCGATGTATATGGGCGTATCCCAGAAGAAGTTGAAAGACTATTTCAAAAGAAAGATATCCTATTTATCTTAGAAAATCGTAAAGTATTTGCAAGTTTTGTTGAAACAAATGAATCAATTGATATTATTCTCTCACAAGAATTTAGTAATATTGATAGGATAGGAATTTTACTCTTTCAAGCTCTATCAAATCATCTTAATATGATTAAAGTTAGTTATGTTAACAAACACATCAAGCTCAAAGTGTATAAAAAATCAGAATGGTTTGGGCATTTATCTACGATTATTAATATAGTCACAACAGTTTATGGAGATACTTTAAAAAACCTAAATAAAATGTGAAATACTGGAAACAATATCATTTATGAGGTGTAAAGTATGGAACCATTAGGTGTTTTAAGAAGGATAGATGAACTGGGGCGAATAGTTATACCAAAGGGAATTAGAAGCAGATTGCACATCAATGAGGGCGACAGTTTAGAGTTGTTAGTTTCTGATAGTCAAGAGCTTATTGTGACAAAATATAACTCTTTTAAGGGAAACGATGAAACTATTAATGCAATTACTTCAAGCCTTGCTCGTGAATTATCCCTGCAAATCGTGATTATAAATAGTGAAATGGTGTTATCGCATTCTAAAGATAGTTCACATGAGATGATAGGTAAAAGGATTAACCCATTGTTACTAGGTAAACTAAATGAAAGAAAAATGGTAGTAATGAATAATGAACGCATTATAAATTCAAGTGATCCATATAATTTTATTATGTTTCCAATAGCTAAAAACTCCGAAACACTGGGAGGTATAATAATCCTTGATAAACAAAGCGTAACGGAAGAAGAAATTAAGATAATAAATATATTCCGTAATATTATAACAAACATAATCAAAGTATAATGAAGATAAAAGTTACGTAAAATTAATTATTCACCCACAGTCATAACTCCCATTAATTAATCATAAGATTAGTGGGAGTTTTATTATGGAAAATACATCAAATCTTACACACGGAATTTTAATTCAAGAACGCAAAAGCGTTGAAATCGAAGGAGTGAAAAAACTCGATAGTTTTGATCAAAAAGAGTTTTTAGTTGATACTTCAATGGGATATGTTCATATCAAGGGGCAAAATCTGAGTCTTGGCAACATGAACATGGAGCGAGGGTTTTTATCTATTCAAGGAACTATTGATGTTGTCGCATATGTAGGTAAAGGCAAAGAGCAACAAAGCAAAGAAAGTTTTATGAAAAAGCTATTTAAGTAATGACCTTATTTCAACAGTTCCAAGTTTTTGTTGGATCTATTGTCATTGGTATGCTCTTTTCTTTCTTATGGTCAGTATTCAATAGAATCTTCTATGGATTGCAAGGTAAATGGGTCAGGATACCTTTTGAAACTATTTTCTTAAGTCTTCTGGCTCTAATATACTTTTTGTTTTTACATCGCATTAATGGCGGCATATTAAACTTGCATTATTTTTTGGCGCTTATCATTGGTGTTTTATTGTATTTAAAATTTTACGCTCGAAATATTAATATTTGGTTAGAAGAAATAGCAATTAAACTTAAATTAAAAATTCTTGTGCCACTTAAAAAGCGATATGGTATACTTGTAAGTAAGATAAAAAAAATACTTACAAATATCAAAAAGCGAAGGGCGGCGAAAAGAGATGGAAAAAGAAAAAAGAAAAAAGAGGCTACTGAGTAATATCAGATCTATTTTCGTCTTAATGGCATGTATTTGTGTTATTAGCCTTGTAAGTATTAAAATTGTTAATAGTTATCGTCTAAATGAAACGCTAAAAAACGAGAAAGAGAAAATTACTGAAGAAATACGCTTATTAGAAGATCAAAGAGCACATGGTAGTTATTATGAAGTATATGTGAAAGATAATTTTACGCTTTATGATGGTGAAGTTATTATAGAGTTTAATAAGTAAAACGACAAGAAACGACGAGATTCGTTTCTTTTTTTTTGTATTTTAATGGGGGTACTAATATGAAATCAATTAAAACACAAAATAAATACTTTAAAGATTTACGAATATACGACATCGTGTTGTTGTTTTTTTGCTTAGCGTCAGTGATGTTTGAAAACGCATTCTTATTTAATCCGCTTATTCTTGCATGTTTTTATCTTTCTTATAATCGTGGTTTAAATCAATTTATTTTGTGCACCACTAGCATGATTGGATTAGCAATGTTAGTAGATGTGTTTTATGCTTTGGAACTGTTTATAGTTTTCTTTACCTTTTTCGTGGCTAATTATTTGATATTGCGTGTGTCTACACGACATAATCGTAGATTTTATGGTATAGCGATTGTGAACTTTTTTTTGTTAATTAGTACATTAATTGTCAATTTTTCTATGGAAACTGTAATAAGCTTAGTGACAGTTTTGTTAGTTGAATTTATGGTGATTTACGCTTTCACATCATTTAGAAAATTATTCGAAGATGATAAATATTGCATAAGCATAATTGGAGCGAGTGCATTCTACTTGTTAATAGCGTTCTCTTGCATGTTTTTTGTTAATGTAGGACTACTATTTTTTAGATTTATAATTCTTTTGGTCGCGGCAACAAATAAAAAAGAAACTACATTATTAACGATGACGCTTTCCTTTGTTGCGTTAACTTCATTATTTGATTATTCGTTTGTTAGTTTGGTAATTGTCTTCCTTCCTCTCGTCGGATATCTTGTCATACCTAAGTATAAAGAGTATGTTTTTGTGGCTCTACATATAGGGGTTCTTTTCCTAGTAGAGACGCCAATATTTTATAACGCACATTTTTACCAAGGAACCGCTGCTATATTGATGCTATTAATATTACCTAAACACGTATTAGATAGCATTAAAACCATTGCTAATCGATCTCAACATGTACTAATTAATCATTTGATTAATCAAGAAATAGAGATGAAACAACAATTGCTTTATGTAACTAATTACTTAGATATCGTCGAAGATACCTCAAAGGCTAATCTTGAGGATCCGCTTACCAAAGGAACTAAACGCGTTCAAATGAGAGTTTGTGGTAAATGCAGTCACTCAGAAATGTGTCCATTAAGACATAAGGTCTCACAATTAATTCAAGATAAAATACCATCTTTTGCAAAAAAAGAAATTAATGAGACATGTCTATTTCCTTATAAACTTACTATGGAACTTCAACAAGCTTTTCACATTTTTGTTGATGAACAAAGTTATTATTACGAAGCGCTTGAAAAGGAGAATCAGTATCGATTTGCCGTGAAAAAACTAGTGGAACCTGTAAAAAATCTTCAAAATGCTGATTCGCTAGAAAAAAGAATAAGAATTAATGCTGATAGACAACAAGTGCGATTCAAGAATATTACCTATAAAAATGATTATATTATTGCAACACTATTTGAAGATAATTTTCAACAAGAAAAGATTTCTCTTTTAAAGTGTCTAAACTCGATTGAAGGTAAACAGTTTTATGTCGCAGATGAAAGATATAGTGTGCTTTTAAGGGAATATGTCGTGATTTTCACCGAGTTCCTTGGTCATAGTTATGAAATTGGGGTTGTTAGTAAAGCGCTTGAAGACGGATATAATGGTGACACCTATGCGATAATTGAAAACAATAGTTCGCTACATGTAATGATTAGCGACGGAATGGGCCATGGCGAAGCGGCGATGAATAGCAGTCAATACTTGATTAAAGCTATGAAAGCACAGATAAATATCTCTAGTAGTTTAACTGACATTATCAAAGAAACTAACAATCTTATGCTAATTAAAGGAGACCGCGAGCAATACGCTACTCTAGATTACATTAGGATTGATCTTAAATCACTCGCATCTACAAGTGTTAAAGCGGGGTGCTATGCTAGTTATCTTTTTAGAGAAAACCAAATTAGGCGCATTGATACAATTGGAATACCACTAGGAATAATTTCATCGATTGAAGCGATGAGTATTGATATTGAGTTGATGAAAGACGATATTATAGTGTTAACTAGTGATGGTTTAGGCGATTATTTTGAAACGCATTGTTTGACTTTAACGCCTCCATTTGAAGGTAGCGTTCAAGAATTCACAAGAAATGTTTTTAAGCAAATTGAAGAAAAATATGAAATAAAAGATGATGCAACGATTATCATGATTAAAATTATGTGATAAACTATTGTCGGAGTTGATAATATGTTTAATTACGAAAAAGATAAAACATATATTCTTGCATGTTCATTTGGGCCTGACTCAATGGCGCTTTTTGATATGCTTTTAAAAAATGATTTTACTTTTGTAGTAGCGCATGTCAACTATCATAAGCGTGCAGAAAGTGATTTTGAAGAAACAAGTTTGCGAAATTATTGTAAAAAGAATAACGTTATTTGTGAAGTTTATTCTGCAAACCAAGATAATATAACGGGAAATTTTCAAGCTTGGGCGCGCAGTGTGCGTTATGATTTTTTCCGCGATATATACAATAAATATAAAGCTTCCGGTCTTTTTGTTGCGCATCATCGCGATGATGCACTAGAAACATATTTAATGCAAATATCGCGCAAAAGCGATGTTAAATTTTACGGAATCTCAGAAAATTCAATTATTAATGAAATGAAAGTCTACCGTCCATTATTAGAACAATCTAAAGAAAGCCTTATTTCTTATTGTGTAGATAATTCTGTGCCATATGCAATCGACTTATCAAACCATAGTGATCTTTATACTAGAAATAGGGTAAGGCACCATATTGTTGAAAAAATGAGCGAATCTCAAAAGAACCAAGTGACTGAAGAAATGAAAACTAAAAACAAAGCATTGGCGGAAGTTTATCAAATAATCGATTCTTATCCCAAAAACGAGTTAGACATCTCAAGTGTTTTGAAAGAAACAGATGATACGATTATTAGATTAATTCAAGAACTCCCTTATAAGAATTCTATCACCCACTCAATTAGTAAAAACAGTGCATATCAAATCTTAAATGCACTAAAATCTAGCAAACCTAACATTATTTTGTTGCAAAACAATAGGATTACTTTGAGCAAAGAATACAATCTATTGAAAATTAGCAAAAAAACTGTCTCGATTGACTATAATTATATAGTGAATGAACCAAAAGAGTTGACCACTGAGGGTTTTATCTTGAATCTTTGTTTAAGAAAAGGGTACATTAATTCTAGTGATTTTCCTTTGACTGTGCGTTTAAAAAAACCGGGCGATAAGGTAATGATTGGTAGTGTAAATAAAAATGTTTCGAGATTATTCATTGATTGGAAAATGCCGACATCATTTCGTGTAAAATGGCCGATAGTTATTAATAAAATGGGTAAAATAGTCTATGTGCCTAAATACCCTGATGATTTAGATAACGGAAATATTAAAATATTGATTAAATCGTTATGAAAAATAAAAGTAATGCTGTATAATACAATGTACTAGTAAACTAGTACAGTTAAAACTGATAGAATCATCAAGTTATGATGTGGAGGTAAATGAATGGAAAATAAAAAGCAACAACAAAAAGGAAACGGATTTAGTTTTATATATGTATTCGTTTTGATCGTGATTGCTATCTCGGCGTGGTTCATTATTGATGGAGTATCATTCAATAAGACAGTTACAGTTAATGCGGGTAGTATTGAAAACTTTTTAATGCATGAAAAAGTTCAATCTGTTAAAACAACCGAAAAGGAAACGCTTACCTATATTGAAGGAAAATATATAGACGCTAACGGAAAAACTGTTAACTTTACATGTGTGGTTTCGAATGAAGACTACCATGAGGATGTTTATAATATTTTAAAAATTCGTCTCGATGACAAGGGTGAAGTTTATTACACACCTAAAATCTGGAAATTAGTTAATGCTTTTGAAAAATCATGGTTTCAAACATGGGGCATGACAATTATTCTAGTCGTTGCAGTGGGAGGAGTTGCCATTTATTTAGTTGGAAAGATGAACGCATCTGTCAACAGTTCTAATAACAAGGCAATGGATTTCAACAAATCGAGAGCACGTAGAATAGATGCATCACAAACTAAATTTAGCGATGTTGCGGGTGCAGACGAAGAAAAAGCGGAGTTAGTTGAATTAATTGATTATTTAAAAAGTCCTAAAAAATATACGGATTTTGGCGCTAAATTACCAAAAGGTGTCTTGCTAGTTGGGCCACCGGGAACTGGAAAGACTTTACTTGCTAAAGCTGTTGCTGGAGAGGCAGGAGTACCATTCTTCTCAATCTCAGGTTCAGACTTTGTTGAAATGTTTGTTGGTGTTGGAGCGGGTCGTGTAAGAGATATGTTTAAAAACGCGAAACGCAATGCACCATGTTTAGTGTTTATTGATGAAATTGATGCTGTCGGACGTCAACGTGGAGCCGGTATGGGCGGCGGTAACGATGAGAGAGAACAAACCCTTAACCAACTATTGGTGGAAATGGATGGATTCTCAGACAACTCAGGTATAGTAGTTATTGCGGCCACAAACCGTGAAGACGTATTAGATCCAGCTTTATTAAGAGCAGGAAGATTTGACCGTAAAATCACGGTAGGATTGCCAGATAGAAATGGCCGTGAAGCTATACTTCGTGTGCATGCTCGCAACAAAAAACTTGATATTTCTGTCGATTTTACAGAAGTGGCAAAGCGTACAGTTGGATTCTCTGGAGCAGACTTAGAGAACGTTTTAAATGAAGCAGCGATTTTAGCGATTCGAGTAAATAAAAATGTTGTTACACTTAATGAAATTGATGAAGCAATTGATCGTATTTATGCAGGTCCTGCTAAAACATCGAAAAAACTTACTGAAAGAGAACGGAAGGCTATCGCATATCACGAAGCTGGACACGCAATTATTGGTTTATTACTTAAGAACTCTGATAAAGTGCAAAAAATTACTATTGTCCCACGTGGACGCACTGGTGGCCATGTGCTAATGACCCCAGAAGAAGATAGATTCCTTATGACTAAGAAGGAACTGATGGCAAGAGTTACTGGATATTTAGGCGGACGCAGTTCTGAAGAAGTATTCTTTAAAGATGTTTCAACAGGTGCTCATAACGATATTGAGATGGCAACGCGAATTGCTCGTAAGATGGTTACGGAATATGGAATGTCACCTCTTGGGCCAATTCAATATGAGGATGATTCTAGTTCGGTCTTCTTAGGACGCGATTACAATTCAACACAAAAGAATTTTTCTACGCAAATCGCGTTTGAAATTGATACACAGATTCGTAAGATCATTGATGATTCACACAAAATGGCAATTGAGATTATTGAAAAACATAAGAACGATGTCATAATGATTGCGGAAAAGTTGTTGAAAGATGAGACTATCACAGCAGCTGAAATAGAAACCTTAATGAAAACAAATAATCCTGAATTTGAATTTAACAAATATGGAGAAGGAGAGGAGTAATCCTTTCCTTTTTGCATATGTTGAAGTTTGGAAATATTACAACTGATAGTATTGTGCTTTTGGCTCCAATGGCGGGGATCACAAATATTGCATACAGGGAGTTCTGCGTGCCATTTGGGGTTGGAGTCAGTTACACAGAAATGGTCAGCGATTGTGGACTAATCTATCAGAATAAAGAAACATATAAGTATCTTGAAATAAGTGAAAATGAACACCCTGTAGGTGTACAACTTTTTGGTGCAAGCAAGGAAACTCTTTTGAAAGCCTTAGACATTATCAAAAAAGAAGGCATTAAGTGTGATTTTATTGATGTAAACTTAGGATGTCCAGTCCCTAAAGTGACCAGAACTGGAGCGGGATCTGCATGGCTTAGTCGCGTTGATGAATTACACGAGATGATGAAATCTTTAGTGTTAGCTTCCGATGTGCCGATAACCGCAAAAATACGTGTTGGATGGGATGAAAATAGCATTAATGTAAATAAAGTTGTAGAAGCATTAGAAAGTGCAGGAGTTGCAATGATTGCGATACATCCGCGAACAAGAAGTCAGTTATATATGGGGAAAGCCAATTATGATTTAATTAAAGATTTAGGAGCAAGAATGCGTGTGCCGTTAGTTATCAGTGGAGATATTTTCACTTTAGAAGACGCAATTGAAAAAATGCAAATATCAAAAGCAAAAGGAATTATGGTTGCAAGAGGGGCGCTTGGAAACCCCTACTTGATAACGCAAATCAATCATTATTATAAAACAGGAGAAAAACTTCCTAATCCCAACTTAGTTGATCAAGTTAAAATGTTATTAAGTTATGCAAATAAACTAATTAGTTTAAAAGGTGAAGTAATAGCAATTAAAGAGTTAAGAGGAATTGCTCCTCATTTCTTTAAAGGATACCAAAACACGAAAAAAATAAGATCCAGTTTAGCGACCGAAATGAAAAGTTTTGCTGATTTAGTTTCAATTCTGGAGTGTATAGAGCATTAATTGCTTTTAAAAGTAGATAAAATGTAGTAAAATAACAAGATATCATGAGGTGATAAATATGGAAGAAATAGAATTAACTGAGCAAGAGGCTGTAAGAAGGGCAAAACTTGCAAAATATAAAGAACTTGGCGTGGATCCATTCGGTCAAAAATTTGTTTGTACTGAGAATAGCGCAACAATAAAAGAAAAATGTGCAAGTAAGACTCATGAAGAATTAGATGAGAATCCACTTATTGCTAAAGTAGCAGGCCGCATTATGACAATTAGAAGAATGGGGAAAGCTTCATTTTTAAATATTCAAGATAAATTTGGACAAATTCAATTATATCTAAAAAAAGATGTTGTTGGAGATGAGGTTTATGAACTTTTTGATTTGGCTGACATTGGTGACATCGTCGGTGCAGAAGGAAGAGTCATGCTTACTAGAACTGGCGAACTTACAGTCCGTGTTGAAAAATATCAACATTTAACTAAAGCGCTAAGACCATTACCAGAAAAATTTCATGGCTTGACCGACATCGAAGAAAGACATCGCCGCCGCTATGTTGATTTAATTATGAACGAAGATGCCAAAAGAGTGGCATTATTAAGACCAAGAATTATTCGTAGTATGCAACATTATTTAGATGACTTAGGCTACGTGGAGGTAGAAACATCGGTCCTACACCCAGTGTTAGGTGGGGCTTCTGCTAGACCTTTTGTCACACATCATAATACCTTAGATAAGGATTTTTATCTTCGAATTGCTACAGAATTACCGTTAAAAAGATTACTTGTTGGCGGTTTAGAAAAAGTTTATGAAATTGGTCGTTTGTTTAGAAACGAAGGAATGGACACACGTCACAATCCAGAGTTTACTACGATAGAATTATATATGAGTTATGGTGATATTGAAGATATGGCGGAACTCGCTGAAAACACTATTCGTCATATTGCTAAAGAAGTTCTAGGAACTGTCGATGTGCCATGGGGTGAAAAGACAATTCACTTAGGAGAACCATTTAGAAAAGTTCATATGGTGGATTTAATTAAAGAAACAACCGGGGTCGATTTCTGGCAACAAATGAGTTTTGATGAAGCGGTTGCTATTGCAAAAAAACATAAGGTTCCACTTGAGAAACACTATACTGGGGTTGGACATATTATCAATGAATTTTTCGAGGTGTTTTGTGAGAAAACAATCGTACAACCAACGTTTGTTTACGGCCATCCAATTGAAATAAGCCCACTAGCAAAAAAGAGCAAAGATGAGCGCTTTACTGAAAGATTTGAGTTGTTTATTGATAGCTGTGAATACGCAAACGCATTTACAGAATTAAATGATCCGCTCGATCAAAAGGAACGTTTTGACTCACAATTGCGTGCAAAAGCACTTGGAGATAGCGAAGCGAGTGAAATGGATAGCGACTTTTTAGAGGCGCTTGAGTATGGTATGCCGCCTGCAGGTGGTATCGGAATGGGAATTGATAGATTGATAATGCTTCTTACAAATTCCGCTTCGATTAGAGAAGTTATACTCTTCCCATGTATGCGCGATCGTTAATTATTAAAAGTATATACTAAGAGACTGCCTTACAGGAGGTCTCTTTTTTTGTATATATTAATAATAAAGGGCAAAAATTATATAGCAGTGTCATAAGTTTAATTTAGGAGAACATATATGCTAGAAAAATTTTCGCTTGAATCACAGAAGATAATTGCGTCTGCGGAATCATTGTCTTATGATTTATCGCACGCTTCAATTGGATGTGAGCATTTGTTATTATCAATACTTAAATCACCAGATGTTTTACTCACAATAGAATTAAAAAAATATCGGGTGACATTCAAAAATGTTCTCAACGAAATTAAAGACTTGTTTCATACGCCTCCAGGTGATTTATTTTTCATGGAGTATACTTTGGAACTTAAAAAGTTACTTGAAAACGCTATTTATGATAGCAAAGAGTATCGTGAAGAGAAAGTGTCTTTAAATACACTTTGCATTACTTTTATTAAGCATTTAGAAGGCATTTGCAACGATATATTCGAAAAGTACGAAGTCGATAAAAAAATAGTAATGGCAACACTAATTAAAAATCATAAAAAATGTTCAGATTTAGATAGAGTAATTGATTTGCACAATCTAAAGGATGTAAGAAAAGACCCTCTCATCGGCAGAAAGGCTGAGTTAAAGCAATTAATAAATACTTTAAAGAGAAGAAATAAACCAAATGCTTTAATTATAGGTGCCCCAGGTATTGGAAAGACTGCGATTGTTGAAGAGTTAGCATTTTTGCTATCAAAAAACGAAATTAAAGGCTTAGAGAATAAAAGAATTTATGAGTTAGATATGTCTTCGGTTGTGGGTGGAACAAAATATCGTGGAGAATTTGAAGAAAAGCTTAAAAAAATAATTAAGTTGGTTAAGGAAGATCGAGATGCCATTTTGTTTATTGATGAAATCCATAATATTATAAAAGCCGGTGGTGCTGAAGGAGCGATTGACGCGAGCAATATTTTTAAGCCATATTTGTCGAGAGGAGAAATTCAAATCATTGGTGCCACGACAACTGATGAGTATCATCAAACAATTGAAAAAGATAAAGCACTAAATAGACGTTTTCAGATAATTAAAATTGACCCTTCGACCAAATCAGAAACAAAAGAAATTTTACAATCGCTTCGTCCAATCTACGAAGATCATTATAAAATTACTATCTCATCAGATTTAATGAACTATATTGTTGACTTAGCAGATGAATATATACCTAACCAAGCTTTTCCGGATAAAGCTATCGATATCCTTGACAATTCTTGTGTAGATGCGACCGGAGAGTTAACTATCAATGATATAAACACTATCGTTGAATCGTATTATAATGTATCAATATCTAACGTCAGTAGAGCAATGCGTGTTAGAAAGAAATTAGAAGAAAACATTTTTGGACAAGAGGAAGTTATAAACAAAGTATATCGTGGATTGCTGCGAATCGAAAAAGGGCTTGTGCATCGAGATAAACCGCTTTTAACAATGTTTTTTGTAGGTCCGTCTGGAGTTGGCAAAACAGAAACCGCAAAAATAATTGCAAAAGAGTTTGTAAATAATGATCAAGCCCTTATTAAACTAGATATGGCTCAATATCAAGAGAGTGTTTCTCTAAATAAATTAATTGGATCGGCACCAGGATATGTTGGTTATAACGAATCTCCTTCTTTTGTTAAACGTATGAAAATGCATCCACATTGCGTGGTTTTACTTGATGAAATTGAAAAAGCACATCTTGATGTTTCGGATTTTTTCTTAAATATCTTTGATGAAGGTTATTTTACTGATGCGCATGGTGAGCGTGTTAATTGTACAAACGCTATCTTTATTCTTACTTCAAACATAGGGTTTGATTTAGAAAATATTACTAAAAAAAGATATAGCGTAGCAAATGGCGAAAAAAACGTAGAACAAGATATTTATAAGCTATTATCCCGTCATTTCCGCCTTGAATTCCTAAATAGAATAGATGATATAGTCCCATTCAAATACTTAGATAGTAGAGTGCATTTAATGATGGTAAACAAAATAAAGCAAGATTTTATTAATAATTACAATTTTGAGCAATCATCGATATTGGAAGATGTTGTTATCGAGGTAGACAATGCTCAATTTGAACGTTTTGGAGTGAGATATATTAAGCGAATGATTGCGGATAAGTTAAGCGAATACATTGAAGAATCTGACAAAATAAAAAAATAAGTTGAATCGCCTGCTATTATATTAATAGGGGCGTTTTTTTATGACGGAAAAATCCTCCTATATGTAATATAGAGATTGCATAATTTCTTTACTTTGTCCTTATAGGTGTGTATAATTGTTAAAGGTAGTGTGAAGGCTACTAAAATAACTCTCTGCTATTCATTAGAATAGCCAGAAAGACCATAGGGAGGTGTACTCATGCGTAAGTACGAAATTATGTATATTCTTGTACCACAACTCACCGAGGAAGCTCGTAAAGCCGAAATGGAAAAATTACATGCCATTTTAGTTAATAAAGGCGCCAAGGTTGCAGACGTAAAAGAGTGGGGACTTCGTGAATTAGCTTATGAAATTAACGATTTAACCAAAGGATTTTATGTCTTGATTAAAGTTGAAGGTGAAGCTGAAGCGACAAAAGAATTTGATCGTTTAGCGAAGATAAATGCTAATGTTGTCCGTCATCTTATTACTATTGACAAAAACTAAGAGGGAGAAACAAAAGTATGATTAATCGTGTAGTGCTAGTAGGTCGCTTAACTCGCGATCCAGAATTAAGAAAAACAACAAAAAACAACATTGCTGTTGTATCCTTCACTATCGCAGTTGACAATCGTTTTAAATCACCAACAGGCGAAAAAAGCGCTAGTTTTATTCCATGTATTGTATGGAAAGAAACTGCTGAAAACGTTGCTAAATTTACCCATAAAGGTTCACTTGTAGGTGTTGAAGGCCGCTTAAGCCAACGCAGCTATGAATCTAAAGATGGAAAAAATGTTCAAGTATTTGAAGTTGTGTGTGACACAGTTCAATTCTTGGAACCTAAAGGAACTAACACAAGCGCTGCTGAGCATTCATTTATTGATGAACCAGTAGAAGAAGAAAATAAAAACTTATCATCAGTTGATATTGATGATGACTTACCATTTTAAGGAGGTTATATCTTATGGCTTTTAAGAAAATGAGACCAAGAAAAAAGGTCTGTAATTTTTGCAAAAATAAAGAAGAACGTATTGATTACAAAAACGTTGAATTAATGAAACATTATATTTCATTAAACGGCAAAATCTCGCCACGTCGCACGACTGGCACATGTGCAAAGCACCAAAGAGAAGTTGCTGGCGCAATCAAAAACGCTCGCTTTATGGCTCTATTACCATATTCAGTCGAATAAAAGAATTAAAATGCCTCCGAGAATTAAATCGGAGGCTTTTATTTAAATGAGGAGGAATAAAGATGAACAAAATTAAACATATTACTGATGCAGGAATGATTACAGGCATTATTGTTGTTTTTTTGTTGATTAGCCGACTCACTGGTGGCGCGTTTGAAGAACTGTTAACATTTATGCTTCCCATACCATTAGCGCTCTATACGCTTAAATACGACGCTAAAAAGGGAATAGTTCCTCTGGTGGCTATATCGTTAATTTCTTTCTTTGTGATTAGTCCAATTAAAGCAGCTTGCTATATTTTGCCTGCAAATATAGTTGGTTTAATCTATGGTAGTGTCTTAAAAACTAAAATAAATACAAGTTTAAAAATACTGGTGGCAATAATGGGTGCAATTGTAATTAACGTTCTTACCACTGTTATTTTTTCAAAACTAATTTTCGGTTTTACTATTATCGAAGACACCAAAGTTTTGGTGGCAGAAATTATTAAAATATTAGAACAAGCTGGAATTAAACAAATAAACTTAGTAATTTTTGAATCAATTATGTTAGGTCTAATTCCTAGTATAATAATTATTACGAGCATAATGGAGGGTATCTTAACTCATTTTTGTGTTACTTTACTTGCTGAAAAGGTCTATCGTATTAATTTGGGTCGTGCTTTTTTAGGTTTTAAGCTTTCTGTTCCTAAAATTGCAACGTTTATAGTACTCCCAATCATGATTGGCGCATTGATATATCTAAGTAGATTTTTAAGTTCTAATGGGGAAATGCACATAATTTTTGTAATAAGTCTTAATATCACGATAGTATTTATGATTCTTTATGCCTTGCAAGGAAGTATGGTAACCGCTTTATATTTTCGTCAAACAAATCGACAATTCTTACAAATTCTAGTTGTGTTGTCGGTATTCGTTTTTCCATACGCTATCGCCACAGTCGGGGCGTTAGATTCAATTTTCGACTTAAAGATGAGAATTCTTCTCCGAAAACAAAAAAATAAGTCAAACGAATAGATGCGTTTTTTCGTGGCATTTGTTATAACAAATGATGTATAATATCAACAGGTGACAAACATGATAAAAGCTCTCAGTAAAATTCGAATTAGAACGTTATTATTATTCTCAGCGCAAATACTCGTTATTGCTGCTTTTTTTGCTTTATGGCACTTTGATGTCTTTTCTTTAAAGGATGTTGTAACGATTGAGGCTATAGCCCTTGGGCTAATGCTTTTTACATTAATTGACATAGTTTTTGTGACATCAATTATTGCTAGAATTTCTAAAATTAGGCATAAAGCTGATTTAAGAGCCGCCGAAATAATTGGATCAGACGTCCAAGAAGCTTATAATTTTGGAGCAATCGGCCTATTAGTTGTTGATGAAAGTGATGTTATACTATGGACAAATGAGTTGTTCGCGGAGCGGCAAATAAATGTCATGGACTTAAATGTTTTTGAATGGCAACCCAAATTGCGCGAACTTAAGAATAGTGAAGAGGAAGATTTCACGGTAAAAGTGGACATTAACTCGCATATTTACGAAGTTAAATACTTACCAGATGCAATGCTTTACATATTGAAAGATGTTTCCGAATTTGAATCCTTGTATAAATATTCGAAAGAACAATCTCCCGTTGTAGGAGTTTTAATGATTGATAACTATGCCGACGTTGTCGCAAACCTTGATGACAATAGTGATACTGTTGCTAATATTCGTAAGGCGATTGCGGAATACGCTAAAAAGCACGGTTTGCTTTTAAGACGTTATCGCTCTGATGCGTATTTTGCCCTTTGCACATATAAATCTTTTGAAGTAATGCGAGCAAACGATCAGTTCTCCTTATTAGATGCAGTTCGTGGATTTGGCGCCGGGGATGAAACTCCTCTTACTCTTTCGATGGGGTTCGCTTATGACTTTCCAGATGTTATTAAACTAAACGATATGGCGGTAAGCGCCATGGATATTGCAATGTCTCGCGGTGGAGACCAAGTTGTTGTTTCGCGATATGGCGATGAATTAGCCTTCTTCGGTGGTAAAACAGAAGCTCAAGAAAAACGTAATAAAGTAAAAGTTCGTGTTATGGCTGACTCACTTGTAGGCTTAATAAAGGCTTCATCGAATGTACTTATTATGTCTCATGCGGATATGGATTTAGATGCTTTAGGAAGTGCGTTAGGTGTTAAGGCGATATGTGACCATTTAAATAAGAACTCTTTAGTAGTTTATGATCCAAAGAACACTGAAAGAAAAACTCGCAACGCCGTAACAACGATGTTCTCTCGTGAGGAATTAGGTAGAATAATGATTTCTCCTCAAGATTGTTTAGAAAAACTAAAAAACAATACGCTAGTGATTATTACTGACGTGCACAGACCATCTATGACCACTTATCCTAAACTTTTAGAAGAAGCAACAAAGGTTGTTGTTATTGATCATCATCGTCGTGGCGAAGAATTTATTGAATCACCAGTGTTTAACTATGTCGAACCGTCTGCCTCATCAGCTTCCGAACTTGTCGCGGAATTAATTAGATATAGTTCAAGCAATCCAAAAATCTCTGTTCCTTCCTCGTACGCTACAATCATGTTGGCTGGTATTTTCTTAGATACGAATTACTATCGTGCTAAAACAGCTGGTATGAGAACTTTTGAAGCTTCGATGATTTTAAAAGAGTTTGGTGCGGAAAACTCTCAAGCAGATGATTTCTTGAAAGATGAATATGAAGAATACGCATTGAAAACAAAAATAATGTCAAATACACACACGCCATATTATGGTGTCGTAGTAGCGCAAGCAGATGATAAGGATTATATTGAAAGAGCTACATTAGCAAAAGTAGCAAATCAAAGTTTGCAAATTAAGGGAATAAATGCAGTATTTGTGATTGGAAATAGTGCTGAAAAAGAAACAAGAATGTCGGCCCGTAGTGATGGGTCAATCAACGTTCAGTTATTACTTGAGAAGATGGGTGGCGGTGGTCACTTTACAAGTGCTGCGGCAGTGTTTACAAACTCATCAATTACAGAAGTAAATCAAAAACTAGAAGAAGTGTTAGAGCAATATTTAAGTGTTGCGCGAAGCACATATAAAAAATAAGGAGTGATATTATGAAAGTGGTATTATTACAGGATGTTAAAGGTGTTGGAAAAAAGGGTCAGGTTGTTGAAGTAAGTGACGGATATGGCGCAAACTTTATTATTCCAAGAAAGTTAGGCGTTCTAGCAACTAAAAAAAGTGTAGAAATACGCGATCAACAAGTAGTGGATGCAAAGAATCTGGAAGCCCAAAAAAGGCAAGAAGCTGAAGTTTTGAAAGAAAAACTTAAGGATGTTATCGTTGAATTTGCATGCAAAACTGGCAAGGATGGAAAAATGTTTGGTTCAATTTCATCTAAGCAAATTGCCGAAGAATTAAAGAGTAAACATGGAATAGAGATAGATAAGCGGAAGTTTATTGATCAAACCACTGCAAGTAATGTGGGGTACACTATTTTAAAAATAGAGTTATTTAAAAATGTCGTTGGAGAAATTAAAGTACATATAAAAGAAATGAAGTAGGTGCATTATGGCTAAATTAAAATTACCAAATGATCAATATGCGGAACGAGCAGTGCTAGGAGCAATGCTTATTTCAACTGAAGCATTAGTGATTGGTCTAGGTTCTTTAGAGATCGAAGAGTTTTATGAAGAAAACTTGGAACACCGATTAGTCTTTGAAGCTATGATCCGCCTTAGTGACAGTCGTAGCGAAGTTGATGTGGGAACTGTTTATAACGAGTTATCAAATATGCAACAAATAGAAAAAGTGGGAGGATTTCAATTCCTTGAACTCTTGTCAGATAGTGCGATTGGATTAACTGGGTTAGAGCACTATGTAAAAATAATTAAAGATGCTTATGTTTTAAGAAAACTTCTATTAGAGTTAGAGGTTATTAAAGAGGAATATGGCAAAGGAATCGAAGGAACAGTTCCTGATTTTGTTGCTAGCGCAGGAGATAAAATAGCTAAAATTGTTGAACGTCGGCGTGTTGCAGAATTTGTACCAATTGGCGAATATGTTGAAAGAGTTGAAAAAGAGTTAAGCATTCAAAGAGAATCGAGCGAAGACTCTATTACCGGTATTTCGACTGGATATTCACGGCTTAATTATTTAACAAACGGTTGGCAAAATGAAAACATGATTGTTGTGGCGGCGCGTCCTAGTGGAGGTAAAACAGCTTTATCATTAAATTTTGCTTTAACCGCCGCTAAAAAAACGAAAAAAACAGTGGCTTTTTTCTCATTAGAAATGTCGGGAGATTTACTTACCAAACGTTTGCTTGCAATTGAATCACTTGTCGATTTGACGCGCATTACAACGGGACATTTGAACAGGAATGAACAAATCGATGTTGCCAGCGCGGCAAAAAGGTTGAGCGACTTAAAAATCTATATAGATGATACTCCAAGCATAAAAATGGCTGATATGATTGCGAAAGCTAAAAAAATGCAAAATTCACATAATGATTTAGCAATGGTTGTTGTTGACTACATTGGGTTAATAACATCTTCTGCTCGTTCAGAAAGTCGCCAGCAAGAAGTTTCTGAATATTCACGTAAACTCAAGGATTTAGCGAGAATGCTTAAAGTGCCAGTAATTATTCTTTGTCAATTATCTCGTAAAGTAGATGACCGCGACAACAGTGAACCAATTATGAGTGACTTAAAGGAGTCAGGGCAAATAGAGCAGGATGCTGATATGATTTTACTATTGAGTGCTAAAGACACTGGTAAAAAAGGTAAAAAGAAATTTGGAAGCCCTAAAGAGGGCGAAGAAGAGGTTATTGAAAAACCTAAAAATCCTGATCGAGTTATTATTAAAGCAAATTTAGTAAAAAACCGAAATGGTCAAACAGGAGAAAGTTTGCTTTTATTTCAAAAGAAATGGTCACTGTTTAGTGATTTGACTGAAGAAAACATTGAAGAATTTAAAGAACTTCTTGTTGGGGAAGAACACTCTCTGCCAAGATTTAAGAATAAATAGGGAAAATAAAAATGAGATTATTTGTGCTAGCTAGTGGATCAAAAGGAAACGCAACTTTAGTTGAATCAAATGGCCATGTCATTCAAATTGATATGGGCATTTCTTTGCGTAAATACAAAGAAAGAATACTTGAAACTCCCTTTTGTATTGAAGATGTTGAAGCTTTGCTTCTAACTCATGATCATGTTGATCACGATGCACATGCTAGAAGATTTGAAAACAGTAAAATATACACAAGTTGTGGGACGTACAAAAGTATGGCAGAGGAAAACACACTGCATCCATATCATAGGCATTTAGTAGCTAATTTTGAAATTATTCCTTTACCGACCTCACATGACGCTACCGCGCCAATCGGTTTTGTGATAGAAAGCGAAGGCAAAAAGCTTGTATATATGACTGATACTGGATATATTTCGGAAAAGAATCTTAAATATATGAATAACCCTGATTATATAATTATTGAAAGTAACCACGATGTGGAACTTCTTTGGAAAACTGGCAGACCTGCTAGATTAATTATGCGAATAATTAGCGATTATGGTCACTTGAGCAATAAAGACTCTGCAAATTTTATTAGTGACATTATTGGTGATAAAACCAAACAAATCTTATTAGCTCACCTATCAGAAGACGCTAATACTCCAGAAATAGCATTAGAAAGTTATAAGGAAATTTTGCGGCAAAAAGGCATTGATTTATCAGCGGTGGAAGTTAAAACAACTTCGCAACACCGAGTGGTTAAAGGCGGAGATGAAGTATGGATCTCAAAATAGTTGCGGTTGGAAAAATCAAAGATAATAATTTTAAAACCTTAATCGCTGACTATCTTAAACGTATACAAATCTATGTAAAGACTACAATAATTGAAGTAGAAGATGAAAGCATTGCAAAAAATTCGAACAATACTTTAGACTCTATCGTAAAAGAAAAAGAAGGACAGCGAATACTTGATAAAATAAAAGAGCATGATTATGTTATTTTACTAGATTTATTAAACGCAAAAGCTCTAACTTCAATTGAACTATCGGAAACTATTGAAAAGCTAATGTGCGAAGGTAAAACGACTATTGTCTTTGTTATTGGAGGATCGTTAGGTCTAGGTGAAAATGTTCGAAAACGGGGCAATATGCGTCTAGAATTAAGTAAGATGACTTTTACTCATCAGTTTGTGCGGTTAATTATTTTAGAGCAAGTATACCGAGCATATAAGATTATAAACAACGAAACTTATCATAAGTAAGGAGGGAAATCAATGAAGGCTACATTAGGATTAGATTTACCGATTCATCAAATGAATTTACATACCGCTCCTTTTGATCTTATTTTAAGTGGTGAAAAAATATATGAATTAAGACTTTATGATGAAAGAAGAAAAGTTTTAAAAGTTGGAGATTTTATCGAATTTGATGAGACTAACGGACATAGAAAACTTGTTGTGCAAATAGAAGACATTATGCATTTTGCTAATTTTGCTGAGTTATATGCTTCCTTGCCGTTTGATAAAATTGGTTATAAAAGTGACGAAAAAGCTGATCCATCAGATATGGATATTTATTACTCCAAAGAAAAACAGCGCATGTATGGAGTAATAGCTATTAAGGTAAGGTTAATATAAAAGATGTTACAAACAATAGGTTTATAACATCTTTTTTTCTTATACGTTTGTTGGCTCGGCTATTTCTTTTTCAGAATTTGGTTTCTTCTTGTTTTTAAATTTGTCAACGTAAACTAATACTGTTTTATCTAAATGATACCATGAGACAGCAATGTAACCAATCGCCACTAAGCCAATTAGGATAGCATAAGTATAACTACTACCCGCGTATCTAAGATCAACTTTAAGTGTTTGACCATCGCTAAAGCCTAATGAACTTAAATCCGCACCTAGAAATAATTCCTGAACATTTCTTGTTTTAACGCTTTTACCATTAATTGAAATTTTCCAACTACTTTCAAATGGGAAAGTCATCATTAACATAGGTTTGGCTTTGTTATAAGTTACTTCACCTTTGTAATGTGAAGAAGATATTTTTTTAATCTGTAAAGAATTATTTTGCAAGTTATCCGTATATTGTTTTAAAACATTAGTGTCTTCGTAATAAAAGAATGCGTTTAGTTCAACTGTTTCCCAATATGTATTGGCATTTAATAGAAGAGTGTATGTTCTTGTTGTGCTTGCGTTACGCTTAATTGGGTTAATAGCTTGGTTGTAATAGTTTTCATAACGAACAGATACACCATTCTCTAAGACAGTCATTTGACCTTTATAGAAAGGAGAAACATAATAATAGTAAGGAAAATTGTTGCTAGAGTCGATTGTGACTGTATAAGTTATTCGACCAACTTCGCCGAGATTGGTTAATTTAAATCTCTTAGGATTTTCTGGAAGTGGTTCTAGATTAGTATACGCGACCGAAACGCCAGCTTTTTTAAAAATGTCATTATTATCTGCATCGGTTAAATCATCATCTACGGGAAGATTTGCTAAGTCTTTGAACATGTAGTTTTGATATTCAAAAATATTAAACCAATACGTAGAGTTGTCAGCTAAATAGACTCCTTGTCGTCCATACTTGTTAGTGGATGGCTTAACCATATATCCCATTCCTAAGGCATAAGGATTTTCAAAGGTATAATAGTTACCTCCACTTGAATCAGTTGCAGGAACTGTATTTATTAGATTTAAATGATCCCGGCCTCCGAAGTTACGGTTGGAGATTAATCCGCTATTATAGAATTGGTCGCGGTCAATAATATATTTTACGTTTAAGAGTGAATTAGCTGCAATAGTAGATCCTTGTGCATAACTAGTCCAGTTAGGATTAGAATGGAAACCGAGACGATTACTCATGTAAGAACGAACATTTAGCTTGTCACTGGATGAATAGTGTGACAATCCAGCATAGTCAAACATCATTGCATCATTATTTGCGTAATTGTATGATGAATTACGATAAAATGTCTTTTCCATCCGGTATTGATATCCGCTTTGGTCATATTCCTTTACGTAATCAATTAATGAGCCTATTTCATTAATATCATCTTTATATGTTTTATAAGATAAATAGTTATTTGCCTTTGCGTTAGTGGAAATGACTTGAGAGGTGGATTTACTCATATCTACTATATTAATCGTAAGCAGAACGCCAATAGTAACGTATTTGCTCCAAGTAAAATGTTTGAATTTATGATTGAATAAAATCACTGCCGCAAAAATAATATAGAGAACTATTTCTAAATCTAAGTTGTTTTTAAGCGACGAAAATCTGTTGATAATAAATTGAATAACAATCAATGCGAGAACTAGAATTAGTTGATAAGGAGAAAATCCTTTTTCAAGTTTATTAAACCCGCGAGCTGCAAAGTAGATAATAAAGAAGCTGAATATGAAAGCATATCGATATGGGAACCAAGTGGGTGCTGCGCCACCATGCATTAAGTTATCTAAAGCCCTAATCGAAAATATTAATATAAAACCTGCGAGGATATATGCGGCATTATATCTTTCATTTTTTTCAATTGAATTATTTGCAAAGTACATGACAAGAAGATATAGGCTTAGACATCCGCAGAATACTAATGGTGAGCCACTTATAATATCAGATATTCCGGCGTATGAACCACCACTAAGATTTCCGATAGCGTCTGTAAAATTTATTATTAAACTAAAATCAGTGACGTTTCCACTGCCAATTTGAGTTTTAGATCCTGTCATTGCAAGAATCGCGGTTAGCCACGATATCGCGCTTAAAGCGCCTGCTAAAATTGAAGCAGTTAAAAATTTGCTGAAAAATTGCTTGATATCTTTCTTCTCGCGTTTTTTACGATATAACTCAAATAGAAAGAAAACTACCGAAGCAATGCAAATCATGAAACCAATATAATAATTTGAGAATATGGCAAGAGCTAGTGAGACGACATATAATATCGCCTTTTTTCCATCGAAAAGTTGTTTAATGCCCAGTACAACAAGAGGTAGAAATATGACGCCATCAATCCACATGATATTGGAGTGGTATACAATTACGTATGCACATAATGCGTACGAGATCGAAAAAACGAGTCCAGTAAGAGGTTTCTTGTAAACATATTGCATTAAAGCAAAGAAAGTTAATCCACAGGCTCCTATTTTTAAAGTAGTAACAATGCTAAGAGTAACTGGTAAAGCTGATGACGAGACAAATACATAAATGAAGTTAAACGGAGATAATAGGTAGTAGGTCAAAATAGAGACCATGTCTCCGCCAAGAGATTTCGTTAAAGTATAAATGAAATCATTACTAGTGCGGAAAACTGAACCTAAATAACTCAGCATAGAAATATATTGCCCTTGCAAATCTACCATTAATAAAGTTCCATCTCCAAATGGTGTAATTTTATTAGCGCTTAGTGTAAATAAAAAAATTACACTTGGGATTATGAAAGAAGCAATGTAACAAGATATACGTAGTATTTTTTTACTCATAGTCGTCACCTCATATAAAAGTAGTATATACCAATAATAAGTAAAATAAAATAGATACTGATGTATCTATTCTTATTAGTCTATTAATTTATAATGTTTGATTGCCTTAGCCCAGCCATCATTATCAATATCATCGGTGACAAAGTCAGCAACTGCTTTAGCTTCTGATTTTCCATTTCCCATTGCTACTGAGATTCCGGCAAAGCTTAACATTTCGACATCATTACTATTGTCTCCAAGGCACATTACGTTTTCTGGATTCCAACCATAATACTCTAATACAGCTAAAATTCCTTTTGATTTGTCGCTATCTGTAGGCATAATATCTACGGCATATTCGTCCCATCTTGCACTTTTACATAAATGTAAATGTGGAAGGAATAATGATTCATCTAATTCGTCACAAAAGGCAATAGCTTGATAAATAACGCGATCATAATGATCAGGATACGTTCTAGGTTGAGGAAATCTTGTGCCAAATTTTTCATGGGCAGATATCACTCGTTCATCAATCATGTTTATATGTCCTTCAGTTTCTTCAATAAGAGTTAATCCGAAACGTAGACGTTTAGAAAATTTTATTAAAGAATCAACTTCAGATTCTGGGATAGGATATCGATAAATAATCTTTCCTTCAATAATTGCATTAGCGCCATTCATCGTGATTAAGCCATCGGGTTTAATAATATCCAAAATGCCCGTTTTTCTAATCAAGTAAAAATTTCTACCAGAGCATAAAAATATTTTGATTCCTTTTGCTTGTAATGCCTTGATTGCATCAATCGCGCTTTGTGGGACTTTCTTTTGCGAATGTGAATATAAAGTCTGATCAATGTCAGTTATTACGGCTTTAATCTTTTTATTCATCTTTATATCATCCTTTCTTTGTGGTATTCTAATATCAGAAATGAGGCGCATAGCATGAGTGTAAAGCACGAAGAATGGCAAGACTTAGAACTTGTTGAAGATTTAAGTAATCCATTTTGCAGTAAATACGTTTATCCAACAAAAGAATGCTTTTACATAGAACCGATTTTTTACACTATGCTCATGGGTTTTAAACAACGCCATGCAAATCAATTCCAACTTATTTTAGATGAAATAAGACGAATAGTCAAAAATAATCGCAAAGTTGTGTTTACAGGAGAATTTGAAACTCCGCTAACAAAAGCAACAGATGATTATATATATCTAGAAATATTTGATGTGACAGATAAATTAGGAATTTTTGTTGAAGACAAGTCGCGCGGATCTGACTATGGAGATTAATACTTTATAAAAGTGAAATAAATTGTAATACTAATGATTAAAGGGGCTAAAAATATGAAAAATGCAGTGATTATTTATAATCTTACGCAAACTGAAGAAAAGTTTGCTGCACAAATCGATGAATTTGTTAAGGAATTTGCAAAAGTGCATATTAAACTTTTCAAAGTGGATAATGCTTCAGCAGAGCGTTTTTTAAGCAAGAATAAAAAAATTAAGTTCGTACTATTCTATGATAAAGATGCACGATTAGCAGCGGCTTTGGAAAGCAAAGGATATCTCCTTTATAATAGTGCTGAAACCATTAGAATTTGCGATGATAAAGGATTAACACAAGTAGCTTTAGAAAAACATAAAATTAATACTCCAAAAACAAGAGTTTTGCCAGAAGTTTTAGGACAAAATATTAGTTTCTATATGGATTCGATTGAACCAATTATTTCTGAGTTCACATATCCTTTCATCTTGAAAGAGCGAATAGGATCTTTTGGGGACCAAGTTTATTTAATAAAGAATAAAGATGCGCTTGTTGCAAAATTAGTTGAAGTTGGGCACAAAGGACTTTTAATTCAAGAATTTATTGAATGCTCTTCAGGAAAAGATTATCGCGCGTTTGTCATTAATAAAAAAGTTATTGTCGTCAAGCGAACGAATGAAAATGATTTTAGAAGTAACGTTAATCAAGGTGGAGAAATGTCAAGATATACAAGTTTAGGATACGCTAAAATTCGCAAAGTAGCTTTGAAAAGTGCTAAAGCAGTCAAAGCAAAGTTTGCAGGTGTAGACATAGTTTTTAACGAGTATCGTGTTCCACTAGTTTTAGAAGTTAATAGTAATGCTCGTACTCTGTCAATTAGACAAGCGACTGATGTTAATGTAACAAGAATGATCGCAAAATATATTAAAAGAGATTCCAAGCGAAAAATTTAGATTGGGGAATTTACATGACAATTGCAGTATTAGGAATGAGTGTAATAGGCATTATACATAGCCTAGTATTCTCATCATTAGAAAATGAAATAATCGCTTATGATGATAATCAGATTAAAATAGATAGTTTGAAACGGGGAATTCCTCTTTGCAAAGAACCAGGCGTAAAGGAAATGTTGTCACAATATAATGACAACATTCTTTTCACTTGTAATATTGAAGAGGCATTAAAAGAAGCAGAAATAATCGTCATAACTTCCGAAACAATTGAAGTTGCTGACGGCTCTATTGATTTAAGTGAAATTTCTCAATATATTCAAAATATAATCAAATATGCTGCTAAAGATGCAATTATAATTATTAAAACAAGTGTCCCAATTGGAACCGCAAAACAAGTTGAAGAAATGATTTTGAATCATAAAAGAAGTAATCCGATAGTAATCAATCCAGATTTTTATTCGCTGGAGACACTTGTAGATGATTTAAAGGAACCTAAGCAAATTGTTGCGGGAGTTAAAGAGGTTGAGACTCATGTGAAAATCAACTGGTTATACCGGTCTTTCATCGAGAGAGATATATCAATTTGTTTTACTTCGCCGACAACCGCGGAGGTAATTAAGCATGCTGCTGACCGTTTTGCAGGTGTTAAGAATAGCTTTATTAATGAAGTCGCGGCTTTCTGTGATCGAGTTGGGGCAGATATTGTCGCAGTAGTGAGTGCTCTTAGCGCAAACAAAAATATCGGGAATAGTTACCTAGAAGTTGGTGCAGGATATGGAACGCATATTAACAATAAAAAACGTGCTCCTTTGAGCTTTCCTGAATTGCGTGAGCCACTTGATATATGTCGTGCCGCCGAGATTTCTAATCGTAAAATGCCAAGACTTTTCGCACAGAGAATAATAAATAGATTCTCCTCCAATGAAAAAAAACCTGTTGTAGCTGTGCTAGGGCTTTCGAATGTAAAAGAAAGAAATGGGATTAATAATTCTCCCGCTGCAATTTTAATTGATACGTTATTAAAAAACGAAATAGAAGTAGTTGGATATGATTACAATTACGAGAGTGAGTTTGCAATCTCGTTTGGTAAAAATAAATTATTAAGATATTCAGATGAATTAAAGGATGCAATAAAGCATGCTGATTGCGTTGTAATTATGAGTGATAGTGCAGACATTAAGCAATTAAATCAGAAAATATTTCTTGAACTAATGGGAGAAAATGCAGTTGTGTTTGATGCGATTAATTTATTTAATCCCATGCAGATGTCTAAAATTGAGTATCACCCGTTTGGGAGAGCAATAATTCACAAATATATTGAAAAGGGTCCATTTAAAGATTAAAAAACTCTAGCAAATTACTTGCTAGAGTTTGTTTTTTTAAGCTGCGACTGGTTTGAGATTTTTTGTTGACATCCACATAGTTCTTAGCCCAAAGCTTAACATAAATACAATTGATGCGTAAGCAGGAGCAATAAATCCGACTATTACTGTCAATATTGCAGGACATAATGCTAGGAAGGCAGATACTTTTAATGCTTCTAAGAAAGTAAAATCGCGATTTGGATTATGCTTTCCACGAGTCATAACGAAGATCATTAAACCAATCATTAATACTACTAAGACGTTTACACCGAAGTAAACACTGACTTGTAATTGAAGAGTATTAGCTTTTAATGGAGCGTATGATTTATCGAACAATAAACCCCATCTCTCCATTATCTCTGCTTCCGTAGAAGTAGGGGAGGCTTTAAAACTTTTGATGTTTGTATTAACTAGATTCTTCGCATACACTCCGGTCATTTGATCTTGAACAGTTGCTCCCTTAGTTGCGTCTTTCTTATAGAGAACAACATTAAGTGTTTCACGACCTAAAATCATAAATGAAACAATTTTTTCTTGCTCTGCAGGCAACTCGCTTCCTTCAACATAAACTTTGTCGATTAATTCTTTTCTAAATGCTTGAGTATCTTCAGCATTTAAATCTACACTGTAAATTCTAAAGCGAACATTCTCCTCTTTACCATCGAATGCCTTGTATTCATATGGCATATTTTCACCGAAGGCTTCATTCCATTCGGTTTGATTTTTATTTACAAGAACATATTTATATTTTGAGGTGGTGTCGGTTGATGGCTCCACTACGATATTAATGCCTTCTTCGTTGAGTCGTTCAACAAATTCATACATCGCGGATTCCGCGCCATTTAGCGATTTGTCTAAAATATCACTACCATTAATTTTGTTAATGGTTACCATTGTTGGAATAACCGCAAGTATCATGGAGATAAGAAATACAACTATTGCTAACCACCATGCTTTTTTCCGACCATCTAAGGCAACTTTATTGCTAAATAAACTGCCAAATATAAACTTAATAATATCCATAATTCATCATCCTTTTCTTAGAAACTAATTATAGTAAATATTTTGATATATATCAAACTATTTATTTAATAAAAAAAATTAGGATATTGATAATTCATAAATAATGTCGGTTTTTGTGTTTAATTCGTATAAATAAGCATAAAAAACTCCTCAAAGAGGAGTATCTACTAATAATTTTCTTTACGTACTTCGAAATAACTTTGTGGATGGGCACAAACTGGACACACAAGTGGAGCCTTTTTACCCATTACTAGATGTCCACAATTACGGCATTCCCACATTGTTTGATCACCTTTTTCAAAGACTTTTTGCATTTCAACATTTTCAAGAAGAGCACGATATCTCTCTTCGTGTGCTTTTTCGATTTTGGCAACGCCTCTAAATTGAACTGCTAATTGTAAAAAACCTTCTTCCTCGGCTTCGCGAGCAAACGTTTCATACATGTCTGTCCATTCATAATTCTCGCCTTCAGCTGCGTGCAACAAGTTTTGTGCAGTTCCGCCTAACATTCCAAGAGCCTTGAACCAAAGTTTTGCGTGTTCTTTTTCATTTTCGGCTGTTTCCAAGAATATTGATGCAATTTGCTCATAGCCCTCTTTCTTTGCAACGCTAGCAAAGTAGGTGTATTTACCTCTTGCTTGTGATTCGCCAGCAAATGCTGCTAGTAAATTCTTCTCTGTCTTAGATCCTTTTAATTCCATTTATTTTTCCTCCTATTTATTAATATCGAGATTGCACATACACTCTAGACAAAGTCCTTCATAAGTAACGTGACATTTCTCGATTTTAAAACCATTAACTTCAATCGAATTATTATTTTCTGTTGAGGCGTTAATATCGAACAATTTGTGACAGCAACGACAATAAGCATGATGATGATTATGAATGAAGTTGTCATATCTGTCAGCGCCACCAGGAATTTTAATTCGAGCAATTTTACCATCTTCCGCGAGCTCATTTAAATTGCGATAGACAGTCGCACGACTAATGTGTGGATGCTCAGTATTTATATTTGCATACACTTCGTCAGCGGTAGGATGATTGTGCGAGTTGGTCATTATTGAAAACGTGATAATTTTTTGTTTTGTTTGTCTTTTTTTCAATTATTCTCATCCTTTCACCCTTAATGATATTTTATATCAATAAGAAAACAATGTCAATTATTACGCGTTTTTTCTATCATTATAATATTTCTTTTCCATAGCTAATAATGCTTTTTTGATTTCTTGACTTCCGGTATAATTCCCTATATTTCCGCGCGTACCAATGACTCTATGACAGGGGAGAAGAATAGGAACGTAGTTACTGCAAAGATAATTTGCAATCGCTCTTGCGTAATTTGGGTTACCAAGTATGCGGGCGATATCGGTGTAAGTTAAAGTTTTTCCGTATGGAATTTGCTGAACTATTTCGCGAACTGGGTTTACGAATTCTGAGCCAATAAAACAAATTGGAATGTCGAAATGTACTCTTCTTCCAGCAAAATACTCTTGAAGTTGGTACCAAGTTTTTTTAATTACTGGTGTTTCTATTTCATCAGCCGTTGGAAATGTGCGTTTGTAGTTAAAAACTATGTGAAGAATTCTAGCATTCATTGCCACAATTGTAATTGGACCTAATGCTGATTGATAAGTGAATTTTTCCATATTTTACACCCCATTTACTTTTTCTACTTTTTAAAAACAAAAAACTTCATGTACAAGAATTCCGTGATAAAGTTTATCAACATACTGATTATGAGAACGAGTGTACCATTCCACCCGATTGCTTCCAGTTCCCCCCCTCCAATTGTGGAAAGTGGAGTAAAAACTAGGTAGTAACAAAGAACTTTAAGCATAGCAATTTTAATATTAGAAGCTGATTTAAAGGTAACTTTACGATTTAAAGTGAAATTCCATAAGACGGATAAAGTTATGCTTATTACATAACTAACCATCCAAGGCCATTTAATTAAATCGAACATAAGTGTGAATGATAAGAATTGAATGATTCCAGCAGATAGCGAGAATAGTGTGAACTTAATAGCTTGAATAGTGGTAGTGTTAGACTTTTTTTCTGTAACTTCTGTGTTTTCCATAATGTGCTCTTTTCTTTAGTATATAATAACACTTTTTAACATATAGAAAAAGCCTAGATTAATGATAATCTAGGCTTATAAACTATTTCTTTGCTTTCGGCTCTTTTTCTAATTTAGGCTCAACAATTTCGACGACTTCCGCTGGTGCGGTTTCTTTTCCTAAATAACTAGGAAGTTCTAATCCTGCCATTTTAAATATTTCATTTAGTGGCGGAATTGATTTAAGTAGTGAAGAGGCGAAATTAGAAGTTGAAGATGTGCCTTCTTTACCGTTTGCACCACTATCCCAAACTGTGACTTTATCAATTTTGAGATTTTTGATGGCGTCAACTTGAATTCTAACTAACTCTTCGATCTTATCAGAAATCATTAGCATTGCAGCTTCACTTGCGTGACCATTCGCGGCTTTAACAATTTCCATAAAACCTTCAGCTTGTTTAGTAAGTTTTGCTTGAATACCACGAGCTTCGGCTTCCATTTTGGCATAGATAGCATCAGCTTCACCTTTTGCTAATCGTCTAATTTGTTCAGCTTTTGCTTCCGCTTCAAGCTCAAGTCTTTTCTTTTCAATTTCCATCTTGACGATGATATCAGCTTGTAATGTTGCTTGTTCTCTAGAGGCACGAGCTTGTTCGGCTTGCATTTCAGCAGCATATGATTCTTCCAACGCTTTCGCGGTAGCGATTTTTTCAGCAGCAGTCGCAATTCTTAAAGATTCAGCTTCAATTTCACGACGTTTTGCGTTTGATTGAGAAATATTTGCTAAAGCGGTATTTTCACCACGGATTGCAATTGAGTTAGCTTCCGCGACAGAAACACGTTGATCTTTTTCAGCATTTGCTTGACCAACAGATCCATCTCTATTTTTTTCCGCGACAGATGTTTTAGCATCGTTGATGGCTTTTGCAGCGGCTTCTTTACCAAGAGCATCAATATATCCAGATTCATCGGAAATATCGGTGACGTTAACGTTGATTAGACGAAGACCAATCTTTTTAAGTTCGGTTTCGACGTTTCTACTGACGGCATCTAGAAATTTATCACGGTCAGTATTAATTTCTTCAATTTCCATGGTCGCAATTACAAGACGTAGTTGACCGAAAATAATATCTTTTGCGAGTTCTTGTACATCATTTAATCTTAAACCAAGTAGTCTTTCAGCGGCATTTTGCATAACGCCTGCTTCAGTTGATATACCAACGGTAAATCTTGAAGGAACATCAATACGAATGTTTTGTTTTGATAATGCGGCTTTAAGATCGACAGGAATAGACATAGGAGTTAAGTCCATGAACTGATAGGCTTGTACTAATGGCCAGACCATCGCGGCACCGCCATGAATACATTTTGCGCTACGTCTAACGCCATCTTTATTTGAACCAACTTTACCATGTATGACAAGAATTTTGTCAGAAGGACATTTTTTATAACGAGTTAGTAAGATAATAGCGGCTAATAAGATGACTGCTACTAGAGCAACTATTAGAAATGTTCCAGCAGGAGAAAGAAGTGTTATCGGCATTATTTATTTTCCTTTCTTTTAACGACCACTCTGTCGAGGTCGTATGATTCTACAATAACTTCTGAACCAGTAGGAATTTCTTCTCCTTCGGTTACAGCGTCAATTTCGACTAGTCTTTCCTGAACAGTGACATGAACTTTACCTTTGCCACTTTTTTCTTTCGGAATCGTGAGATATACTGATGCAATTTGTCCAATTGAATTAGCATAGTCGACAGTACCATCAGATTGCATATCTTCCATTTTCTTGATAGCAAACGCGAATAAAATCATAACTATTAATCCTGAAACAATTCCTAATAAGATAGAGAGCCAATAGTCGCCATTTTGTTCTCTAACAAGTAGAGCAACCCAAGGGCCTGTGGCAAGAAAGACTATAACATTTCTTACAGATAAGATGCGCATTCCGCCTATGTGTCCAAAAAAGGAACCTCCATTAGGATCAAAATCTACATCCATATCGCCAGCATCAAATTCAACATCATTGTGATCAAAACCTATAATCATCAGAATAATTTGAATTATTAGTAATACTGTTGCGACGCCTGCAATTAGAAACAAAGCTTGAGAATAAGTCTCTAGACCTTTATACCATTCAATCATTGCAATATATACCTCCTTAATATTTATATTAACATATTTCGATTTAAAGAATAAACATTAAATTTTTGTTATTTGGATAGTTGCTTGTGTGTTAGAAACGCTAGTCACAGAGATTGTATATCCGATAGTACTTCCATCGTTAAATTTTGTACCTTTAGTAAAGAAAGTTGTCGAAGGAGTAAAGGATTTTCCGGTTGTAAATAAAGTGGCGTTAGATGCTTTTCCATTATTTTTAAAAGTGTTTGAACCGCCTGCTTCAAGAAGGTGGACAAGTTTGTATGTGCCGGCGGTAGTATCTGTTTCGCTCCATTCATTACTGTTAGCGGCGCCAACTGCGTAATGACCGGTATTATATTGTGCATCAGTTATGTTATCGACATAAGAACTGAAAGCGCCAGAGCTAGTTAATTTAACAGCGCGTGAGTCAATATGATAGATTTTAACACCTGGAATTGTATATCCCTTTAGATTATTTCCTGGATAAGCGGCAGCAGAGTCTTTTTGGTTAATACCAGTTGGGGTATAGAATTCAATGGCGATATACTCATCAAGCGCAGAGCCGTTCCAATTATCATTAATGATGATACATTCACCAGTACTTTCAAATGGATTTAATGTAATGGTTGTAGAACCAGTTACGACATAAGGATATGTCCATTCCATTGCCATTTTTGAGTAAACATTATGATCTAAAATATTATTATCCATCATATCCAGTTGACCTGCGGCATTATAGTTATTGTCATATGGATAGTAATCATCAAGTCCGAGCATGTGCCCAGCTTCATGAATATAAGTGTGAGCATCAATACCTGAGGTGCCATAGCCATCATTCATAAATGTATAACTTGCCCACATATGAACATCGATGCTAGGTTTAGTTGAACTCGCGGCATTGCCAAGCCAATAAACCCAAGCCCAATAAGCACCACTACCAGTAGAACTATAGTTATTAGAATATATGAAACAAATACCATCCACTATGCCATCACCATCAGTATCATATTCTTTTAGTAAAGAGCTACTTGCGGAGGCATAGAATTCTTTTGCTATATAGTCTGGTGCATTATCTCCATATCCATTAAGCGTTGTTGTGGAATATTTTGACACAAGAACGTTTGTTACTTCGCCAGTGATGTTAAGTTTTCCATAACTTGACGCTTTATAAAAGCTTGCGACTGAGTGCCAACTTGTTTCACTTGCTTCACCAAAGAATGCATTGTCTAACCTAGTTAGCATCTCGGAGTTATAAACTGTACCATTTGATAATTGAACAGGAACAACTAGAATCTTACGATTTCCGACATGAGGCATACTTAGCATGCCGTCACTTCCGTTTACATCTCTGTTGTGGAGATTGTAACTTGTTGGAATGTACCAGTTGTCTCCTTGTTGGCTAGTAGATGTAGATGTAGATGTAGATGTACTGACAGACACATTGGTTGCATTAGAAATTTCACCAACTGAATCAGATACACTATCTACAGTAGACACATTTGATGAAGGTATTGATCCAATACTTTCATTGCCACTAGAATCTAACGCAGTACATCCCCCAAGTAGTAAAGCGGTTAAAAGTAGTGACGCGGATAATAATTTATTATTTTTCATTATTTTGTCCTCCTTTAGAACTTCCGTTTATTATTATAGTTGAAATTACCATAATGTGATATATGAAACTCTGCTTTTTTACTATTAGAGAATAAGTTTCAGATAATATTCACATTCAAGTAGCAATGATATACACTTATAAGTAGGTGATTAATATGAAACTGAAAAAAATGATGATACTTGTCGTAATGCTCGTGCCTTTTTTGTTTTCTTGTTCTTCTAATCCTTCTGATGCATCTTATTCTAGTAATATGTCTGGTACTAGTATTGAAACAAGCGAACCTATTTCAGAGAAAGAGTCTACAAGTGGCTTAACTAGTTCGCCTTGGAATGAAAAAACAAGGAACCAAATGCTAGGCGCACTAGGTTGTGAAATGCCATACATAAATGAGTTTGCTGAGAATTATCAAGTTATTATGGGGACAATGGCAGACTCCACCATTCCTTACGTCAATCTTTATGTGGAGGGGGCATCAAACTGGGTTAATTCATATAAAACTGCTTTGATTAAAGAAGGGTATTTATATGATTCTGAAGACTTTGACGATGGCGTTACGTGGTACAATTACTATAAAAATATATCAATTGGTAGGGACTTAGACATTAGATTTGCCTTTTACTACAATGAGGGAAGTAATTGGTTTGATGTCTATGGAAACTTGTCGACTGGAGGGGGAGGATTAGACATACCCGATACCGCTGATTACAAACTATTGCCGGATATCTTTGGGCTAACTAGCGATCCATATAAAACAGGAGAACAAGTTTTAGAAATTGAAGATTTATCGCTAACATATTTGGATGTTAAAAGTCAGTTGATAAATAAGGTTAAACAAATCCAGTTTAAAAAAGGAAGCGGGTGTATTTACAATAATTTAGCTATGTCGCCGATTAGTCTTATTTATTTAGAAGACGCCAATAATTATACTAACTTTAGGGTTTATGGCGGAAATTCACTAGCAAATATGACTTTAATTACAACTTATAATGGAGTGTATGGTCTAAATGGAGCAACCTACTTTAAGATTGAATCGGCAAATATTAATGTTGGTACGCTTACTTCAATACAGATAGTATTACAATAAGAAAGAGGAAAAATATGGAATACAAAATATCAGGAAACACAATGCCGTTTTTAACGCTTAAAATGAATGCAGGAGAGCAGGTTTATGCTCAATCAGGTAGTATGGCTTGGATGTCTCCTACAATTAGTTTTCAAGCAAAGATGAAAGGCGGACTTTTAAAAGGTTTTGGACGTATGTTTAGCGGCGAATCAATGTTTCAGACTATTTTTACCGCTGATAGAGAGGGAGAACTGACTTTAACGCCATCAATGTGTGGGTCAATTAAAGCGATTGATTTGAATCAATGTCATTCTATTATATGTCAAAAAACTGCCTTCCTATGTGCACAAATGAGTGTAGACCAAAAAGTTGTATTTACAAAGAAATTTAGTTCCGGACTATTAGGCGGAGAAGGATTCGTTTTACAGGAATTTAGCGGTGGCGGTTTTGTTTTCTTAGAAGTCGTTGGAGAGCTTTTTGAGAAAGTATTAGAACCAGGCGAAAGCTTTATCGTAGATAATGGACACCTTGTTGCCTTCGAACCAAGCGTTAAATACAATGTAGAGATGAATAAAGGTCTAGGTAATATGCTTTTTTCAGGCGAAGGATTTACGGTTCTCAGAATGGTTGGACCAGGAAAAATAATTTTGCAATCGATGACTGCAGCGGGATTTGCCCAAACTATTCTCCCGTTTATACCAAGTAAGTAAGTTTTAATAGATTACAAAAAAAGGGACGATCGTCCCTTTTTGCTTTTAATCGAAAATTAATTTAAGCGATTATTTGTAATAACAATTTTGTAGATAGTGTTGCGGTTGATTTTGTATGTGTCACTAATTTCTTTAATCGCATCTTTTGTAGACATGCCTTGTGAGGTGAGTGCTTCAACATTTTTAATTATGGTTGTTGCATCAATGCTGATAGTACTTTCTAGCATTCCTTCGACTACTAACACCATTTCGCCTTTTAAAGTAGACTCATCCAATTCAATGGCGGATTTTAAATCAATTCTTATAAACTCTTCAAATTTTTTGGTTAACTCTCTTGCGATGCAGATGCGACGGTTTCCTAGTATTTCAAATAGACTAGTGAGAGTTGAGAGAATTCGATGCGGGGATTCATAAAAAATGATAGTCTCTTTTTTGTTCTTTAAACTTTCTAATTCGGAGTTTCTTGCACTATTCTTACTTGGCAAAAATCCATGGAAATAAAAGTGATCAGTTGGTAGTCCTGAAGCGACTAAAGCGTTAAGCAGTGCACTCGGGCCGGAAACGCAAGAGATCTTAATTTCTTTTTCTAAAGCCTTTTGAACTAATCGACTGCCAGGATCAGAAATTCCAGGATATCCGGCATCACTAATGAAAGCAACTTTTTTATTTGCGAGTAATAATTCTATAATATAATTACTTGCTTCATTTTCGTTATGCTCATGACAAGAAATTAAACTTTTTTTGATACCCAAAAGGCTTAGCAATGAACCACTAACGCGAGTGTCTTCACAAGCGATATAGTCCATTTCATTTAGTGTTTCTATAGCTCTAGGTGTTATTTCTTTTAAATTACCGATTGGAGTGGCAACCAAATATAGTAGAGGAGAGGTTCCTTCGAAATTGCATTCGCGTTTCATTGTTTGATACCTCAGTCATGTTTAATTAACTTCAATATAGTTTCTAAAGGTAAGAATTGTACGTCTCCTGGTTTTTCAATCTTGATCATTCTGTTTAAGACATTCATAGATCCAATGCGATATTGCTCGCCATTATAAATTAGTTTTTGACCAATTTTTGGGAATTGCTGTCTTAATTCGGTGTAAGCTTCGTCCTCGTATTTTAAACAGCAAATGAGCTTTCCGCAATGACCAGAAAGTTTCGGAATATTTAAAGAAAGTAATTGGTTTTTAGCGCGATAAATAGATATACCATCAAACTCGTTTAAAAAAGTTGAGCAACATAAAGGAAGCCCACATATTCCTATTCCGCCAATTGATTTTGCTTTGTCACGGGATCCAACTTGACGTAGGTCAATGCGACATTTGAATTTTGCCGCTAAAACCTTTAATAATTCTCTAAAATCTACACGTTCATCAGCAATGTAAGAGAAAATTAGTTTGCTACGATCTAGAGTATACTCGCAAGAAATTAGGTTCATGTCGAGTTTTGTGTTCTCTATTTCATCACGACAAAACTTAAAGGCCGCTTTCGCATCATTTATATTATCCTCATATGCTTTGAGGTCGCGTTCTGTCGCTCTTTTTTGAATTGGCTTAAGTTCAAGTGGTTGCTTGTAGGTAGACATTTCTAGCAGGTCCCCGCAAATTTCCCCAATTTCAGTTCCTCTTATTGTTTCTACAATACATTTGTCGCCAATTTTAAAAGTATCATCATCAGTGCAAAAAAAGTATGCTTTAGTCGCGTTATTTAATTTAACTGGAACATAAAACTTCATCGAATTCTTATTTATTTCGTCCATTGACATTGTCTCCTTTCAAAATATAAATCATTAAGTGGTCAAGTAGAAGACCGCTATTAACGTTTAAGTCTATTTGAGATCTCACTAACATAATTTCTAATAAACTTTCTTGTAAATGTGAAAGCTTACTTGCAAGCTCATTTAATATAATAACATAACTTTGCAGTGTTATGCTTTGATCAATTTTAATATTTAATAAATCAGTGAAGGCAATTTGTAGCATATCAAGATAATATCTCAATGATTCTTTGCTTTTTAAAGTAGGAGTTATTGATTTATGCAGAATAGGAAATATAGCGTTTTTGCCATCGTTTAGAGCGTTTAATGTCTCTAAAAAACATTTTTTTGCTTCTATATAACTACTATCTTCTGAGGCATTTTTAAGTGCATGGGCTTCATAATAAAAATGCAATAATAACTCAACATCTTCAGAGTTGACGCCAATCTCTATTGATTCAATTTTTAGACTGCTCGCGTTCACTGCTTTAAACTTAAGGGTTTGTGAGCGAGAAATAATTGTTGGTAGAACTCTATTTTCGTTTTCAGTAGTTAAAAAAGCATAGATATTCTTACCAGGCTCCTCTAAAAACTTTAATAGTGAATTAATAGCTTCGGCGGTCATATTTTCTACAAGATGAATTATATAAATCATAATCTGTTTTTCTTCAATTGCGGTTTTATTAAAGCGATTTTCTAGTTCGCGAATTTCTTCTTTTTTTATGCTAGAAACGCTACCATCTAAGACAATAATATCTGCGTAATTTTTTTCGTCTATCCGAATGCAGGACAAGCAATTATCACAAGCATAATCAATGCGATTTTCACAAATGAGTGATTTGGCAAACAAGTATGAGATTTCTAATAATGGAATTCCTTGACTCCCAGAGAGCAAATAGGCGTGCGCTAAACGATCGTGATTGAGTGCATTCAAAAAAGTGCTATAAGCGATTTTTTGATGTTTTTCAAGATAGTTAGCGATGTTCATAGAATTAATCCTGCTTTATTTTTTTATTTATTGCATCAATCGCAGCATTTACAACTTCTTGAAGTGATTTTGATGCATCAATTACTACATATCTCTCGCCATAAATTGTACTCAGTTTCAAGAAAGTTTTACGAACCTGCGTATGAAAGTCAATTTTTTCTAAATCTAGGCGATTAACTTCTCTATTTTTATTTGCGGCAATTCTTTTCAATCCATCTTCTGGAGCTATGTCAAAGAGCAATGTTAAATCAGGATAAGTGTTCTCAGTTGCAAAAAGATTGACATTCAAAACTTCATTAATACCTAATCCTCTAGCGCCGCCTTGATAAGCTAAAGAGCTATCAAGATAGCGGTCACATATTACTATTTTACCCTCTTTCAATGCTGGCCATACTTTTTCAACTAAATGTTGACGACGAGAGGCAGCATAAAGAAGAGCTTCGGCTCTGGGATCTAAAGCGGTATTTTCTTTGTCAAGAATTACGTTACGAATTGCTTCCGCAATAGGTGTGCCGCCTGGTTCTCTAGTTAAAATGACATCTAAGCCATTTTCTTTTAGTTTTTCAGCAACAAGTTTAGCGACACTTGTCTTTCCACTACCTTCTGGTCCTTCAAATGTTATGAACATAATTTTACTCCTTAATAATTTTTGTGCGCCCATCGAGAGCTTTGCTTAAAGTCAGTGAATCGGCGTAATCAAGATGTCCGCCCATAGGAAGACCATAGGCTAAACGCGTGGTTTTTGTAGGATATTCTTCAAGTAATTTTGCAATGAATAGGGCTGTTGTTTCGCCTTCAATCGTCGGATTAGTGGCAATAATTACTTCTTTGGTGTTTCCTAATGAAATCCTTTTTATTAACGAATCAATATTAAGTTCATCATAGCCAACACCTTTAACAGCGGAAAGCACTCCGCCTAGTACATGATATCTGCCATTAAAAGATTGTAACTTTTCAAATGCAATGACATCTTTTTCAAAAGATACAACAATTAATTCTTCGTCAGTTCTTGCTGGATCTGCACATATCTCACACAAAGAATCTTCGGTGAATAGGCCACATATTGGACACTTGTGAATTTCTTGCTTAAGTTTTTTTAAAATATTGCCGAAATCATCCAAAACATTTTCATCCATTTCTAGAAGTGCGTACGCCATACGCTCCGCAGATTTAGTTCCAACGCTTGGCAATCTTTTTAAATGTTCGACAAGTGCGTTAATTGTCTTTAATTCTTTCATATTAAAAACCAGGCATTTTTGCGCTTACTTTATCATTTATGGCTTCAAATGCTGCATCAATTTGTTCAAGTGCGTTGTTTAAAGACATAGTAATTATTTCTTCAATCATTTCTTTGTCATCGGGGTTAAGCATGTCTTTATCAATGTCAATTTTCTGTATTTGACGTGAGCCAAGAACAGTTACAGTCACAGCTCCTCCGTTTGATGAGACGACAAATTCTTTTTTTGCAAGTTCGTCTTGGGCTTTTTGCATTTCTCTTTGCATCTTTTGGGCTTGCGCCATCATTTGTTGAATATTCATTTTCTATTCTCCTTTAATATCAATTTTTATTTGGTCTTCACTTACCTGTGGTAAACGATATATTTGTCTTAGTTCTAAGAACTTTTTTTGTAAATCTATTGCTTTATTTCTAGTGACTGCAAATATTGGAATGTCAACGCCGCTGATCAACTTGACGATTTTTCTAAAAGTTACTTGATTAGCTTTAATATTAATCAAGTCACTTTTGTGAGTAAATTGAAATTCCAAAATCAAGATTTTTTTATTCATTACATATGGTTTACCTTCACAAAGCACATTTATATAACTCGCAATCGTGTTGTCATACTTATATTGTTCAAGCAAGTTCCATTTTTCAATTAATTGTAACTTCATGGCACGATCACCTAGCGTCATAATTTCGATAATCGTATCATCGCTAAGTATATTTTTCTCTCCTTCAGACTGCAATTCTTTTTCAATTTTTAGACTTGGAATTACTGGAGGAGTGTCTTTAATAATTGTTTTTTCTTTGGGAGTAGCGGCTTCGATTTTGCTCTCTTCAATTTTTTTAGAAGCCGAGATATTAACAACAGGAGAAGTTTCTATAGTTTCTGATTGATTAAACAAGTTACTAAGTTTAAGTAATGTTACTTGGAAAAGCGCTTGGATATTGCTGACAAATTTAAATTCGGATTGAGTTTTAAGTAAAATATCAATCATTTCTAAACACTTTCCAGTAGGAATTAGTTTTTTGAGTTGATCTGCTTGAGGGTTATTTAAACGATTTAATAAAGAATCATCCATTGTTTTTTGGAAAATAACAATGTCCTTTAAAATTATAAGCAAATCGTCAGTTAGTTTTCTAAGATCGGCGCCATCCTCAATGAATTGATTCATTTTCAATAAAGTCGCTTTTGTATTGTTAAGGGCTAAATGTTCTAAAAGTGTGATTTTTTCTTCGATGTTAATTAAACCAAATATTTCTCTAATATCAGAAGCTTTTAAACCATCTCCGTTATAGGCGATAGCTTGATCTAATATGGATAAAGCGTCACGAACTCCGCCATCGGATAAAGAAATAATCATGTCGATTGCGTCATCTTCGTAAATGGTGTTTTCTTGAGTGAGAACATCAATAATGCGATTTTTAAGTGACTTATCATCAACTTTAGAAAAATCATATCTTTGGCAACGGGAAATAATTGTAGGGAGTATTTTATGTGCCTCGGTTGTGGCTAGTATAAATATGACATGTGATGGTGGTTCTTCAAGCGTTTTTAATAAAGCATTAAACGCTCCAGGAGTCATCATATGAACTTCATCGATAATGTAAACTTTGTAACGTCCTTTGATAGGAGAATACTTTACTTTATCGATTAAGTCACGTACTTCATCGACTCCATTATTTGATGCAGCGTCAATTTCAATGACATCTGGATGTGAACCATCATTAATCGATAAGCAATTTGCACATTTATTACATTGATGACCAAGGCCTTCTTCGCAATTAAGAGCCTTAGCTAATAGTTTTGCCATTGAAGTTTTACCAGTTCCGCGTGGGCCACAGAAAAGATATGCATGCGCCATCTTATTTCCATGCAGAGCGTTTTTTAATGTTTGTACGATATGTTTTTGACCCGCAACTTCCTCAAAAGTGCTAGGACGATAGGCTCGATATAAAGCTTTGTATGACATATTTTTCACCTAGTATGATTATACACTTTTGGCGTTATCTTTTAAATAAGGAATATCATCATTTTTTAAATCAAAACTTATTTTAATGAAACGTATATTAAATTTAATTTTTCTTATTTACTGATATTTGCAATCTATCGATTAACTTAAAAGCAATAATTTCATAAATACAAAATTATTGAACGAATTGTTAAAAAAATGTAATATATTGACAACGACTGTCAATAAAAAGAGGTGCCCAATCATTATATACGCCATAGGCAGTAGATTTCGGGGGAAATACGAACACAACATTTAAAGAGAAGTATCAGCACAAATATAGCCCCTGCACCATTAACAGAGGCTATACTTTTTTTGTGCTACTCGATCATATGGAAAATACGGTATATAGTAAAATATTTAGTTTAATATTTATAAATAAAGAAAACATTGGCTTAGAAGAAATTGCCGCAAGAGTTGGTGTTAGCCTTGATACTTTAAAAAGAAACATAAAAAAATGCATCATTATAATGGAATTTATACACACACATGCTGGCGATTATACCAAAGACATATAAATTCTAACAGTGCAGATGTTGCGCTGTTTGAACTCTTTTGTTTGCGATAAATTGATGGTGAGCAAAGGAGGAAGGGATTGAGATGGAGTTTTTAGAACTAATAGAGATTGAGTTATTAAAGTCAGTAGGTTATGTGACCATAATATCGGCGGTATTTACAATTATACTAACTAGCATAATTAAGAAGATACTAGTCAAAAAAGATGTAATATACCCAAATATGTCGAAAGCCCATAAGGATGAAATATTATCAAAAATTGCGCGATATACGGCGCTTGTAAGTTATGCGATTGTATTCTTTCTTAATTTGTTTCTGACAAAACAAACTATAGAAATAGACGAAAATCTAATCATTTCGCTAACTTGCGGAGGCAGTATGACAATAATTGTCACTAAAGGAATTTACACAGCATTACACCAAGGTAGCAAAAAGCAACTCGCTTATACCGAGATGGAAAGAGCACTAGAAATCGAACGTTTAGTGGAAGCTGAAATAATTTCACTTAAAAAGTAGAAAGGAGAAAAAATGGAAACAAGTAAAATGCCAGGAATGTCTATAAGTTTTATCAGAAATGAATATGGAAATAAGTTTTTGATTTTTAAAAGCGAAAGAATCACTCATGAATTAGAAGATAAACTTCGCTATGGAAGCATTAGAATGCAAATTTGGCTAGAAAAAAAGGTGCGAAAAGCCAATGGTAAGAATCGTGTCAAAAAATGGGTTCATCCAGCGGATAAAAGTTCAACAGCACCAGTGAGATTTAGTGAAGAAGAAATTTTATTTAGACAAGGTTGGGGAGTTAGAACTTACAGTCCAGATTCCGGATTTTGTCCAAGTTATTCTACCACTAACGGATATGTTCCAACGGAATGGGAAGTAACTATAGACGATGTTAAAAGAGGCTGCATTGAGCGTAAAATTCCCTTCGATGATATAATTTCAAATATTATAACCTATAATGAGGCTCTCGTTTTTGACGAATCTTATAATATAATTGATGGTCCGTTTGAAATACCTAGTGGAACGGAATTATCACAAATTAGACTTATTGGAAATAGAACAAGTAGTAAAATTGAAATTCGTGTCAAATTAGTCATTAAAGAAAATAATCTATTGACTAGTGGGACGTCACTTAATTCAGCTTTAGTAGGTCTTAGAAAAGAAGGGAATCTACCAGATTTTGATCGGATCTTTGACGCTGAAAATGTAATGAAAATAGCCGCGATAGTAATTAAATAGAATTGGTTAGTGAGGCTTGTTCATGATTTCTTCTTAAAGAGATTTATAAGTCGAAGCGTTGAGAAATTGTTATAATCACTTCAGGCAATTGAAGTGAGCGGGGACTCTTATTCGATAGTAACAACTATCTACAGAATGAGGAGCCACTAAAGACTTTTCTTTAGATTCGATCAAAAAGTTTCACGACCCAATTCATGTATATAAGACCGATAGTTAAAAATATCGGTCTCATTTTAAATCATGGAAAAAGGAGATAAATAAAATGAGTACAAAAAGAACTGTGTCGATTATACCCAGTTTAACTGGAGTAACAGATAGCAATAATAGACTGACATTAGGTAAAAACATTGGTATAGGCATTACGATTCCTGCTACCAATCTGAATATAAATGAAAATGAAAAAATCAGCAGTGCGGTATTAATGCTCCGCATAGAGGGTTTTTATACGACTATGACTGGTTCATCAAATTTCACTGCTTATTTGATCGACAAAAATAATAAAAAAATAGCTTTAAAAGCTTTTAAACTATCCTCAATTCAAAGCGCAATGACAATACCTTTGCTATTTGATGTAGGAGGTTTTCTAAAAGAAACCTTGTTGGGCGAAGACATATTATTAGCGCTCAAAATAGATGTGCCTCTCTTAGGAACGCATTATTTAAATATTTCTAAACAAGGAGAATTGGTAGTCAGTTTAGAGTCTGTTGAAGAGGATCAAGCAGATGAGGGTGAAACAGGTGATAATGAGTCAGGCGAAGAAACTGCTTATGAATTAGATATTGACCGAAAAGATAGTGCAGTATCGGATGAAATTAATAAGATTATCTCGCTTACCGCAAGAGGGGCCGAATACTCTGAAGCGAATGATCCTATTCCTAATGGAGGGTTCACGGTTGGTTTTAATGGATATGGACATGGCGACGTAGATTACGTTGTGGCAGTTAATCAAGTCTTAAAAGATTTAAAAGATTTTGCAATAGAAAATGTGAAAATGGTTTTGAAAATTGATGATCATAAAAGACAGCAAATCGATGAAAATTTACCACTAGTAGCAATGGTTCATGGAAGCGACATTCTTGATGTGTTTACAGTGAACAATGATGCAGAAATGGAGTTTGATGTTACTAAAATATTCTTGTCTCCAATCGATAATATATTGGTGAAGATTAAATCATTTTCAACTTTATCAAAACTAAACTATATTTTAGTTTCAGAAGATTCGGCTACTTTTAGGATTAAAGTAAAAGAAAAACATAACACCGATAGAACTAGTATTACTAAAACATTAAAAAATCGTGACGAATTGCGTATCGATTTGTGTGATGGAAATCAAGTTCATGAGCACGTTTTGCTTACTAAAGAAGAAAGCCAACTGCCATTCGATATAACCCAAATTGGCAGCAAGCATGGTATAAAACTCAATATTGAGCAAAAACTTGAAACTGATGTAAAATTTGGAAATCTAGAATCAGATGGAAAAATTTCACGTGTAATCGAGGCAAATGGTGAGTCAAGGATATTTGTTGAAAAGTATTTTTATTATATGGGTGATAAAAGAATATTTGTTTCTAAGAATGACGTAATCAAAGTTAGTGAAGAAAAATATGAGATTAAATTAGAAGATAAAATACATGAAGTTTTCAAAGCTAGTATTGATGAGAATGGAAATGCTTTAGTTTCTAGTAAAGAAGAAGATATAGATGTAGGTTTATTCTTAAAAAAATTTGGAGACAAAGTCTCTGAAGTTAAAATGTATTGTTACATTAATGATACAAGAAAAGAAATAACAATTGATGATAATATAGCAAATGTATCATCTATATATTACTTTGAGCATAGTGGAGTTTTTCCATTGAGTGACGTGGCAATCAGGAAAGATTCACTAGGAACTTATTTTGTATGCGACGGTGAGAGATTTGTGGTTGGAATAAAGGATCATAAGTTTGAAGTTATAGATAAAAGTAACAAAATATATTTTCAGATTCCAACGAAATATTCTATAGATAATCATGATAATGCGCAAATAGCTGAATACGAATTAATAGAAATTTTTTCGGAAAAAGATAATATTTCTAAACATCTCCCAGAAATTTTTAAAAATGAAGATTTACTAATGAAAATCGAGGAATTAGAACAAACAAATGACTATATTAAGCAAATTAAAAATCAATTAGATGAAATAGAAATAAACAAAAATGATGCAAGACAAAAAACATATAAAGAAATTTTTAATATTAAAAACATCCTGCAAGACATTTATAATGAATGGAATAGTTTTAATAGAGATGAAGAATGGAATAAAGTAAAAAACATTTACTTTCCTGATGAATGTGAATATTTGTCGAAAGAAGATTGTTATAAGTATCTTAACGATGCGTTAAATGACTTAGTTATATCTACAGATTTTGTTTTAAACGAATATAATATGTCGAGAATAGTTGAAAGCAAAGATTGTTTGTTAAGACCACTTAGTACTGGGTTAAATTATAATTTGCCGAGAGAAGTTTTTCTTCCAAAACTTAATGCATGCATAAATTCATTCAATTCTAAGCTTGCATACGAAAACGAACAGATACAAAATGATACTATAGAGAAACAAAAAACGAGAATTAGTAAAGAATTAGAAAAATATCAAAATATAAAGAAGAAACTCTTTGATGATATAAGGGTTCTATGGAGAAAATATTCATCCGGTCCAGTAAGTTTTATATTAAATCAAGATGAAAACTATTATGGATATGATTCAAAAGGCAGTTTTATCACCATGGGCAACAAAAAAGAAGAGACGTTGCGAATCATTTATGACGATAAACTCTCAGAATTTGGAGTAATATCGACAATTTATTTTAAAAACGAAAAGTTTGTTACTTTTTCATATGAGAATAATCAACTTAACAGAGTGAAAGCAGAGACGGGTAAGTTCGTTGAATTGGAAATGCTTGCAAATCAAATCAAGTATAACCATAACAATAAATACGATGTTGATATAACTTGGAACGGAGAAACTCTTCGAGTTAGTAATAATGAGCATTATTTAGAAGCATCAAATTTATTTTATGACCCACCAATAATTAAAGGAGAATCATGTCATAAATTCTTAAAAGTCGGAGGACTGATTACTAGTTATAATAGTCAAAAAATTGATGGTGGAGAAGATATTTATTTAGAAGAATATGATATTCACTTTATAAGCGATACTGTTACTAAAGTAGAGAATTTACAAAATAAACTAGTTCAGCAATATATCTTTAATCACTTAGGTGAAGTTGTGAGCACATTCAACTATTATTTGGAAAACGATCGTGAAAACGTTGAAGATATTGCCTTTAATGCAGTGAAACGCAATATAGGAAACAAGACTATTGAAGTTAAACAAACGAAAGTAGATATAATTGAACCGATTACTTTTGAAAACGGCATTAATGATTGGATAAGTTCCGCGGGAACAGTCGCAAATATTGCTAGCAATCAGCATTTCACAGGTAGCAAATCTTTAGAGATTGTAGGTGGAATTAACAAAAAGGCTAGCGTTAGTAAGAATATCACTTTAAATAAATTTCCGATAAATAAAGCTTTTTCAGTCTCAGTATGGGCTAAAGCTGATGCGATGATTATGAACGACATATGCATTATTAACGAACCAGCAAAATCAGATGAAGGCAATGTTACTAAGTTTACTTTGCGAGTTGAGACAAAATTTAAAAAACGCTCACAGATTTTTGTAAGTGAGGCTGGTTTTGATGCACTTACAAGTGATTGGCAATTACTTTCTGTGCCGGTGTCATTAAGATTTGCAAGCGAATTAAGCGATATAGTTAGTGTAAAAATTGTTCTTAAATATGAATACAACAACGGCAATGTTTATTTTGATGACTTACATGTGGGCGAATGTTCGTATTCTCTTATTGAAGTTAATGATGAAGGTGTTGTGGTTTATCAAGAGAGTGAAAATGAAAGAACATATTATCTAAACTTAGTGGATAAAAAGCCAACGATTTCTTTGACTTTTGATAATGATGGCGAGAAGTATCATAACTACTTTAGTTATGGTGAAAACGGTCAATTAGTTAAAGAAGAAAATCATTTAGGAATTATCAAAGAATATTTGTTTGATGAAAAAAATAAGAAAAGAGTCATTAAAACTTATCATAAAGATGAACCAGCTAATTCAATTTATGAAGAAAATATTTTTGATGAAAATGGTCGCAAAATAAAAGAAAGCACCAGTCGTGGTGGCTATCGTAATTATGGATTGTATAATAATTATGAATATCATCAAAATTCTGATTTAGTTAGAAGTTATCAAGATGGTAGAGGTAATAAAACATATTATGGATATGATGAGGATAATCGTCTAATAAATATTACTAGTTCGGTTAATGATGAAGAATGTTCGACATCAATCAAGTACGCTGGAGAATATATATGTAGAATGAGGACAGGAGATAATGAATATACATATTCATATGATACTCGAGGACGTTTGTTAAACTTTAATATCAATAATCAAGAATATTTAAATAGCTCTTTTGAAGAAATTGACTTTGAAGATGTAACAGTTACAACATACGGAACAGCGGAACAGTTTGTTAGCAAAGTAAGTAAGGATAAAAAATCAAATGTAATTATTTATAATGGTGAAATGTTACAGGAAATAAGTAAACTTGATCATGATACATACGAGATTAAGGACTATTTAAATAAAGCAATATATTTAATAGATGAAGAATCGGTTGACTGTAGAACACTTGATGCAAGTGAATTGATATATAGAAAAACGGTAAATCCACACATTCATAGTGTAAATTATGAAATTAACAATTGTGGAACAATAAAAGAATATACCTACATTACTCATTATGATAATTTATTAGATCAAAAAATTAAAGAGTATAGTATTAATGAATCAACTAAGCAACTTTTTGACTATGATTTGCTCAATCGCGTTAAAAAGATATGTATTTCTGAAAATGATAATAATTTGCTCGAATATAATTATAAATATTTAAAAGCTGGAGACTATGCAAGTAATATTATAAACAAAGTTACCAGATTTGTTTCAGAGGAATTAGAAAAAGAAACAAATTATAAATATGATGAAATAGGCAATATTATTGAAATATTGCAAAATGGTGAGACCACACATCGTTACAAATATGATAGTGTTAGTCGTTTAGTTAGAGAAGATAATAAAGTTTTGAATTTAACTAATTTGTTTAGCTATGACTGTAATGGAAATATTTTGAGTAAAACATGTTATGGGTTTGCAAATGGAAAGTTAATAGATAAATTTTCAGGTAATAAACATGTATACACTTACGATAAGGACAATCAAGACCGTTTAATTGACTTTAATGGTGAAAAATGTACATATGACAAAATTGGAAATCCAAAGATTTACCGCGACAAAACTCTAACTTGGAGTCACTTACGTGATTTAATTAATTATGGACCCGTAACTTTTACGTATGGTGCAAATCATATGAGAACAAGTAAAAACTTATACGGCAACATTAGTAAGTATGTTTATGATGGAAATAATTTAATATTTGAAACGAGAAGTGATGGAACGACTATCGCCTATTTCTATGGCGCAGAGGGAATATTGGGATTTGAATACTGCGGGGAAAAGTATTTCTATGGAAAAAGTTTGCAAGGTGATGTTGATTGCATATATAATAAAGATGGAAAAATTATAGTAAAATATGAGTACGATGGGTGGGGGAATGTTAGAACTATTAATGGAAATGAAAAAAATATAGGCGATATAAATGCGATAAGATATAGAGGATACTATTTTGATGTTGAAACTAATCTATATTACTTAAAATCTAGGTATTATGATCCAGAAACTGGACGCTTTATTAATGCAGATGATATAAGCTACCTTGATCCGGAAACTATTAATGGTTTAAATTTATATGCTTACTGCAGAAATAACCCTATTAGATTTAAAGATGAAATGGGCCGTTTTCCAAATAGTGATAGTGATGCCTATGAATTATTGGCAGCGGCTCTCGAGTTTAGCATAGGATTTGTATATGCGTTTAAAGCGTTTGGAATTAATCAAGATCTAAAAACAGCTACTTGGCCTCCTTACATTACAAAATACACTAATGAATTAACGGCGTTAAATAATACTTTGAAAATTGTCCAAAAAGCAGCAACTGTGTTAGCTGTAATTGGAATTGCTATTTCTACGATAGAAAACATAAATTCGGACATAAAAAAAGGTTACTCAACTGGAAGAATAGTATCAAATGCCATCGTTAATACTGTAGTCAATTCCATAAGTACATTTGGCTTTGCAGCTTTAGGCTCAAAAATTGGTGGAGTAATAGGATCGTTTATTCCAATTCCAGGTGTCGGTACCGCGATTGGAATGGTGATAGGGGCAGTGATTGGGTATGGTGTGGGTTTAGTATTTAACGCTGTGATGAATTTGAAAATAGGCGGCAAAAGTATTATGGATCATATTAGAGATGGATTTTATAACTTTTGGAAAAGTATATTTAGATAATAGTGAGGAATGAAAATGAAAAAAATAAGCTTAGTGTCAATTGGTATAAAAATAATTATTGCGGTTTTAATTTTAATTTTTCTCGCCGCATTTGTTTTTCTAGCCATTTATGAAGGTCTAACGTCTTCAAACGTATTATTCTATATTTTACTGCTACTCGCGATTAGTATAATGATTCTTTCTATAATTTTAAGTTTTAAAAGCAGGATACTAATTAATTATAATGAAAAGTACTTTGTAGTAAATAAAAAAAAGATAAATTTTTGTAATATAAAAGATGTGATTGTTTCGGAAACCTTAGTTAATAAAAGAATTAAACGTGCTATTATAATTCAAAAGAATGGAATAGAGGTAGAATTTATGTACATCTGTATTGGAAATAGAAGACAGACGAAAAAAATAATTAGTATTTCTAACGAATTAAAACTCTTAAACATTACATAGAAATGCGATTTAAACATTTAGCGAGTTTTGGTGCAGAGAGAAAGGTAAATCATAAAAATGATTTACCTTTTTATAAGAAAATGATTTAAAGTGATTGGAGAAATATAATTATTTTGAATCATAAAAAACAAAAAACTTTATTGTTTTTATTAAAAGTGATAAAATAATGTGCCGAAAGTAGGGATAACCATGGAAGAGACAATGCTTAATAGACTTGAAGCTACTATTGTTAGGCTTAAAGAGATTGACGAAGTACTAATGGATGAGAAAATCACCCAAGATATTAATAAGTTTCGCGAATTATCTAAAGAGCGAGCAAACATCGAACCTGTCGTAGAAAAGTTTTTAGAATACAAAAAAACTATTTCCGATAAAGAAGAAGCCTTAATAATGGCTAACGAACATGATGAAGAAATGTCTGCTTTAGGAAAAGAAGAGTTAAAGAACTTAATAGAAAAAGAAGAAAGTTTAATTGAAGAAATTCGTTTATTACTTATTCCAAAAGATCCTAATGATGATAAGAACATTGTTGTCGAAATTCGTGGTGCGGCCGGTGGAGATGAAGCAAATATATTCGCTGGTGATTTATTTAGAATGTATACCAGGTATTCTGAAAGAAATGGTTGGAAACTTCAAATGATTGATGAAAGTTCATCAGGAGCAGGCGGATTTTCAAGTGTGTCTTTTAGCATCAAGGGCGATAATGTTTATTCAAGACTAAAATTTGAAAGTGGTGCGCATCGCGTACAACGCGTTCCACGCACTGAAGCATCGGGACGTATTCATACATCTACCGCGACAGTTTTAATAATGCCAGAAGCCGAAGAAGTAGACGTTGTCATTGAACAAAAGGATTTACAGATTGATACTTACCGCAGCCAAGGAGCAGGTGGTCAAAACGTAAACAAGACTGAATCTGCAGTTAGAATTACGCATATTCCAACCGGAATCGTTGTGGCGTGTCAAGTTGAAAAATCACAAATTCAAAATAGAGAAATTGCAATGAAGTTATTAAGGACTCGTGTACTTGCCGCCAAAGAAGCTGAGCAAGAAGAAAAGATTTCATCTGAAAGAAGATTAAAAATTGGTACAGGTGAAAGATCAGAAAAAATTAGAACTTATAACTATCCACAAAATAGAGTTACAGATCATAGGATTGGATTTACGATTCAAAAACTTGATCGCGTCATGGAAGGCGATTTGGATGAAATATTAGATGCGCTAATTTATGCTGATCAACAAGATAAAATGGCGGGAGAGAACAAGTGAAAATTCGCGATTTCTATCACGAAATACTAAACAAATATAAGAACACTAATTATCTCACAGACGTTGTTTTGAGATCGTTAATTGTTAAAGCGGAAGAATTGGGCACAATGTCACAATTCTTTTTTGCTTTCGAAAAAGAATTGCAACATATTGATTTGTTAATGGAATACATTGAAAAGGTAATTGAAGGAATTCCTTATCAGTACGTAATTAATGAAGCAGAGTTCTACCATAATACCTTTATGGTGGATTCACGTGTGCTTATTCCGAGGATGGAGACTGAAGAATTAGTTGATATTATCTTAAACGATTTGTCTTCATCAACAAAAACATTAGCAATTGGTGATATTTGTACTGGGTCGGGATGCATTGCTATATCTATTAGGAAAAACAAAACAGATATTAAGGTTTATGCTAGTGACATTTCTAGCGAAGCGTTAGAGGTTGCTTCCTTTAATGCTTCAAAACATAATTGTGATATCACATTAATACAAGGTGATTTGTTGAAGCCATTTATTGAAAGAAAAATAAGACTCGATGTCTTGATTTCTAATCCTCCTTATATATCAAATAGAAACGAAGTTGATGAGGGTGTGCTTAACTATGAACCTCATCTTGCGCTTTTTGCTAGTGAAGGAATAAATTTTTATATCGAAATATTTAAAGATTGTTTTAAAGTTTTAAATTCTGGTGCCTTAATGTATTTTGAGTTTAATTATGATCAAAAAGAGTTATTAACTGAAGCAATTGTAAAGTATTTGCCTAATTCAAAATTTGAATTCTATAAAGATTCATTTGGAAAATGGAGAATGCTGAAGATTTATTATAAAGAATAAGAAATATATATTTGCCTAAACTCAAGTTGAGGTGAATATTATGAAATTACACACATTTGCGATTCCGATGCTTGCTGTTTCAGCAGCGGCCTTTGTTATGCTCTCTGAAGAGCCTTTTCAATATAAATATGAAATTGTCGCTAATTCAAATTCCGCGCAGGATGTTTTGAATCTATATTCTTACAAAGAAAAACTTATTACACATTACGAGAAAGATTTTATGCCTCTAGATAAAAAGACTTTAGAGACAAAACTAATTAACGATATCCAGTCGTTCGCTTTTGTAAGTGATATCAAGGCAAGATATGCTTATGGAACTATTGTATTATTAGTTGGAGACGCAAAGGGATATACATTAAGTGGTAATTTAAAAACAGATAGCTGTGATGAAACAGTGATACGCACAAAAGTGTTCATATTTGATTTATTTTTCAACTAATAGTGGTAAAATGTTTTCGAGGAAAGCATTATGGGATTACTAAAGATCGAAAAAAATGAAATTCAAGTTGCTGCTGATTTAATTAACTCTGGAAAAATTGTAGCCTTTCCTACCGAAACAGTTTATGGTTTGGGGGTTGTTTTTGATAATCAAAAAGCATTTAATGATTTAGTGATTGCAAAAAAGCGCCCTGAGAATAAACCGTTTTCTTTAATGTGTGATTCAATTAGTAGCGCCTCTGAAATTGCCATAATTAGTAAAGAGGCAAGAATTGTCATGGAAAAGTATTTGCCAGGTCCTTTAACGATGCTACTTCAACCTAAAATTAAGTTGCCGGATTATGTGACTATGAAGTTACCAACGGTAGGTATTCGGATTCCAAATCATAAAGTTGCTTTGGAATTAATAAAATTAGTTGGTAAGCCACTTCTTGTGCCAAGTGCTAATATTGCGGGAGAAACACCCGCTACAACAAGTGATGAAGTAATTAAAGTTTTTAATAACTCGCCTGTGGCAGGTGTTATTTTAGGAACTTCTGATAGTGAAGTGCCTTCTACAATAGTTGACTTTACTTGCAATCCGGTTAAACTAATAAGAGAGGGAGCAATTCTATTTAAGGATATCTTAAAAACATTGGAGGAAATAAAATGAAAATATCAATAGGTTCTGATCATGGTGGATACGACTATAAAAAAATTATTATTGAATACTTAAAGGAAAAAGGACACGAGGTATTCGACTGTGGTACAGATTCAACAGATTCGTGTCATTATCCTTTATATTCTTTTAAAACAGCAGAAATGGTAAGAGATGGCAAAGTCGAAAGAGGAATTCTTATTTGTCGTTCGGGTGAGGGAGTATCTATTGCCGCGAATAAAGTAAAGGGCGTAAGATGCGCGATTGGTTACAATGAAACAGTATCTAGATTATGCCGTGAGCACAACGACGCTAACATGATTGCCTTTGGAGCTGACTATTTCAGCGTTGAAGAAGTCAAGAAGATGGTAGATGAATTTATTAAGACTCCATTTGGTGGTGACAAACACCAAACTAGAGTTCAAATGATTGTCGATTATGAAAAATAGCAACTTCGGTTGCTTTTTTTGTATAAAGTAAAGTTTTCCGCACAAACTACTTGTAAGCATTAGTTCCACTTCTTAAAAAAACAAAAAAATGTATAAAAAAAGAGAAATAGGAAAAAATGGACATGAGGTGAAAGATATGGAAAACAAAAATAATATTCAAAAAGCAGATAAGAAAGACAACAAACAAGTTAAACTCAAAGAAGAAGCAAAAGTTGGTTTAGTCGTATCACTTTCAGCGGCTTTATTCTTTGGTGGCGTTATTACAATCGCTTCCTTACAAAAAGGACCAAGAACTGGAGTTTCAGTAAATCCAAGTACTTCAGAGCCAATCGGTGATGTTTCGACTCCAACTTCAGACGATCCAGTGATAGTAGTCCCGGATCCAATGAAAGAAGTAGTTGAACGTCCATTTAGTGCTGATTTAAGTATTGCACGTACTTTCTATGACAGCACTGATGATGCTGAAACAAGAATGACTGCGCTTGTAAATTTACCAGGCGAAGAAGGCACATATAGTAAAAGTTTTGGAGTTGACTTTAAAGCAGCTACACAATTTGAAGTAGAAGCTTCCTTCAGTGGAGTAGTCATTAGAAAAGCAAACGATTCAATATATGGTAATGTTATTCACATTAAGCATGACTCTGGCGTTGTTGGAGTATACGCATCACTTGGCGCAATGCTTGTCAATGAAGGACAAACAGTAAAGCAAGATGATATTATTGCAACATCTGGAGAGAGCATCTACACTTCCGGATTTGGACAAAGTTTACATTTTGAATTAAAAGATGCTGACAATTTACACGTAAATCCAAATAAAGCTTTTGGAACACTTGTAAAGAATATATAAAATTACGCCTTATTTAGGCGTTTTTTTCTTAAAAGCTCAATTCCTTACTATTACATATATGTGAGGAATTTTTTTTGTGAAGTTTGTGGTAATAACGAAGAGAAGTTTATAGGAATTAAAAACGGAGAACAGTATTGCCGAAGATGTATTTCTTTTTGCGGAAAAAGAGTTGAAGCTCCTAAAAAGAAACAAAGAGAAAACGTAGAAGTTTGCTTGAACTATGAGTTAAGCAAGGAGCAGCATAAAGTAGCAAAAAAAGCACTTGCAAATTACATACAAAAGATTAACACCTTAATTTACGCAGTATGTGGAGCGGGCAAGACTGAACTAGTTTTTGAAGTGATTAGTTATGTTTTAAAAAAAGGAGGATATGTTGGATTTGCAACGCCGCGCAAAGATGTAGCAATCGAATTATACCCGCGGATAAAAAGCGCATTTAAAAATTGTGATGTGACATTAGTTTGTGGAGGACATAATGAAAATTTAATAGGTGATATTATAGTACTTACGACGCATCAATTATATCGGTATGAAAAATACTTTGATTTGGTAATTGTCGATGAAATAGATGCGTTTCCTTATAAATCTAATGAGCTTTTATATGGCTTTTTTAAAAGATCCGTCTCTGGAAATTATATTTTACTAACTGCGACACCTTCGAAAACAGATATGGAAACTTTTTCAAAACCCAAGCATGATATTATTGAATTGTTAGTGAGATTTCATTATTCGCCATTACCGATTCCAAGCGTTTTAATAAATATAGATTTTATAAATTTAATACTAGTAATAATTATTTTACGTAAGTTTCTTAAGAATAGATATCCTGTACTAGTATTTACTCCGACGATTGGATTGTGTGAAAAACTGTATCGTTTTCTATCTGTTTTTTGTAAAAATGGCAATTATGTTCATTCCAAAAGACATAACCGGGAGGAAATTATAGATAAATTTAAACATAATACTTATAAATATTTGGTGACAACATCGGTGCTAGAAAGAGGAATAACAATAAAAGATTTGCAAGTGATTATTTTTAAGTTTGATCATGATATATATGATTGCTCAACTTTAATCCAAATATCGGGAAGGGTTGGTAGAAAAATTGGTGCTACAGAAGGTCAAGTCGTTTTTATTGGTAGTGAAAACACACTTGCGGCGCGAAATGCGGTTAGAGAAATCCGTCATGCAAATAAAACATTGCAAAATCTGCTTTCAAGAGGTAAAAGAGAATATCTTAAATGATTTAATGTTTTGCAGAATAAATGTTTGTGAAAAATGCTATGAGGAGATGGATCCAATATTTACAAAGATTTCTTTTGGAAAAATAAAAGGAACAGCAATTTATGAGTATAATGATAAAATTAAATCCTTATTGTATTTGTTAAAGGGATGCGGGGATATCGAGATAGCGCCACTATTTTTTGAACGGATCCAAATGAGTTTAAGCATAAGGTTTAAAAACTACGTCGTAGTTCCTGCACCATCCATCGAAACAGAGGATGAAATTAGAGGATTTAATCACGTCATAGAGATTTTTAAACCACTTGGTTTAAAAATAGTTAATTGCATTAAAAAGAAAGAAAATTTTAAGCAAAGTGCCCTTTCAAAAGAAGAACGGGAAAGAGTGAAAGAAAAGTTATCAATCGTGGATTTAAACTTGTTAATGAATAAAAAAGTTTTAATTGTTGATGATGTGTCTACCAGTGGCTCAACAATACTTGCGATGATTGATTTAATTAAATTAGCTAAACCAAAGCGGATTAGTGTGCTTATTATGGCAAAAGTTTGTCGAAAAATGTAATTATTTAGAGCCTAAAATAACTTTATTTTATTAGATATAAAATTAATAATTGACTTAGCAGTAAATAGAATGAAAGGTGGTAAAAAACATGGCAGTTGGAAAAGTTAAATGGTTCAACGCTGAGAAGGGCTTCGGCTTTATCAATCGTGGAGAAGGTGCAGATATATTTGTGCACTATTCCCAAATTGTTGAAGAAGGATACCGTTCCTTAGATGAGGGGCAAGATGTTGAATTTGAACTTCTTGAAACAAATCGTGGACTTCAAGCAAAAAACGTTGTAAAAATCTAGTTAAAAGCGAAGCGTGGAATATTTCCATGCTTTTATTATCTTTGTTGCACTAGTAAATATAAAATATTATTTATTATATATATAATAAGTATTGGAAATAATTGGTTTGGGTGGTAAAATGTTTAAATGACTAGGAAGGAGTGCACATATGGGTATTATTGATAAAATATTTAGATTCGATCAACGCGCACTGAAAAAAATTAAAAAACAAAGTTTAAAAGTTCTTTCTTATGAAAAAACAATGGAAGGATTTACGGACGACCAATTAAAGGAGAAGACTGCAGAATTTAGAACCCGTTTAGCAAATGGCGAAACACTAGAACAAATCAAATTTGAGGCTTTTGCGGTTGCAAGAGAGAGCGCAAAAAGAGTTCTTAAGCAATTCCCATTCCAAGTTCAAGTTATGGGCGCTATCGTGTTAAATCAAGGCGACGTCGCCGAAATGAGAACAGGTGAAGGTAAAACCCTTACCGCTACAATGAGCGTTTATTTAAACGCGCTTGCTGGTAAAGGCGTTCATGTTGTTACTGTCAACGAATACTTAGCCAGTCGTGACGCAGAGTGGATGGGACAAATCTACCGCTTTTTAGGTTTAACAGTTGGCGTTAATTTACGTGAGTTAACGGTAACTGAGAAACAAGAAGCGTATAAATGTGACATCACTTATACAACTAACTCAGAATTAGGTTTCGATTATCTTCGTGATAACATGGTTCAAGATGTTAATCGTCGCGTTCTTCGCAATTTAGACTATGCAGTAATTGACGAAGCCGACTCAATTTTAATTGATGAATCACGCACACCTCTAATTATTTCGGGGGGAGCTAAATCATCTGAATCCTCATATCTAGTTGCGGATAGATTTGTAAAAACTCTAAAAAGAGACAAACATTTCGTGATTGATTTAAAATCAAAAACTTGTAATCTAAACGATGATGGTAATAATGCAGCGGAAAGACTTTTCGGTATTAAAAATTTATATGATCCAGAATATAGTTCACTTGTGCACCGTATTCACCAAGCTTTGAAAGCAAATTATATTATGACTCGTGACGTTGAGTATATGGTTGATAGCGAAAACGAAATTCAACTTATTGACCAAAATACAGGACGTATTCTCAAAGGACGCGAGTATTCTGACGGGCTTCAACAAGCGATTCAAGCTAAAGAAGGCGTTAAGATTAAAGAAGAAACTGTGACTATGGCGACGATTACCTACCAAAACTTTTTCCGTTTATATAAAAAGCTTTCAGGTATGACTGGTACCGCTAAAACCGAAGAAGAAGAATTTAGAAAAATTTATAATATGAGAGTTATTACGATTCCAACAAATAGAGATATTAAGCGTAATGATGCTATTGACTATATCTTTGCCACTAAAGAAGCTAAATTTAAAGCATTGGTCAAAGAAATCAAAGAAAAACATGAAAAGGGACAACCAATGTTGATTGGTACTGTTTCTGTCGAGTCCTCAGAATTTATGTCTAATTTACTTAGTGCCGAAAATCTACCTCACGAAGTTTTAAACGCTAAAAATCACTCCCGTGAAGCAGAAATTATTTCTCATGCTGGTGAAAAAGGTGCAATTACTATTGCAACTAACATGGCGGGACGCGGTACCGATATCAAGATAGATGATGAAGTCAAAGCGTTAGGAGGTCTTTGTGTATTTGGTACAGAAAGACATGAATCTAGACGTATTGACAATCAATTGCGGGGTCGGGCTGGTCGCCAAGGTGATCCAGGTTATTCAAGATTCTATGTTTCTTTTGAAGACGATTTAATGATTAGATTCGTCTCAGATGCTTATAGAAAGTTCTTCTCAAGAATGGGAGATGAACCAATCGTAAGCAGTATGGCTTCAAAAAGCATCTCAGGCGCACAAAAGCAAATTGAAGGTCAAAACTTTGATACTCGTAAGTCTCTACTAGATTACGATGATGTTTTAAGACAACAACGTGAAATTATGTATAAGAAGAGAGATAAAGTTTTATACGGCGAAGATATCCATGATCTTGTCACAGAATTCTTTGTTCAAACTGGAAAAACTTTGGCTCGTCAAGCTATTCCACAAGGAAGTAAAGAAGGACTAGTGGATGGTGAATTATTGCAAAAAGTTTTAGTTCCTAAGTATTTACCAGAAGGAGCAATTAAAGTTGCAACATTTGACCAATCACCATATGAAGAAATCGCGGATGACGTCACTTATTTCATCATGGAAGAATACAAAAAAAGAACGACTTCGTGGGGAGAAGAAGTCACCAATGCTGTAGAAAAACAAGTCGTTTTAGGCTTGATTGATAAAAACTGGACAGGCCATATTGATACAATTGCGAGATTACGTGAAGGTATTCACCTAAGACAATACGCACAAAGAAATCCATTACAAGATTATGTTAATGAAGGTTTTGAATTATTTAATGAAATGCTAGAAAAAATTGCGACCGAGGTAACTGTTTATTTACTTCACGCGCAAGTGCAACGCACTCCTGTTGAGCAAGAAGAACAACCAACAACAACTAATTAAGGCGGATAATTAATGAGAGAACTAAACGTAATAAAAGAAGGACTTGAAGAATTTGCCAAGAAGCTTAAAAAGCTGGGTGACTCACTTTGACGTTGCCTCTTTACGTTTACAAGCCACAATTTTAGAAGAGAAAATGGCGGGGGAAGAGTTTTGGAAAGAACGCGACTCCGCGATGAAAATAGTTGAAGAATTAAATGATAAAAAAAGTCGTGTGCAGGATTTTGAGCAGATAGAAAAGCAGATAAAGGATCTTAATGATCTAATTGCGATGCTGGAAATAGAGTCTGATGAAGCGATGCTTAGCGTTTTAGATTTAGAATTTGAAAAATTAAGCGAGGATTTTAATAATTTAAACACCTCAATCTTATTTCAAGGTGAGTTTGATAAAAATAATGTAATTTTAGAGTTTCATCCTGGAGCGGGTGGAACTGAAAGCCAAGATTGGGCTGATATGCTCTATCGCATGTATGTAAGATGGGCAGAGCATAAAAAATTTAAGATGCAAGTTTTAGATTACCAACCTGGAGAAGAAGCAGGATTAAAAAGTGCTTCAATTCTAATTAAAGGTAAAAATGCTTTTGGTTTACTCAAAGGAGAAAAAGGTGTGCATCGATTAGTGCGCATTTCACCTTTTGATTCATCCGGAAGAAGGCACACATCATTTGCCTCTGTAAATGTCATGCCTGAAATGAATGAAAACGTCAATATTGAAATATTAGATAAAGATTTAAAAATAGACACTTACCGTAGCCAAGGCGCTGGTGGTCAAAATGTTAATAAAACTGAATCAGCGGTAAGAATAACTCACATACCGACTGGAATAGTTGTTTCCTGTCAAGTTGAGCGTTCACAGATTTCGAACCGCGAAATTGCGATGAACATGCTTCGTTCACACTTATTCGCTTTAAAGGAACAAGAAAAACAAGCGGCTCTAGATAAAATTCGCGGAGAGCAAAAGAACATTGAATGGGGATCGCAAATACGTTCCTATGTGTTCTGTCCATATACGATGGTAAAAGACTTAAGAAGTGAGTATCAAGAAGGCGATGTCACCAAGGTGATGGATGGTCAAATTGATAAATTTATCTTAGCTTACTTAGAAATGGCGGTGAAAAATAATGCTTGAGAAATTAAAAAAACTAACTAAGGAAGATATTAAACAAATCGCGTGGAGATTATTCATTATTATATCTGGTAATCTTCTTTTGGCGTTTGGCACAGCTATATTTTTAGTGCAGTGTGACATTATTGCTGGTGGCTTATCAGGGATTGGAATTATTACAAGTTCGCTTGGATGGCTCAGTGTAGATATTACTGTATTGATTCTTCAATGGGGATTCTTTCTTCTAGGTTGGTTAGTACTTGGAAAGAAATTTGCTTTCCAGACATTAATTGCTACGATTGTTTATCCAATTGGAATTACTGTGTTTACACGTGTAATTAGTTACCAAAACATTGAATTGCTAAGATTTAGCGTAGATGCTTTAGGAGCCTTTTCTGAAACATCACTACTCATTGCAAGTATTTTTGGTGGGGCTTTGTGTGGCATTGGTGTAGCACTCAATATTATGGGTGGAGGTTCAACAGGAGGGTTAGATATATTAGCTCTGCTTTTGAATAAAGTTACGAAAATTAAAACATCATTTTGGATGTTTGTGATAGATGCTTCAGTTATTGTCATAGGCGTATTTATCGTTAATCAAAATAATGCTTTTCTGCATTTATTGATAGGCATCTTGTGCGCATTTATTTGTGCAGTCGTTGTAGAACTTGTTATGGCTAAGCAAAACAACTGTTACATTGCGGAAATTATTTCTGAAAAGTGGAAAGATATAAATAGATTTGTTCAGGAAGAGATGGGACGAGGTACGACAATCGTGGATGTTAAAGGTGGGTATCAATTTCAAGATTATAAAATGATTAAGGTGGCTTTTTCTGAAGAAGAACAGTTAACTTTATTAAATGAGATTTCGGAAATTGATAAAGACGCCTTCGTTATTTGCTGTCAAGCACACGGAATCAATGGTGAAGGATTTACGAGTTTGCCGAAAAAACGTGGACAAAGAAATAAAAACAAACAAGGAGAATAAAAAGATGTACGAAAATGAATTGCAAAAGCAAAGAAGAAAATCGCTTATTTGGGGCGGAATTTCTATGGCGAGTTTTATCGTTGGTGCGATTGGCGGAGTAATAATTGCAAGTGGTCGAAACACAAAATACGATAATGATCCAGGCATTCAAAAATTAATTGAAGCTTATGAACTTATGAAAAATCAATGGTATTTTGGTAAGGATTTTGAAAACTTCGATGATGTTTTAATTGAGAATGCATTAAATGGAATGTTAGATAACGGTGATCCTTACACATTTTATACATCTACGGAAGCAGAGCAAGGGTTGTCCACTAATAAAGCGGGATTTGGATTTTCATATTCCTTTTACGGCGGTTACCGTTATATTAATGAAGTGTATACAGGTTCACCGGCCGATACCGCAGGACTTAAAAAAGGCGATGTCATGATGGGCTTTTATAAAACCGATGATACGTTCGTTGATTTTAAAACAATGAGTCGCGATGAAGGTACGGCATCATTAAATAACAATAATGAAAACACGATTAGATTTAAAATAATGAGAAGTAATGATGTCTCAGATTTAACGATGACACGTGGTGCTTATAGTATTGCAGGAGTAAAATCTGAAGTTGTCGATGTAAAGGGTGAAACGGTTTTATACTTGGATATCAATACATTTTTAGATTTAGGTATACCAGCCTCAGTAAACACTGCGATAACTAACACTCTACAAAATTCGAGCTCAATCTCAAAAATTGTATTTGATCTTAGAGATAATGGCGGAGGATATGTAAGCGCTGCGACTTCGTTAGTATCGATGTTTGCTCCCGCAGATAGTAAAATTATGTCCTATAAGTACGCGAATGGGACTACGGATGCTGTGTATAGTAGTAGCCCAATTAAAAACATTAACAAAATTGGCGATTTTTCAATTCTTCAAAACAGTAATTCGGCTTCCGCAAGCGAAATGTTTACTGTTGCTATGCGTGATTTAATTGAAAAAACAGAAGTTGTTGGAACACAATCTTATGGTAAAGGAATCATTCAAGGCTTTCATAATTTCTCGGATGGTTCAGTTATACGCTACACAATGGCAGAATCGTTATCTCCAAAAGGATATTCAATTCATAAGATTGGCATTTCTCCTGATAAAGAAATTCCAATTGATCCAGAGGTTTTCTTTACATATTATGGAGACGAGGAAGTTTTATCAAAAGAAATGAAGAAAACTATTTTAAAACAAATCAACTATAACTTTGAGGAATCTTATGAAACTTATGAAGTAGCACTTGGCGCACTTCAAGTGAGTTTAGGCGTTGAAGTGAGTGATACTTTTACTCGCAATGTAGCGCAAGAATTACAAAAGAGTTTGTTTAATCAGTATTTAGAAATCAACGAACTAACATATAAAACTGCGATGGGGTTATAAGTATGGAAAAACGTGCTTTTGAGTTAGTTTCAAAACATTCTCCAACTGGTGACCAACCATTAGCAATTGCGCAATTAGTTTCAGGAATTAACGAAGGAAAAAAAATGCAAGTTTTGTTAGGAGCCACTGGAACAGGTAAGACTTTTACCGTTTCAAATGTAATAGCTCAAACAAATAAACCGGCATTAATTCTTGTTCATAATAAAACATTGGCTGGGCAGCTTTTTGCTGAGTTCAAAGAATTATTTCCACATAATCGTGTGGAATTTTTCGTCTCTAATTTTGACTTTTATCAACCCGAAGCTTATTTGCCGAAATCAGATACATATATTGATAAAAACGCAGTCATGAATGAAGAAATTGAAATGATGCGCACTTCTGCGATTAATTCGGTATTAGAGAGATCGGATACGATTATTGTGGCGAGTGTGGCGTCAATCTATGGATTAACAGATCCGGAAGAATATCGCAATTTAGCATTTAATCTACGTGTCGGTGAAGTAATAAATCGTAATAGATTATTTAAATCATTAGTGGATGGCCAATATACCCGTAATAATTATGACCTGCCACCTGGAAATTTTCGTGTTAGAGGTGACGTGATTGAAATTGCCCCAGCTTCCACGAATACATTTTATATAAGAATTGATACTTTTGGTGATGAAATTGAACGTATAGCAACGGTGGATCCTTTAACAGGAGAAGTATTGCATACTTTTAATAACTTCCCAGTATTCCCTGCATATGCTCATGCATCTAGTCGGGCTCGCGTGGTTGAAGCAACCGCGACAATATTTGAAGAAATGACGAATAGACTTCAATATTTTCATGACAATAACAAATTGCTTGAAGCCCAGCGACTTGAAATGAGAACTCGCCAAGATATGGAGTCGATGATGGAATTTGGTATGTGCCCTGGAATTGAAAACTATTCTAGACATATAGATAAGCGCCAACCAGGGGAAAAGCCTTTTACTCTACTTGACTATTTTCCTAAAGACTTTTTATTAATAGTTGATGAGTCGCACGTGACTTTTTCACAAGTACGTGGAATGTATAATGGCGATCGGGCTAGAAAAGAGACATTAGTAGAATTTGGTTTTAGACTTCCTTCTGCGCTAGATAATCGTCCACTTCGTTTTGATGAATTTGAAGCAAGAATGCCGCAAGTGATATGCACATCTGCGACGCCAGGAGATTATGAACTTGCTAAAACAGACGGAGAGGTTGTTCAACAGATTATTCGGCCAACTGGATTGGTTGATCCGCAAATTGAGGTAAGACCTACAATGGGGCAAATTGATGACCTGTTGATGGAGATAAAGAAGCGTGTTGAAAAAAATGAACGAACAATGATTGTCACTTTGACAATTAGAATGGCGGAAGACTTGTCCTCATATCTTAAGGAACGGGGAATTAAGGTTGCGTACTTACATAGTGAAACAAAAACCTTAGAAAGAACGCAAATCATTTATGAATTGCGGAAAGGCAAATACGACGTTCTAGTGGGTATTAATCTTTTAAGAGAAGGATTAGATATTCCAGAAGTGTCTTTGGTAATGATATTAGATGCAGACAAAGAAGGCTTTTTGCGTTCTTCAAGATCGCTTATTCAAGTTATTGGAAGAGCGGCTAGAAACTCGGAAGGAACGGTTATAATGTATGCTGATAGAATGACTGATTCAATGACTTACGCGATTGGAGAAACAAATCGTCGTCGTCAAATACAAGAAGCATACAATAAAGAACATGGCATAATTCCTAAAACGATCATCAAAGAGATTTATGCGCCGATGAAAAATCGTGATGCTGATGCAAACGTTGGAGTAATGAGAAAAGGAAAGTTATCACGTAAGCAATTACAACTCGAAATACGTGAATTGGAAAAGACAATGCGAGAAGCTGCTAAGAATCTTGACTTTGAAAAAGCAGCCGAATTACGCGACATTTTACTTGAACTAAAGGCAGAAATGGAGTGAGATTAAATGATTAGATTATTAGTGAAAAAATTTATCAAAAACAATGGTGAGACTGAAAATAAAAAAGTTCGCGAGCATTATGGCTTATTAGGCGGAATACTCGGTATTGTTTGTAATCTAATCATCTTTGCAATTAAGATTTCTATTGCATTATTAATTAATAACATGGCGGTTTTATCTGATGCATTCGATTCATTAGCAGATGTAGGTTCAAGCGCTGTTTCTACTATTAGCGCTAAAATGAGCAACAAGATGCCGGATCGTGAACATCCATTTGGGCACGGAAGATTTGAATATATAGCTGCACTAATTATTTCATTTTTAATAGTTTTGATGGGAGTTCAAGTAGGAATCAGTTCGGTAAGTAGAATAATAGAAGGAAACAATAAAGCAACTTTTAACCCTATTTTGACTGGGATTTTGCTAATAGCAGTGTTAATTAAATTGTGGATGTTTGCTTATAATCGTTACTTAGGAAAGAAGATTAACTCCTCGGTATTGATTGCCGCTAGTCGAGATAGTATCTCAGATGTGGCGGTTACATCTGTGATAATTATATCAACAATCGTTGGACAGTATTTATTGCCTAATTTTCCGCTTGATAGTGTTTTAGGAATTATAGTAGCAATCATAATCATTATTAATGGCGTGAGTATCGCGTTAGAAACTATTAATGTTCTTTTAGGACAAAAGGTAGATAATGCAACAATTCAAAAAATTGAAGTTATGCTGAAAGATGGAAAAGGCGTTTTAGGAATTCACGATTTAATTGTTCATGATTATGGTCCAGGAAGAAAAATGGCCTCAGTGCACGTAGAAATATCAGAAGAATCAAATATTGTTGCTGCGCATGAAATGATAGATGCTCTTGAAAAAAAGATTTCAAGTGAACTTGAAATACCTATCGTAATTCATATGGATCCAATCTCAGAACATTGCGAAATTACCGCGGATTTGCGCGAAAAATTGACAAATATAATTGCTGAACTTAATGGTGACTTGCGATTCCATGATTTAAGAATTACTAGAGGAGATAATAATATTAATATCATATTTGATTTAGTGATTCCTTTCGCTTCAAAAAGTAAGAAAGATGCCTACATTATTACTATTTCTGAGGCACTTATTGCACTAGATTCGCGATATTCCACTGTAATTGATATTGATTATGAATAAAAGTGTTTAAATATTATTTAAAATGATGTATTATATACATTAGTCATTTATGACATTACTAGGAGGGACAATTATGGGAGCATTAGATATCATTTTCCTAATTGCAGCTTTTATTATTATTATACTTTCACTTTTACAAGGTGGTAAGTCTGATGGTGCTTCCGGTGCGATTACCGGCGGTGGACTCAATATTTTTGCTAAAACTAAAGAAAGAGGCTCTGAAAAAGTAATTTCAATCCTCACGTTCGTCTTTGCTATCATATTCTTTTTTCTAGCTGTGCTAGCGAATGTTATTAAATAGTAAAAAATGTCCATAATTTAGGGGTAGTAAGAATACGACCCCTTTTTATTTTGTAAAAAAGGAGAGGAATAGATGAAAAAAAGATTAATAAGCTACATTAAAGATAATCCTTACGCTAAGTTCAGTGATTTAGCGGCTATTTTTGATGGCAAGAAAAACGACCTCGTTTTACTTTTAAACGATTTAGTTAATGAAGGAGAATTGGTTTTTGAGGATAATACTTACATTACACCATTTTCTTTAGGATTAGTACGTGCTGTGGTGGTAAGTGTTAAATCGACTTATGCTTTTTTAAACATAGCGGAGGACGAAGATGTAACCGTAGAGGAGCAAAATCTTAATGGTGCTTTATTAGGAGATATTGTTTATTTAAAGCATAACGTCATGTTTAAGGTTGTAAAAATAGTAAAGCGCAGTCGTAGCGAAGTAGTCGGTGAAATAGTTAAGACAAATTCGATGACAACTTTAAAAGTTAAATCTATAGCGACTAGTAATATCACATTCTTTGTAAACAATTATGAAGGCTTGAATTCACAAATCGTTCGAGCTTCAATTATTAAATATTCAAATAATTCTATTTTCGTTGATATAGTTGAAGTTCTTGGGAGCAAAAACGCCCCAGGTGTCGATATCACAAGAATCCTATTAGAGCATGATTGCCCACTTGTATTTAACGAAGAAGTAGAGAATCAAGTAGTAAATATTCCGCTCAGTATTGAAAATGAAGACCATCGCGGACGTACAGATTTGCGTAATGAATTTATTGTTACAATTGATGGAGAAGATGCAAAAGATTTAGATGATGCTGTTTCTGTTAGAAGAAAAAATAATGGCTATGAAGTAGGTATTCATATCGCAGACGTGTCTCACTATGTTACTTACAGTTCACCGCTTGATAAAGAAGCTTTTAATCGTGGAACATCAATTTATGTTACTGATAGAGTGGTGCCAATGCTTCCTTTTGAACTTTCAAATGGAATATGTTCACTTAATCCAAATGTTGATCGTTTTGCAATGTCATGTGTTGTGCAGTTAGATGAAAGTGGCAAAACAATATCCAGTCAAATCTTTCCATCAATCATTAAAACTAAACATCGCTTAACTTACACATATGTGAATGAGATAATCGAAAATAAAGATGCAAGCAATGAATTAAATGAAACAATTCAATTGCTGAATGAAGTTGCTATCAAGTTAAGAGAACTGAAAAAAGAAAGAGGATGTTTAGATTTAAGTATTCCTGAAATAAAAGTCATTGTTGATGAAACCGGTAAGCCAATTAATATTGAAAAGCGTCTGCAAAAAGATGGCGAAAAATTAATCGAAGATTTAATGATACTTGCAAACGAAACAGTGGCAGAAACTATTAGCAAACGCAAGTTACCATTTATTTATCGTATTCACGAAAACCCCGCCGCAAAAAGAATTGATAATTTAATCTCATTTACCACAAATATGGGATTTAAGCCCAAGTTTAATGCTTTAAATGTGACGCCACTAGCGGTGCAAAAACTATTGCTTGATGTGGCCAAAAGTGAAAAAAGCACTGTAATTGCACAAGTTTTATTAAGAAGTTTAGCAAAAGCTAGGTATTCACCACACAATAAAGGACACTTTGGTTTGGCTTCCACCTGTTATACACACTTTACATCACCAATCAGACGATACCCAGATTTAATTGTCCATCGTTTATTAAAAGATTATCTAATTTTCAATGAAGTAGGACAATTAAAAACAAAAGGTGAGGAGCTTGCTGTTTTGGCTGAAAATGCTTCTTTTAAAGAGAGAAGAGCCATCACAGTCGAGCGTGAAGCAACTGATATGAAATGTGCTGAATATATGACACAATTTATTGGAGATACCTTTAAAGGTTTTATAGCGGGTATGACTAATTCAGGTTTGTTTGTTGATTTAGAGAATGGTGTATCTGGAAAGCTAAGGTTTGAAGATATGTATGATTTCTATCGTGTCGATGATCATGGACAAAGAGCTTATGGACGTCGCGGAAAATCATTTAACCTTGGGGATAATGTTGAAGTGATTTTATTAAGCGCTAATAAAGATAATGGTGAGATCGTTTTGCAATTGAAAAGTGAAAACGATAAACTAAGTAAAAATAGGACATCACCTAGAGATTTTTATAAAAAAAGAAGAAAATAATTTAGGTTGTTTTTTTAAAAAATAATTGAAATATATGCAAAGCATAGAGAATATGTTAAAATATACTAGTCATATTGACTAGTTTTTTTCTAGTTGTAAAATTTGTAAAACTTCTTGATTTAAAACACATGAGGTGATTCAATGGGTAAACTAATGTTATTAATACCAGTTGCAGTTCTTTTTTGTGCATCAATTATTTTTCATTTTTTGATTAAAGGCGAGAAAAAGAAAAAACTTGCAATAATCATCACAACGCTTTTATGCTTAGGTATTATGACTGGGCTTAGATCAACCAATGTGGGAACAGACACACCGGCATATAGTATGTTATATGAAAAAGCAAGTCTTTTAGAATGGAGTCAATTTAAACTTGATCATTTGGAGCCAGGATATGTATTACTGACCAAGTTATTTGCAAAAAACCACGTTCAATTTCAGGCTTTCTTGTGTGTGACCGCCTTGATTATCTATTTGCCAATGGGTTTTTATTTATATCGAAATTCGAATAACGTGACTTTAGCATTATTATTCTACATTTGCTTTGATGTGTTTATTCTGAATCTTTCGAGTTTAAGAGGCGCCATTGTGCTAGCATTATTTCTTCTAGCAATGGAATGCTTAAAAATAAAAAAAATCTATATAGCGGTACCTTTATACATAATTATAATTGCTTTAGCAACTAGCATACATGTTACTGCCGCTATATGTTTGGTCTACCCATTAATTCACTATTTCGTGAAAGCAAAGAAGACTTTTTATATACTTGCGATAGCGGGTTTCTTCATTATTACGCTTTATGGTGCGCAAATCTTTACAGTATTTAGTGAGTTTGAAGAATATGCCGGAAATGTAAACGGAGTAACTGTAACTGGGAAAGTTTTATTGCTTTCATTCCTTTGCATTTTTGGAGCAGTTTTTCTAGATGATAATATTTTAAGAAGAAAGATTCTTTTAGTATTTGATAAAATAGATTTAAAACTCAAATTCTCTAGTGAGAATAAGCTTTCAATAAGCGAAGACAAAGTCTTATTAAAAAGAAAATCGCGCGATTTTTCCATGATTGTTGTGGGTGTGCTAGCTGTCTATATTTATTATTTGATGAATAAGTCGGTATTTACTCGTATTAATCAGTATTTCGTGTTTGCGTTTGTAATATTTGTTCCAAATGTAATAGGACGTATTCCTTCAAAATCTCTACGTATCTTATCATCAACTGGACTCGCATTATTCTTACTTGCATATTACTGGGTGATTGAAATGCCGATATTAGGTCCTTATTCGTTCTTTTTTCAGTAAGGAGGAGACTCAATGAAAATCACAAAAAGTGTTTTGATAACAAAAATAATTGCCGCCATGTTTTTTGCTACAATAATAGTCTCTAATGTCTTTGTTCTGCGTGGATTGGCATTTGGAATGAATAGTTATAATAACGTAGCTGCTCGAGAGGTGGCGGATTATCTAAAAGCTGAAAAAGAAACGAAGACATTTGGAAAAGTTGATAGTGTTGACGATAGTAAATATCCTGTAGCGGGAACTGATGCTTTCATTAAAATAGCTAGATCAATGGCAAGTGGCAGTAATCAACGTCAAACAAACAAAACATATTTTATTTCAAAACCAAGTGAGAACTATACTCCCTTGAAAATTACATTAGATGAGACCGTATTTTCGCCAACAGTAATTATATCTCCAGATAGTTCTGCTCAAAATCTCAAACACTTCTATGATTTTAAGTTCATTACTCAGATTAGTGAGAATTACCCCGAAAACGCCAACACTATATTGCTACCTAAAAATATAGCGGATATGTTTATAACTCAAGAAGATGCGGAGCAAAATGGGTATGGTTCCTTACTTGAAAAAGAAATTGAAGTTGATACATATTTTCAAGGAATTGAAAATAAATCAATTCTTACAATCGCCGGAGTTTTTGATAATTTATCCGCTGAGAACAAATTCTATGTGGATGCGTTTGAAAGTTATGTAATAGCACCTTTTAGTTCAGCAAAACAGCTATATTCTAATACTTCACTTATTTTTGAACTTGGTAAAAATAAATCTGCAAATGCAAATTACCTCAAATTTATGCATGAAAGATTATATATGAAGGAAGGATTCACTTGGGGTATCTATCAAAAAAATTCAAACGGAAATTATGCGCTTGGAAAAATTGATTCTAGTTTTAGGAATTCCTATGTTTTCTTTGTGAATAATAAAGGCTGGAATGATGCAGTTACATGTTTTATTATAAGTGCCTGCTCAGGATTGTTATCTATTGTAATGGCAAGTATTCTATATAAACGTTATAAAAAAACAAAAGGATTCTTTAGTAAAAACGCTCGAGAATTGTTAATGGGAATTTTCATTATTGGATTACTCGGGTCTACTTTAATTATGTTTAGCCTAAAAGGATTACCGATTTCTGAAGGTATTAATGTGCCATATGATGGTGCTTGGCAATCAGTTATTTCAATAGCGGTAATGGTAATATTGTTCTTAATTATTTCTATTGGTGTGCCAATAATATGTAAAGACAAGAAAATGAAAGTGGTTCGAAAAAAATAAATCTATTTTAGAATCTTGGAAGAATTATAATTGTATTTTTGACTTTTGATTTATAATCCACATAATGTGGTCTAGTTTTTAAAATGTGTTTTTCCATTAAGGGAACACTAATAAAATAGAATAATAGGATCATCGAAACTGGTCCTAGTAGAGTTATATAGGCAAAATTCGCTAGGCAAGAAACAAATAAACCAATCCATACCATAATCTCTCCAAAATAATTTGGATGACGCGAATATTTCCATAATCCAGAATAAATTAATGCCGATTTGTCAGTGCTTTGCTTTTTAAATCTCTTTAATTGTATATCTGAAATTGCTTGCATAAAAGTTGCAATTAAAATTATGAATCCTGAGATTATGCAGTAAAGAAGATTGATAGGTCCGGTTATTAAGTAGAAAAATGGAATCATGCCCGCAAAAACAATTAGCGTGGGGAAAAACATTATCCCAGTAAATACTATTAATTCGGAGATTCTTGGAAAATCTGTTTTAAATTTCTTATATCTCCAATCTTCCCATTTAAGATTATCAAACCCTATTGCCCAGTTCACTGTTAAACGAATTGCCCAAATGAGTAAAGGTAATAAGACGATTAGGTGCAGAGGATTAAAAGCTGTCTTTGAAAAATAGTAATAGCCAATTGCAATAAAGGGAGGTAAAACGCTCCAGTAAGGATCGTAAACACTGGCATTTTTAAAAATCAGATTTGCAATAAAAACTACGATTGTTGCGGCAATATCGCTGACTAATAAAAGTAAAATAGTGTTTTCAATCCATTTTTTTAACACTATTGCTACAATCGCACCGACGGCTAGAGCTATAATATAAATAAAGAGAATAATTAATAACGAAGTTGATTTTTTTTGCATACTTAATTCCTCATTAGACTACTTACTATAAAAAAAGACAATCAGTAAGTCAACTAATTGTCTCATTTTTTATTTAAAAAGCCCAATTACCATTTTTAAAGATTTGAACAGTTTTCCCATCTCTTGTTTTTCCCACAATTGATAAATCCTCGTTACCAATCATAAAGTCGACGTGAATCATTGATTCATTAACGCCCATTTCGAGGAATTCTTTTTGTGAGTATTTACCGTAATCTTTAATCGAATTTGTGAAGCCGCGACCTAAGGCTAAATGGCAACTTGCATTTTCATCAAATAGAGTTTCGTAGAATAAGATGTTAGATTTAGAAATAGGTGAATCGACTGGTACTAAAGCAACCTCGCCAAGCATTGAGGCGCCTTCATCCATGGAAATCATTTGCTTTAAGACATCCTCATTAGTTTTAGCGTGTGCCTCAACTATTTTTCCATCTTTAAAAATAAAATAAAAGTCTTCGATCAATTGCCCTTGGTATGAAAGTGGTTTAGTTGAAACGACTTTTCCTTCAATTACACCCTTTTTAGGAGTTATGAAACATTCTTCAGTTGGCATATTTGGATTAAAATATACGCCGCTTCCTAATGCGGTTTCTCCACCACCTAAGAATAATGCGTTTTCAATCATACCTACTGTGAAATCTGTTCCATTGCTGCTTTTGTATGTTAGTGATTCTAAACCAAGAGAATTTAGATAATTGCATTTACTAGAAAGATTCTCGTTATGCTTATCCCATTCTTTAATGGGATCATCCGTCACTCTAGCGGTTGTAAGAATGGCTTCCCAAAGTTTTTCAATGGCTTGTTTAACGCTCACGTTTGGAAATACTTTTTTAGCCCATTTAGCACCTGGCACTGCCACAATAGTCCATTGTTGCTTATTGTCCATAGCATCTCTAAAAGGTTTAACAACTGGATATCTCATTTTAGCGGCTTTAGCCATCTTTTCTTGATTAATACCATCTAAGCCATCCGGATCTTCGCTAACGATGTGAATGAGTGCCGGAAGAGCGTCGACGTTGTGAATATATCTTTCTATTTCCCATTTTTCTAAAGTTCCTTGAGTTTTGACGGAACGATACTTAACATGAATTTTAGTAAGCGGTTGATATCCCCAATCAACAGTAACTTTTTTAGCACCAGCTTTATATGCATATTCAACGACAAACTTAACAAATTCTGGTTGATCTAATTCAGCGTAAACAATAACTTCTTGGCCCTTTTGGACGTTAACGCCTTTTTTAACAATTAGTTCAGCGTATTTTTTTAAAATTGCTTTTTTCATAAAAATCTCCTTGTGTTCTATATTATAGAACGTTTTTTGAAATTTGAAAGCGTTTTAATAATTTCTTCTTCTAGTAACGAATCGTGTTAGAATATAGAAAGAGGTGAAGACTATGTTCAAAAAAATTCGTTCAATTCGCAAAATGGAAAAAAGTTTAGAAACTAAAACTTTGCAGGCACTAGAAGATGCCGCTAATTCCGGAGGCGTAGTTGATATAAAAATACCTAATTCATATAGTCCAATTGTTCCATTTTCTTACGGAAACAATTATGCACTGGATCCGAATTTAACTGACTATATTGAAAAGAATGTTTTAACGCTTCCGATTAAAGGAAGACTCACACTTAGAATGCATCATCAAATGAATTTTGATGAGAATACGAGGGAAATCATTAGAAGAGCTTTTGTAAGTCATTATGATAATAAATTAACGCATATTACTCAACATAAAATTTTCAATAGGTGGAAAGGTTTTTTCTGTATTATAGCGGCCATTGTGGTTTTTGCAATCGTGGTACTTCTAGACCATTACAATCAAAATCAAATTCTATTTGAGAGTATAAGTGTTGTCGCTTGGGTATTTATGTGGGAAGCAACTGATATAATGATTTTTGCAAATGCAAGTACACGGAAAAATATTTTCCTCAATTATCGATTAAAGACCGCTAATATCCAGTTTATTCAAGAAGATTAATAATTCATTGATAATTATGAAGAAAACTATAGGTTGAAAAAAAGTGACTATAATGTTAAAATCTTTACTATTGGAGTTGATTTTATGCCATTTTTAGAGATTCTTCTTTTTGGACTAACACTTGCAATTGACGCTACCGCAGTGTCGATTACTAATGGGTTGACTTATAAAAAATTAACGAAGAAAAATGCTCTTATTTGCGCTATTATGTTTGGAGTGTTTCAAGCACTAATGCCATTAGCGGGATACTATGCGATGTATTTAGTGGGTCTTAATGATTCATTACAGGAATTAATATCTGATGGCGCTAAATGGATTGCGTTTGTTCTATTAGGAATTCTTGGTATTAAAATGATTTTTGATGCGATTAAAGAAATGCGCAGTAAAGAAGAAATTGAAGTTAAAGAGAATATTACTTTCAATCAAATACTCACTCAAGCAATTGCAACAAGTATTGATGCTCTTGCGGTAGGGTTTGGATTTTATGCGACAGCGCAAATTGCAAAGCAAAATAATGAGGATTTTAATATATTTATTATCGTCTTTGTGATTATGATTGTCACATTTGCTTTATCGCTTTTAGGAACTGTGTTTGGCAAAAAGTTTGGTAATATTTTTAAAAAAGTTGCGCCTATCATTGGCGGATCGGTCTTGTTTGCAATAGGATTATTTATTCTTATTGGATAAAGTGTTACGTTTATAAAATCTATTGAGCATTACTAAAATGCTCTTTTTTTATAAAAAAACACACATTTAGTGATATAATATTTTTGGAGAGAACACTTATGAAAAAAGTAATCAGAATATTTTTAAAAACAATTATATCGATTTTAGTTGCCTCGGTTGCAATCGTTGTAGTTTATGTTGGCTACGTAATGGTCCAATATAGTAGGATAAAGGATAATCAGCAACTCAGTATTGACGTAAAAAGTCAAGAAACTTTATCTCTTAATAAAGATAAAACTTTTAGTGTGTCAACATACAATATTGGATTTGGTGCTTATAGGCCTGAGTTTGATTTTTTTATGGACACTGGATATTTGGCGGATGGTACACCTACCAAGGGACATAGTTCTCGCGCTATATCTAAAGCTTCGGTAATTGAGGCAACTGAGGGAGTTATTTCTACGTTAAAGGATAAAAATATTGATTTTATGTTATACCAAGAAGTAGACACAAGTAGCGATCGGTCCCATCATGTTAATCAACATACTATGCTTTCTGAAGCATATGAAAACTATGATGCTGTTCATGCTTCAAACTTCCATTCAGCGTATTTGTTTTATCCAATAACGAATCCACATGGAAAATCAAACTCTGGTATTACTACATTAAGTAAATATAAAGTTGATGAATCAGTCAGGCGCTCTTTTCCAGTGACCAGTGCCTTTCCAGCAAAGTTTTTCGATCTAGACAGATGTTTCTCTGTTAGCAGATATAACATTGATTCAGACACGCAGCTAGTGCTTATAAATTTACATATGTCTGCTTACGACAAAGGTGGCACGATTAGAGCTAAGCAAATTAAAATGATTAAAGAAGTGTTTACGGAAGAATATAGTAAAGGCAATTATATTGTAATGGGTGGAGATTTTAATCACGATCTGCTTAAAAACAATCCTGAATTTCAATATGAAAATGAAGAGGATAAACCATCGTGGATGGGCTTTACGCAATTAAAACCAGATTGGCTTCAATTTATTGATTTTGACAATGATTTGACTGCGAATATGAAAGTTGGAACTGATGATACAACATCAACATGTCGAGGCTCAGATATGCCTTGGATAGGGAATGAAGATATTATATATACTGCAGTAATTGATGGATTTATCGTTTCTGATAATATTGATATTGTAAATGTTACAAATATTGACAATAACTATTTATATAGTGATCACCAACCAGTTGTAATGGAATTCAAATTTAAATAAAAAAGAAAAGCCATAAATTTGGCTTTTTTTTACTATCTTACTTCGGTTGAGCATATTCATGTTATATGAAGGAGTATGCTATGTACCACGCAAAAGAAATAAATCAAGTATTAAACGAAGTAGAAACTACATCACTTGGCTTAACAAACATTGAAGCAAAGAAAAGAATTGGTAAAAAGGGATATAACGAACTAGTTTCGAAAAAACAAAAAAGTGTCTTAGGAATGCTTGTTGCGCAACTCAATGACACAATGGTAATTATTTTAGCGATTGCGGCTTTTCTGTCGTTTCTTTTCGCAGACTTACTAGAAGGGTTTGTCATCATATTCATCATAATTATTGATGCTCTTGTAGGTGTTTGGCAAGAAAACCGCGCCAAAAATGCCATACTTTCTTTACGAAAATTAGCGCCGTCAACTTGCAAGGTTTTGCGTGACGATAAAGAAACTCTTTTGGAGAGTAAATATATTGTCGAAGGCGACATTGTTATAATTGAAGAAGGAGACTTAATTCCGGCAGATATAAGACTTATAGAAACACATGGGTTACGATTAATCGAGTCTTCACTTACTGGAGAAGCGTTAGCAATAAATAAAGAAGCCAATAAAATATGTGATATTGCCTCACCAATTATGGAGAGGAGCAATATGGCATATTCATCTTCACTTGCGACTTACGGACATGGTGTTGGTGTTGTGGTCAAAACTGGAATGGAGACTGAAGTTGGAAGAATTGCGCATATGTTAAACTCTACAGCTAAATTTGATACTCCCTTAAAAAAGAAATTAAATAAGGTTGCGAAAATATTAAGTGTAGTAGGAATCTTGGTCTGTATTGTAATTATGGCAATAGGACTTTTGCACCACAAGCCATGGCATCCATTGTTGATGGTAGCTATCGCACTAGCGATATCGATAATTCCAGAAGGTCTTCCTGCCACGTCGACGATTGTTCTTGCGCTTGGTGTTGAAAGAATGGCCAAGAAACAAGCCCTTATCAGAAATCTTCCAGCGGTTGAAACACTTGGTTCTACTAGTGTAATTTGTACAGATAAAACAGGAACTTTAACCGCAAATATGACTGAAGTAATTGCAATAGTAGAAATAAATCGAGTAACGAATTTAAAAAATTATAGTGAAAATGTCATAAATAAAGAAATTCTTATGTGTTCAGCTTTATGCAATAATGTACGCTTACAGAATGATGCCCTAGTAGGAGATCCAACAGAAATTGCACTCGCAAAAATGGTAAACAAAAGTTATGAAACACTTAGAGAAAAGTTTAGCCGTCAATTAGAAATACCGTTTGATGCTGAGCGCAAGATAATGACTTCAGTTAATAAAATCTTTGACCAAGATATTGCGTATATAAAAGGAGCTCCTGAAGAAATAATTAAAAAGTGTGATTATATTTTAGAAGGAAATATGATTAGGCGGATTACTGAAATAGATATTAAATATTTCTTACAGCAAGTTAATGAATTCTCTGATAAAGCTTGTAGAATTATCTCTTTTGCAAAAAAAGAATTAAGCAATAAACAAGAGTTAAACCGAATAGAAGAAGGATTAACATTTCTAGGGTTGTGCGCGATGATTGATCCTCCACGTAAGGAAATTAAAAGTACGATTGAAGCAACCGATCGCGCTGGAATTAAAACAGTTATTATTACGGGCGATTATCTAAAGACAGCTCAAGTTGTTGGGGAAGCGGTTGGAATAATAGATAAAGAACCTGTTTTAGGATATGAGTTAGTCAATATGGATGACGAACAACTAGCGTCATTAGTTAAAAAGCACACCATTTTTGCACGTATTTCTCCTTACGATAAGTTGCGGATTGTTCGAGCTTTTCAAAAAAATGGTGAAATCGTGGCAATGACTGGAGATGGAGTTAATGATGCTCCTTCATTAAAAGCCGCTGACATCGGAATTGCTATGGGAAAAAGCGGGACAGAAGTTGCTAAAGATGCCGCCGATATGATATTACTTGATGATAATTATTCTAACATTGTTGAAGCGGTATTTGAGGGTCGAAGAGTATACAAAAATATCGAAAAAGTAATTCAATTCTTACTGGCTGGAAATGTTGCAGAAATCATGACATTATTAATAGCCACAATTTTTAATTTTAAATATATGCCACTTTTGGCAATTCATGTGTTGTGGATTAATTTAGTTACTGACACTCTTCCAGCTTTAGCTTTAGGAGTCGATGAAGCTAGTCGAGAACTTTTAGAAGAAAAACCACGTAAAAAAAGCAGTCTATTTACAAAAACTATGGTGTATCGGATTATTTTCCATGGAGCATTAATATCCTTTGCAACATTGGCAGCTTACTTCATTGGATATAGTAAAAGTATGGCACTCTCAGGAATGGAAGTTTTTGCAAATAGTGTAGCTCAAACAATGGCGTTTGCTGTATTAGCTTTATCACAATTAATTCACGCATTTAATCAAAGGTCAAATGTTGAATCAATTTTTAAAAAGCCAACTAAACATAATAAATATTTGAATTACGCTATGATTGTTTCGATTGCGCTTTTAATCACTATTCTCTTTGTACCAAAATGTCGTGAGATATTTAATTTTGAAGTTCTAAATCTGAAAGATTGGTGGATTGTGCTTCTTTGTTCTTTTGTACCGCTTGCTGGCGTTGAAACTTCTAAACTTATTATACGTATCAAGAAGAAAAGAAAAAAGCGCTAAGCGCTTTTATTTATCTAGATATTTTGATAACTCCCATTCGGTGACAACTCGCCGGTATTCATCCCATTCTTGTTCTTTGGCGGAAATATATTTTTTAAAAGTATGTTGGCCAAGTGTGCGAATAATTAGTGGGTCTTTACGCATTTCTTTAATCGCGTCCTTCAAGTTTTCTGGTAAATTGATTATTCCTTTTTCTTCGCGTTCTTCACGAGTTAAATCAAAGATATTATCATAAACAGGCGGAACTAACTCTGCGTCTTCCTCAATGCCGTCTAATCCAGCATTTAAAATAGCAGCTAAAGCTAAATAAGGATTTGCCATCGGATCAACGTTTCTAATTTCAGTTCTTGTAGCAGAACCGCGAGCGGCAGGAATTCTTATCATTGCACTACGATTTGCATCACTCCAGCAAGCGTAGCAAGGAGCTTCGTATCCTGGAATAATCCGTTTGTATGAATTGATTGTTGGATTGCATAAGCCTGCTAGAGACCTTGCATGCTTTAAAATTCCATTGATCCATTTTCTACAAGTAATCGATAATTGAAAAGGTTCTTTTTCATCAAAGAAAATATTTTTTCCTTCATAATTTGCTAGTGAGCAATTGGTGTGCATTCCGCTACCACTTATTCCAGCAATGGGTTTTGGCATGAAAGATGCAGTTAATCCATGTCTTCTAGCAATATGTTTTACGACTTGCTTAAAGGTTTGTACATTATCACAAGCTGATAATACATCAGCGAAATGAAAGCAGATTTCATGTTGCCCTGGAGCAACTTCGTGATGATTTGCCTCAACAACGAACCCTAATTTTTCAAGTTCAAGTGTAATATCACGACGGCAGTATTCAGCACCATCGATGGGTGACATGTCAAAGTATCCGCCATTATCAGAAGTCATTAAAGTTGGTTGACCGTTAGAGTCGTTTTTGAAAAGAAAGAACTCGGGTTCAAATCCGATATTAAGAGTTGCGAATCCCATTTCATTCATTCTTTTTATCGCGGCTTTTAATATGTAACGCGATGCTCCTTCAAATGGTTTTCCATCTGGAGTATGGATATCACAAATTAATCTGGCAACTTTGCCATATGAATCATCCTCAAAACTTAAAATCAGCCAAGTATTTAAATCTGGTTTTAAAAACATGTCTGCTTCTTTAATTCTGACGAATCCTTCAATACTAGAGCCATCAAACATTACGCGATTATTTAATGCATCTTCGAGTCGAGAAAAGGGAATCTCTACACATTTCACAGTGCCAAGCATATCGCTGAATTGGAGTCTTATATATCTGACGTCTTCAGATTTGGCGAGTTTTAATATGTCTTCTTTTGTGTAATTTGTCATATTAATTACCTCATTTCTATTATTTAATTTTAAAGTAATACTATACGTATGTAAATGTTTTTATATAACTTTGCTCGACAAACATCGCATATTTTGATAAATGTTTATTAATAAAGATATTTTCGTATAGAAAAATATATCGTTTTGAAAATTTTGTTTAGATTTACTAAATGATTTTCTTACAATTTAATTTGAAAGAATAATAGAGCTATTAAGGAGTGTTTTGTCAAATAATCATTTGCGTTTCGCCTTTTATATGATTAATAAAGATGGTATAATTTCTTTTAAATGGGAGTGCTTAATTATGAAAATATTTACTTATAACTTAATTAGTTATGGAAGTACTGGCTCAATTGCTCAAAACACCGTTAATGAATCAAAGAAACAAGGATATGAGAATGTGTTTTTTTGTGGAAGAGGTCAAAAAAGAAGTGCTGATGGAGTTATTAATAGAAATAAAATTCTGCTTAAATTAAATATTATTCTTAGTCGCTTAACTGGGAAACAAGGCAGTTTTCATATGATTGCAACGAAAAAACTGATTCGCGCTATCAAAAAATATAAACCGGATATTATCCAGTTGCACAATCTACATGGGGATCACGTTAACATTAATATGTTGTTTAAATTTATAAAAAAAGAGAATATCCCTACTGTAATTACTTTGCACGATTGCTGGGCTTTTACCGGTCATTGTGTGCATTTTGATGTTATTGGATGTGAAAAATGGAAGACAGCATGTAGAAAGTGTCCGCAATATAAAGCCTATCCGCATTCTTGGTTCTTTGATACATCTAAATCTACTTTTAAAAAGAAAGCAAAACTTTTTAACAGTGTAAATAATCTTACTATTGTCTCTCCCTCACATTGGTTAGATGACTTTGTTGCGCAATCTAATCTAAAAAGTAAACAGCATTTAGTGATTAATAACGGAATTAGTTTAGAAAAATTTTACCCAGAAGTTTCGGATTTTAAAACGCAACATAATATTGAAGGAAAAAAAGTTATATTAGGTGTTTCTTCTCCATGGACTTCTTCAAAAGGATTAAATGTTTTTAATGACTTGGCTGATTTGTTAGATGATTCATATCAAATTGTTGTAGTGGGAGCAAACAAAGAATATTTTAACCCGAAGATAATCAAGTTTGGACGAGTTGAAGCTGACAAAATGAGAGAATTATACAGCAATTCTGATGTCTTTTTAAACCCAACGATGTCGGATAATTATCCGACAGTCAATTTAGAGGCACAAGCATGTGGCTTACCTGTGATTGCGTTTAATACAGGAGGCTGTAAGGAACAAGTGGATAAAGAATTTGGAATGATACTTAATGAAAGAAATACTAGAGGAGCATTTGAAGCTATAAATGAATTTTTTACTAGAAAATCTGCAGCAAAAGCAGAGATATCTAACACGATGCTTAGCCACACGATAACTAAAATGACCAACGAATATATCAAACTTTACAAGCAAATACTAAACAAGAAATAGTTTTGACTTGAAAATTAAATTCGGTGATAGATTTATTAGGGTAGTAAAAATAATTATGTTATAATTACTTTTAAGGTGGGTGTTAAAATGACTAAAAAGATTATTATTCTTTTAAATATAATTGGATTATTCCTAATATTTGTTTCGTTTTTTGCTGGAGTGTCATTGCAGGCTATCCGCAACATGAAAACTAATGTGGGGCAAATTAATACGCAGTCATGGCTGCTACTGTTTGGCTGTATTTTATCATTACCACTTTTTATTAACAGTTTCTTTAAAGTGAAGAGACTTGATGTGAAAATTGTCGCTTTAGTTACGAGTTTAATTCTTGCTTTGCAATTAATTATTTCTATTTATTTCATATTTAAACATGCTGGCATAAAGACTAATCAGGAGTACTACAACATCATTTATGTGACTAAAAAGTCATTTTATATTGTCGCAGCGACAATGAGATATTTATTGTCATTGATATTTGTTCCTGCACTTGGAATATTTGCTTTATTCAATACTCCAAGTAAGAAAAAGATTAATTATTCGCAAATATTTGGATTTACTTTGTTCTTTGCATCGGCAGTGTTTTTATTGATGATTAGCGTGACTTGTTTAAAGGGAATGCAACAATCGCTAACTGTGATTTCGCGTGTTGCTGATGAAGCTAATAATACAGTTGTCAACATTTCTGAATTGAGACTCTATAATATTTGTGGCATTTCATTTCAGCAAGTTGGCTTAATTAATGATTTAAGAGTTGGGTTAATATCTAGTGGAGATATTACTAAATTAGCTTGTAATTTTGCTAATGCAATTTTAATTACTTATATTTGTTGTGTAGGGATTAGTATTTGTTGGTCAATATGTCAGTTTATTGAAGAGCTTACTAAAAGTGGGGAGGACAAAGCATGTCAGAACTAGAAATTGCCCTATTAGTTGTTGTAATTGTGATGTTTCTAGCAGTAATGGCTCTAATTATTTATTTTGTCTTAAATAAGAAAAAAAAGCCCGAAAGTAGTAAAGTGAATGAAATGAATGTTCGCGAGATTATGTCTTCCTTTAGTGCGACGATAGAGAGTTTTAACTCAACGCTTAACGCACAGACGCAAAAAAACAATGAACAACTAATAAGTTTTGAAAGAGCTGTGAAGACCGAAATTGATAAGATGAATGAGAAAGTTGAAAATCGTATTACTGATTTAAACGCTCAAGTTAATAAAAACATTGCTAAAAACGCTGAAGATACTGGCGTTAGAATGGAAAAAATCGCTGAACAAATTGGAGAAGTTAAGCAAGCCCAAAGTCAATTAGGCAATTTACATAGCGACATCAACGGGTTGCAACGTATACTACAGGGGAACCAAACTAGAGGACAATATGGCGAGAGAACTCTTAGCTTGATTTTATTCAACGTTTTTGGTGAGTCTGGTGTGTATGAAGAACAGTATTCAATCAAAAATAATAGTGGAGAAGTTCTTAAACCGGATGCAGTGGTGTTTTGTCCAGAGCCATACAATTTGATATGCATAGACTCTAAATTTCCGTTTGCGCAATATGAGGTTATCGTTAACTCTAATGATGAAGAACGAAGCCGTGCGGTTAGTGAATTTGAAAAAGCTGTAAAGTTACATATTGATGTGGTTTCTAAAAAATATATTATTAATGGCAAAACTGCCCCATTTGCGTTCCTTTTTATTCCTAATGACGCTATATTTATGTTTCTGCATAGTGAAGCTGATAAAATAATTGACTACGCTGAAAAGAAAAAAGTGATCTTAACTTCACCTTCAACTCTTTATCCTTTTCTTTCAACCATCTATACACTTAACATCGATTATAAAAGATCAAAGAATATTCAAAAAATGATGGAATCATTTGAAAAAGTTTTTAAAGAATTTGAAACTTTACAGAATAGTTGGGACGGATGTAAGACAACTCTTTTAACTTTCCAAAAAAAGGTAGATGATGTTGATACTAGGATAAACCGCTCTATTAAGGCAGTTAAGAGCATTGAAGGAATAGACACACAGCAAGAAATAGAAAACTTTGTTGAAAGTAAATGACTAGTAGATTATTATATTAATTAGTATTAAGGAAGTGATATTATGATGCTAAGCGCCGCTTCAATCATCAATACGATATTTAATTTGCCCCTCGTTCTAGATATTATTATCATTCTTTTTTTGTTGATTTCAACTTCTTTAGGATGTGCAAAAGGATTTTGGAGAGGGACTTTTAGATTTTTGTTCGTTGTTTTAATGCTTGTTATTGCTTGGTTCTTCCTTGTTGAACCTGTTGCACTTTATGTTCGTGATGAGTTATTTGTGGCATTAGGAATCAAGCAGACCTTAAGCGATGGTACAGTTGCAACTTCTTTAGGTCAAATAATTGAATCTTTATTTAGTAAAGCTGCTCTAGATCCAAGTGTTGATCCTAAATATTTAGATGCAAACTACATTGCTGGTTTCGTTTTGTCACTTTGCAGAACTATTTCATGGCTGTTACTTGTAATTGTAATTCAATTTGTAAGTTGGATTGTTTCTTCATTAATTTATTTTTTGTTGATAAGATTAATCATTCCAAAGAAAGTTCGCGAAGTAAAATTGCGTCTTTTAGGAGGATTAATGGGGTTATTACAAGGAGTAGTTATTACATTTGCGCTAATGCTATCATTTTCAACTCTATCTCCGGCAGTGGCCGCAATTAAGAATCCAGGCGAAGGCGAATATAAATGGTTGAATTCATATACCGCCGCTGTAATAGTGGGACTAGATCCTCAAAAATCAATGCTTGCCCCATACGCTGATTCATTAGGAGAATCATTAACAGATAGTTTAGTCAAATTTGAAGTAGGAGAAGACATTTATTCTATCAAACAAGAAATTGTGACTTTTGTCGAATATATCTTAAGTTTAGATGAAGAAGTAATAATTCCTTAAAATAATTAAAAGAAAATGAATGAAAAGGTTAAGAGACACGCTCTTAACCTTTTTAATTGTTAATACTTTTTGGGATGTTATCTAAATTTTTCGTATAAACATCAACACTCATTTTTCTTATCCTTAACGCTCTTGCAATAAAAGCTTGAATGTTTACCATATACATTATAGCTCCAACAGTGAGCAATGGAACGGTTACATAACTTACCCAAGCGCTAAAACTATCGTATAAAAAATGTGGTGTATGCGTGACAGGCGGCCATTGTTCTGGAATGAATGTATGAATGCCAAGTAAAGTAGCTCTTGGAACACCCTTCCAATCAAATGTATAAAATAAACTTGCAAAACCCTCATCTTGAGAAAATAGCACGCGTAAGTCGGTGTTTTTACTAATTCCCATATAAACTCCAATTATTATAATAGCAATCACAAAAAGCAACATCGGTTTTCTAGCTTGTTTGAATAAGAGGACACGACTTCTGGCGCTCGCGACTTTTCTAAAATGCTTTGTGTTATCAACTACTTTCGTGTCGACTAAATCGAACATGAATGTATCAATTGCTTTGCCTTGACGTTTCATTGTTCTTTTAATTAATAAGACAATGTAACCAACTAAGATAAGTAACAAAATTACAATTATTAGAAGAGCGATGAATAAGCGCTTATCATTTTCTGTGAGTTTGATTAAACTAATCATTGCCATCACCATCCTTAACGTCCATTTCAATAACATTTATTGGTGGTTGCTGAATTTGTGTAGGTTGTTGGTATTGTGGAGGCAATTGATTTGGATAAGGATAAGGATAAGGATAAGGTTGCTGATATAAACCTGGGTTGGGATTTATGTATTGTGGAGAAGGTTGGTTCGGTGTAACAACAGTTTTTCTTGCCTCAATTATTTTATGTGCCTCAATTTCTTCCTCAGTAGGATCAAAAATGCTTTTGCCTTTGAAAAAAAGTAATGTGGCTTTAAAAAACATAATGATAAAAACTGCCGTAGAATATACTGCGTAAATCGCAAAAAACGCTAAAATAAATGGTGATAAAAGGAGATACAAAAGACCTAAACCACACGTCTTCAGAAAATCCATCATGCTAATCACCTCTTCCTTCTATTTTACCCACATTTTTTGCTATTAGTAAATGATTTTTTCTTAATATGACTTATAAAGTCATAACTTGATGTTAAAATAATAAAGAAATTAAATGAAAGTAGATTGTATGGTGAAGATATAAAATCATGAGATGCAGCGAATAAGAAAATATTTAGGATAAATATAATAGAGATAGAAATAATAAATGTCTTATTATTTTTACTGATTTGGTTAGTAATGGTTAAACTGACAAAAGTTATCGACATTGCAAAAAAGAGGTATGAGATTTCTTTGATTGTTAAAGCAAAAATTATCGAAAGTAGACAAAATACTATCGCGGCTATCGAATAGAGATATGGTGATGATATGTCTAAGTTGGGTTTGATATTAAACTTTTTTAATTCGTTTGAAGAAATTATGTAGCTAATCGTAGATTGAGCTAGCGAAATTGCGTAAATAAAGGGTAAGAAAGAAATACTAACTAATGCTTTATCGGTTATGTTCAATAATGCTCCAAAGGCATCAAACATATTGACAGAGTATAGAGCAGTAATTAATGGAATTGTAGCCCAGGACAAAAGAAACTGAAAGAAGGCAGCAGATATACAAATAAATGCAGCGTTTATTCTTTTAAGGCTCATTATACCGAACACCACTCCCGTGACAAGCGCGGGAAGAATTGTGAAAATTGTCATATCGAGATTTGCCATATTGATTAGCGCAGAAATAATCAAGGTTGATATTATGTAAATTGAAATAAACTGCTTTTTGCAGTAGATAACTGTCAAAGCAGTTATTAATGGCAGAAGAAAAATGATTAAAATGGCGAGAACTGGAATGAATTGTGATAACAAAGATAAGACCGCGTTTATCGCGGAAACTATGGCAATGAATGCTATATTTTGAACAGATGTTTCTCTTTTTTTCATATATTCTCCTTTAATAATTCTAGCATAAATATAAATATTCTTCATTATTTTCAAAAAAACGACAAAATCGACTGGTATTATATATGTGGGTGATGAACTTGAAAAAGATATTGATTATGAATTTGTGTGTGCTTGTTTTGTTTTCTTCATCATGCGATGTCATAAACGGAACATCTTCAACACTTGATAGCCGCGATTATGATGAAGTAAGCAATTTAACTATTAACGCAAATCAAATGTTTGAAATAACCGCTAATCTATATTATGTGTACTTTTTCTCGATAAACTGTTCGCATTGTATTTCACTCAAAGATTATGTAATAGACTTTGCAATTAAATATCCAGAGACTTTTTATTTTGTTGATGAGAACACAACAGATTCGATTCCTACGACGATTAATATGGAATTAAATATCGGAGCTAGTAAGTTTGCGGATATTTATTTGAGAGGCTATCCAACTTTAATGAAAATAGATAACCACATTGTATCCGCGATATATACAGGGGTTGCTCAGATAAGAGCAACGCTATCACTGAGTTGAAAACTATTTGAAAAAGTGCTCTTTTATGTTGGTCCCAACGGGCTTATGTGGTAAAATGAGAGTACTAATCTAAAGAAGTAGGTGATGATATGGATTATAAAAACGGACTAAATGAAAAACAATACGAAGCTGTTACGACTACCTCACAATATTGCCGCGTCATCGCGGGTGCAGGAAGTGGTAAAACGCGGGTTTTAACATATAGAATTGCCTATTTAATTGATGAAAAGCATTATTCGCCGCGTTCAATTCTAGCAATAACGTTTACGAATAAAGCCGCTAACGAAATGAAGGGGCGCGTCGCTAAAATTTTAGGTGACGATGGAAGACTTGTACAATTAACAACATTTCATAGTTTTTGTGCACAATTTTTGAGAAGAGAAATTGAACGAGTTGGAGTAACTTCTAATTTTACAATATTAGATGATGATGACCAAAAATCAATTATTAAATCGATTTTAAAAGAAGAAGGTTATCAGGCAAAAGATCCAATTGGTAAAGAATTACCTAGTTATATTGGTGCTAAGAAGAATAAGGGACAATATCCCGATGATATCCCAGTTGGAAATATGAACGCTAACGAGAGATCTTTGTTGCAACTTTATCGTCGCTACGAAGAAAAATTATCACAAAGTAGTGCTTTGGATTTTGATGATTTACTGCTTGTTGCGCTTAGTATTCTAGAGGATTATCCAGAAGTTAGAAGTAAATGGCGTAAATATTTTACAAATATTTTAGTTGATGAATTTCAAGATACAAACGATATTCAGTATCGCATCATTAGAAATCTTTTAGGGGCAGAATCAAATCTATTTGTCGTGGGAGACCCTGACCAAACTATTTATACATGGAGAGGCGCAAACCAAAACATTATCATAGATCTTGAGCATGAATTCAAAGTGCACACTGTCACGCTTGAAGAAAACTATCGTTCAACTAAAGAGATTCTTACACTAGCTAATAATCTAATTGCAAATAACTCAAATAGAATGCCTAAAGAACTTTATACCAAAAATCCAAGCGGTGATAAAGTAGTGTGTAAATGTTTTAACAGTCAATATGATGAAGCGCAATATGTTACAAAAGAAATTAAGAGACTCGTCAATGAAAAAGATTACATTTACAAAAATATTGTAATTTTATATCGTGCCAATTACTTAACTCTTCCATATGAAAAATCATTAATGCATGAAAAGATAGCTTATCGCATTTATGGCGGTCAAAAGTTCTATCAACGTCGAGAAGTCAAAGACTTGCTAGCGTATTTACGGCTTACAATCAATATTAACGACGATATTTCACTTGAAAGAATATTTAATGTTCCTAGAAGAGGAATTGGCGATGGGACAATCGAAAAATTAAAAGCATTAACGATTGAACACAAACTCAGTTTTGCGGATTTCATCAAAAGTGATTTTGCTGACAATTGCACAATTCAAAAGAAACAAATCGAAAATATGCGCGATTTGATTGGAATTATTGAAAAATATAGCCAACAAATTGCAGATAAAGTTTTTATGGGTGATGTCGTGAATGATCTAATTAGCGAATTAGATTACTACGCATATTTAAAAACTGCGGATGAAAATGGCGAGGAACGCATCGAGAACGTTAAAGTTCTTATAAGCGATATAATCGAAAACTTGCGTCCTGATAAAGAAACAACTCTTGATGAATATTTACAAAATATTTCATTAATGTCTTCCCAAGACTATGTGCAAGAAGAAAACGTGATAACTTTAATGACTATTCACACCGCTAAAGGACTAGAATATCCTGCAGTATTCCTAGTATCGATGAATGAAGGAGTATTTCCAAATCCAAGAAGCGTCATGGAAAGCATAGAAGGATTAGAAGAAGAAAGGCGTCTTTGCTATGTCGCTTATACAAGAGCTATGGAAAGACTATACATAACCTCACACTTTAACAATTTTAGAGGCGCATATTCTATGGAATCACCATTTATCGCAGAGTCCGGCATTAAAGGAGACCGTCCGAAGATTGTTCCAGTTCCAACCATATTTCAGCCTACTGAAGCAAGAAAACCATCGGTTTCAATGATTTCGAAGCCAACTCTTAAAGGTAATACGATAGTGTGGAAAAAGGGCGACTCTTTAAAGCATGAAAGTTTTGGCGAAGGAATTATTTTAAATGTGGAGGGAGTAATTATCGAAGTGCTATTTAAAGATGGCACCGTGAAAAAATTATTAGGAACTCACCCAAGAATAACATCATTGAGTGAAGGTGTTAAGAATGAATGCTGAAACTAGGATAATTGAATTGAGAAAATTACTTAATCAATACAATTACGAATATTACGTTTTAGACAATCCTTCTGTAGATGATGCGATTTACGATCAACTAATGAAAGAACTCATTCTGCTTGAAAACGAAAACGAAGAACTGCAATCACCTTTATCGCCATCGCGTCGCGTTGGTGGTTTTGTTGCAAGCGAATTTAAAAAAGTTAAGCATAAACGAATGATGCTTTCACTGGCTAATGCTTTTAGTGATGAAGATTTGCGAGCATTTGATCAAAAAATACGTAATGAACTTAAAAAGACATCAGTCGAATATGTTGCCGAACTGAAGATTGATGGTTTGGCAATGAGTCTTGATTATCAAAACGGAAAGCTAAATTACGCTGCGACACGTGGAGATGGAACAAGCGGTGAAGATGTTACAAGTAATGTTATTACAATTAAATCGATTCCGACTGAAATTAAAGAATTAAATAATATAGAAATACGCGGCGAAGTTTTTATGGATAAAGCGACATTTATTGCTCTAAACAAAGTGCGCGAAGAAAATAACCAAACCTTATTGGCTAATGAAAGAAATGCAGCAGCAGGTTCGATTAGGCAACTTGATTCTAAGATTGCGGCTTCACGAAAACTTGATGCATTTTGGTATTATTTTGTTAATAGTGGTGATTTTGGAATTAAATCACACTCCGAAGCTCTAAAATTTGTTGAAAAATTAGGGTTTAAAACAAACGAAGAACGTCGAGTTTGTCAAGGTATCGAGGAAGTTATTAAATATATTGAAGAATATACAAAAAAACGCGGCGATTTAAAATATGAAATTGACGGAATAGTAGTGAAAGTTAATGACCTAACTGCTTACGATCGTCTTGGTTATACAGCTAAAACACCAAAATGGGCAATTGCTTATAAGTTTCCTCCAGAAGAGGTTTCGACAACATTAGAGGATATAATTTTTACAGTAGGACGCACAGGGAAAATAACTCCTAACGCTGTCTTGACTCCGGTTAGGCTTGCGGGTTCGATGATCTCCCGCGCCACGTTACACAATGAAGATTTTATCACTTCAAAGTCACTTCGAGTTGGAGATACAGTTGTAATTAGAAAAGCTGGAGATGTCATTCCAGAAGTAATTAAAAGCATTGCAAGTGAAAAAGAAAATAAAGCATTCGTTATGATTGATAGATGCCCTGTTTGCAACGAAAATCTTGTTCGTGTTGATGCGATTCACTATTGCGTAAATCAATTCTGCGCGGCTAAGCATACAGAAGGGCTAAGACATTTTGCTTCAAGAAATGCTATGGATATTGAAGGGCTTGGCGAAAAAATTGTTGAGCAATTGTTTGATGAAGGATTAATTAAAAGCATTAGTGACATTTATAGGTTGCAAGACCATAGACAAGACTTGTTGCTACTTGAAGGATTTAAGGACAAAAGTGTTGATAACCTCTTGAACGCAATTGAAAAAAGTAAACACAATTCCTTGGAACGATTAATATTCGGCTTAGGTATAAAGGAAGTTGGAGAAAAGACTGCAAAAACGCTTGCTAAAAATTTTAAATCTCTTGAGTCGCTTAAAAATGCAACTTATGATGAATTGTTGGCAATTGCCGATGTTGGTCCAATCAGCGCAAAGTCGATTGTAGATTATTTTGCAAAAGAACAAAACTTGGAATTACTCGAAAACTTAAGAGAACTTCATGTTAACGATACTTATCTTGGTAATGTTATTTCAGTTAATGAAGGATATTTTACTGGGAAAACGATAGTAATCACCGGCACATTTGAAAGTTACGGAAGAAAGCAATTGGAAGACTTATTAGATTCGCTTGGCGCTAAAGTCACTGGTTCAGTTTCCAAATCTACAAGTCTTGTGATTTATGGAAGCGAAGCAGGATCTAAGTTAGATAAAGCAAAAAATCTGCAAATTGAGACAATGGATGAAGACTCTTTCATGAATATAATTCAAAACGAAATTAAAAAATGATAATATAAAATAAATAAAGCAGGTGATTTTATGGAAAAAATTAAAGAAGAAACACTTAGAGAATGTGCTGATAGACTGATGTTTGATATGTCTGATGCGCAATATCAAATGTTAGAAAAAGAATTTGAAATTGTCATAAAACAAATGGAACTTATCGGAAAAAACACGGAACTAGCAATGCTTGAGCCGATGACTTTTCCTTTTGCAATATCTTGCACTTATTTGCGTGAAGACATCCCTGAAGATCCTTTAACTAGAGAAGACGTCTTAAAGAATGTTAAAGATGCATTGGATGGACAAATAAAACTACCAAAGGTGGTGAACTAAATGAGCTACTTGGATTTAACGATTAAAGAGATACATGAAGCTTTGGTTAGTAAAAAAACTACACCTCTTGAATTGACACTTGAAGCAATCAAACGAGCTAATGAAGATAGTTGCAATGCTTTTGAAACTATTGCAGCTGAAGAAGCAATTGCTTTTGCAAAAACTCTAATTAACCCAGAAATTGATAATGAATTATGGGGCGTTCCGTTTGTAGCAAAAGATAATATTTCAACAAAAAATATAAAAACTACAGGCAGTAGTAAAATTCTGAGTGATTATGTTCCCGTTTTTGATGCCACTGTGATTAAAAAATTAAAAGAGCGTAACGCTATTTTAATTGCAAAAGCAACATTGGATGAACTTGCAATGGGAGGAACCGGCACAACGGGTCACTTAGGTAAAACATTTAATCCTTATGATTCATCTCACGCACGAATGATTGGTGGATCAAGTTCGGGATCCGCTGCAAGCGTGGCTGAATGCGTGGTGCCATTTTCATTAGGAACAGACACTGGAGATTCGATAAGAAAACCAGCATCTTTTGCAGGACTTGTGGGAATGAAGCCAACTTGGGGAAGAATTTCTCGTTATGGAGTTTTTCCATTCGCACCTTCACTGGATCACGTGGGCTATTTTACGAGGAGTGTCTTAGATAGCGCTATTTTATTAAGCGCTTTAAGTGGAAGAGATTCAAATGATTCAACCTCCTCTATGATTCAAGACAGTGATTATATCTCTGAAATAAATAAAGGTGTAAAGGGTCTTAAAATAGCGGTTATTGAAGAAATTATTAACTCTATTAGCGATAAAGATGTTAAAAATAGTTTTGAAGTTCTTTTGGCAAAATTAATTGAACAAGGAGCACTCGTTGAAAAGGTTTCAATAAAAAAAGAAATTTTAGAAACTTTATATCCCACATACATGATTATTTCTTGTGCGGAAGCCACTAGTAATAATGCTAATCTTGATGGAATTCGCTTTGGACCAAGACCTGAAGGAAAAACTTATCAAGAGATTATGAAAAAAGCTAGAACTGAAGGATTTGGAGAGTTAATTAAACGTAGATTTGTGATTGGAAGTTTTGCACTTATGCGTGATAATATCGAATTGTTGTTTTTAAACGCCCAAAGAAATCGTCGGCTAATTGTTAATGAAATTAATAAAATTTTAGCAAAATTCGATGCTTTAATAGCTCCAGCCGCTCCAAGTATTGCCCCAAAGTTTGATGAGTTTCAAAGTAGACTATCGAACGAATATTTAATTGCTGATAACCATTTATTGTTAGGTAATTTTGCCGGATTACCATCGATTACAATTCCGATGATTCTAAAAGATAATATGCCGGTTGGCGTTAATATTATGGGAAGAGCTTTTGACGAAAAAACAGTATTTGAAATTGCTCAAGCAATTGAAAATAATACTGGGCTCTTTAATTTAAATGCAAAGAAGGTGTCAATATGAACTTTGAAGCAGTAATTGGTATTGAAATACACGTTGAAATGAAAACTAAAAGTAAAATGTTTTCGCCTGCTCCAGTTGCGTTTGGATGCACGCCTAACACTTTAGTAAGTGTTGTGGATATGGCATTTCCAGGCACATTGCCAACAGTAAATAAGCAAGCGGTTATTAATGCAATCCGAGTATCAAATGCACTTTCAATGCAAATTGATGATGAACTATGGTTTGACCGCAAAAACTATTTTTATCCTGATTTGCCTAAAGGTTATCAGATTACTCAAGACAAACGTCCAATTGGTAAAAATGGGTTCATTAAGATTCCAACACCAAACGGAATAAAGCATATTGATATTGAAAGAGTGCACCTTGAAGAAGACACATGTAAACAACTTCATATGGCGGATTATTCTTTGCTTGATGTTAATCGAGCAGGCACCGCATTAATTGAAATAGTTTCTAAGCCTGACATTCGAAATGGGTATGAAGCGATGAAATATGTTGAAACGATTCGCTCAATTGTCCAGTACACCGAAACTAGCGATGGTAAAATGGAGGCGGGATCACTGAGATGTGATATCAATATATCTATTAGACCATATGGAAGTGAAAAACTTGGAACAAAAGTTGAAATTAAAAATCTTAACTCGTTATCTAACGTCGAGAAATCAATTGAATATGAAATAGAACGGCAAAGCAAACTATTGCTTAGTGGCCAAAGCATTGATCAAGAGACTCGGAGATTTGATGAAATAACAAAATCTACGGTGTTAATGCGCAAAAAAACAAGTGCAGTTGATTATAAATATTATACTGAACCAAATATTACTCCTATTAAATTGAGTAATGAATTTATTAAGAACGCAATCGAAACTTGTCCAGAACTTGCTAGTGAAAAAAGATTGAAATATGTCGATCAAATGGGACTCACGGAGTATGATGCAGATATTTTACTTCAAGATAAAGATATAGCGGCATATTTCGAAAAAGCCGTCGAATTGAAGGCAAATCCTAAACAAATGTGTAACTTTTTAATGGGTGATGTTGCTAGTTATCTGAACAAAACAGCTTTAACAATTAATGAAATGAAACTGTCAGTTGAAAATATTGTTAAACTGATTGGGATGGTCGAAAAAGGCGAAATATCTCTTAAACAAGCAAGAGAACTCTTTTTAGAAATTGTTGAGAGCAATGAAAATCCGGTTGAAATTGCAGCTAAACGGAATATGACACAAATCTCTGATGAAAAAACAATTAAATTGCTTGTAGAAGAAGTATTAAATGAATTTCCACAGTCAATTGAAGACTTTAAAGCTGGTAAAGATCGCGCTGTAGGTTTTTTAGTAGGCAACATTATGAAAAAATCACTTGGAAAAGCGAATCCAGCTCTAACTTCTAAAATATTAATTGAAGTTTTGAAATCTAAGTAGATAGTTCGATTACCAACTTGTTACATTTGTTTGAGTAATGATGTTGAGAGTGATACAATTATAAATAATAAAAGGTAGGATGAATTTATGGAAAAGGTCGTTTACTCAATAGTCGTTCCTGTATTTAACGAGGAAGAAGTTTTACCAGTTTTTTATGACACCATTGTTCCAATTATGGAAAAGTTAAATGAAACTTTTGAGATAGTTTTTGTTAATGATGGTAGCAAGGACAAAACTGAATCAATATTAAGAAAGCTGGCTAAAAAAGATAGACGCGTTATCGCGGTTAATTTTTCTCGCAATTTTGGGCAACAAGCAGCAATACATGCAGCCCTCAAATATTCTCGAGGCGAGGCAATGATTGTAATGGATGTTGATTTGCAAGATCCCCCAGAAGTTGCAGTAGAGATGACAAAAAAATGGAAAGAAGGCTATGACATTGTTCACGGAAAACGTGGAAAGCGTCGAGGAGAAACCATTTTCAAAAAGATTACTGCTTTTTTCTATTACCGTTTTTTAAGAAAGATTACAAACATGGATATCCCTGCAGATACAGGTGAATTTAAGTTATATGATCGTAAAGTTGTAGATGCTATTTTAGCGCTTCCAGAACATAATAGATATTTGCGCGGATTATCTACTTGGGTTGGCTTTAAGCAAACATTTGTTGAGTTTGAACGTCCAGAGCGCACAGTTGGTGTGACAAAATGGACAGTACGTAAAATGATTAGACTTGCTGGCGATGGAATTATCGCTAATAGTGCATATCCCTTGTATCTTACCTTTAAAATGGGATTGTTTTTATCAATTATGTCTGTCGCTGCATTCATAACTTTCGTGGTATTAATTCTTGTAGGAATTGCAATTCCTTTAGTTGCTTGGTTGTTCCCAACCATTACCCTAATTGGTGGATTAATTATGATTTATCAAGGATTAGGAAATTTATACATCTCTCGTATTTATGACGAAGTTAAAGATCGTCCAATTTATATTGTTAGAGAATCTTTAAATAGAGATATTATTTAAAAATGAAAGTACTATTACATTTTGAAAAAGAGAAGTTACTACGACAAAGTGGTATTGGTCGTGCTTTAAGGCATCAAAAGAAAGCACTGCGAAGTGCTGGTATTGAATATACGCAAAGCACTACTGATTCATTTGATTTAGTACACACGAATACTCTTTTTGGAAAGTCTTTTAGAATGATGCGAAAGTTTCAAAAAAAAGGTGTGCCTGTTATTGTACATGGACATTCTACAATTGAAGATTTCCGCAACTCTTTTAGAGCTTGGAAGTTAATGGCGCCATTTTTTAATCGGATGATTTTAAAGATGTATCGTAACGCTGATTTGATTATTACACCTACTCCTTACTCGAAAAATTTAATCGAAAACTATAAAGGTGTTAGATGCCCAGTCGTAGATGTTTCAAATGGCATCGACTTAGATGAATATACTTACAGTGAAGAGAAAATAAATAATTTTCGTCAGCACTTTAATTTGTATGATGAAAAAGTAGTTATTGGAATCGGATTATTTTTTGATCGCAAAGGAATTCGCGACTTTTTTGAAATCGCGAGCCAAATGCCAGAGATAAGATTTATTTGGTTTGGTCATTTAGGAAAATTGTTGACAACTCATAAAGTTAATAAAGCTATTAAAAGAAGGCCAAAAAATGTCATAATGCCAGGATATATTGATGGCGACATCATCAAAGGTGCTTTGCTAGATGCGGATGCAGTCTTATTTCCAAGTTATGAAGAAACAGAAGGAATTGTTATTCTTGAAGGATTAGCTTCAAAAACTCCTGTTATAGTTCGTGATATACCTGTCTATTTTCCATGGTTAAAGCATGATGAAAATGTTTTAATGGCTAAAAATAATAACGAGTTTATCAACATGATTAATCGTGCAATTAATAAAGATATGTCTGCACTTGTTGAAAATGGCTATAAAGTTGTGCAAGCAAGAACAATTGAATTAGTTGGAGAAAGATTTAAAGAAGTGTATGAAAAAGTTTTAAAGGCGAATTAAAAGATAAAAGAGATTAAAATTGTCAGTGTTCCTGCAATTAAACAATATATAGAGAAATACCAGAGTTTACCTTTACTAATTATTTTTAAAAGTAATTTTAAACTTAAATAAGTAGTGAGAGCACTTATGATAATGCCTATCAAATATGGAATTAAGAGATCGTAATTAAAGGAGGAGACTCCTTTTTTTATATCTAATAATTCTACAAATAATGCGCCCACTGTAATAGGAATGAACATTAGAAAAGCGTATTTTGCTGAATCGCTATTTGTAATCTTTTGGTTTTTTGCTCCCGATATTGTTATCCCACTTCGCGAAATGCCAGGCACTATACCAACAGCTTGAAAAAGGCCAATAATCACTGCGTTTTTATAAGTCATTTCATTAATAGATTTACTTCCTTTTATCTTTCCGCTGAAATAAAGGATGGTTGCTGTAATAATTAAGCCGATTCCTATAAAAATAATGTTGGCAAAAACGCTCTCAATTGCCGATTTAAGCAACATACCTAATAACGCAGCGGGAATTGTAGACACGATTAATAATGTGCCAAGTTTAAAATTTTTAAACGACTTATCGCGAGTTTTTTTAATAAAAATATAAGAACAAAAATCTACAGCAATCTCACGTAGCTCTTTAAAATAAAATATCAACACCGCAATCAGCGATCCAAGGTGTAAAAATATGCTGAGAGTTAAATCGCTAATATTCATACCAAAAAGATATTGAAATATTTGTAGATGACCTGAAGAAGATATGGGGAGTACCTCAGCGATACCCTGCACGATTGCAAGTAAAATGTATTGTAAGTATTCAATGATATGCATATTTATGTTCCTTTCTTAATCAGTTTATATTATTATTAATATAATTATACGAAAAGAGGTATAAATGTATGAGTAAAGAACAAATTCAATTGACTTGCAAAGATGGTTTTGTAATTCGTGGACTGGCTTGGAACGTAGAAAAGGCTATTGGTAATGTTGTAATAATTACAGGTATGCAAGAGCATTCTGGCCGTTATGAGGATTTTGCTAAGTTTTTAAATGAGCATAAGCTTAGTGTTTTCTGCTTGGATCACTTTAATCAAGGTGAAAATGTGCTGGAAGAAGGTATGCTAGGTAAATGGGAAAAAAGTGGTTTTAGGAAAATGGTCAATCGCGTAGATGAATTAGTTGAAAGATTGAGAATAACTTGCCACCCAACTTATTTATTAGGTCATTCGCTCGGATCGTTTATTGCTCAAGATTATATTGAACGTTATAGTACACACATTAAAAAAGTAATCTTAATGGGTAGCTGTGGACCAAGATTTATTACAAAAGTCGGCGGATTACTTTCTAGAATAATGGTGCACAATAGCAATTATCACAAAGATGCTAAACTATTGAAAACACTTACTTTCGGATCTTTTAACAAAAAAGTTCAAAATAAGAAAACTGAATTTGACTGGCTCTCTGTGAATGAAGAAAACGTTCAAAACTATAGTTCTGACCCACTCTGTGGCGTCGACGTGAGTAATGGATTTTACAAAGAATTTCTTAAAGGCTTGAATCGTCTAAACATCCCAAGATTTCTAAGAAAAATCAGAAGAAGCCTGCCAATCCTTATTGTTTCAGGAAAAGAAGATCCTGTCGGATTATATGGAAAAGGCGTTGAAAAACTTGCAAAAGTCTATAGAAAACAAGATATTGTAAACTTAGAAGTAATTATTTATGATAATATGCGTCATGAAATACTATTTGAGGAAAACAAGGAACGAGTCTATCAAGATATTTTGGAATTTATATTGAAATAATATGGATTTGCTGAAGTAAACAACTATATTAACAAGAAAATACCGCAGGTGCGGTATTTTTATTTCTTATAATAGTAAACTTCAGGATTTGAATTTTTAACTTTCATCGCGCTACCTTCATATACGACATATAATACGGAAACGTGTCCGTCCACTAGAGGATTTGGTTTTCGAATATCGACGACATTTTTGAAATCTGCTGTAGCGTTTCTTTGCCAGGTGCACCATGGCTCAGAAGTCACATTAATTTCTCCGTTTGGAAGATGTTCGTTATATGTAAATGAACAAGTATTATCTATTTTAAGCACAAAAGTACTTACTAATTTATTTCCATTTTTATTTGTACTTTCATTTTCGTATGTCCCTAAAATGCTGTCACAAGAAGTGGCTAGTGTTGATAAAATGATTACTCCTGAAATTAAAGCAAGGTTTTTAATATTCATAAGAATTCTCCTATTGAAAATATTATATAGCATTTTTTGTTAAAACACAAAGCCATTTTAATAAAGTCAAAAATGCACTAAAGTGCTGCCTATATAGCGTAAAATAATAATATATATTATTATATTGCAGTTAATTCGTTATTTTACTATAATTAAATAATAGGCCGGAGGTCGTCAATATGAATAGTATTTTAACGAGTTTTAATGGAAAAGTTAAGAATATAGCAAAGAGCATTAAATCAAAGTTGAATTTAAATAAACTATATAGCATTTTAATATTCTCTTTAATGTTCCTATATGGCTTAGATTTTCTTTCTGTTTCCTCTGTGTTTCTAGTCTTATTAATTGTCGTTTTTTCAATCAAAATGATTTTTACGGGTGAAATAGTAACATCACCGTATTTTTTTATCATTGCGATTTTTGGCATATCATATTTTGCGCTAGATGCGTTTAATTTTGGATTTAAAATCAACCATTTTATTCAATATTGCATCGCTCCAGTAGTTTTCTATGAAATGGGACTTAATATATACAAGACTTATAAAGACAAGAATAAAGCACTATTTAATATGATATTTGCCTTTTTGCTAGGATTTACTATGCACGGACTCTTAAATATGGTCGCAAGAGTATTTGGTTTCGGGCTTTTGGGAAACGCTCGCGCTGCAATTGACATTTGGACTGGTGAAATCGTTGTATCTACTGGCGTTGGTTCGATCTTATCGCCGTTAGCGTCTTTATTTTTTCCGATAGTTTTTATTAGGTTCAATGGCAAAAGATGGTACCACGTTTTGGGAATCATATTTATATTTGTCGCGACATTGTGGTCCGCGCTTTCACTTTCTAACCGCGGAGAATTAGTGATACTGATTCTTGGTCCAATGATTGGACTACTTTACGTGCTTATTAGTGATAAAAAGCAACGTCGTAAAGTATTGATCGTTTTAGGAATTGTGCTAGTTGGAATTATAGGCGCTGTTGTCGCTTACAAAATGAATTTATTTGGAATTGAAAAAATTCTGGCAAAAATTCCAATTGTTCAACGGATTCTTAAAAACCCTATGTCGTTTTTTGATACTCCTAGATTAAAGATATATAGCGATTTTCTCAAACAATTCCTTAATTTCCCACTTGGTGGAAAGAAGATTACACTGCCGGCAGGCGAAGGATATTGCCATAATGTTTGGCTAGATATTTACTATACTGTAGGCGCTATACCAGCAGGATTATTCTTAATAATAACTTTTGCGTTTGTTAAACGCATTATAACTATTTGCATCTTAGGAAAAGATACTTTCATTAAAGTTGTTACTGTCTGTCTTATGTCGACCATGTTCTTAGTATTCATGATCGAACCAATTATGCAATCTTCTATTTATCTGTTCTTATTTATTTTCGTAGTATTTGGCATGATGGACGCAATGCACAAAGATTTGGTTGGTGTGTTTATAACGCGTTATCGTCGTCCACTTCCTGAAGATGGCAAATTGAAAGTAGCGTTTGTGTCAAATCACTTATCTATTCATCAAGTTACCTTATGTAAGGAACTAATAAGAATATATGGTGAAAACTTTACTTTTGTTGAAAGACAATCACATGAAAATAGATTAATATCTTTAGATGAACATTCTTACATCATTGAGCAATGCGCTGTCAACATGTCTGATAACTCTGAAAAAGCAAAGCAAGTCATTGACGATGCTGATATTTTGATATATGGTTCAGCTCCAAGTAAGGCAATTTTAAGACAGCTTAAAAGAGGTAAAGTTGTGTTTAGATATTCTGAAAGACTTTATAAAACCGGTAAAATGTATGAATACTTTTCGCCAAGAGCGATTATTAGTCAGTTTAGAAATTATCACCGCTTAAGTAGATATAAACTTTATTACTTATGCGCAAGCGCTTATACCTCATACGATTTATCAAGATTCGGAACAAGTGAAAATAGATGTTATAAATGGGGATATTATTCAATTGATAGTCAATTTGAAAGTTTTGAAGAACTTTTTGCACAAAAGAACAAAACTGAAACGACAGAAATATTATTTATCAACCGATTGCTTGACTGGAAACATCCAGAAAAATGTATTGTTGTGGCAAGGCACCTTAAAGAAAAAAACATTCCATTTAATATGAAAATAGTCGGCAAGGGCGAAGAAAAAATGGTAAGTTTTTTACAAAACGAAATTCTTATAGCAGGACTGAGAGATTTTGTCACATTAGTCGGTGCGGTTAGCAATGCGGAAGTTTTGGAAATGATGAAAAACGCGAATATAGTTTTTGCAAGTTCTGATTATGGCGAAGGATGGGGCGTTTGTGTCAACGAGGGAATGAGCAATGGCTGCGTTGTTGTAGCTAGTCATTCGCATGGATCGGTGCCATATTTGATTGAAGACAAAGTAAATGGTATTGTTTATAATTTCGACGATGATAAAGACATGTGCCGTCAAGTTGAAAGAATATGTAATGATAAAATGCTGCAAGAAGAAATTGGTCGAAATGCTTTTAATACAATGAAAGAAAAGTGGAATGCGAAATACGCAGCAGATAAATTGAGCTACGTTATTGATCAAATTGTGCATAATCTACCAATAGAAATTGAAGACCAATCAGGTCCGTTAGGAAAAGCAGAGGTTATTAAGCAAAATTGGTTTAGTAGAAAGAAAAGAAAGAATGTAATAGCTAATTCAGTTGATAAAGTAAATAAGACTGTAGAAAGCGGATCACAAATAAAAAAAGCTGCAGTCGTTTCTTACATTGCTGTATTCGTGAATATTATCACTGGACTACTTTATTTGCCTTGGATGGTCAAAACTATTGGCGAAGAAAAGTACGGAATATATTTAATCGCGCTTTCAATAATTAGTATGATTGCTTTGGACTTTGGGCTTGGCGATGCGATTGCCAAATTCTTAGCAAAATTCAAAGCAGAAAATGATACTCGTAAAGCTAGTGATTTCTTAGGTGTAATTTATAAAATATTCTTTATTCTCGGATTTATTATATTCGTAATACTCCTTGTGATATTTATTTTTATTAAGACGCTTTATGGAAAAAATCTCAGCGCTGAGTTGTTGCATCAACTTAAAGTAGTCTTTGTAATTGTTGGCTCTTTCTCAGTATTCTCGTTTGTGTGTCGCCCAATGGATTCGATTTTTGTAGCCAATGAAAAATTTACCGCTCAAAAGATTATTAATCTTATTCATCGAATTCTGATTGTAGTTCTTGTTGTTGTATCGCTTTTACTTGGTGGAGACTTATATGCAGTCGTTCTTGCAAACGTGGTATCAGGTTTAGTTACAATCGTCATGAGATATTTCTATTTAAAGAAAAATGTAAATATCAAAATTAATTTTAAAAAGCGAGATCCTGAAATAGTAAAAACGATATTTAGCTTTACAGTTTGGGTAACCATTACGATGTTAGCTCAAAGATTAATTCTTAACATAACACCGACGATACTTAAAAATATGAGTACAGATTACGAATTAACTAGATGGGGTCTAGGTGCCTCAATTGAATCATATGTCTTTATCTTATCTTCAACACTCAATGGATTATTACTTCCAAAACTGAGCAGAATGGATGCCAGTAATGCAACTTCTGAACAGTATACAAAGTTATTAATTCGCGTTGGACGTATACAAATGTTTGTATCTTGTTTGCTTGTGGGAGGGTTTATTGCACTTGGAAGAGGATTCGTGACTGTTTGGATGAAATCGCCAAATTACGATGTCACTTATTATGTAACAATGTTTTTAATAATTCCAAGTTTAGTGACAAATTCCTTACATACTGGACTGACACTCTTAGTTGTTAAAAATAAGATTAAGTATCAAACTATTAGCGTTGTAGTCAGCGCAGTCATATGTCTTGTTGCTAATGTATTGTTATCAGGACCATATGGCGCGACCGGCTCTGCAATTGGAATTATGGCTGGGTTATTGATTGGAAACGTAGTATTACAAAGTTTTTTCCTTTCAAAACAAGCTAACATAAAAATGTTTTCTTTCTATAAATCTGTACATTTAAAATACATTCTCCAATTTGCCGTTATTGTCGCGATTGGCTTAGGAATTGAATATGTTATTCCAACTCAAGGATGGATGTTCTTCGTGATAAAAGGATGTATGTTCGTAATTGTTTATGGAGTTATTACGTGGTTTACCGCGATGAACAAAGAAGAAAAGAGCATTATTTTACCAGCAATTAGACAAATCAGTAATATTTTGGACAAGGTTAATGAATATTAAAAATTGTTTAAACAATGAAAATGGAGGATTAAAACATGGAATTTAAAAACAAAGTACTCATGGTTGTTGGTGGAACAGGATCGTTTGGTAACGCAGTAGTTAAGAGATTCTTGAAGACTGACATTAAAGAAATACGTATCTTATCGCGAGATGAGAAAAAGCAAGATGATATGCGTAAGTTTTATAATAATGATAAGTTGAAATTCTATATTGGAGATGTGCGAGATTATGCATCGATTGATAATGCTTTTCGCGGTGTTGATTATGTATTTCACGCTGCTGCTTTAAAGCAAGTCCCATCTTGTGAATTCTATCCAATGGAAGCTGTTAAAACAAATATCATCGGCAGTGATAATGTTATTACTGCTTGTGTTAACCATAGCGTGGAAAAAGCTATCTTTTTATCCACGGATAAAGCTGCTTATCCAATTAATGCGATGGGAATATCAAAAGCAATGATGGAAAAAAATGTCGTAGCTAGAAGCCGTCAGTTATTACCGGGTGATACAGTTCTTTGTCTAACTCGTTACGGCAACGTGATGGCGTCACGTGGATCGGTTATTCCATTATTCTTAGAACAAATTGCTTTAAATCAACCGATAACAGTAACTAATCCAGAGATGACAAGATTTATGATGACCCTTGATGAAGCGGTTGATCTAGTTCTCTATGCATTTGAATTTGGAGAACAGGGTGATTTATTCGTTCAAAAGGCTCCATCTGCGACCATTGACGTGTTAGCTAAAGCTGTTTTGTCTTTATGCAAATCCAACGTTGGCGTGTCATATATCGGCACAAGACATGGAGAAAAACTATATGAAGTTTTAGTCACTGCTGAAGAAATGTCAAAATCAAGTGACCTCGGCGAGTATTATCGCATTCCCGCTGACAATCGTGATTTGAATTATAATAAATATGTCGAGAAGGGTAATAAGCGTATTGAAGTTGCACAAGAATATCATTCACATAATACGAAACTATTAACTGTCGAGGAAATGAAAAAGAAACTATTAGAACTTGACCTGTTTGAAGAAGAGGTACAATAATGAAAATACTAGTTACTGGTGCGAAAGGATTTGTTGGAAAGAATATAAGCCACGAACTTATTAACCAACAGTTTGAAGTGCTTCCGATTGATATTGATGATAATGAAGAAACTTTATCATCTTATATTAATGAAGCGGATTTTGTCGTGCATCTTGCAGGAGCAAATCGCCCATTGACTACCGAAGAATTCTATTCTGGAAATGCAAATTTTACATTTAAGCTATGTGAATTGCTTAAAAAGGAAAATAGGCAAATCCCAATTATTTTTTCTTCAACAATTCAAGCCGCAAAAGACAACGATTATGGTAAAAGTAAAAAAATGGCGGAGGATTACTTAATAGATTTTGGAAAAAACAATAAGTGCCCCGTATATATATATAGATTGTCCAATGTATTTGGCAAGTGGTGTCGCCCAAACTATAATTCGGTTGTAGCGACGTTTTGCCATAATATCACACATGATTTACCGATTACTATTAATGATGAAAACGCCTTAATTACATTTGTTTATATTGATGATATTGTTAAGGAATTTATTGATGTTATTAAAGGCTTTGTCAAAGTTGATGTTGCTTCTCAATATTTGGAAGTAAGACCATTATACGAAGTTACATTAGGCAAATTAGCGCAATTATTATATAAATTCAAAGAATCTCGTAAAACGCTAAATGTCGCAGATACGAGTGGAGGTTTTGAAACTAAATTATACGCAACATACCTAAGTTACATTGAACCAACAGACTATGCTTATGAACTTAAAATGAATGTTGATAATCGTGGATCATTTACTGAGTTTATAAAAACGGCAAGTGCTGGGCAATACTCAATTAATGTAGCGCATCCAGGAATTGCTAAAGGGCAACATTGGCATCATAGCAAAAATGAAAAGTTTTTAGTAGTTGCGGGGAAAGCTATCATAAAACTTCGACAAATAGATAGTGAAGAGATTTATGAATATATCGTATCTGGAGAAAAACTTACAGTAGTGGATATCCCTGTTGGATATACGCACTCAATCACAAATATTGGAGACGTCGATTTAGTGACAGTCATGTGGGCGAGTGAGTCGTTTAATAAAGATAAACCTGACACATACTTTTTGGAGGTATAACATGAAAAAGTTCAAATTGATGACAATACTTGGCACTAGACCAGAGATCATTCGCTTGTCAGAAACTATAAAAGCTTGCGATAAGTACTTTGATCATGTACTTGTGCATACAGGACAAAACTGGGATTATACTCTTAACGAAGTGTTTTTTGAAGACCTTAAATTAAGAGCTCCAGATTATTACCTAGATTCGGTTGGTGAAAATCTTGGTCAAACAATGGGAAATATTATTGCGAAATCTTATGAAATTATTGCAAAAGAAAAACCAGATGCCTTACTAGTTTTAGGAGACACAAATAGTGCTTTAGCGGCGATTGCCGCTAAAAGACTTAAATGTCCAATTTTCCATATGGAAGCTGGCAATAGATGCTGGGACTGGAACGTTTCTGAAATGATTAATCGTAAAATTGTTGATCACATTTCTGATATTAATTTGCCATATACTGAGCATTCACGTCGTTATTTGCTTAATGAAGGAATTGATGGGAAAACTATTTTCGTGACTGGCTCACCAATGCATGAGGTAATTCTCGCGCACAAGGAAACAATTGAAAAAAGCGATGTTTTAGTTAAACTAGAATTAAAGAAAAATAAATATATTCTTGTTTCTTCACATCGTGAAGAAAACATTGATTTAGAAGAAAACTTTATTTCACTTATGACATCGATTAATAATATTGCGGAAAAATATCAAGTGCCTGTAATATATTCGACCCATCCTAGAACACAAAAATTTATTGAAAAAAGAAAATTTGTTTTCCATCCGCTCGTAAAAAATCTCAAGCCTTTTGGATTTAATGATTATTGTAAATTGCAAATGAATGCACTCTGCGTGCTTTCTGATAGTGGTACTCTTTCTGAAGAAAGCGCAATGTTAGATTTTCCTGCTGTTCTAATTAGAACATCAACAGAAAGACCAGAAGTATTAGATAAAGGAAGTATTGTCATTGGAGGCATTAAATCAATCGATGTTGAACAGGCGACTGATTTAGCTTTGTCTATGCACAATAATAAAGAACCGTTTGTTTTGGCAAATGATTATAAAGATCTAAATGTGTCTGTTAAAGTTGTTAAGATTATTCAAAGCTACGCTCATATTGTTAATAAGACGACATGGTTAAAATAACGCGGTAATCACCCGCGTTTATTTATTTAGGTAAAGAAAATGAAAAAAAGGACCAGAGTAATTACCGCATCAATCCTATTCGCATCTATAAATGCGTTAATTGTTTTTGAATCGCTCTTACCTGGGACTTTATCAACCTTACAGACGCAGTTCATTACTAAACCGTTAATCGCGATAACGGAATTCTTTAGACCAAATACTTATAAAGTTATAGAACCTACTAGTATAGAAATTCGTGGCAAAAGCGAAGTGTATCTGGGTGAAAAATTAAAATATGATGTCATTTTTGCACCACAAAAGATTACTTATCCTTCGGTAATATGGACTATTGACGACACTTCACTTGCTACGGTTGATTCGAATGGAACAATCACTGCTTTATCGGTTGGCCAAGTTATATTAACATGCCAATACGCTGGAGATGAAAGCATTAATACTAGTAAAACTATTGATATCGTTGATGCCCCAATAGTAATACCAAGTACTTTACAAATCAGCTCTAAAGAATTAACAGTTCTAAAAGGTACATCAACAAAAGTTGATACTTTTGTTGATAATGACGAAGAGTTTAACTATACCATTGATTTTTATAGTGAAAATGAAGCAATTGCGACAGTGAATGAATTTGGAATAATAAAGGCGCATAGTTATGGCGTAGTTGAGATTTCGGCGAGAATTAAAGATTACCCTGAAGTGGTTAGCAACACTATTACTCTTACGGTAGTTGAAGGTGAAGTGGTTAAACCAGCCTCAATTGAATTCCTAGTTAGTGAAGACGTTTATGTTGGTAGACAAACTGTTCCAGAAGTGGCAATACTTCCATCAAACGCTACCGATGTAAAATATCGACTTGTAAGTAGCGATAGTAGCATAGCAAAAATTGATAGAAACAATGGCGTAGTTGGATTAAAATCAGGGACTGTGACAATTTCTGTCATACATAGCTATGATGAATCGATTTCTTATAGTAAAACGATAGAGATAAAAGATGTTTTGCCTACAAGTCTAGATGTGAAAATTGTTGGCACAGATACTATTTTTGTCGCAGGAAAAACAAAGCAACTAGAGGCTATTTTAACGCCGATTGATGTTACAAATAGAAAGATTATATGGAGTTCTAGTGATGAAAGTATAGCAAAAATTGATAATAATGGATTGGTTTTCGTAGTTAAAGAGGGAACAGTAGAAATCACTGCGAAAACTGATGTAGATAATGAAATAAGTATTAATAAAACTTATCAAACACAAAAAGCTTCCGCTTTAAATGGCGATGAGCAGTCTGTATTTAGAAAATATTTCCGCAAGATTATTGGTCATTTTGGATTATACGCTGCCGACGGGATTGTTACTCTTTGGTTTTTTAAAGAGATAATAAGCGGGTTGAAAAAACCGATCATTGTTAGTGGAATTTTGGGTTTATCCATGGCGGTGGTAACTGAAGTTTTGCAATTAATTCCTGGAGGTAGAGCTTCACAAATCTCCGATATGGCAATCAATTTTAGTGGCTTTTTGCTAGGGATAATTACATTTGTTTGCATTCTTTTATGCCACAAAAAGCGGACAAATAAAAAGAAAACTAGAGTTTAATCACTTTTTTGAGATAATGACAAACGCCGTTATGCGAATTATCTTTAATTGATAATATTTTTGCTCTTTTTATCATTTTTTCTCGACCATTTTTCATTGTGACTCCTATGTGTGCGGCATCCAGCATATCTATATCGTTATAGGAATCGCCAAACGCTATTACGTGCTCATCTTGAATTCCGTGTTGCTTTTGTACTGCTTTCATAGCTTGACTTTTAGAATGATTGGCATTTGTTAATTGAAAATTATAAAAAGGGTTATCAACAGTTACGCCCCATGTGTAAAAAGAAAAACTAGCGTATTCTTCTTTTTTTAAAATTGTTTCAAAGGCTTCTTTATTCATTTCATTTATCGAAAACGAACACGCCAGCAACTCATCGTCGCCGAAAGTATCAATAAAATCTCCCATAATGACATTTTCTTCTTTTGGAGAATGGTATTTAATTATAAAATTTGGTGTAGTTTTAAGGTTGTATATGTAATGTTTTCGATTGCTAATCGCGATAGCATACTCAGTAATATCCTTGACTTCTTTATAAAAGCTGATGAAAGTATTTTTATCTATCACCACACTTTCTTCGTGGATTATTTGATCGTTAGTATCTAATGTTACGATAGATGCGCCATTGATGATAGATAAAGGATACTTTAAAATCTTTAGACTTTTATAAAATTTGAGTGCACCAGAAAGTGGACGCCCTGTGTTAATAATAATAACATGACCTTTGGAAGCTAATTTTCTTAAGTAACGTTTGCTCATAAAAGAAATCTTTGCTTTTTTATTAAGTAAGGTTCCATCTAAATCAAGTGAGATTAAGTATTTATCCATTGTAAGAATCACTCCGTTTTGTAATAGTGTTATTATATTAAAATTATTTACAATTTTAAGCAAATACTATGTATAATATTTATGTAAGTAGGTGGCACGATGAAAGAAACAGGAACTAAGTTAATTGCTAAGAACGCTAAAGCGAGTTTTAATTACTTTCTTAGTGATTTTTTAGAATGTGGCATTGAACTTAGAGGGACCGAAATCAAAGCCCTGCGAGTCCATGGAGCATCGATGTCTGATAGTTATGTTGTTTTTAAAAACGATGAAGCTTTTTTAATCAATATGCATATTGCACCATACGACAAAGGAAATATCTTTAATCATGAGCCGCTTAGAACAAGAAAACTTTTGTTGCATAAAAAAGAACTTATAAAGCTTGCTCAAAGAGCCAAGGAAAAATGCTTTACGGTTGTTCCGACTAAAATTTATTTTTCTTCGTCGAGAGTAAAAGTGGAAATCGCATTAGCAAAAGGCAAAAAACTATACGATAAACGCGATAGCGAAAAAGAGCGCGATGACAAGAGAAGCATTGACAAGGCGATGAAAAATATTAAATTCAGCGATTGATTCGCTGTTTTTATTTGGACAAATTAAGTTTTTTAAGTTTGCCGAGAGTAAAATAACATAAAGTAATGTTAACTATCGCGGTTAGCATTGAAAACAGAATCCTTATTCCCATTTCTGTAAGCACATATGGAGTTGGATAGCCAATTATTAGACCATCTAAATACATTGCAAGACTATTTGATCCTGTGACAATTAACGCCGTACACATAACTATAATAATAATATTAAATAATTTTAATTCCTTTTTAAACGCGCATGTGAGGAGCCCGCTGGTGAGACCCCACATTAAAGGAGCAATCATCCAAATGGCAGTAGTTGGACCGGGACCATATTGGAGCATTTGTGTGATGAAACCGACGACTAAACCACTTAATCCGCCAATAAGTGGGCCAAACATCATTCCGGTTAATAAAAGTGGTAAACCGTATAGAGTGACTTGAGTTGTTCCAGTTCTTAAGCTTAATTGATGGAAGATGATAGAAATATCTGCCATCACGGCGATTAACGCCATTTTTTGTGTAGTTGACCTTGTTTTCATAATAAAATGACCTCCTGTATAGAGGTCCGCTTGTGTTTTACAGCGGACGCACTAGAAAACCGCCACTGAGTGTTCGTCTATGTTCAACTTCCCATAACATAGCACTTAACGCTTTCTAGTTACTCTGCAAGGATGAGTATAACAAAAGTTGCGGAAAAGTAAAATATTTTTGCAAAAAAAGTAAAAAAAGAAAAATATGAAAAAAGCGCTTACAGAGCCACTTTTTATTACATGCATTATATATATATATAATATAGCCAAAAAAAACCATCATTTTTTCTTGACCACTTTCATTTAATGTATTATTATTACATTAGCCGAAGAGTCGATTTTTTTGTGAATCAATTAATTAATGCCAATGTAGCACATTAGTTAAGGAATCGAAACGATCCACGACAAACAAAAAGGTTGATTCAAAATTGGTAACTTAGGAGGAACATTATGAATAAGTTAACTAAAAAACTAGGAGTACTATTCTTAGGCATGGTAACGGCTTTAGGAATAGGTCTTACCGGGGGAGCGGAAAAGAAAGGTGTAAAGGCTGAAGAATTAACATCTTCAATTAGTTGTACTGCTGGTACTATTGTCAGCAACACAATGACCTTTAAAACCGCTGATGATGCTTTTACGATTGTTCACGCGAAAGGTTCTGACTCGAACTTTGCGTCGTATTCTTCGTGGAGAGTATATACTGCCAACACCGTTACATTTACACCAAACATTGAAATTTTGAGCATTAAGAAAATCGCAATTACTGCTGACACTGCAGCCTACGCTACAGCGGCACAAAATGGAACGATTAAAGCTGGTGCAAATTCAAGTGCTGGTACAGTAACTGGAAAAGGTTCAGTATCTGGCTCAGTTGCCACTATTGATTTGTCTTCAATGGAAAACGTTCAATATGTCAACATTAAACCAAGTGCACAATCAAGATGGGCAAGTATTGTTATCACATACGAAACCGCAACTGTTGATTTGCAACCTGATGCTGATGCGTTCATGCTTAAAGTTGACGCATTAGTTGGAAAAGTCACTGTCGACTCAGGTGCAGACATTGCTGCTCTTGAAGAAGAGTATGCTGAATTAGCCGAGGGCGTTCAAGTTTTAGTTGATGCTGCTGATTATGTTGCTAAAATGGCACAAATCAAAGCTGACTATGCTACTGCTCTTGAATCTGCTGCAGATGAAATCGCTGATGCATTTATGGAACAAGTCGATGCATTAGTCGGAAACGTCGCTGCTACAGATGGCGAAAAAATTGATGAGTTAGAAACAGTTTATGCTACATACACCGGAACAGTAAAAGACTTAATTGATGGTGCTGGCTATGTTGCAAAGATGACACAAATCAAAATTGATTATGAAGCAGCCGTTGAAGCTGTTGCTGTTGCAGCTGACCAAGCTAAAGCAGATGAATTTATGGTTAGAGTCGATGCATTACATGAAAAAGAAATTACTGTTGATGATGCTGCTACAATTACTGGATTAGAAAACGAATACGCATTATTCTCAGAAAGAGTAAAAACTTTTGTTAATAGCGCTGGCTATGTTGCTAAAATGGTAGAAATCAAAGCTGCTCACAAAGCCGCTGATGATGCTGCAAAACAAGCATTAGCAGATGTCGTAATTGACATGATTGCTGAATTACCAGCTGTTGAATTATTAGTACCTGGAGATGCCGCAAAAGTTAAAGAAGCCCGTGCTGCTTATGAAGCACTAGCGGCTGCTGTTCAAGCATTTGTTACAAATCTTGAAGACTTAGTTGCTGCTGAAGCAAAAATTAAAGAAATTTCTCCTACATACGAAATTGCCTTTACAAATGCCTTATCTAGCGATGGTAGTACAGGACTTAACTCAACGACATTCCAAACAAAATATCCTTTACCAACAGGACTTAGTTTATCCGCAATTAATGGATACATTTACGAAGGTAAAGGCTCTACATTAAAGGTTTCTTCTGGTTCGAATAACGGAACGTTTACCTTAGCTGTAGGATCTGACAAATATATTACCTCTGTTGTTGTTACAGCTTCCAAATATGGTTCTGATACAGGAACAATCAAAGTAAATAGTGGCGCAGCTCAAACTGTACCTGCTACTGTTGGAGAATTAGAGTTTGATATATCTGCTCAAAAAACAAATTTAGCTAAATTTGACTTTACCGCTAGATCTTATATTCACTCAATCGTAATTGGCTTTGCTACCTTAGTTTCAGAAATTTCTGTTACTGGCGTAGAAATTACTCCAGCTACATTAGATTTAGATCTTGGTGGTACTGCAACAATTGCTGTTAATGTTTTACCATCAAACGCTACAGATGGTACTTATGCTTTAGTTTCAGATGATGAAAGTGTTGCTACCGTTACTTCTGCTGGATTAGTTACTGCAGTCGGAATTGGTGAAGCTACCATTACAGCTACAACAAATGATGGTGCTAAAACCGCTACATGTGCTGTTAAAGTTCTTGCACCTGCAACAATTAAAAAAGATGTAACTGCCTCATTCCCAGGTGGAGCGGGACTTACATTTGATACAGATTTCGCAGGATTGAAATTCCACGTCACATATGGTGAACACGTCTATCGTGCTTATACCGCTGAAAAAGGCGCACAAATGGGTTCTGCTACAACTACTGGCGAAATTAAATTTGCAACCAAGATTGCTAGATTTAATCCAGGTGATGTAGAAAGAGTCGCTGTTACTGCTTCACTTTCAAGTGCAACAGGCGTCGCAACCCTTAAAGTTATGGTTGGCGGAACACAAATTGGTGAAACCGTTAATCTTACAAACACTTCAACTCAATACATATTTGAAGGTGCACAAGTAAGTGCTGTTAAGAGAGCCTTAGGCGAAGATGCAGGAGCGTTAGAGATTATTACTTCTGGTAATGGTGTCTGCTTCAAATCCTTCTCAGTCTATGGTGCTGCTGAAGAAATTGCACTCGCACAATCTACTGCAGTTACAGATTTCCTTGCTGAAATGCACTCAGTAGATACATGTGAAGATTTCGAATTAAGCTCATTACTCAGAGAAATGTATGATGATTTAACTGCTGAAGAACAAGCTTTAGTAGACTTACAAACTTATACAACTGCTACTGGAACTGAAGAAACAATCATGAGCAAACTTGCATACATGGAGCTTCTTGCTGCACAAGCTGAAGCCGAAGCTGCTGGTTCACAATCATTATTGGATATCGTTAGTTCAGATAACATGACTGCAATTATTGTCATCGCAGTTCTTGGATTATCAGCTTTACTCGGATACTATATCTTAGAAAAGAAAAAGTTAGTTGCTTAATTAACTAAAACTAAAGTCTAACCGAAAGGTTAGGCTTTTTTTATGCATTGAAAAACCGTATCAAAGGATACGGTTTAGTTAAAATGTTTTATAGAAGTTATTGTTGTACTTTATAATAATCTCCTTAAGTTCCTCTAATCCAAGTAATTTAATATTTGTAGTTTGGGCGAGTTCTATGGCCTGTTTGGTGTATGAGGTATTTGTTATTAACCACGCCTCAAACGCTCCTTCAAGCGATTGTATCGCCTTCAATTCTTTAACTACGGTGCTATTAATAGGATCGTTATGTCTTTTAACTTGTATTACGACATGACCTAAGTTTTGCTCATCAATAAATGTTAAGTAATTTCCATATTCGGAATTTGATTTTTGAATAATATCAATGTTGTAGATTGATTTAAGTGCCGATTGTACATAACTGCTAAATTTTGGTCCGCTCATTGTCTCAATTTTTTTTAGACTACTGTCATATACTTTTTCTAAGTGCTCGTATTTTATAAAAGCATCTTTGATCGAGGATACATCTTTATACATTTCGTAGTTGTGTGTAATTTTAAGTAATTCTTCATATTCATTTATTTGCTCTCTACGCGCACGCGTATATAAGGTAAATAGGAATCGCGATTTACTATTCAGTATTAACACATAATCAGTTTTTCTTTTTGATTGAGCATCTATTTCAATAATTGGGTCAACATGATCGTAATGAATTACTGAAGGGTTGAGCAAATTTGATTCAATTGTAGTTTGTAGCATAATGTCGTTATAAATGAATATGTGCTTTTTGCGTAATCTTATGTGATTATTCGGGCCAAATATTTTTTTAAGATATACATCGCTTAAGTAATGGCTAGTTTTACTAACAAACATTAGCATCAAATCCTTCATTAACATCTTTTCTGATGAATCGATGAACTCACTCATATCAACAAGATTTGGAACACTTGGCAGATTATTTAACAATTCAACGACTTCATTTGTATTAAGGCTTCTCTGCATATTTTTAATTTTAAACAATTCACTTACTGATTTATTTATAGTGGCAAGCGATTCTAAATTTCTATGTATATAAGCAATGCTTGGCCTTGAAGTAGTCTTAAAGCGAATCTTTTTATCGACTAAGTTCACTTTATATTTGTTTTCATATGAGATTAATAATTTATTATACTTGTGATATGACAAGTTATGGCGATGTCGGTAAATATATAAGCGAATTAGTAAATAAACTAAGGAGGTAAATAATAAAACTGATACGGAAATAAGAATTGTCAACTCAATTGCGCCCATATATTTATTCACCGCCCTCTATAAAATATTATAACTGATAGTAAAAGGAAATATAAGACTTGAAAAAAAGAAGTTATACCGATTGGTATAACTTTTTTGAATTATTCTACATCAATTTTAAAGTCCATTAGATAAGTAGTTAAGAAGAAGCCTCCGATTATAAATGCAAGGTTGAATACTATCTCAATTAGAGCATTAACTAAATATGCATCGGTGTTCACACAAGCTTTAGCCGCTACGATAAGTACTCGGGATGCTAGTAAATAAAGAATGAATACCACAACAGTGCGACCAGCATTGGTTTTTCTAGTAATATTAGAATGGACGGTTGAAGAACTAAGGGGAATAAGGATTATAAACCAAAGACTGGATAGAATGAACGAAACTATAGATAACGTTCTAACTAATGTATCGGATACATTAGTAACATCAACGCCAGATGTCCAAATGAATAATAAGATATCAAACATTCCAAGTAAGGAAGAAATGCTTTCGTTAAATATATGTGACATTTCTAAAACCATTATAAATCCGCCTAAACTAACTGATATAGTATAAACGGTAAGCCATAGAGTTCCAGTAAGTATTTTTGAAAATAATATTTCTTTACTTGTCGCGGGAAGTGTAAAGGTCAAATAGCCTTCTGATTTATAGAATGAATCATGTAATGACTTAGAAATTTTAACAAACATAAATGCTGAACTGAAAAGCATAACTATTACAAAAAGCAACAGGAAAAGAATTGGCAAAAGTATGTTTGTGCTATCCACTTCCATAAACATCAAAGGTAATGTAGACATCGCAACAAGAGATATTAAGGACAAAAATAGAAATACTTTATAAGAATTCTTTATGTCATGCTTGAGTAGTTTTCTTAACATTTGAATACCTCCTTAAATAATTCATTAATAGATTTTTGATGAATTTCTTTTAAAGTAGAGGTAATCTCATTAACAACGATATTGCCGTTTTTTAGAAAAATTACGCGATCAAGAATCGGCTCTATATCCTCAAGTAAATGAGTGCTTACAATGACTAAGGCATCTTTAGCGTAGTTTCCTAAGATAGTTTCGATAATAAACTCTCTAGCTGCAGGATCGACGCCACCAATTGGTTCGTCGAGAATGTAAATCATAGCCTTGCGGGAAAGAACAAGTGCTAATTGCATTTTTTCTTTGTTACCTTTAGACAGTGCTTTAATTTTTACATTTGTGTCAATTTTCATGCGATTAAGCAGAGAATGCATCGTGTCCTTATTAAAATCCCTATACATATCTGCGAATAAAGCAATCGCGTCCGCAACCTTTATCTCGAGAGGTAAATATGTATTATCAGGTAAATAACTTACGATTGATTTTGTATATGGGTCTACTGCGTGTCCATCAATTAAAACATTGCCTTCATAATTCTTTAGTAAACCATTTAGTATTTTAATTAATGTAGTCTTACCAGAACCGTTGGGACCAATTAATCCTACGATTTGGCCTCCATGAAGAGATAAATTAATATTATCAAGTGCAAAAAAACTAGATTCTTTATATTTTTTTGATAAATTCTTTATTTCAATTAACGCCATAAAATGCCTCCTATATATAAGATATATTACCATATTATAGGTAATAAGTGGTAACCATGATAATTAAAAGAAAGCAAATAATTGTCGCTCGTCTTTCTACTTAAATGAGGGTGAGAAGTATATGTTTTAAAACAGTCGCAAATTTATTTCTTATGGTAATAATATTCGCATGAAGAAAAAAATCGTGGTATAATTAACAAAGTTAAGAGGTGGCAATATGAAACGATTAGATTATATAACTTGGGATGAATATTTTATGGGGATTGCTAAACTTTCTGCACAAAGAAGTAAAGACCCATCAACACAAGTGGGAGCTTGTATTGTAAGTGAAGATAATAAAGTAGTGAGTATTGGCTACAATGGTATGCCTTGTGGGTGTAATGACGATGATATGCCATGGCTTAATGGTGAAGAACTAGAATCTAAGTATCTATATGTTTGCCACGCAGAATTTAACGCAATACTTAATAGCCCAACTCCAGTGTTAAAAGGGACTAAATTGTATGTTACTTTGTTTCCATGTAATGAATGCGCTAAAGCAGTTATTCAGTCGGGAATTAAGGAAATAATCTTTTTAGATGATAAATATCATGACACTATCGAGTGTCGTGCTAGTAGAAGAATGTTTGACCTTGCCAAGGTAAAATACCACAAGTTTGCTGGTAAAATTTTAGAAATATCGGTAAAGTAATATGAATAAAAAGAAAAAAGGTGTTGGGCGTCGATTCGTACTACTTCTCATTGTTTATGCGATGCTTGTAGGCGTAATTGTTGCCGGACTTGCTGATATGTTTCCTAAAGGTTTCAGTGAATTATGGGTTAAACTTCTTGTCGCAGGCGTCGCGGTAGGTTTGTTTTTGATGCTATTTTTATACGTTGAACATTTAAATGATAAAAAAGGGAGGTAACTAAATGGATATTCTGAAGATAAAGGATTTATGCTTTAGTTACGATGGAGAAAAGGAAGCCTTACATAATGTTTCATTTACGATAAAAGAAGGGCAATATGTCGCTATTTTGGGACATAATGGAAGTGGAAAATCTACACTCGCCAAATTAATCATCGGGTTATTGGAGAAAAAAAGCGGTGAAATAGTTTTTTGTGATGAAGAAATTACTTCTAAAAATATTTTAAAAATTAGAAATCGTATAGGTATTGTCTTTCAAAATCCAGACAACCAGTTTATTGGTGCGACAGTTCGAGATGATATAGCGTTTGGCTTAGAAAATCGTCAAGTACCGCATAATCAGATGGAGAATATAGTTGAAGAGTTTGCAAGAAAAGTTAAAATGGAAAAATTTCTTGATCAAGAGCCAAGTAAGTTATCAGGTGGTCAAAAACAAAGGGTTGCAATCGCTGGTGCCTTAGCAATGAAACCGGATATGATTATTTTTGATGAGGCTACGGTTATGTTAGATCCAAAAGGAAAGCAAGAAATTCGCTCATTAATATTGGAAATGCGCAAAGAAAATCCTAGATTGACTGTGTTATCAATTACCCATGATATTGAGGAAGCCGCTACAAGTGATGAAGTCATTGTTCTTAATGAAGGAAAGATTTATTTAAATGGCTTGCCGCATGAGATTTTTGAACTAGGTGAAAAACTTGTTAAAGTTGGGTTAGATAGACCTTTCATTGCTCACTTAGAAGATGCACTTCGTAGATGTGGGCTAGATTGTCATGCAAAAAATATAGAAGAGTTGGTGGATGAAATATGCCAATAGAATTTAAAAATGTATTTCATATATACTCTAAAAACTCACCTTTTGAGCAAATTGGGTTAGATGATATTAATCTTAAACTTGATGGTGAGCATCATTTTGTCGCGCTTGTTGGACATACCGGAAGTGGAAAATCTACACTTGCTCAACATATCAATGGATTACTTATTCCAACAAGTGGAGAAATTGAAATTGAACAATTTAAAATAACTAGTAAAAAGAAAAAGAATCGCAATGTTAAGGAATTAAGAAAACACGCCGGACTTGTTTTTCAATTTCCCGAATATCAATTATTTGAAGATACTGTTTTAAAAGATATTGCATTCGGTCCTAAAAATTTCGGAGACGATATTGAAACTGCAAAAACCAAGGCAAAAGCAGCCTTAAATAGTGTTGGAATAGGTGAAGAGTATTATGACCGTTCACCGTTTGAGTTAAGTGGCGGAGAAAAAAGAAGAGTCGCTATCGCGGGAATTATTGCAATTAAACCGGCTTTATTAATTCTTGATGAACCAACGGCGGGATTAGATCCAAAAGGCGTCAAGCAATTAATGCAACTATTTAAACTTATTCAAGCTTCTGGAACTAACATAATTTTTATTACCCATAACATGGACCAAGTTCTAGAATATTGTGATTATGGGATAGTGATGCAAGATGGCAAAATTGTTAGAACGGCCACGCCAATAGAATTATTTAGTGATGATTTGATAGCTAATTTATCTCTTGAAATGCCTATGGTTTATGATGTGGCAAAAAAACTTATCGCTAAAGGAATGAATTTAGATCTTAGTAAGATTCACAATGTTGATTCACTAGCGCTTGAAATAGCAAAAGCGAGGGGAAAAATATGAATAATATCACCCTAGGCCGCTACGTTCCTCATAATTCTTTTATTCATCGATTAGATCCAAGAAGCAAATTACTAGGAATGATTTTGTTGATGACGACGATTTTTATAAGATTTACTAATGTAGCAACGAATTTTATTATTTATGGAGTAATCGCGGTTATTATCTTTGCTTTAATGATAATTGCAAAAGTCTCATTTAAATCTTTTTTTAAATCACTAAAGTCCCTTTGGATAATGGTGATATTCTTACTTATTATTAATCTTTTGATACCTAACACTGGCGAATTTTTCATGGTTTTTAAAACAATTAAAATCTACTACAATGCCTTATATCAGACAGGATATATATTTTTAAGATTAATTTTAATGCTCAGTTTGACTACGATATTAACAACTACGACTAGACCAATGGATTTAACATATGGACTTGAATGGTTTATTAGCCCATTAAAAATAGTGAGATTTCCTGTTCATGAAACCGCAATGACGATCAGCTTGGCTTTGAGATTTATTCCAACTCTTTTAGATGAAACAGATCGAATAATGAAAGCACAAGCAAGTCGCGGTGTTGATTTTGTAAATGGCAAGATTAGAGAAAAGCTTAGAGCATTAGTCTCTTTAATTGTTCCTTTATTTATTTCTGCTTTACAGCGTAGCGAAGAATTAGCGAACGCTATGGAGGCAAGAGGCTATAATCCATCTGGAAAAAGAACAAGATACCGTATTATGTCGTGGAGAATGCGCGATACTTTTTCAGTCTTATTTTTAATGGCTTTATTAGCAGCTGTCATTTATATATCAGTAGACAAAATCGATTTAGTATTAGTTTTTTCTTCTTTGTTTAAAGGAGGAAATTAATATGCGCATTAAAATGGTGTTTGCCTATGATGGACACAACTTTTTTGGATTTCAACGCCAACCGCAAGGAAGAACTATTCAAGGCGAGATTGAAGCGGTTCTATCAAAAATATTTAATGAACAAACTTTAATTATTGCTTCGGGCAGAACCGACATTGGTGTTCACGCTCTTGCACAAGTTGCACATTTTGACGTCAATAAAGATGTAGAAGATTTGGGAAAGTTAAGATACTCGCTTAATCGCTTATTACCTAAAGATATTCATATTAATACCTTAAGTTTTGTAAGCGTGGACTTCCATGCTCGCGCAAGTGCAATTAGTAAAACTTACAGATATATTCTCAGTATGGCGGAGGCAAATCCGTTTTACGAGAATTACCGACATGAGCTTAAACTTCAACTAGACATAGAAAAGATGAAAGAAGCTGCAACTAGTTTTTTAGGCAAGCATTTTTATCGTAATTTTTGTACTAAAGAAGAAACGGACTTGCAAGAATATATACGTGAAATATATAGATTTGATGTAAAAAATGATCAAGATATCGTGACCTTTGAGGTAGAAGGTTCGGGATTTATGCGGCATATGGTTCGGATGATGGTTGGAGCTTTAGTGGCTATTGGACTAGGTAAAGAAAAAGTTGATTTTATTAGTCAAACCTTATTAGCGCCAGTTCATCCAATTAATTATAAAGTACCTGGATGTGGACTTTACTTAGTAGAAGTTCATTATAAAGAAGGTGAAAATTATGATTCCATATAATTTTCATACACACACAAAAAGATGTGGACACGCGGTAGGAGAAGACGAAGACTACGTGATTGAAGCCATTGCAGCGGGGGTAAGAGTATTAGGGTTTAGTGATCATATCATGCAACCTGGTGTCGTTCAAAATGGAATAAGGGGCACATTTGATGAATTGCCAGGGTATTTAGAAAGTATTCGAAGTTTAAAACATAAATATCAAGATAGAATCAAGATTATGATTGGTTTTGAGGCCGAATATGCAGTTGCTTTTGTAGATTTTTATAAAGAGTTATTAGAGACAAAACAAGTCGATTATTTGATATTAGGACAACATTATAAATATCGTGAAAAAACGATCATCAATTATTTTGGCAATGCCCATGAAAAAGAATCACTTTATGAATATCGTGACTTAGTCGTTGCGGCTCTTCATAGCGGAATGTTTAAATGTGTCGCTCATCCAGATTTATATATGGCAAGCTATACAAGTTTTGATACTCACGCCAAAAAAGTGGCGATTGATATTTGCAAAGCATCACTAGAAACAGATGTTCCTTTAGAAATTAATTTAGCAGGACTTCGTTATGGCCTAAGGACAATTGGGGGGATACAGCGTTATACATATCCGTTTACGCAATTTTGGAAAGTAGCTGCAAAAATGGGCTGTAAAGTGATTATAGGAGTCGATGCACATAATCCTAACGACTTTAAAACCAACGAATATAGCATTGCGCTTAAACTTATCCGCGAACTAGGATTAAATCATGTATCTAGTATTTTGTAGAAATATGAGCAAATATTTGCTTAAAAACGCATAAGTAGTTATTATATATTAAGAATTAAAGAAAAAAGGTGAAAATATGGGAAGAGCGTATGAAGTAAGAAAGAATTCAATGGCGGCATCTGCAGCAAAAAAATCCGCTTTGTTTATGCGTGCCAGTAAAGAGATTTATATGGCGGCAAAATCTGGCGAGCCAAATCCAGATTCAAACTTAACATTAAGAAGCGCGATTGAAAAATATAAAGGCATGAGTATTCCTAAAGATGTCGTGGAAAGAGCGATTAAAAAAGCACAAGGTGGCGTTGATGAAACTTATGTTGCGGGACGCTATGAAGGCATCGCTCAAGGTGGAGCTTATGTTGTAATTGATACACTTTCAGATAACCCTACTAGAGCTTTTGTTGAAGTTAGAACTCTAGTAACCAAAAAAGGTGGACGTTTAGGTGTGCCAGGATCAGTGGCTTTTAATTTTACAGAAGTTGGCTTGATAGTCATTGCAACCGATAAATATAGCGAAATTGAAGAAGCATTAATACTTGGAGATGTTGAAATTATTGAGGTTATTAACGATGAAGGACAAGTCGTCGTAAAAACTGCACCAACTGCACTTAATGCCGCGAAGATTGTAATTAATGATTTAGGAATTACCGAGTTTGAGGTTTTCGAGATAACGATGTTGCCTAATGAACTTGTAAAACTTACCGGCGAAGATTTAGATAAATTTAAACAAGTTATTGATGGACTTGAAGAATTACAAGACGTGCAAAACATCTACCATAACGTTGAATTAGAATAAATAAAATTACTGCGACTCATTAAAGTCGCTTTTTTGATGGAGATGCACGCGACTGTTTAAAAAAAATATTGCATATGGCATAATAGTTAAGAGGGCTAAAACATGATAATTGACATAATAAGAGTGCGTAACGCTTTAAGTAATGAAGCAGAAGTTGAAGCAGATAATACAAAGTTCCTGAAGTCTTTATTTTTAGGCACTGAAATTAGAATTGGCACAAATGATAAACAAGATTTTTCGTTATTGCTAATTGAAACCGGAGGAACAGAAGAAAAGTTTGTTAAATTGCTCCCAAGTTTGAAAAAGAATATTTATCTTCTGACCAATGGAAATAACAATTCTCTAGCGGCTTCTTTAGAAATTCTTACCTATCTACAAAGAATGAATTATTCTGGTGAGGTTATTCATGGTGATGTTTTAACTGTTAGAAATAAAATAATTTCTATTTCTAAAAAGCAAAAACAAGATTCTCGTAAGATAGAAAAATTAGGAGTTGTTGGTAAACCTTCCAATTGGTTAATAGCGAGTGATGTAAATCGGGAAGCTCTTCTTCAAAAGTTTTCAGTTGAATTAGTTGATATTTCGATGGACGAATTTAAAGAAGAAATTGATAAAAATCAATATACTGATAATAAATATACGCTTGAATTAAAAGGTAAAGCGTTTAATAAAAGAGTGCTTGAGAAGGCACTACAAATCTATGGTGCACTGAAAAGAATAATCGTTAAATATGAGTTAGTAGGACTAACTGTAAGGTGCTTTGATCTTCTAAGTATTTATAAGAATACATCTTGTTTAGCTTTAGCAATATTAAATTCAGAAGGATATGTGGCCACTTGTGAAGGCGACACAACGACGATGATTACGATGTATGTAGTTAGAAAAGAACTCGGATTAGCATCATTTCAAGCCAATCCTTCAAGAATTGATGTTGAAAATAAAACCGCTGTCTTTGCGCATTGTACATTGCCGCTATCGATGACAAACGAATATTGCTTAAATACGCACTTTGAGTCTGATTTAGGTGTTGCAGTAAAAGGTGAAATGAAAATTGGAGACATAACATTATTAAAACTCAATTCTGAATTAAGCGAACTTTTCATTGTCGAAGGCGTAATTATAAAAAATTTAGCTTCTTCACAATTATGCCGGACGCAAATTGAGATGAGATTTGATGAAGATATATCAAAACTATTAACTAAACCAAATGGTAATCATCATGTTGTCGTGTATGGACGTCACAAGGAAAAGTTAATTAAAATTTAAGGCTATGGAATAATTTCGGATAGCGAAAAAAGATGCAGAATGCTTAAAAGGGGGGAACGTTATATGGAAGTTGAACAAATGCAAACAGCGGTTTTAAAGATAAAGAATGGTCTAAGTAAATATTTATACATTATGGAGAGGCTAAATAAAACTGATGTAAGTCAAGATGAGGATTTTCAACGTTGTTTTAATGGATTTTATAGGATGAGGCAAAGATCAAAACTTTATTATACTGAATACTTCAATTTGCTTGAGAAACACAAAGCGGAATCAGTTAGTTTTGATTATATATTAGACATCTTATACCAAAAAACAGGAAGAATTGAGGCGTCCTTCGCAAGTAAAATGTTGGCGACGATTAATGATGACATGCCAATTCTAGATTCCTTAGTGTTAAAGAACCTTAATATGAGTCTTCCATATTATTCTGATAAGAATAGAATGAAAAAGATAAGCAAAGTTTACATAGAAATTTGTAAATGGTATGAAGATTTCTTGAAAACAGAAGTTTCAAAGTTAGCTATTAAAATATTTGATGAAAGTTATCCTGAGTCTAAAATTAGCGATGTTAAAAAAATAGATTTTATCCTTTGGCAAATAAGAGAAGAATAAAAAATCAGAAGTTGTCTTGCTTAAATTTTTAAAAATGAAATGGAGATTAAAAACATGGCAAAAGCAGAATGGTATGAAGGAAAAAATGGCAAAGCTGAGCACCTTGTTTATTTAAATGATAAGGCAAAAGAATTGCAAAAACTTTTGAACAAAGAAAAAACAATGATTATTAGAGGGGCAGCAGGTAAGAAGTGTCCTTTAGGTGGAAGAGCTAAAGTTAATGATGTAATTTATTTTGTAGAAACTGGCGGAGATATGGTTGTCACTCATCGTGGTGTTATATCTCAAGTCATTGAAAGTGAAAAAATGGCAGAAGAAGAATCAGTTGCGTTTATAAAGAAATATGAAAAAGAATTGAACTTATCAAAAGATCAATATGCAAGATGGGCAGGTAAGAAGTTTTTAGCAGTCTTTGAAATATCCAATCTTGAGAAGATTGAATCATTCAAATACAATCGCGAGACAAATATGGATGATTGGATTATTACAGACGATATTAATAAAATAAAACTATAGAGTGTTTAAAAAATCAAATCTAAAATAGGAGATTTTTATGTGGTATCAAGAAATGTTTGAGGTTCTTGAAAGTAATTGCAATCAAAAACAAGCTCAAAAAATGCAAAAGTATATGAAAGACAATTTTCTTTATTTAGGAATTCCAACTCCTTTAAGAAAACAACTGACTAAGGATTTTTTGTTACATGCAAAAAAAACAAAAGTTATTGATTATGGCTTCATTAAGTTATGTTTTGAAAAAGAATATCGCGAGGCAGTTTACGTAGCAATTGACTATATTACGCTTAAGAAAAATCTTTTTGAAGTGAAAGACATTGAATTTTTAAAGTCCTTGATAGTAACAAAATCATGGTGGGATAGTGTTGATGGGCTAGATGTAATAATTGGTACGCTAGTGACTAAATATAAAGAGTTGAAAAAAACAATGATTGAATGGTCTAAGAGCGATAATATTTGGTTGAAAAGAGTGGCAATAGATCATCAGTTGCAAATGAAAGACATGACAGATAAGGATTTGCTTTCAGAAATAATTATTAATTGCATGGGAAGTAATGAGTTTTTTATTAATAAAGCTATTGGATGGAGTTTAAGAGAATATAGTAAAAGCAATAAAAGCTGGGTTAAAGATTTTATTGTTCAACATGCTGATGGATTGAGTAAATTGAGCATAAGAGAAGCAAGCATTTATATAAAATGATAAGCAAGATAATAAGTAAGATAATAAGCAAGATGAATGTAAATTTTATTGTAAATGTGATATAATAGTAAGGGAGATAAAAGTATGGAAAAGTACACACCACCTTACAAAATAACAAATCAAATAATGAAATATATAACTTTTATTATGGAAAAAATTGGGAAACTCACAAACTATGGCGACTTCGATCGCTTTCCTATTTTGAGAAAGAATAATAGAATTTTTTCGATTCATTCTTCTTTAGCGATTGAAGCAAATTCTTTGTCGCTAAACCAAGTTAAAGATGCAATTGACGGTAAATTGGTAATTGGTGAACAAAAAGAAATTCAAGAAGTTAAAAATATTTATAAAGCCTATGAAGAAATTGATAAAGTAAATCCATATAATATTAAAGATTTGAAAAGAATTCATGGAATCATGACATTTTTAATAGAAAACGAATCTGGTAAATTTAGAAGTGGCGAAGAAGGAGTGTTTGATGGAGACAAATGTATATTTATGGCTCCTCCACAAAAAATGGTGGATACATGCATGCGTCAACTTTTTGAATGGATGGAAAATGAAAAAAATAATGTTCATCCTTTAATATTATCTTCAATTTTCCATTATGAGTTTGTATTTATTCATCCTTTTACAGATGGAAATGGTAGAATGGCAAGACTTTGGCAAAATACGCTTCTATCAAAGTGGAAAAGTCTTTTTAAATATGTGCCGATAGAAAGCCAAATCAAAAAATATCAAGCTGACTATTATGACGCAATTGCCAAGTGTCATAACACTGGAGAATCAACAGACTTTATTGAATTTATGCTCAAGATGATTAATGAAACATTAGAAGAATTAATAGCTAATTCACTGATTCAAATTAACCATACAAGTGAATATCTTAAAAAGTTACTTGCCATAATGGAAGAGGGGGTATTTATGTCGTCAAATGAAATACTTGAAAAATTAGGTTTAAAATCTAAAGAAACACTTAGAAAAAATTACCTAAATCCCGCAATTGAACTTGGTTTATTAGAGTTATCTTATCCTGATAAGCCTACTAGCAAGAACCAAAGATATCGAAAAAAATAGAATCATTAACTATATGAGAAACTATTTAGAGATTAGTTTCGAAAATCGTTGACTTTTACCAATAATATATATATTATTCTATATGGCACTAATTTGCCTAAATTGTAGTCCCGGTAAGACAAACAATTTGGTAAGGAGGATTCAATTATGCAACGTCAAACAACTATTGCAAAACCAAATGAAATGGATCGTAAGTGGTTCATCGTTGATGCAACAAACAAACCTTTAGGTCGTTTAGCATCAGAAATTGCGATTATTCTCATCGGAAAGAATAAACCAATATTTACACCAAACGTTGATTGTGGTGACAATGTCATTATCATCAATGCCGAAAAAGTGGGATTATCTGGCGATAAACTTCACACAAAGAAATACTATAACGTTTCTCAATATGCTGGTGGTTTAAGAACCCGTACAGCAGAAACAATGGTAAAGGATTATCCAGTAGAAATGGTCGAAAGAGCAGTCTGGGGTATGTTACCAAAGGGACGCTTAGGACGTCAAATCTATAAAAAGTTATTCGTTTATGAAGGACCAAAACACAAGCATGAGGCGCAAAACCCAGTCGTGCTTGAAGTAAAGTGCTAGGAGGAAAATAAAATGGCAGCTAAAACAAAAACCGCTATCCAATACTATGGTACTGGACGTAGAAAAAGCTCAGTTGCGCGTGTATTCTTACTTCCTGGTAAAGGAAAAATCACTGTTAATGACAGAGATGTAAATGAATATATGCCATACGCAACACTCGTTATGGATTTAAAACAACCACTTGAAATGACAGGAAACACCGAAAAATTTGATGTTAAATGTACAGTCAAGGGTGGCGGATTCACCGGACAAGCCGGCGCAATTCGTTTAGGAATCGCTCGTGCTTTATTACAAGCAACCGATACCCGCGCAACCTTAAAGGCCGCTGGTATGCTTACTCGTAATGCTCGTGCTAAGGAACGTAAGAAATACGGTCTTAAAGCCGCACGTCGTGCTCCACAATTCTCAAAACGTTAGTTTATCTAAAGAGCTCATGCATAATGCATGGGCTTTTTTCATACCTTTAATAAGGAAAATATATGAAAACACTTAAGAAATGGATTATCTTTTTAGCAGTAGCGGTTCTTTCTGTAATCGCGATAATTAAACTACCAACTTATGCGGTGACTTCCTCTTCGCTAACAGGACGCGTGATTTTTATCGATCCGGGTCATGGCGGTAAAGACGATGGTGCCAGTAGATCAGGTGTTGTTGAAGATGAGATTAATTTACATATCGCTAGTTACTTATTAGAGCAATGCATGGAAAATGGTGCGAAAGCAATTATAACCCGCACAGGAGATTACGATTTAGCGTCACTCTACGCGACTAACAGAAAAAGAGAAGATTTAGCAAAAAGGGTATCCCATATTAATGAAAGTGGCGCTAATTTCTTTATTAGTTTACATGTCAATGCACTTAATAATGAAGCAGTTAATGGACCGATGGTTTATTATAAAAAGAATTGTGATACTTCACTAGCAATTGGTCAATCGGTTGCAAAGGAATTAAATGAGTTTTCCGGCAAAGATAAACCTTTACACGCTGAAGATTATTATTTATTTAAAAAAACTACCATACCAGGAATTCTAGTAGAATGCGGTTTTCTTTCAAATACGCAAGAGAGAAACAAATTAATTAATTCTAACTATCAAAATGAAATAAGCAAGGCAATTTGTCTAGGAATCATCAATTATTTCAAAGGCATACGTATATAAATATTTATTTTTTTCCGCAAAAATGGTAACCTATCTACATAGAATTAGGTGAAGTTATGGAAGAAAATGAAATTAAAAAAGAAAAGTCAGTAAAAGACTTTTTTGCAAGATCGTGGAAATTTATTATTAAATCGTCAAATGGGATGGCTCTCGGGCTTTTTGCTACACTCATTGTCGGCACGATTATAAAAACTCTAGCAGGATTTTTACCTGTTGATACTTTAATTTTTGGCTTTGATGTTAAAAATAGAGTTTTAGATTTGGCTATATTATTGATTGGCTTAATGGGAATTGGAATTGGCGTTGGCGCAGGGATGAGTGTTTTTAAATCTCCTATTCATATCCTTGCTATTGGAATAGCGGGAGCTATCGGAACACTAATTAGTAAAGGTAATCCCTTAATGGCTTATATATGCGCTGTAACTGGTATGGTAATAATTAAATACGTGTTTAAAAAGAAAACGCCTGTTGATATCATAATTATCCCATTGCTCATTGCGATTGCGGCCTTTATTGTTGGATGGCTCTTTAAGTTTCCGATTGAATGGCTCATAGATGGATTAGCAAAAATTATAGATTACTTTGCAGCTGAGCAACCATTTATTATGGGGATAATTGTTTCGGTGTTAATGGGTATGGCACTTACCGCTCCAATTAGTTCTGTGGCAATTGCGACTTCAATCGGATTATCTGGTATAGCGGGTGGTGCTGCTGTCGTAGGTTGTAGTGTACAGATGATCGGATTTGCAGTTATGACCTTAAAGGATAAAGAAAATGGTATTGGTAAAGCAATTTCAGTTGGGGTTGGAACTTCAATGCTACAATTTAAAAACATTGTTAAAAACCCGTTAATTTGGTTGCCAACGATTATTACTTCAGCAATATTAGGACCTCTTGCTACTTGTGTCTTCAAAATGGAATCAAGTGTTGCAGGAAGCGGAATGGGAACCTGCGCACTTGTTGGGCAAATTGGAACCATCGAAGTAATGAATGACAAACAGATGATGATTCTTGGCATCATTCTCTTACATTTTGTTTTGCCAATCGTAATGGTGTTTGCTTTGGATTATCTTTTTAGAAAATGGAAATTAATTAGACCTGGCGATTTAGTGCTATAAATTATGTTATAATATAATTAGAATCTAAATAAATCACATTGGAGAATTATTTATGAAAATATGCATCGTTGGCGCTGGATATGTCGGCTTAATTAGTGCGTTGTGTTTCAAAAAGAATGGACACGACATTGTTTGCGTGGAAAAAGACCTAGATAAGTTAAATCAACTGAAGAAAAATATCGCGCCATTCTTTGAGCCAAAACTACAAGAACTACTTAATGAAGTTGGTGAACAAATAACTTGGTCAAATAGTATAACTAAAAGTATTTCGGACGCTGAGGCGATAGTCATATGTGTGGGAACTCCAGAAAAGGAAGATGGATCTGTAGATCTTTCTGTTTTTAATAATGTCATTGATAAGATAATTGATAATGCACAAAAGGACACGGTTATTGTCATAAAATCCACTGTACCAGTAGGAACAGCGAGCTTAGTTAAGGAAACTTGTAAAAGAAGTAAATATAAATTTAGCATTATCTCAAATCCAGAGTTTTTATCGCAAGGAACTGCCATCAGCGATACTATGAATCCTGAACGAATTATTGTTGGCGTTAACGGAGATAATGAAATTAAATTAATTAAAGAGATGTATAGTGGTGTTTCGTCTCCATTGTTATTTATGAATAACGAAAGTGCTGAGTTAGTCAAATATGCTTCAAATGACTTTTTAGCGCTTAAACTATCGTTTATTAATGAAATAGCTAACCTTTGTGAAGTTGTAGGCGCTGACATAAGTGAAGTAAGCCTAGGCATGGGCCATGATTCTAGAATCGGTAATAAGTTTTTAAAAGCCGGAGTGGGATATGGTGGCAGTTGCTTTCCTAAAGACACAAAAGCGACACATTGGCTTGCATCGGTCCATGGACATGAACTAAAAACGATTAAGGCGACAATTGAAGTTAATGAGCAGCAAAAAATGGTTCTTTTAAATAAGGCAAGAAAGCATATTAAAAGTTTTAAAAATGTGAAAGTTGCTATTTTAGGTGCAACATTTAAACCAAATACAGATGACTTAAGAGAAGCGCCTGCGATTAACAATATTTCGCAGTTGCTAGCAGAAGGGGCGAAAGTTCATGTTTTTGATCCAATAGCAAATAAACAAGTTAAAGCATTGTTTCCGGATGTTATTTGTGAAGATAGCATAGAAGAGGCGATTGCTAATGCGGATATATGTTTCATATTTACAGAATGGAATGAAATAATGCAATTTGATGTAAAAAAATACGTTACTCTAATGAAAACTCCTTTAGTCTTGGATGGTCGTAACTGTTATGATGTTAAGACGATGAAACAAAATCAGATAATATATGAAAGTATCGGTAGAGTATAGTTGTTTTCATATGTTGTTATTAAGATAAAGAAATAAAAAAGAAAAAATAATGTTGCATTAAATTATATCTTATAGTATATTTATTTAATGTAATGCGAAGGGCCTTTAGCTCAGTTGGTTAGAGCGCACCCCTGATAAGGGTGAGGTCGATAGTTCAAATCTATTAAGGCCCACCATTTCGATTAAAATGCCCGTTACGGGCTTTTTTATTAGCAAGGAGAAATGATGATGAAGACACTTAAAAATCTATTTAAAGATAAGAAATTTCTTAAGTCCTTTTTTGTAATTGCTTTTCCAGTTATGCTACAAACGCTCGTTTCTTTTATCGTTAATTTTGTTGATAATTTGATGGTTGGCGGTGTATCTAACGCTGCTGTATCAGCAGTTTATGCTGCTAATCAAGCAACATTTTTATTTATCATTGCGGCTTATGGCGTGACAGCCGGAGCCGGAATATTTATTCAACAGTTTTTCGCGGCAAAAGACGAGGAACATATTAAACAAGCCTTTAGATATAAATTAATCATGACTATTGGACTATTAATAGTATTAATTCCAATCTATTACATTTGGGGTGAGAAACTCATTTGGTTTTATTGCAAAGCAGATAAAGAAGCCCAAGAAGTTTTGCGATTGGGTAAAGAATATTTAAATATCATTATATTGAGTTATGTGCCTTACGCGGTAAGTGTCGTTTACTCTAATACATTAAGAGAAATGGGCAAAACTAAAATACCTTTATATACTGGCGTTGTTGCACTAGTTTGTAACATTGTTTTTAATGCCTTATTCATCTATGGTCTGGAGTTAGGGGTAGCAGGTGCTGCTTATGCAACTATAATCGCACGTGTTGTGGAATTAATTGTGATTATTGCGATTTCACATGGACGAAAAGAAGCGTTTTGCAGGCGGTTTTATATTAATTTTAAAATTGAAAAGAAATTAGCAAAAGATATTACAAGTAAAACAATTCCATTATTTATCAATGAAATGCTCTGGGCGCTAGGAATGATCTTCTTATCACTTGCTTATGCACAACGTGATTCAGTACTATCGGCTTTAAGTGTCGTATCAACCGTATCTGAGATATTTGGTATCATTTTCCAAGGCCTTTCAGTTGGAACTGGAGTTATGGTGGGCGGTCTGCTTGGTGCTAACAAGATGGTGGAAGCAAAGGATAATGCTAAGAAACTATTTTTATTAGGCACTCTTATATCGCTTGCAGCGGGAGTATTGATGGCGGTGGCGTCACCATTCATTCCAATGATGTTTAATAAAGTTGATGCAGGGCAAAAAGAGGTAGCGACGCAACTAATATTAGTTTATGCTTCGTTGTTATGGGCGTATAGTTTATGCGTCAGCAGTTATCAAACTTTAAGAGCAGGGGGTAATGCAAAACTTACATTGTTTTTGGAGTTCACTTGTATGTGGCTAGTGGCGGTGCCAGTAGGTTGGGTATTAGCAAGTTATACAGGGGTTGGGATTATCGTAATATACATTTGTGTTCAGGCTTGTGACATTATTAAAGCGGCTTTAGGATTATATCTAGTAAGTCGTGGAACTTGGATAAATAATCTAACAATTAAAAAAGAAGAAAATTTACCAGTTCTAGAATAATTATATCGTTTGTTTCTTATATATTTGGTGTTGAAATATCCGTGTAAGTTTGCTAAACTAATTAAGCGTTAAGGTAATCGGACGCTTAGCTCAGTCGGGAGAGCGTTTCCTTCACACGGAAGAGGTCACAGGTTCGATCCCTGCAGCGTCCACCATTTTATGCCGACTTAGCTCAACTGGCAGAGCAATTGATTTGTAATCAATAGGTTGTAGGTTCAAGTCCTATAGTCGGCACCATCTTATTTATTACCGCGCATTAGCGCATTTTATTTTTCCGGGCGTATGGCGGAATTGGCAGACGCGCTAGACTTAGGATCTAGTGGGGCAGCCCGTGCAGGTTCAACTCCTGTTACGCCCACCAAGTTAAAAATTACAAACTCAAGCAGAGTTTGTTTTTTTGTTGTTATTGTGAGATATTTTAAAGAATGTTAGAATAATTATAAATAAGTGCTAGGAGAATCTAATATGAAAAAAATAGGATTACTGTTTATTTTAATAGCTAGTTTCCTTTTAAGTTCTTGCGGATATGATACAGATTACTTTTTTTGCAATTTTCAAAACGAAAATAACGAAAATATTTATGTAAGTTCGCTATATGGAGAGCGCAAAGTTGGAACTGATACTGGCTTTATAACCTATCTTGTTTTTAAAATCGAAAAGTTTGAGAATATTGATATAACTGTAATTGTTCCAAATAAAGTTTATGTAGAAAAATATGAAAAATATATTACATTATATGCCTTAGGCGCTAAACCTGTTGTTGGAACGCCTGTACCGATAAAATCTCATATTGAAATTTATGTTAATCAAGAACATAATCCAGATGTTCATTATAATTTTAATATTGACTGCAGCGGTTTAACAGTTGGAGGAGTAATAGAATCTGTTCACGCTTATGCTTTGAACGATGGTTTTGATTATTCATATTGTTTCGTTTAGTTGGCAAGATGTTTTATAAGGTTATAATTTTATTTCGAAAGGTGCCAAACTGGTTCTTTATTTTTAAAATATTTAGTGCATAGAATAAAGTAGGGAAGGGAGATAATTTATGAAATTTGGTTGTATACTTAAAGAAAAACGAATTGAGAAGAATTTGACCCAGGAAGAACTTGCTGATTTGTTATATGTAACACGACAAACTATTTCAAAATGGGAAAATGGATTGAGATACCCTGATTATGAAACATTAAATAAAATCTCTTTGATACTAGAAGTCTCTGCAAACGAACTTTTAGGTCAAAGTGAGATAAATAATCTTACGATTGAGGTCGCAAATAGCCAAAAAAAGAAGAAGCATCGTTCGATTATTGCAATAATGCTCAATTTAATAAGTTTCTCAATGGTTATCGTTGCTTCGTTAACTATGGCACCAAAATTATTTTCCAATTACAGTAATATAGAAGATTATCTTGAGTATTATAAGTTAAGTGATGGTAAAGGGATTGAAGTTTATTGTTGGCAAAATAACCAAAAATGGTTTTGTGGTGCATTGAGTGGGACAAATAGATTAAAGACACCAGAAGAAGTTAATTCTTTAGCACCTATAACGCTCAACAAAATGAAATCCATATTAAAAACTTATAATTTACCAAAGGAGACGTTTATCGTTCATGCTGTATCATATCCTTGTGAACAATATGATATTTCGGTCGGAATGTGGGGAAATACTGAATTTCTTGATTTCTTGAATGAAAAACTGGGATTAATATAATTTAGTTTGTTTAATATCGAATTAATAAAAGTACCGAGCTCAAAAGGAGTTCGGTATTTATTATTTTGCAGACAAAAGTATCGTTTATTCTATCGATTTTAAAGAACTAATCGCGTCAATTTTTATTATTTTATTATAAAGCATTGCGTCAACGATGAACACGAATATAAAAGAGATTATTGCAGTCATAAACCATGATAATAAACTAACATCAGCTAAGGCACCAAACTCTAGATATGTGAATACAAAATCTACAAAGAAATAGCCAAGTGGCAAACCACAAGCAATCCCGATGAAACAGAGTATAAAAACTTCTCGATAAATATATCCCACAACTTCAAAGTTGTTATAGCCGAGAACTTTAAGCGTGGCAATTTCTCTTTTTCGTTCTTCGATATTCATATTAGTTAAATTAAATGTAACTAAAATACTTAATATAGCGGCGCAGGCAATTATAATCCAGGCAATTAGTTCCACCATACCGCCCGCTCTAATGGTTGCATCTTTAATAGTTGCGTCTCTAAGACCTAATCCCGCAAAAACTAAGGCAGTTGAACCGGCAGTGGATAGGACAGTCATAAAGAATCTTTTTAAATAACGAAAGATATTTCGAAACGAAGATTTGTATTTGAATTTGAGACGATTCCATATAAACGGAATTCTCTCTAGAAAAACTTTTCCGCCAGTTTTTGGTGCTTTAACATTGAACAGTTGACATGGTTTTTCTTTAAAAAACTTATTTAAGACGGAATTGGTTATAATTAACGCTACTAAAGCAATCACACCAAAAGATATTAGCCCAAAATTAACATTGATGATTGGACTCATTTTTGGCATGTAGAATAAACCTGCAAATGAAACATAGATGGAGTTGGTTAATGTTAATTCTCCGACTATGATGCCAAGCAATCCGCCTAACAAGCAGCACAAACTTCCAAACAACAAGTATTTAAAACGAATGCTGCTTTTTTTGTATCCTAGAGATAAATAACAGCCAATTGTTTTACGTTCATCTTCGACTAGTCTAGTCATCGTCGTTAAAACCACTAAGCTAATGACGACAATAAAGAAAATTGGAAAAATATAACTAATGGAAATCATTTTCTTTATATTCTCTTTGTAAGCTTTAAGGCTAATCATTTCCTCGTGTGTTAAATAAACTAAATCATCTGAGCTTAGTTCGCTCTCAAAAACCTCAATTTTTTGTTCAATGTATTCTTGATATTTATTCGTGAAGATATTATTAGAGTCAGATCTATTTAGCTTTAAGAAAATATCACTAACGATTGGTAGTTGAGAGTATTTATTATCAAAGCATAGTATTGCTTCAAGATTTTTATTTTCTTCGTTACTTGGTATATCTTTCTTATAAAATAGTAATGGATCGGCGGCTTTGCCGACTACATGATATGTTTGTCCGTTATCGTTGAAGGTGTCCCCAATCATATAATTATGAAAGTTGTTTGCACCTCTTATAGACAAGACTTCAAAGGCATTTTCAGGCATTCTTCCTTCAAGTAATTGAAGTTTTGAGAGTTCCTTGTTCTTAAAATCATAGTAGTAAAACCGAGTCATATGATCATTACATTCACGATCGTAAGAGACAAAGCTTTCCATTGTCTGGACAGATGAGTGATTTGCAAAAAAATCTAGTTGTTCAGAAGTGAAGCCAGATAAAGAAGTAGACTTCACATTTATATCAGGCAAATTTTCTTGGGTATAATAAGCATCTCCAGACTGCTGCATCTTAGGTCCACTTGCTCCAATTCCAGTGGAAAGTGCGACGCCTAACATAATAATCATCGAAATCGACACAACACGGCCAATTTGAGATTTTAATAGACGTAGAATAGTTTTTAAAAATGTTTTCATTACCATTCAATCTCCTCAATATTTTTTGGAGTCGAATTTATTGTAGAATTCTCTACTTTTCCATTCTTGATGTAGATAACGCGGTCCGCCATATCTTTGATTGCGCTATTATGTGTGACGACAATAATCGTTTTCTTTTTGGAACGCGAAATGTCATGGAGAAGTTTTAATATTTTTTTACCAGTAATATAATCAAGCGCACCAGTTGGTTCATCACAAAGAAGAAGTTTCGGATTTTTGGCAATGGCGCGTGCGATAGAAACTCGTTGTTGTTCTCCACCACTTAATTGGGAAGGAAAACTATTTGCACGTTCAGCAAGACCCACTAGATTTAAGATTTCTCTAGAGTCAAGGGCATCCTTGCAGATTTCGGTTGCTAATTCGACGTTTTCTAAAGCAGTTAAATTCGGCATAAGATTATAAAATTGAAAAACAAAGCCTACATCATGACGACGATATAGCGTTAAGCCTTTATCATTAAGAGTGGCGATATCTTTACCATCCACATAAATGCTGCCGCTAGTTACGCTATCCATTCCTCCTAGGAGATTTAAAAGCGTAGTTTTTCCCGCACCACTTTGGCCTAAAATAACGACAAACTCTCCCTCTTTTATTTCAAACGAAAGGTCATTAACCGCAAAAACTTCGGTTTTACCAGTAACATATTTTTTTGTTATTTCATGTGCTGAGATAAAACTTTTACTAATAGTGTTATTCTTTGTGTTATTCATATTATGGTGCCTCTTGAGCACAAAAGGGCTCATGTCAATAATATCATATAGATGAAGAAAAATAGAGGTTTTTCAAAATAATCATGTTGCGGTTGTTTTTTCTTGATTGTGATGTATTTAAAGCAATGTTATAATGATTATAAGTAAGTGCTAGGAGAATAATATATGAAAAAACATGGGATAATGCTTGTTCTGATGTCTTGTTTTCTTTTGAGTTCTTGTGGATATGATACTGAAAATTTTACTTGTCTTTTAAAAAATGATAATAATGACAATATATTTATGTATCGTGTGGATTGTCAGCGGAAAGTTGGAACCGACACTGGGTTTATAGAATATATATTTTTTAATATCGCGATTCTTGAAAATATTGATACTACTATTACTCTTCCACGCAAAGTTTATGTAGAAAAATATGAAAAAGAGATAGCCATATATTCTTTAGGGGGATTTACCGCTACAATGGGACCACCGGTAAAAAGTTATATTTATGTTTATATTGATCAAGAAATCGATTTAAATATTAATTATAATTTTATAATCGATCTCAATGGGATGGACGCAGCTCCATATAGAAACTTTTATGCTTATGCGATTAATGAGACTTCAAGCTACAAGATGATTAATTTTACATATGATTACATTAATAAAAAAGTAAAGTAAGTTGTGGGAAAACCAATGTGCATCTTTCTTTAAAACACTATTTAAAGTACCGAGTTCTTTAAAAACTTGGGGCTTTTTTTAGTAAATAATGATTAATTTGAAAATCTATTTAAATAATCGATTTACATAATCATATTGGCCAACATTGAATCTTTCAAAATACACAAAATCTATAGTGTCAAATTTAATGTCTCGTTTTAAGCGCATGTATTCATAAATAATTGTGTTATCTTTATCTGAATAAGCAATTTTAATAAAGTCACTATATAAGCCTGTTTTTATTTGTGATTTGGCAGTAATGTAGTCTTCAATAACATATTCATAAAAATCAGTATTATACTCATTTATTATTGGCGATAGTTTGTCATATTTTAACTTAATCGCAGATTTGAATTCGTCGTATTTTTCATCGCCGAGCTTAATTTCTAAATATATTTCATAAGCTGAGTGATAAGTATAAGAGTAGTAATAAGAGTATGTCACAACTTCAATTTCGTTAATATCATCTGGAAAAAACTTTTTTGCCTCGTCATAAACCATTACATCGAAAGTTTTATAATGCTTAAAATCAGTAGTTTTAGATACAGTATCATATGGAAAAAAGAAAAGACCGATTAAACTAAAGAATCCAACCAAAACTGATAAAGTTACACATAGTAGTGGGATAGCAGGATTCTTTTTTATGAAAAGAGCCGCAGCGATTAGTAATAAAAGCATTATTGCGACAATAATTATACTAGGCATAAGATCTGTTATTGGTGCAAATATAGGAAGGTCAAGCATTATTAAAACATGAGCGAGCAAAAACAAACATGCCGCTACTATTGCGGAAATTATCAAAACTAAGAAATGTCTTCTTTGTTTTTCTTTTGTGATCATACTATCCTCCTTGAAGGTATATTTGATTTACGTAAGATTACTATATATTTTTAATGTCATAATTGCAAGTTTTCATGATTTGAGTCAAGCAAACTTGACACAAGAATTAAATAGTAGTAATGTATATGTAAAGTGTACTTGACTAAGTAATAGCAAAGGAGAACAGTATGGAAAGTTATGTTCGAAAGTTTCGAGAACAAAATGGACTAACACAAAAAGATTTAGCGGACGCGGTTGGAGTCTCAAGGCAAACAATTAATGCAATTGAGGTGGAAAAATATGAGCCATCTATCTGGTTAGCATATGATTTGGCCAAATACTTCAAAGTGTCAATTGAGGAAATGTTTGTATTTAAAAAAAGGAGAGAAAAACAATGAAAAATCTATTAAAACGGCCAGTAATCAATTCAATTTGCTTGACAATTTTTACGATGTTTTATGTAATATGTTTTACACTTGCAAATTTTTCACAATCAATTAAAAGCTCGCTATATTACGCTAATAATACTCATAACTCTTTAATGAAGTTTTGGAGTAGATTTTTGAATAATAATGGATTTCTTTATTTGGCAATCGCGTTTTTTGTTCTTACAACTGTTCTGATATTTTTCATATCGAAAAGAAAGAAGAGCTATGATGAATATCAAACTACAATATTGACAAATTGCTTAGTAATTTCTTTAATTTTAACTTTAGTTGCAATTGGCGTGTTCTTCGTTATTGTCTTAATTGACCCGGTTGGTATTATTGAAAAAATTGTTTTATTAGTCACAATAAATTGGACTAGTGTTTTTATTTCAAACTTTGCTTTTATTGGAGTGTGCAACAAATATGAAAAATAAGCTGTTTTTGTTGCCATTACTACTCTTAACGCTAGTTTCTTGTGATGATGATTCGCTACCAGAATTCGGTTTTTTAGGTTTTGATGAAAGGCACGGAATGCATGATGTTTTCTATGAATCGGGTGGCCGTGATTCAAAAGAGTTGCATAAGTATGATTTCGCTTACTTTGACTATGAAACTGTTGAAAAATCTATTAGACAAAACCATCGATGGAAAGAGTTTCCGTGTCCCACATTTATAAAAGAAGCAATAGAAAACGCTCAATATTCACTTAAAATGTTTCATAGTTTGGATCTGACAATTAACGAAGAAACCAGTGTGTATTACTTTAAAGATTGGACGTTTTATGAATCTATTGAAGGCAGAATGAGAAACTATGATCTGGCATTCTATGATTTTGAAATACATGAATTTACATATGTGGTTTACCAATCTTAGGAGGAGATAAGTATGAAAAGCAAAATACTTAAAATAATGGTTCTCACTGCTTCTATAGTTTTTCTAAATTCATGTAAATTTAGCGAGGTAGTAAACACAGTTTTCCATAGTGGAAACTATAAAAAAATATCTCAAGAAGAAACCAAAGAAAATTTAGTGTATTACCAGCAACTCGTAGATTCTTTTGTTACAAAATATGAAACTGATTATATCATAACAAGAGATTTTGAATTTTCTAAAACGTTTAAAATATTAATTGAAAATGATGATTTTTACGAAGTGACAATAGCGAATTATAGCGATGAAGAAGAGGCGATGGTTAGCAGATTTTCTTTGATTAAAGATGAAGAAGATTTTGGTAAGATTGATATAGCAATATATACAGAATTATGCGCGACGTTTGGCGTTAAAAGATTTAGTAATAAGCAAATAACAAAACTTACAAAAAAAGTTAGACCTGATGCAAAAGAGGATGGCGGATATTATTATCGAGTTGAGAACTTTAGTTCCTTTAGTGATTTCCTTTTAACTTATCAAGTTTATTATGAAAGCACAATTGATAGTTATGTTGAAGAATATCGGGCAACAGGACCTAGTCTATTAGGACTTATATAGATTAGCTTATAACCATTATGGCTTGGTTTATGGTAAAATGATTAAGAATTAGGAGATTTCAACCATGAAACCATTAACTATTATATTTTGCACATTGTTCTTAACAATTTCGCTTGTGCATTTAATCTTTTGCTTCTTAGAGAAAGAAAAAGCTCGCAAGATAACTAAACCATTTTGTCTTTTTGCCTTGGGCGCAGTTGCACTATCGATTGAAGGAGCATCAATACTCATTAGCATTTCTTGCCTCCTTGCGATGATTGGCGATTACTTCGAAATTAAAAACAAAGTTGTTAAAGACTTTTTGTTAGGAGCATTAGTTTTTGGCATTGGACACATCTTAAATATGGTTGTAATGGTTACACACCTTACATATATTGTTCCATTTTATGTTTATCTGATTATAGCTGGAGTCATGGCAGTAGTGGCCTACATTAGTTACAGAAACCGCGGTAAACTTAATCCTCATGTAGCGTTCTTTGGCGCGGCATACATGTGCTTACACGCTGTAAATTTAGTTATGAGTATTGCGTTGCTTATTGATGGCAAGACCACCGCGGGAATTCTTGTTTTATCAGGTTACATTTTGTATATTATCTCTGATTTAGTTGTTAACTACGTCACAAATAAAAAAGACATTAAGAGGCGCGACTTTTACATTATGCTTCTCTATTTAAGCGGACAAGCGCTAATTGTCGCAGGTTTAATCTGTTTAATGTAATTTAAGATTAAAAAAACTCTATCACGTTAAAGTGGATAGAGAGTTTTTAAGTGCTTTAGATTATAAGTATTCTACATAACTAATGTGGTCAGTAGCGTTCAAGATAAATTTAACTTTTTCATCAGTGTTTTCGGAAAAATAAATGTTATTGCCGTGTTCGATTTTTCCAATTGGCATAACTTTTTTATTTGTACCAAGAAACGCTGCTTGAATAAAATCCGCCTTGCTTTCAAAAACAAGTCGATGTTTGCCATTAAAATCAAATAAATGTTTAGCTTCCTTGACCCAAATATCAAAGTGATGTTTTCTGTCATCTTTAAAATGTGTAAATAGTTCTTCGTAGAAATTATTTGAATGAACGCTCATTAATGTTTGTATAGCAAAGAAGCTAATGATGCGGTTAGAGACGATAAGGTTAAAAATATTAAACCTTTCCATGCTGCTTTGATTTTTTGGATTAATAATTTCGGCGACAACTTTAAATGGCGGATGTCCGTTGTATTCACTATGCAAATCAATGAGAGTCAAATAAACATTAGAATCTAATTGGTCTTGCTCAACGGTGTCATCACTTAATATAAGAGCAATTTTTTTAGTTTTCGCGGTTTTCAAATCCTCAATAAACGTTTTTCGATCATGGGTATCATAGCATTTTATACTTAAATGTTCAGCCTTTGCCAAATATTCAAGTAAATACTCTCGCCGCTTATTTTCTCCAATAATAAATAGTTCACTATCTTGTTCGATGTTAAGTTTAGATGCTTCAATGCGAGATTTTGTGATAAAAGGCGCCCTGCGTTTTTTATTTACGTTACTAGCGCTTGAAGATAAGACATATGTTTTTTCTAAAGTTGCAATGGGAATCGAGTTATAGTTCTCTTGCAAATACTTTTCTAAATCAATCTTTTCGACTGTCCGGAATTCGAAATTGCTTAACGACAGCAAATCATATAATACACCAGTTATGCGAGGGCAAATAACGGATAAAGCGAGGAATTGCCCTAGTTTACGATTGAAAGAGAAGGAGTTGATGGATTTACCCTTGAGCAAATCAACCGTTTTACTAATCTTATTAATCATTTCGACAGTTTCATATGACTCAGTTTCAATATCTATTTGACAATTATCTTTAACATCTAGTTCGGCGATGGAGATTAATAGTTTTAATACTTCAAAATCGCTAGTACTAAGTTCTTTATTTTTTTCTATGGCATGATCTTTATCCATGATGAGGACACCTTTAGCTTTATTAACACCAATTGCAGTCAATTCGCTGTGCATAAATGGATCGCCTTTTCTGACAATTAGATTTAATTTACCAGTAGGTTTTTGTTTTCTAACTGCGATTTCACTTGCAATTGCGGTGTATATTTCATCACGACTTTGATCTGATAAGAGGACGATTGTGTCCTTTACATTGCTATAAAGCATCTCTATTAAAATTGCTAATACTTTGGTATTGTAATTTAAAATAATGTAATGATTATCTAATTTTAATTTTCCGCGACCTTCAATTTTGATTGACATGTAATTACGGAATGCATTCGTAGTAAGCGCAATAATAGTTCCAGAAAAGATTACCACCCCTAACAAGCCGACAGGTATAGATATCCATCTAATCAAATGGTTGCTCTCACTAAGTGTGCCACCAAAATTTACGAGCCATTTAAGCGATTCATATAATGCGGAATGGAACGTATCAAACCGCGAATCGCCAGTTTTAAGAAGCATCATTAAAGCCGCGGTCAGCACTACGATTAATAAGTTCGCAATAAAGACAAAGAGGAAAGTTGCAACTAGCGGATGCCTGTTTACAAAGATAGTTAATTTAGATCTTAATTTATTATATATTTTCATTTTACTACTTCCTTTAGTATAAGAATATCTTAGTTGGTTAAGAAGAGGTTGTCAAATCACATAAGCATAAAAAAACCGTGATAATCACGGTTAGAAGTTTTTAGCGAGTTTAATTACGGAATTGACAGAATCCTTAATGATTTGATTTCTATCAAATCTTTGATCATCGACGCCTTCGACCCACACTGGAGCAAAGTCAGTGACTCCGAAGAAATTCATCATGCTATGAATGTAAGACATGCTATGCTCCAAACTAGACATTGGACCAGTGGAATATATTCCACCCGCTGCTTGAATACAAATGGCTTTTTTATTTTGGAGTAAACCGATCGGTCCAGTCGCGGTATATTTAAATGTTTTCCCAACGATACTGATATTATCAAAATATGCCTTAACGACTGCAGGCGAACCTAGATTCCATAAAGGTATTGCAAATACATAACGATCTGCGCCTAAAAATTCTGCAACATTTTTCTCAAGAATTTCAAATTGTGACTTATTGACTGGATCTAAATCTTCTTTTTTAACCGCACCAAACAAGCAAGCAATTATCATGCCGTTTAACGATGCTATTTTGTGATTAAATAAATCAATGTGGGTAACGGTATCAGTTGGATGATTTTTCTTATATTCGTTAATAAAAGCCTCACCTACTGTTAATGAACAGGAATCCTCAACTCTTTTGACATTCGCGGTAATATAAAGTACTTTTGCCATAAATAATCTCCTTTGCACTTACATATATTATTATACACATAATAATGCTTTATTTACTGGAATATGCTTTTAATAATCTTAAAAATAAAAAGATGCAGAAATTGCATCATTTTACAGTGGCTTTTTTGGTTTTACTTTCTGTCTTTGCTACAGGCTTGCTTTCTGTCTTTACAATAGGTTTCGTCTCAGTCTTGACTGTAGATTTTACTTCAACCTTAGGTGAGGGCTTCGTTGTAGCTTTTGCAACAGGAGGAGTGACTACTGGCTTATCAATTGTGGCAACTTTTTTCTTCTCCACAACTTTAGGGGCTTTTGCCAATTGCGCTTCTTTCTTTTTTATTTCTTTTTCGATGCGTTCTTTTTGCAAGATTCTTTCGCGTTGCAAGGCTTCTTTTTTGGCATTCTTTTTATAAAGTTTGCTAATAAAGTTTGGCGTCATAAATGAACTAACTCTAATATTGAAAATAGCATCTTGCACGTTGCGGACATCAGTGGGTTTCGGTATGGTGACTTTATTCATACTGTTTAAACATGTATGAACAACTGTTGTACTTTGCGTGTGATTATATTGACTATTAACAATCATTACAATCGCGGATAGTGAAGGAAAGAAGATGCCACGTAATGTAGCCATGAAGTTATCATTAACAAGAATAGCAAATATAATAATGAGTATGATAACAAATAACCATGAAGGCATTAACCATCTATTTTTTGCGTAGTGAAGTGTATCGTAATTATCTTGAACAATACGTTTTTGGTTTTCAAAGACTGTATCTTTTAAATTCGCATCGTATTTGTGGGTGAAATTGGCGTCACTTTTTTTAATTTTTCTAGCATAATCATCAATTACTACTTCAGAAATGAACTTACTTGTATAGGCATTAGGTTTAATTTCGTAAATGTAATTGTCATACAATTCTTCTAAATGAACTGCCTCTTTATGTGATTTAATGCAAACAATATTTAAAAAGATTTGTAAAATTAAATAGAAGCCAGAAATGATAGAGTTAACATCAATTAAGGTATTAATCGTTTTGTATGCATCAGAAGAGGTATCCAAGTTATTAAGTTTTAAATAAGAATTCAAGAAAATACCAAGAAAGCAAAATAATAAAGAAAAGAAAATGATTACATAACGAAGGCGATATTCTTTGTTATAGCAATATGTTGAAGCTTTATAAAGTCTGATTGCTTCTTTGTCCCCTTGTCTTTTATAAAAAGTGTTCATGTGTCTACCCCTTTAATCCCATATATTATATCAAGAATGTAAATAGATTGAAACGACAAAATTGTTAAAGCATTTATAATGACCAAGAAAGTCACAAGACGTTTAAAACTACTGTCTTCTTAGAATTTTTTTAATTATATCTTTCGTATTTCTCCATGGTCCTTTTCTTTTAAAGTGGAACATTTTATGAACTTTTTGATTTGTTGGAAACTTATTGTGCTTTACGTAATATAAGTATAACTTAATAAACGTACCTTCCTTTTCGCTTGGAACGTGTAAAATACTAATTGGATCGAAAGCATAGATTGTTGAAATCATACGGAAGGTTCCGGTCCAGAAGCGGAAGATGTAACCGCCAGCATTTTTAATTGATTCGCGCATTTGATCCGCGGCAATACAAGTAATAAATTCATCGCCGTGGGTCGTGACAAAACTTTCTTTCAGCATTTTATCAAAAATGACTGAGCATTTGCCAATAAAAACTTCTAATAATTCTTTATTTCCGGCGATAAATTCACCGCCATAATATGCGATTGGTTTATCAGTTCCCAAGAAATCCTTTGATTCTTGATAGAATGTCGCGTAATCCTTATTCGAGAAACGTTGGTTGATACTATATAGCATTATGCTATCTCTAGTCTCAATCCATAAATCATCCAGGCTTGATTGCGTATAAGTATCCGTGTCAAACATTAGGTAATTATCATATCCTCTTGTTAAAACTTTTTTAAGCGCACATAATTTATAAAACGCTAATCCCCATTTATATTCCTGCGGTAATTTAAACTCGTCAAATTCCTCGTGGATTACTAAAATGTTTTCTTTTTTAAATATGTCAGAAAATTCAACTGGGAGTTCAGTATTAGTTACTAAAGCGACATCACATTCTTTGTTATTTCTTTTAGCGCTCACTAAAGCGACAACAATATTTCTTAAATATATAATTTTAGACTGTTCCTTGTGTTTCAGATTTACACTAGTTTTCATCAAAGGATTTAAAGCGTAGGCACAAAAAATTAGGTTTTTACTCATGGATGGATTTTCTCCTTATATATAAATAAGTATAACACAAGCACCTATCACGTTCCATTCTAAAATGGTTAAGAAAAACTACCATTGAAAAAAATAAAAAACGTATATATTTATAGATTTTGATGTTAAAATTATTTTATAGAAAGCAAAGGAATCTTCATGAAAAAAACAGCATCCAGTACTCTTTATCTCTCGTTAGGTATTTATTTCATTATCGCATGTTTATTGTCAATTATTTTTGGTTTAATTTTTGATAAAGCAACTGATTTTAACTATTATATAATTATGTTTGCTTTATTCTTCGTCAACAGTCTTATTATTGGAGGAATGTTGTATTTCACAATATTTAAGAATCGTAAATACGCTAAGACTCGGAAAAGAGCCATATACATTTACGCAGTGGGCGCTCTTGTGAATATCATAACTTATTTAGCGTTTTTTATCGAAAGTATAGTAATGATTAACGCTGTCGCAGATCCAACTGGATTAACAGAAGTAACTGTGCAGAAATCGAGCATATTAGTTTTTAAAGCATTTAATGTAGTTGGGCAAACAAGAGAAATCTTTAATTTTGCACCAATTATATTCTTAGTTGCCGCAATTGCGACTATAGTGCTTTGGTTTTATAAGCGCAATAATCAAGTTTATGTCGACTAAATAATTAAATTTATAATGTTTAATGATTGCAGCTCTCGGGTTGCAATTTTAATTTGGCTTATGTAATGAAAATCATATTGATTGACATCCCATTTTGATAGGAATATTCTACTATGTTAACAATAACTGTGAGTGATTATTAACACAATTAGAATAAGTGCTTATATTATAGAATGGAGATGATTAAAGATGGATAAAATTTACATAGCAATTATTGGAATATCAATTATATTTTTAATGACGACGCTTGGCTCAGCGCTTGTCTTTGTTTTTAAGAAAGATTTAAATGCCAAGTTTCAAAAAATATTTTTAGGTTTTGCATCTGGAGTGATGATAGCGGCCTCTATTTGGTCATTGTTACTACCCTCAATTGAGCAAGCTAAACAATTATCAATGATAAGCTGGTTGCCTGCGGCGATTGGGTTTCTTGTTGGTGGAGGATTTTTATTTTTATTAGATAAAATAATCCCGCACTTTCATAAAGAAACCAATCAAGAAGAAGGACCAAAATCAAACCTTAAACGAGGCACTAAATTATTCTTAGCAGTGACTTTACATAACATTCCAGAAGGATTAGCGGTTGGGCTTGCGTTTGGTGCAGCCTTAAATGTTTCAGGAGACGCCGCAATTATGTCAGCATTAGGCCTTGCAGTTGGAATAGGTTTACAAAACTTTCCTGAGGGTGCTGCGTTATCTTTACCAATGAAAGAGGAAACAGGCAGTCGTAAGAAAGGATTTCTGTATGGCATGCTAAGTGGCGTCGTCGAGCCAATCGCTGCGGTTATTGGAATCTTATTAGCCTCACATATTACAACACTTATGCCGTGGGCATTAGCCTTCGCAGCAGGAGCGATGATTTTTGTTGTCGCAGAAGAACTTATACCTGAATCACAATGCGAAAAAACCTCCCATGTCGCGACATGGGGGTTAATGATTGGCTTTGTTTTGATGATGGTTTTAGATGTTGCGTTAGGCTAATTACTTGTAAGATGTCGTTTTAATCTTGAAGCTAAATGCGCGACAAGTTCGTAAGGTATAGTTTTATAAACCTTAGCTAATCCATTAACGCTAATATGTTCACCAAGCAATTCTATTACGCCGTTTGGGTGAGACGTTTCGCTAAAAAACATTAATTGATCCATGCAAATATTGCCTATCTGCGCGACATAATCATCTCCGATATAACCAATGTGACGACGGTTCCTACATAGACCATCTGCGTAGCCAATTCCGATTGTAAGGACATATCCATCACTTTTAGCTATTTCGCTTTCTTCATACCCAACGCTCTCCCCTTTTTTAATGGCTGATTCACGAATAATCGGAGCTTTCAAAGATAAAATTGGTTTTAGACCTAATTCAGTATACGCCAAGCCATAAAGCGCTAATCCCACCCGAATTGCGGTGGTTTTTTCATTTTGTAGCAACATCGTGGATGTGGCCTGCGAATGAATGATTAGGTTTTTAGCGGGAAGTTGCGTTAAAGCATCTTCAAATATTTTATTTTGTTTTTCATAATTATTTAGTGAAGAGAAGTGAGTAAAAATTCCCTTAAGAATTAGATTAGATTTTTTAATGATTGACAGTGCTTCTTCAAGTTCATCAATTCTTATTCCGTCGCGATTCATGCCTGTATCTAGTAATAAATGAATCATAATTGGCACAGAAGAGTTTGCCACAATTTTTAGATGCTCAATACTAACAATACTAAGTGTAATTTTATAATAATAACAAGTTTTCACATCGACACATTTTGATAACAGGAGTATCGGAGTAAAAATGAGGCTTTTTCTAATGTTAATCGCTTCATCAAAGGTTGCCACCGCAAACATTTTTGGTGACAATTTAGATAGTATTGAGGCGCATTCAATTAATCCATGTCCATAAGCATTTGACTTAATAACTGCAATAATATCTTTATTCGTATTTTTTTTAATAATTTTATAATTCTCTTCTAACTGTACGGCGTTAATGTTTATATAAGCTCGCATGACAATCACCCACTTTAATATATGCGAGTAAAAAAATTAAAACGCGAAATAAAAAACATTCTTAGATTACACTAGATTATTTTCAATAATTTGAGTGACAAAAAATGTCACTTTATAACCAAATTAATACGCGCATGTATAACACAAATATATGGAAAATGCCAGGAAAACCACTTGCTAAATTAGCAAGTTGATTTTCTTTATTTTTGACTTATTCACGTTGTACTATGGAAATGAACAGGAGGTGAACAAAATGAGTTTTGCGGGATTAGAAGAAGTAAATTTTTATATAAGTCTAGGATATGTAACTCTGATTGCCAGTGTCTTAACCATGCTGATAATGGAGTTATATAAAAAGATTCTAAAAAGAAAGAAATCAGGTCTATCGGATATGAGTGCAACCGAAAAGGATGTTAAGTTAAGTGCAGTGGCAAGAACCATCGCCTTAGTGATGTACAGTTTAATATATTTAGGAAATGAGTTTTATTTAAAGCATACAATTATCATCGATGGAGCGTTACTAACAGGATTAGTAAGTGGAGCGACAATTACATTAACAACGAGTAAAGGAATATATACAAGTATTCATCAAATGACAAAGAAGAAAAAAACATACAAAGAACTAAATAACATTGCTAGACGTCTAAAGAAAGACGAGGAGCAAGTCTGGGTGATCAAAAACGAAATAAATTAAAAAGGAAATAAACAATGAAAAAATTTGTAGATACACATGAAGATAAGGTAGACAATAAGCAAGAGACTACCACTACTGAAGTAAATACTGCTTCAAGTAGTGAATTAGAAGTAAAATCAGAACCAGCTCAAGAACAAGGAACTAGAATTTTAAGTCATCACTACGATAGTGAGCACAAAACTTATAAAGAAAATATTAATCCCTTACAAAGAGGTAGAGGAAAGATTGAAAGTCACCAGCAAAGATACAAAGCAACATTTTCTGATTCATCAAATGAAGAAAAACTATTTTGCATTGAAGAAGACGGAACTGAAATTGCAGTATATTATAATGACGAACTTGCCGAAGATAAGTCTGGAAAAGAAAGATCAAAACATCGTAAGTTTCATAAACGTAACAAAGATGTAAAAGCCATTGTCGAAAAGGGCAACAAGATTAAGTACAAGGGATTCACAGAAAGCAGTGATTTAGAATACATAACCGAAGCTAATCGCATCAAAGAGAATATCATTGTTCATAAGCAACTAGAAAGTTATGAATATGGCTTTACGCTTAAAGTTAAAAACCTCACTGTAAGCTTGGGCGATAACAATAAGAGTGTCGTATTCAAGAAAACTGACAACAAGAAAACCATATTCACAATACCCGCGCCTGTAATGTTTGATGCGAGGGGAGAAGAATCAAATGAAATCATCTATGAGATTGAAGAAGTAAGTTCGACTGAATACATCTTTAAAGTCATCGCTGATAAAACATGGATTAATGATGCAACTAGAGCATTCCCAATAACAATTGATCCACAGATTGTCGTCGAGAGTAGCGAAATTGAGATATATGATGCGAGAACCTCAGAACTTGTTGAAAAGGGAAAAGTAGGAATAGTCAATGGTGTGGAATCTAACTTAAGAATAAAAGTTAAAAACTTCACAAATGAAATACCAACAGGCAAAAAAATCATCCATGCATTTTTATGTCTTAAAAGATTGAGTTATACAGGTAGTGAGAAAAAAACAATTACTGTAACGCATAAGGGCAACGTTATTGATTGTTTTAGTCTCGGAGATAAGGACGGTTTCATCCGTTTTGACATTGCTAAGTATGCCTGTAACGAAGATTTAGTTTTTGATTTGAATTGGATAACAAGTTCAACTAATACTGGCTATATCGAAATAAGTAATAGCCAAAGTTGCTTAGTGTTAGAATATCTCTACGACAATATGTTTGATCATGAAGAAAGTCTAATGAATGTACAACTAGGTCGAGCCGGAACAAGTATGGTGGCCATTGATACCGGTGAAGTTGCACATGAACATATTGATATCATAGGTTCAACATGTGGACTTCCATTAGATATTAAACACATCTATCGTTCGTCTAGATATAGCGAAACTAAAAATAGTCTTGTCGGTAACGGCTGGAAACTTAACATTGACCAAGAAATTAAGAAAAACATTAAAAGTTTGCCTGATAGCCAAGAAGGAATAATCAACATTTATGAAGATGGAAATGGTGACATACATGAATTCATTGAAAAGTACTTTTATGTTAATGAAGTAGGCGATAAAAAGTTCATTAAGCAAAGTGAAGTAAGAAAAGATATTTATGGAAATGAAATATACACATTAAACGACAAAAAATACTCAGTCCAACACGCCTCATTTAACCAAAATGGTGATGCATTAATTGCCGATTATCATTATGATTTTGAAAGTGCAATTGAGTATATTCTTAGCGAAACATATAATCCCGAATATACACATTTTTGTAGGTATAATGGCGACATTTATAGTTTTAATCTTGAAGAAGAAGTACGATTAGAAATAGGAATATTTACTTATAATGGATATGACTTCGAAATATCCTTAGAACAAACATTCAAAGAAAACGATAAAGAATATTACATATTTTTAGGTGAAAAAAGATTAATAAGAAGAGGGTTTACAAATTTCATGGTGCATCATCGTGGAAGTAGAGATTTTATTAAAATTGTCACCGGAATAGAAAAGACTAGTAATGTAAAGAGAACCAAATTAAAGGCACGCGGAACAGAGGTGGAAACATATTACACGACAACATCGCCAATCGAAAGTGCTTTTAGTATTCCTAAGGCGAGGCCTGTGTCAATCCTAAGCGATATTACGACTAGAACAACTGAGTATGCTTCTGTTTATACATACCATTTTAAAGAGATAGAAATTAAAAAGAGAAGTGGTGAAATATCAGAATTTCTCCCAAAATCATATCGAACAGAGGATTTATTTAGCTTAGAGTCCCAATTAGTACAAGTTTATGATGCAATTTATGAGACATCTAATGACCTTGTTCAGTTAGGTGAAAATTATCATTTGTTTGATTTGAAATCGGAGCTTACTAAATATGAGACAAGATATAATGAAGAATGCAAAAAATTTAATGAAGATAAGCAACGTATATATGAATATCTTGTAGAAATAAGCGAGATAGCAAGTGATAAGAATTTAGGCGATTTTAGTCTCCATAAACCATCATTAACCGTTGTTGGGGATGAAAAAGATTATTTAAAAGTTGCTGAAAAGAGTAAAGTGGGAGATTTGAATAAGGTTATTAATAGTGTGCAAGTAAGAATGCAAAGAGATGAAATCAATTTTACCAAAAAAACTAGCAAACTAAAAATAGATATTGAAGAGGCTACTAAAAAGTTGCTAGACGCACAAGCATATGATCAAGAGAAAACGTTTAAAAGAACGAAGAAACGCCTTGAAGATAATCTTGAAAAATATAAAGAATTGCGTAAAGAAATTTGTCTAGCACTTGGTAGGCTGATTGAAGAATATAAAAAGCAACCTCTAGACTACATCATTTTTAGTTCGGGAGTGGTCTTAGGATTCAACTATAACGGTAAACTCGTTGACGTCGGCAGTTCTGAAAAAAGTGATATCCAAATAATTTATGATGAAAACGTCATTACAAATTTAGTATCAAAAGAAAAAACTATAGTTGGTTTTTACTATAATAATGGAGAACTAGTTCGCATGGAAGATCCACGGGGACGCATTATTCATTTTGAATATAATCCTACAAATCATCAGTTGAGACGAATTGTTTATCCAGACACAAGCGAAACGTTGCTTAACTACTCAGGCGATGGAATTGAGGAGTATCAGCATAAAAGATTACTTTCTAAACTTACCGATCAAAATGGAACGAAGACAGACATTACCTATGAAAATGAGAAAGTAACTAATATTAAAATAATTCCATTTTCTGAAGTTGAATCATCTCTTCCATTAGTGTTTAATAAAAGCATATGGAGAAGTGGTAATGGAACAGTAAAGGTCACTGATGAAATCAGTAAAAAACGCATCAATTATGTTGTAGATGTTATGGGTAAAATTTTAACAACTTATGAAGACGACAGCGAAGTAGCGGAACTAAATAAACTGAAGAAAGTCAAACTAGTTAATCATAATTATACTAACAAAAAAACTAATTTCACGATTGCTCCACATCAAAAAACTATCACTGCCTCATTGGGTGGCTTTGAAAATAGTACAGGATTTACTGGCTGGTGGATTGATGGTCAGAATGCGGAACTAGTAACAAGTCATTTTGTCGAAGGAGAACAAGCGGTTAAAATTGCGGGAAACTATAACAAATCATGCATAATTAGTAAAAACATGAAACCAAGTAACTGGCCTAAAAATGGTATGTTTATCATCTCGATGTGGGCTAAAGCTAAATCTTTATTAACAGTTGCAAATCATGTATCAAATACGGATGAGATTATTTGTCAAGAAACTAATGCAGCATTATTAGATCACTACAGATGGTCGAGAAAGTTTAGTTATTGTGTTGAATTAAGACACAATGATGTATTACTAGAGACTTTTAATTATGACTTTGATTGTCATAATGAGGATTGGCAACTAGGAGTTGTTTTAGTTAAACTTAAACCGGAATATAAGCAACTTCTTGCTACCGAACCTTTCAAAGTAACAACTCGCATTCAATATGTTTATAACTCCGGCGATGCCTACTTTGATGATGTGAGAATCACAGAATGTGACTATGTCATGGAAGAAAGTGACGATGAAGGAAGAGTGATATTAACTGAGGATGGCGACTACCGCACGACCTTCAGTGATTTCTCTGGTACCCAACCGCGAACAATCATCAAGACGAGTATGAAAGATGCCACGAAACAGTTCGTGACCAAGAATATATATAAC